>JBGSJL010000350.1:0-86749 GCA_041741955.1 Pirellulaceae bacterium | reverse complement strand
GTTTAGCGGAATCGACAGGCTGGAAGCCTATCCCACGTTTAGCGGAATCGACAGGCTGGAAGCCTATCCCACGTTTAGCGGAATCGACAGGCTGGAAGCCTATCCCACGTTTAGCGGACCGTTGCCACTTTTTTATAATTCATGAGCGTGTAGCGCGAGTTACGCCAACGAACCCAAAGTGAAGGAAAGACCATGCTTAAAGTAGCTGATTTTGCGCGTGTCATCGCGAGCTGTGGGGTTCTGTGCAGCGCCGCTGCATCGACTGCCCAGGAGCGCAGGACGACAGCGACTAGCGCCACAACCCCAGCGGCGGATATCAGTCAGTGCCCAGTGATTGGGGGCACGGCCAAAGAGACATTGGCTCGAAACACGGCCGCAAATGGACTATCCAACCAAGATTGGTGGCCAAACCAACTCAACCTTCAAATCCTGCATCAGAATTCGGCCCAAAGTAATCCACTTGGCGCCGATTTCAATTATGCCGAGGAGTTTAAGAAGCTTGATTTGGATGCTCTTACCAAAGACGTCGACGCATTGATGACCGACTCGCAGGAGTGGTGGCCAGCCGACTACGGCCACTACGGTCCGTTTTTTATTCGGATGGCCTGGCATAGCGCAGGTACGTACCGCATAACCGATGGCCGAGGCGGTTCCAGCGACGGAACGCAACGGTTCGCGCCGCTGAATAGTTGGCCGGACAATGGCAACTTGGACAAGGCGCGCCGCTTGCTGTGGCCCATCAAACAAAAGTATGGACAGAAGATATCATGGGCCGACCTGATGGTCTTTACGGGCAACCGCGCGCTGGAAACGATGGGATTCAAAACGCTCGGTTTCGCGGGTGGTCGTGAAGACGTGTGGGAGCCTCAAATCGACGTTAATTGGGGCGCTGAAACCGAGTGGCTGGGCGACGACAGTCGCTACCGCGGTGATCGCAAGCTCGACAATCCGTTGGCGGCAGTCCAGATGGGTCTTATTTATGTGAACCCAGAGGGGCCGGGCGGCAAACCGGATCCGCTCGCAGCCGCCAAGGACATTCGCGAAACGTTTGGCCGAATGGCGATGAATGACGAAGAAACCGTAGCACTCATCGCTGGCGGGCACACTTTCGGAAAAGCTCACGGAGCGGCTAGTCCACAAGGAAACGTAGGCCCAGCACCCGAAGCCGCCACTATCGAGGAACAAGGCTTTGGCTGGAAAAATAAATTCGGTACTGGTAATGCAGGCGACACGATCACCAGCGGACTCGAAGGCGCATGGAGTTCGACGCCAGTAAAGTGGTCTAACGAATACTTTGACAACCTATTCAATTTCGATTGGGAGTTGACCAAGAGTCCAGCCGGAGCTCAGCAATGGACTCCTAAGGCTGCGTCCGCACAAGGAACTGTACCGGATGCCCACGACAAATCGAAGACACACGCTCCCATCATGTTCACGACCGACTTGGCTCTGAAGCTCGATCCGATCTATGGGCCGATTTCGAAGCGATTCCATGAGAACCCAGCAGAGTTTGCGCAGGCGTTTGCCAAAGCGTGGTACAAACTTACGCATCGAGACATGGGACCAGTTTCCCGTTGCCTAGGTCCATTGGTGGCTGAGCCTCAGTTGTTCCAGGACCCTGTTCCAGCTGTAAACCATCCATTGATCGACGGTCGAGATGTTGCCCGCCTCAAAGAACAGATCCTCGCGTCGGGACTGTCGGTCTCGGACCTAGTGGGCACTGCTTGGGCGTCGGCATCCACCTTCCGTGGCAGCGACCTGCGCGGTGGAGCCAATGGTGCGCGAATTCGTCTGGCTCCGCAGAAGGATTGGGAAGTCAATCAACCTGAAAAACTAGCTAAGGTGCTCGAAGCTCTCGGAAAGATCCAGACGGGTTTCAACAAGGCTCAGACTGGTGGCAAAAGAGTTTCTCTCGCCGACCTGATTGTGCTGGGCGGTTGTGCGGGCGTCGAGCAAGCGGCGAAAAAGGGCGGACACGAAGTGAAAGTTCCGTTCGTTCCCGGCCGCTCAGACGCTACAGCGGAGATGACCGACGTCGAGTCGTTTGCCGTGCTGGAACCAACTACGGACGGTTTCCGTAACTACTTTGGACACGAGCACGACCGACCTGCCGAAGAACTGCTGCTGGATCGCGCTCAGTTGTTAACCCTGTCTGCGCCAGAGATGGTAGTTCTGGTCGGCGGACTGCGAGTCCTCAACACCAATGTGGGCTTCCCACAGCTTGGCGTGTTCACTCAGAAACCGGAGGCGCTGACCAATGACTTTTTCGTGAACCTCCTGGACATGAACACACAGTGGCAAAAGTCCGCAGTTTGCGAACACTTCTACGAGGGAAAAGATCGCAGCAGCGGCCAAGTCAAATGGATGGGTTCGCGTGTCGACCTCGTGTTCGGGTCGAACTCGCAACTGAGAGCGATCGCAGAAGCCTACGCCAGCGACGACGCGAGTCAGAAATTTGTCGATGACTTCGCGGCCGCTTGGAATAAAGTTATGAACCTCGATCGCTTTGACGTGAAGTAACGGACCGCTGCCTGAGAGTCTTGTGCGCTTGATGCAATGCCGCCCAGTGGCTACCATCTGGGTGGTCAAGCGGCTCAAACACAAGACGAACGGTATGCGATTCATTCATGCGGCGGATATTCATCTGGACAGTCCTCTGCATGGATTGGAGGCGTATCCAGGTGCACCTGTGGAACGCTTACGCATGGCCACGCGCCAGGCGTTTGACAGAGTAGTCGAAATTTGCTTGGAGGAAAAAGTAGATTTCCTACTCATTGCGGGCGATCTGTTTGATACCGAAGTCAAAGATTTTAACGCGGCGTTGGCAGCCGCAGCTCAGCTGCGACGCCTGGACCAAGCCAGCATCCCAGTCTATCTAATTCTGGGCAATCACGACTCGCGGGAGGAGACAGTTCGGCACGTGCCTTGGCCGGCGAACGTGACCGTTTTTGATTCTTTGCAACCGCAAACGGTGCTGCATCCAAGCTTGAATCTGGCTTTGCACGGGATGAGCTATGCCAAGCGGGAAGTCACAGAGAATCTTGTTCCACTCTACCCAGCCCCGTCCGCAAATCGTGTAAATATTGGTTTGCTGCACACCAACACGGGAGGCAATACGCAACATGCATCGTATGCTCCCTGCACCGTCGAAGAGCTGGTGGCCAAGGGCTACGATTATTGGGCGCTGGGGCATGTGCATGAGTATCAGCTACTGCACCAGCGGCCACACATCGCATTCTCGGGTAACACACAGGGCAGGCATGCACGCGAAATCGGAGCCAAAGGTTGCTTGCTAGTTACGATCGATGACCTCAGTGGTGACGTTCAATCGGTCGAATTTCGCGAAACCAGTCTGGTGCGTTGGTGCCATCGATCGATTGCTCTAGGCCCAGCGCATACAGTCGATGATCTCATGGACATCACGCGCACTGCATTAAGCGAGATTGTTTCGTCCGCAGGCGGTCGCTTGTCAGCCGTGCGGCTGGAATACACCGGACGGTGTGTCGCGCACGCGGCTTTGGCTCGCGACGCGGCACGTCAGCAAATGATCGCCAATATTCGTGGGCTAGCGTCGGACATAAGCGACGATGTGTGGATCGAAAAAATCAAGTTCGAGATGCAAGCGCCGATCGACCTCGAAACACTTCGCGAGCGGCAGGATCTTCTTGGGCAATTGCTTCGCGATATCCTGGGATTGATGACGGAGCCAAGCTCGCTTCAAGACTTGCCCGAAGTTAAGGAACTCTCAACGAAGGTGGTCAGCGAGCTTTCGCAACTTAGCGAAAGCGAAGGTAGCTTTCGTCTGGACGATCCTGTGCGGCAAGCCCATTGGCTGCGCGAAGCCGAGGCGCTGTTGCTGAGCCACCTAGTAGACGACGATGGAGATCGTTCGTGAGGATACGCGAGCTAAAAATCAATCGCTTCGGGCACTTCAACGACCTCGATATTTGCTTCCCCGACGATGGGCTGCAAATCATTTACGGACCGAACGAAGCAGGCAAGACGACACTGCTCGAATTCCTGCGCTGCTTGCTTTTCGACTTTCCTAATTCGACGCCCTACGATTTCGGTGGCAAAAACGACCTAGCCGGAACGGCAAATCTGGTTCACAGCGATGGCCGCACGATCGAACTGCGCCGCCGCAAAGGCAGGAAGGATACCATCGCAATCAAGATTGACGGGGCTACTACAGATTTGGAAGACGCCGATTGGCTGCGGATGCTGGATCATGCCGACCGAGGACTTTTCAAGTCCATTTTCGCATTTGGCCTCGACGAACTAGCCCGCGGCGAAGAGGGACTTAAGCACGAGCGACTTGAGTCCGCGCTCTTCGGTGGTAGTTTAGGCGGCCATGCAAGCCCCGATAAGATTATCGTCGAGCTAACGCGGCAGGCCGAGGACCTCTTCAAGAAGGCTGGATTTAAACCAGCCATCAACTCCGCGCTGGCCTCTACTAAATCACTCACCAAAGAAATCAAGGACGGCGCGCTTCGCCCAGCCACCTATCAAGCAGCCAGCTTAAAACTTGACGAAGCAGAAAAACTCGCCGAAGTCCTACGCAGTCAACTCATCGATTTGCGAATACGCCACGCGACTCAAGCAAAATTGGTAGCTGCCTCGCCCAAGTGGCACCAGTTGCAACTTTTGAAGAACGAACGGCAGGCCTTGATCGTCCCAGTGGGCATACCCATCGATGCGCGGCAACAGTTCGAATTACTGCGCCAAGAAACCAAGAATGTGGAACTTGAATTGACCAACTTGAGTGCGAGGATTCAAGAGTCACAGCAAATCCTGAGCGGCTTAAAGCTCAATCCCGAATCGCGCGCGTATGGAGCGGAGATCAAAGCTTGCATCCAATGGAAGCAATCCTACGTGGATGCCAGCCACGACCTCCCGCAGCAAATCCAGAGGCGAAACGAAATCTTACGGCAAATCGACCGTGAGCTGATCGAACTGCGTGCAGACTGGAATCAAGAGGACTTGCGTGCCTTCTCCATCGATATTCCCTCAAGAGAACACATGGCGAAATTGAGCGCTAGTTTCCGAACTCGCGAGAGCGCTGCTACAAAAGTCAAAACCAACCTAGAAAACGATGACATCGCTCTTAAGCGCGCCCAAACCGAATTGCAGTCACTGGGCACGCCTCGCAGCATTCTGTCCATCGAAGCGGTACTCGATCAGCACAATCAATTTGCAGCGGATTGTAGCGCAAGCCAGGCAGCACAAAACGAAATGGCGAAACTTGTGCGTAAGCTGACCGCACTCATTCGGCGACTTTCTCCACCGTTGGCTAAGTCAGCCCGCGAACCGCATGCACTACCTGTTCCGCGCGAGGAAACAATCGCGGTATTCGAACAAGAGCTCAACGAGATTCGCGAACGACTTCGCACTGCAGAAATATCATTGGACGAAGAAACCCGCGCAGGGCGAGAATTGCATGAGAGTCTCGAAACAGCCTTAGCGACACGGCGCGTCCCAAGCCGCGAAGAACTCGCCGCGGCGCGTAGTCGTCGCGATTTGGGCTGGGAATTGTTCCTGAGCAAGCCTGAGCTGCTGGACGACAAGCGTCCCGACGCGATCCTGGAGGAGTGGCTGGCTGCAACGCCGGGCGTTTCTCTACCAGACCAATACGAGCGCGCCGTCCGCGAGGCAGATATTATTGCCGATCAAATCTACGAGAATGCGAACGAAGTTGCTGAGCGCGATGCGCTGCGACGACAATTGGCGGCCAACATGGCCCGTATTGAAGAAAAGCAGCAGCGTTTAACCGATCAGCAGGAAGTACACCAACAATGGGAAAGGCGATGGAACGCGTGTTGGGAAGAGTGTGGCTTCATGCCCTTAGACCCCGCAGCCATGCGAGCCTGGTTGGACGACCACACGGCGGTACACGAGGCCACGCAGGCGCGCGAAGAATTGGCAATTCACCTTTCGCAACTCGCTGACTCGATCGCAGCTTTCGCCAGTCGATTGCAATCAGCCTTGGAGACGGACGACAACGAAATTCCGCAACTGCTGCTCTTAGCCCAACAGTGTGTTCAAGTGTCGAAAGAGAAACAGCGTCGGAAGGGCGAATTGGAGAACGAGATCGAGCGGCTGGAAATCGAAATCGTCAAACACGACTCCGAGCTTGAACAGCTTGCAGCCGCCGAGCTGATCGACCAGAGAATTTGGCAAGATATGCTGGGTCGATTGAAGCTGCCTGCTACCTGGGATACAGAGCTAGCCGCCAAAGTCATCGACAAACTACTCGCGACTCGGGTCCGCCTAGAGGGCTTGCCTGGCGAAGAATCGCGGATTGTGGCCATGCAGCTTCGCATCGATGAATTTCGCAAGCGCGTCCGGCATTTATGTGATTTGCTGGACCCATCCTTGGCGGAAATACCTCCCGAGTTGGCGATCGAAAAACTGGCTGACCAGCTTGCCTCTGCTGAGGATGCGCATCGAAAGCAGGACGACTGGTCGCTCCGCTTGCGCGCCGCTCAAAATGAATTGCAGCGGCTCAGCAGTCGCCGGACCGATTTGGGAGCCCAGGCGACGGCGCTATTCAAGTTGCTGTCGGCTGCCGATGAAGCCGAATTTTTTGTAGCTGTCAACCTAGTTGAACAAGCGAATTCACTTGACAAGGAAATCCACCAACTCCAGCGCGAACTCGATGTGCTACTTGTCGGTGAGCAGCCAGACGAGTTTGAAGCGACTTTGGCACGAAGTCCATTTTCCATACTTGAAGCGGAAGTCAGCGAACTGCAAACTCAACTGGTGGCGCTCGACGACGCAAAGCGTAAAGCTGACCAACACGTGGGCGCAGCCCGAAAGGAATTGGATCAATTAGATGGATCCTCTAGCGTGGCCGTGCTGACGGAACAATTGTCTCAAAAGCGTTCGCTGCTTGTGGCGGAGATCGATCGCTACATGCCGCTAATCTATGCGCGTCATTTACTTAACGCCGCCATCAGTCGCTTTGAACGTGAGAACCAGCCTGAAATGATTGCCACCGTCTCTGAGCTGCTCACTAAAATGACGGGAGGCAAGTATGTTGAATTCGACCGATTCAGGGGCGGCAAGCAGAGCGTGCTCGTCCGAATGGCCAATGGTGTGGAACGGACTCCGGATCAATTGAGTACGGGCACCCGCGAGCAACTCTATCTGGCCATTCGGTTGGCCTACGTCCTGCATTACTGCCGTCGGAGCCAGCCCCTGCCCATCATTATCGACGATGTGCTCGTCAACTTCGATGAGCAGCGTACGCGACACACGTTGATCGCCCTGGCAGACATTGCTCCGCGTGTTCAAGTATTGTTTTTTACCTGCCACCAGCACCTAGTGAGCTTAGCCAAAGATATCCTTCCCAAGCTGGCACCGATCGAGCTTCCAAACGGAGCGTAAGGCCAGCGACATTGAACGGATTCCGTGGGAATGCGGGCGACAAGATTGAACTGAAGTCCTATGGGAATGTTGAAATCGATGGCATTCCTTTTGAATGGTAAGCAAATTCGTTACTTAAAGATTTCTATCGATGCAACTAAACTCCTGCAGAGCATCGAATTGGTCGAAGGCGACAACCGCTCGACACCTCTGGTCTTTGCCATCACCGTTGAATCTGCCGGTGGTAAAGTGAGTTTGGTAGAACGGCGACTGAAGCGGCGCGCAGTCTCTGTCGGGCTCATGCAACTCGCCTAAGATTCTGCTATGATGAAATGAAATGTCGAACCAAGGGAACACGTCCGACCGGCTCGCGTTGCCCCTAGATGACACCACTCGTTAGTCGACTGAGCGACATTAACTATGGAACGAACTGAGGCCCTAGTCGGTCGGCCGAAGTGAATCGACCGGACGATAGCTTCCCATCTGTTTCTCGTTTTACATGAACGCATCCTACAAATTTGTCCTAATTGTCGTAAGCTGCTGCTGGATAAGCCCAGCCCACAGCCAGGATGCGGATTGGCCAGTTTACCTCGGAGGGAAGGAGCGCGATCTCTATTCGTCGCTCAAACAGATTGATCGTGGAAACGTCTCGCAACTGAAAGTTGCTTGGTCCTATGAGACGGGCAGTGCGGCCGAGTATCAGGCGAACAACTTGATTGTGGGCGGCGTGCTCTACACGCCAACACCAACGCGCAAGGTGATCGCTCTCGACGCGGCCACGGGCGATGAACTCTGGCAATGGGATCCAGCGAACGAACACACGGGTCCCGGCAGCCCGCGGCAGCGAGGACTGGTTTATTGGGCCAATGAAAATGGTGAGGAGCAGCGGTTATTCACCGCAGTAAATGGCTTCCTCTTCGCGATAAATCCGAAGACCGGCAAAACCATTGGAGGATTTGGAGAAAAGGGCTCGATCGATCTTGGCTCGGGCCTGAACACGCCCGGCGTCGCATACCAAGACTTGTTGATCGTTGGCGGCCTTGGCGGCAAGGGCTCCGTTCGGGCTTTCGATGTCAGAACTGGTCAGCAGCGTTGGATCTTCCAATTAATTCCTCCGCCGGGCGCGGTAGGCCACGACACGTGGCCGGAAGACGCCTACAAAACCGCCACCGGTCTGATGCCCTGGTGCGGCCAGGCGTTGGATGAAAAACGCGGAATCGTTTATGTCGCGACCAAGACCGCTGAGCCGGATTTCTATGGAGGTGAACGACATGGAAAGAACTTGTTTGCCAACTGCCTTCTCGCGCTCAATGCCGCTACGGGAGAAAGAATCTGGCATTTTCAAATCGTGCATCACGATCTGCTGGACAAGGACTTACCCTGTGCGCCAGTTCTGCTCACCGTGAATCAAGACGGCAAGCAGATCGATGCGGTTGCACAGGGGACCAAACACGGGTTGCTGTTTGCGTTCGACCGCGTCACGGGTGAACCTCTTTGGCCGATCGAGGAGCGACCGGTTCCTCAGTCCGATTTGGTGGGCGAGCAGGCTTGGCCGACTCAGCCGTTCCCTACCAGGCCACCGCCACTCATGCGGCAGGCCTACACGGAAGAAGATGCATCGAACATTTCGCCTGAGTCGCATCAGATGACGTTGGATCGGATTCGGGCCGCACATAACTTG
Source organism: Pirellulaceae bacterium (assembly GCA_041741955.1). Classification (GTDB taxonomy): domain Bacteria; phylum Planctomycetota; class Planctomycetia; order Pirellulales; family Pirellulaceae; genus Aureliella. Next base: position 77,703 of record JBGSJL010000350.1, on the reverse strand, counting down.
GGGCCATTCCCGGCGCCGAGCCTAAATGAGACGGTGATGTTTCCGGGATTTGACGGTGGGATGGAGTGGGGTGGCGGCGCTGCTGATCCGGAGGGGATTTACTACGTCAACGTGAACGAAATGCCGTGGCTGCTGCAAATGATCGAGACACGTCATACGGATGGCTCGAAGCTAATTCCGGGCGAACGCGATTACATGCTCTATTGCGGCGTGTGCCATGGCCTAGATCTCAAAGGCAATCTTGACCTGCAGTTCCCGCCTTTGCTCGATATTGACAAACGAAAAACGCGTGCCGAGATCGAGCAGATGACACGGCAGGGTCGTGGTCGGATGCCCTCTTACAACGACATGCCGGAGGCTCAACGCGCCGCAATTCTCGATTACGTGCTCAGAAAAGGCTCGGTGCAAAACGTGGCTCCCGCCGATTCAACGACGCCAGAGTTGGCCGCTGCTGATAGCGGCAATGAAGGGCCAACGTATGCTTTTGGAGGATTCCGTCGCTGGCTGGACGATAAAGGATACCCAGCGATCAAGCCACCGTGGGGCACCTTGAATGCTGTTGATCTCAACTCGGGCGATATTAAGTGGAGTGTTGTGTTAGGCGAGTATCCCGAATTGACTGCCCGAGGCATCCCGCCGACCGGCACCGAGAACTATGGCGGTCCGCTAGTGACGGCTGGAGGTCTGATCTTCATCGGAGCGACCGCCGACGAAACGTTTCGCGCCTTCGACAAAGAGACGGGCGAGCTCCTATGGAAAGCGAAGTTGCCATTTAGCGGTAACGCCAGTCCGAGCACCTACATGGCGGGGGGACGACAATATGTGGTCATATCGGCCGGAGGCGGCAAGAGCGGCCGACCGCGCGGCGGAACCCTTGTGGCGTTTGCTTTACCGGAATGAAAACAGGCGGTGGGCGATGAGCGTGATTTTGTTCACGACTTCTTTTTGAAGTGTTTAAGCTCCGCCATTGCTTCAGCCAAGCCTTTGCCGATGCCGCCGAGAATCTTTGCCGAGCCGAGATAGTGGAACTCGAGGTTAGAAATGCCTTTTTCCAACACCAACCGCTCGCGCTCAGTGAGTCCTTCGATCGTGAGTTTTTCAAGTAAGGCTGTTTCCTCAAAGGGTTTCAGTTTGTTCTCCGAGGCGAGTTTCTTTGCCTGTTGCCTGATCGCGGTCGCCTTGAATTTTGCGTCCGACAGTTCGCGGTCTCAATACTTTTCCGCGAAGACGGTAGCGACATTGCCTTTGAACTCCGGCAACTGTGCAGGTGCGGCCATCGCTGCGCGGAAGTTGTCGTGTATTGTCTTGTAGCGTTGTTGATCGGGACCATACTCTGAAGTCGGTCCGCCGACACCCAGCACGCCGATAACGAAGGGTAGTTGCGGAGCGTTCAATTCTTGCCTTGCATCGCGGATAAAATGAGCCATGACAACACTGTATGCATCGTAGCCGCCGGGTTTGTCACGATTCGGATAGGTGCCGGAGTCCACCATGTCGTTCCAGCCTTGGAACCAAGCAAACCCAGCCAGTTCGTAGCCTTGCGCGGCATCGTAACTTGGCACTACGCGGTTAATGTCGGCGAGCACAGTTTTCACATGCTCTATCATGAGCTGGTAATAGACGCCCGTTTCCTCTTTCTTAGTTGCTGTGATCGCCACAATGTCCTTGCCTTGCTGCTGGAAAGTGGAAAGTTGCGTTGCGCTGAACTCATACGGCCCTGCGCTTGGCGGACGAAAATCGGTGTTTAGGCTCTTGCCGCCCCACGCGGTCTTAATGATTAGGATGGGAGCTTCGGTAAATTTCTCCATGTAGATGCCAAAGGTAAACTCCGGCCCGATCTTCGGCCCTCCTTGGCTCGCGCCAAAGCCTGCGGTCAGCTTTCCCGTTCGCACTGTGTCGGCACTGCCAAGCGACGAAATCCAAACCCGCTCGCAAACCTTCGGCGAGCCATCCGCGTTCTTCATTTCCGCCAGCATCGGTTTTGTGGCTGGGTCCATACCCATGTGCTCAAACGTGCGAACTTGTGCATGTCCTTGCATATTCGACTGACCAGCAAGGATAAAGACTTGTAAGGGCTGCGCTTCCGTGACTGCAGGTAGAAGAAAGAGCCACACGACTAGAAAAGCACTGTAAGGTCTCATGTTGTTCTACTTTTAAAAGACGTCCGGTTCGTTAACGGTCTTCCAATTCATCGATTGCCCCCGTCCGAGAAGTGTCATGGAACGGGAATCTCCTCACTGTACTTCTCGGGTCAAACGGTACCATACGGTTGTTGAATACTGCTATCAGCGTTCAAACGTACCGCGAGCTGTTGGGTGCAGGCCCTTTTCAGCCTTTCAGGCTAGTGATGTCGAGCGGCAAGGAGTACGAGGTTCGGCATCCATCCGAGCGTCTGACACGCACCCGAGAAAGTGCTATGGCCCGAGACATAAGTATTCACGCCCGGCTGGGAAATATTATGACAAATATTGACAATAAATGGGCGTCTAGATATTCTTAATCCGGTATTTTCTTTTAGAGGAATCTTCGCATGGGAACTACACTCAACCTTTCACTGACGCACGAACTGCGGTCGTTCATCGATCAGCATTGTGGAGATGGAACACTCTATTCAACTCCGAGTGAGTTCGTTCGGGACTTGCTTCGACAAAAGAAATTACAGATGGATGCTGCCAATGTTCGCGCGGCAATCCTCGAAGGCTATCAAGATGCTATTGAAGGCCGATTGGTTGAATTTGACGGAGATCTTCCGAGGCTGCTCAAGAAGGTCAAGAGGTGAGCAAGCGAAGTCCGGTCCTACTTACCAACCGTGCCCTGCGCGATATTCTTGGTATTGAAGAATTCTCGATCGCCACGTGGGGCAAGAAGACAGCCACCAAATACATTAGCGATATTCAAGCGGCATTGGAAAGGCTTCGAGAAAACTCAGGGCTTCTAAGGCCCGAAGCTGACCTTCCCGCATCGTTGACTTTCTACTCGGTTAACAAACATATTTTAGTCTGTGGTCGCCAAGCCGACACAATAATCCTGCTGACCGTTTTGCATGGCGGTATGGACCTGCCTACGCGACTTAATGAGCTAGCCCCTTCGCTGGCAAGTGAAGTGGAGATGCTGCATGGCCAGCTAAGCAAGGCAAAAAAGCAAACAGGAAAACCTAAAGGTTCTCGTTAAAGAGCCTACTCGAGAAATCTCGCCAAGCCCCCATCAACTGAAATTCTGCTACTGATCGGATCAACCGGAGACGAGCTGTGACCCCAAGTTAGCCCTAAAGGCGAGCGGCAAGCAGTACGAGATTTGGCATCCAGAGATGGATTGGTTAACCCGCTCGGATATTTTGGTTGGGGTTGGCGAATCCGTTGAAGGTGTGCCTGCCGAATTCCGTATTGGCTCGCTTTTGCACGTTACCAGTATTGAACCCGTGAGCACGCAGCCTTCAGGCTAAGCGGATTGCGGTCTTGCGATCGCAGGTGTCGGACCGGAGCCAACCACGACGGCTGCGATTACTTTACCTGCCGGACTGACGTCCTGTGCGAAAGCGATTGTCGATGAGCGTGCTCCCAGCGACATTTCCAACGCGTCGTATCCGAGTGAGCAAAGAAATTGCGCAGAGCCATGCCACGGATTATTGCGTCGTAACGCACGCAGCTCAAATACGACTCTGTTCTAGTCCGTATTTAGTGTTGCGTTCACTTCTCGGCAACCGCTTCATACTTGCCAAGTGCTTTCTCAAAATGCTTTTCATGGCGGCTCATGTAATTCAGCAACAGTTGAAGCCGAGAATGGGAAGTGCTTTCGAGTTTAGCGAACGATTCAAGCTGCTTGGCTAGATTCGTATGGTGCGACCTCACACGGTCGATGACATCTCGAACTTGGCGGGACGGCATCAAAATCTCCCGCGATGGGAGGGCAACTAGAAGTTGGGAAGGCAACTAGAGCCGCTCAAGACGCGTTATAATGTGGAGACTTGCCCGCTGTTACGCGAACATACAGGATCGCGAGACTAGCGAGCTAATCTCAACTCCACATGGCAACCGAACAAACTTTGAATCAAAGGACTCCGCTTCAGATGAATCGATTGAAGTTCTTCAAGCTTTCGGCGAGCCTCATGGGTGGACTCAGTATTCCCGGCGGTCTCGGGTGGGCCGCCCGCGCGGCGGAAACGCAAGCAGGTAAAGTTGGCGTCTTGGACGATTCTTATCTCTTGAAGGGTCTCAACGCACTTGCCAGGGCTCATCAAATGAGCGCGATGGCTGGGCATCTAGGGGCTTCCCTGGTGGCTGGTTACTTCATCAATAGGCAACGTCCGAATCTGGACCCCGAAGTAATAGAGGGAATCCAAAGTGATCTAGATCGGGTTGTGGCCGGTGAGTCGGTGTTCGGTTCGAAGATGACAAAGGATTCGGGGCTTACGGATTCGGAGCTGTTTGAAGATTTTCCGAAGCAGAAACCGAACGAAAGCTTGATCGACGGAATTGCCGAGGCGCTAGAGAAAAACATCAACACACCGCGTGAGTCCGGACACAACGTGATTTTTGCTTCCATCGCGATTCAAGCGCTCAAAGAATATCCCGATTTCGCGACCCCCTCGATCGTTGACGGCATCCGCAAACTCATTGGCCTTTTCGACAACTCACACCCTGGCAGCGGCTACTACGGGAAGGCAAAGGGACGAATTCCGGGGAACAAAATAAGCCTGCCAGAGAAAGACGACAACTTTCCTCACTATACGGATGTGAAAGGCATGGTCGACGCCTTACTGGATGAGATCATCAACCAGGATCCGAAAACCCGCCGCCAAGGTTATGGTGGCCTCGTGCATATCAACAACCACGGCGCCGCCATTACTGGTCTTGCGCGGTATGGCTATCGGGAACTCGTGCCCGCGGCCATCGCATCGCACCACCGGCACTTGCGACTGTGGCGAAACCTACCCAACGTCGCTGACGAATTCGGCCCAGAAGTCGTCTCCGATTTTAGCCCGTACACTGCGGACTACTGGACTTCGGGCAAGGTACCGTACGATCGAGCCCTGCTAACGCACCGAGTGAAAACCATGTTCGGTTTCGATGAGTTGACAGCAGCGATCGAAGACAGTCGGAAAGAAGAGCAGGCTCAGGATATGCTGCGTTACATGATGTAGTTCCCACGGATGGCGCAACGTCTCTGCTGCTATCGAAGACATTCGCACAAATTGAAAAGGTGCCAGTCGCGGAGCTTTGTGATAAGCACGGGATCAGTGTCGTCAACTTCTATAATTGGCAGGAGCAGCTTTTCGAAAACGGTGCAGTCGCTTTTGAACGTAAGACCAATCCGGCCAATGCCAAGCGACAGGATAGCGCCAATGCGGCTAAGCTGGAGAAGCTCGAAGCCAAACTCCAGCAGAAGTACGAAGTGATTGCTGAACTCCTTCAGGAGCATGTCGAACTAAAAAAAGCACTTGGGGAACCTTAAAACGCAACTGGATTCCCTACGAGAAACGCGACGAGATTGTCGACTACGTGCGTAAATGGACAACAGCCACAGAGGTCACGTCGAAGCAACTACTGGGCTGGATTGGCCTGTGGTCTTTGAGTTAAGGCAACTCTGATGCATACATCTTGGACAATTTCGCAACGGTGTCGCGTATTTCCGTCCGGCAGTGCGCGGGCGAAATAATTTCAGCTTCGGTTCCTAAGCGCATCACGCGCTGAATAATTTCAACGTCATGGTAGGCGGTAACAGTCAGCAATACGGAACCATCGCTGTGCTCAACGATAGTTTGCTCGGCATGCCAGGGATCCTCCTGCACCCAACGGGCGGCTTGAGCCGACAGTCGGATCGCGTATTTTTTGGGCTCTGCTCCACTGAATATTCCGACGGATTGTCCTAAGTGGGCTTGTAGGTCGATCGATTCGTTGGGCTTGAACCAATGGTCGAGCGCTTTGGCGGACAGGAATCGATCGAGCTTCCAGTGCTTGAGTCGCTGAGTGTCGGCCCCTTCGCGAGCTTCCTCGGTCGACACGACGTAAATGCTGGACTGAAAGAGCACAACACCATAAGGCTCGATCATGCGCACGGATGGCAATTTACCGGGGACTTGGTATTCCATCTCTAAAGTGCGATGTTCCTGGATGGCGCGATTGATGGTCTTAAGCATGCCTTGATGCTTCTCATACGATTTGGTAGGCAAACCCAGCACGTAGAGCGTGCGACGGTAACGCTCGTAATGCTCCCAAACCGCATCGGGCAGTTGTTCGCGGACCTTGTTCCAAAACGACTCGATGCCGATCCAAAATTGGGTGCCCACTAGGGGTAACATCAAGTCGCGTCCCATAGAGAGCGCAATTAATTCGCTGGCCGTCGTCGCGATTTTCTGCAAGCCCTTGTCGCTGCGGCTGAGCTTCCAAACGCGGCCGCGCTGGGACTCTTCGTCGGCAATCGGCAGGCCTGCTGCTGTCAACGCCTCGATATCGCGTCGGATACTGCGCGCATGCAAAGAAGTCAAGCCTAACTCTTCGACCACCGCGTCGCGAAGTTCTTCGAGCGTGGCACCGAAACGCAATCGCTCGAGCACTTGTAGGATCTTGTGTTGACGAATCAACTGTTCGTTGCGAGCCATGTGCGTTCCTTGCAAAGAATCCGACCCGCTAGCTGGTCGCCTGATCCAGCACTTCTTCAGAAACAAAAATTGGTAGCGGAGGATTGAATGTCACTGCCACAGCAATCGCATCGCTAGGACGCGCGTCCACTTCGATTAAAGCACCATCTTTCCTTAACTGGAGCTTGGCAAAGTAGGTGTGCTCGTGTAGTTCGTTAATCGCGACGCTCTCAATGGTTGCTCCTAGGCTCACAGCCACTGACACAATTAAGTCGTGAGTGAGCGGGCGGGGCGGTGTGTAGTCGTCCTTGACGCGACGATCGATACTGGTCGCTTCGAAGATGCCAATCAAAATCGGGAACTGCCGCTCACCATCGACTTCCTGCAAGTAAATTACTTGATTATCGCTGATCTCACTAATGATGATGCGAGCTAGTTGCATGGGCACCGACATGAGCGAGTTTCCTGACAAAACATCGAGTGGTGGCGGATAAAGTAGGTCGGCTTCGAATTATAGACGTAAATCAGTATCTGGCGAAGCTCTCGGGGCTTTTTTCCTAACGACCCATTGTTCGCGCTGTCTTACTCGGGAAGCTCGGTCAACGCCGATGTGTGAACCCACCCCGTACGGCCCGCCACTTCAATTTCCGTCCAACGGTCTCGTATTTCGAGCACGTTGACCTCTGTACCATCTGGCAGTGGGTCCGACAAACGCAGGGCAGAGTTCTCAGAATCGGCCGAATAAACGAGTGTATCCTCTGCATGGATGACCGCATTCCGTGTGGAGCTAAGTCCGCGGGCGAGCTGCGATGCCAGCAACACGGCCCACAATAAACACGGCAATAGAGCAGCCGCTCTCCACCAACCTGTCTTCCCAACGAACGAAAGCGACACACACACCATCGCGAGCAAAAAAAATAGTCCGCTCAGTAAGGAAATGGCCTGCACCGACAACAGTGCATTCCAAAAGAACAAAGTGTCGACAAACTGGTTTGAAGCGTCGGTACGATACATTTCTGGAACTGCGCTGCGGGCAAATTGCAGATTCTGCCTCGCCTGTTCATGCCTAGGGTCCGCCTTTAGCGCTTGTCGATAAGCGATGATAGCGTAGCCCAAATGCTCGGCCTGCAACGCCGAATTGCCCAAGTTTACAGACAACTCAGCCGTGACAGGCTGACCTGCGTCGAGCTGCGTAGCGATCAATTGTCGGAACAGTTGTTCGGCTCGCGCGAATGCTTGCAAGCGCTGATCTCGATCCGTCAATTCGATGGCGGACGAGTATTCTTCAATAGCCTGCTGGGCCAATTGGTGATTGGTCTGCTCGGAGTCTGCCAGCGCCATATTGACCCACATCATTGCGCACACCAAGAACCAGCCGAACGCCAAGAAAACGCGAAATCTGATCACTTCAGCGGCTTCCCTTGCAGTTCGTCGGCGGCCATCAGTGCACGCGCAATCAGAGCCTTCTTAAGGCTGACGTCTTCATTGGCTTGCGGTGCATAGGCTAAGTTGTCGCATTCGGCAATTACGCGATTCACCGCCGCATCATGGCTTCCAACCTGCAGGGCCACTAACCGGCGTAGGGCGCTGGCAATCTGTGCGGATGTTTCGCGGACGGGTGCATGATACGAGTCTCGGATCTCTTTGTAGAGTTGTTTGATCGCTGCTTTTGAGGGTGAATTGTTTGGTGCGCGATTCCGTACCGCCCGCACTGCCAGCCCGCCAAGTAGAATTGCGAGCCCACTGACATACATACTCGGGACAAGCCACACTGTGCCCGAAAGACCCCTGGATGTAGCGACCAGTGATGGATAATTTTTTTCGATGGCCAGATTTGCACCGACGAAATTCAAGTCTGTCGGAATTGGAGTACCTGGTGCAAGAGTGCTCACCGAGTCGCTGTTCGAGTTGGCTGAGTTGCCTCCAGGTGAACCGCTATTGGACGAAACGACTTCAGCCGCAGAGATCACCTGGGCTTCCGTGACCTGGAGCGCGATCGGCTTGGAATAGGTCGTGACGTACTTCTCTTGGACTGGATCAAACCATGAGAATGGCAACCCGGGCAACTGGCTGACGCTTTTATCCTTAACGCGCACACTGCACTTGAATACCTTCGAATTGCCTTGGAATGTACCAGCCGGACGCTCCGCTGGGAGCTGAAAAAGCTGCTCGTCCAGCGCAGTCGCCAGCAACGGCAAAGACAACTCCTCTAAGTTGCCAGTGCCCTGGAGCGTGATAGCCAAAGAAATCGGATCACCGACTCGCAGCACCGAACGATCGGCCGCGACGTCAATGGAAAAGCCGCTTCCCACCGCCCCAGAATAGCCAGCAGGTTGATTGTCCAGGGGCACGGGGATTACGCGCAGGTTCAGTGGCTCTGCGGTTGCCATTACCGGTCGCGCGGTGCGCGGTTTGGCATTACCGAAAATATCGCGTCCCCAATTGACGGGCCTCTGCGTTCGGCAAGTCGCGCGAATGCCCTCGAACTGACCAACACTTTCCGCTTTAAATAATCTTTGCCCCGTGACTACAATCCAATCCTTGCCGTCGCGACTTTCCTGGGTGGCAATCGCGTCCACTTCTTCCGTCCCCTGCGCTGTCGCCAAGGTTAGCGTCGTTCGACTCGTTGGTTCGCTATCCACAAATTCAAATTGGTCAAACATCGACGATCGAATTTGCAAGTTCTGAAAGGCAAACTGCAAACCGCGATCATCGCCGGCGAATGACCAGCGGATGTCGATGGGCACCCGTTCTCCGACATAAATCGTGGAGCGCGGGAGTACGAGTTCCAACGCCATATTGGGGTCCGCATCCAATTCGCCAAATTCGACGGTAACGCCTTCGAGTTCGTTGCGTCGAGAATCTACGTTGACCGTAAATGGGCCAATCTTAAATTCTCCTTTTCGGTCGGCCGTGACCAAAAAGTTGTATCGGAAGTCGACTGACTCGCTGGTCGTTACTCGACCATTGACGATTTGCGTGAAACTGTTGCTCGACTTGCTTGCCTGCGGTCCATTGACAGTCACACCGTCGGGCGCTCCTCCCTCGAGCGTACATTGAATCGATTGCGAGGCCTGCACTCCACTAACCTGGACCTGAATTACCATCGGGTCGCCAACGTAGTAGGGTCCGCGTTGATGAACAATCCGAATTTCTTGGGCGACCAACGAAAGTGCTGCAAACCAACTGATTCCAATGGCAAGTAACAGCAGTCCCGCGAGCCTCGAATATTCCTTAAAATGCATAGTCGTTACCAATCCTTTTCAACGCTGCCATTAGCCGACTTAGCGTGCGGCTGTTTTTCTTGACGACGATTGGCTTCGCGTTCACGAATAGCCTGCAACATCTGCTCCGCATTCATATTTTGCGGAGGCGATGGCGACTGCTGTTCATCGGGTTCAGCCCTCTCCTGTTGAGGTTGGTTCTGTTGGCCCTGATTTGGATCCTGCCCATCGTCCTTTGGGTCGTTTAGCAATTCCAGCGCTTCCAATAGCTTCTGTACAGCGATCTGCTGTTGCTCAATCGTCGACTTCAGCGGGCTTTGCGACTCCACTTCGTCGCTCATTACAGTGCTGGGCTCGCCAACTTCGGGTACGCTGGGGAACCCTAGCGCTGCGAGCCCCATTGCCTGGCTGCCTTCTTTGACAAGGCCCGCCGCCTTTCTCAATCGCTCCGCCTCATCGGCTTGGCTACTCGGCGAATCACCGTTCGGCTTAGCCGTCGCAGAGTTTGGTGCAGCGATTGGATTCGACGCATCGGGATCCACGGGGGATGCTGTGGGATCTATGTGGGACGAAGCTTCAGTTGCAGTGGCTTGCTCCTCAAGTGCCTCGCCAATCGCAACAGCGGTTGTTTGGAGCGATTTCTGCTTGGCCCCCAACGGACCCAGCTTGCTGGGAACCAGAGCCTCCGGAGTGCCTGCCAACAATTGAGTACCGTCGCTCAGCTCCAACTGACGTTGGGCTGTCTCGCGTAAGTGTTCGACGACTGAGAAATATAGCCTGCGGAGCTCTTCCAGCTCGGCGACAGCTCGCGCTGCGTGGGGCTCAGCATCACTCGTCAATTCAAAGCGATTCGTGTCGATTAACTCAGGCTGGGCACTATGGATACGGCTTCTCATGCGGGCTGGGGAAGGCGGCAGTTCGCGCGTTGGGTCAGGATTGCTGTCGCTGGGCAACTTAGCTACTTCAAAGTGCTCTGACAGCTCCTGCATATGCAGATTTGCATTTTCTAAAAACTTGTAGGCCAACTCGACTCGCGCTTTTTCCGCTGCCAGGGTCTGTGCTGCTGCCGGTACCGATGTATCAGCATTTCCCGGCTGCCCAAGGGCTTCGTTTGGCAAACCCTCCGAGGTCTTCTGGGCACTCAGCTCGGTAGCGCGTTCGTCAAGCAATTGCTTTAGTCGCTGGCTGCGCTCTAGGTTGCGAGCTTGAATATCGGCAACTTCCGCGAGCGCGAGCATTCTTGTTTCGGGATCCGACCAAGTGGCTGCTGATGCCTTTTCAATCTCGCTCGCAGCATCCTCAATCTCAGTCTGTGCGACTGTGGCCGACAGTCCGCGGATACCTTCTTGAATAGCCAACTGAGATTGCCAGGCTGCTTCGATCAGGCGCCTCACATCAAAAAATGCTTCGGCAGCTTCCTGCAGCGCCGCTAGCCCTTGCGATTGTTCATTGAAAGTGATTTTCCAATCCTGAGCTTCGAGCGACTGTTGGGCGCGACGGAAGTGCAGTTCTGCCGCCTCGATGGCTGGCAGTGCTTGACGAACTCTCTTGAGCAGCGACAGGCGGTCAGCGGTTGCGGCTTGAGTCTGAGGATCGCTTGGGTTATCAACCGCATCAGGCATTTGGCTACTTGCAGTTGCAGCAGTCAATATTGTGTTCAATTCGCGAATACGATCCGCCAGCGAGATCTGCGTATCCGACAGATACTCGTCTGAAAGCCAAGCTGGCGGTCGCATTGCTACCTGCTCCAAATCCGAATCCATGAGCGATGTCAGGCTGGCGAGCTCTGCTCCATCGCCGATCAATAAGCTGAGCACCTCGATGGGGCTACGCATTTGATCGCGCGCTCGCTTGGCATCCGTCAGGCTGGCAGACCAACGCACAAAAGCCCGTTCCGCCTGTAGGCGTCGCGCAAAACTGCGCGCCTTATTCATGCGTTGTAGGGCACCATCCACATGAGCGAGCATCGCATCGAGTTGTGCTGCTTTCATGGCAGCTTCGTCCGCGTCGGGCTCCTTCCCTGCAGCGGGCTGGTGGCTCTTAAGTCCTTCCATTTCGCGTCGGGCGTCCTCGGTAAACTTTTCTACTTCTGAAATCAACTGGCGTTCCGTTACACCCAAGTCGCGGAACAGGCTGCGTTGCTGTTCCAGGGCAAGTCCGCTCTGCGATCCTCGCTGCGTCGCGTCCTGCAGTTCAGCTTGATGACTGCGAAGGTTTACGATCAATTCATCCAAGCGCTCGGCCATGTCCAGATCGTTCTTTTTGGCCAGCATATCGGCCAGCGCAAGGATACGGCGCGAGACAATCTCCAAATTGTGTCGCGCATCGCTGCTTGCGGGACGAACACGGATTGCCTCACGGAATCGACTGGCTGATATTTCCAAGTGCTGTAGTGCTTTTTCTGGATCGGACTCCAGCAGCGCATCCGCATGTTCGACCTCGACCCATCCGAGATTGTACAGTGCGCGAAATCGCAGTTCGCCGTCCACGCCCGCCTCGCGCCGCGCGGAATCCAACAGCTCTTCGGCGCTATCGGGATCTGAATGCATCAAGGCCAGAGCTCGATTGTAATTGACTCGCGGCTCTACAGGCGTGCTCTCCTTGTCGGCCAGTTGTGTCTCTGTCGCCTCTTGTGCGTGTGCGGGCACAGCCAGAAACGAGCCACCCCAAAGCCCCAAGCTTACGAGCAAGCATGTGGCAGCCTGCACTTGACGTAATTCCCAAGGCAGTGGTTTACTGAGTGCCAACAGAGTGGGCGCGGCCAGTGCGGCCACGAGAAACAACAGTGCGGCCAGCAAGCACCATTGGTACGCTTCGTTGCGAACAACGGTATCCTCGGTTTGAGTACTACCTTTGAGTAAATCGGCAATATGCGCGTCATAGATGGATTGCAAGTCAAGCGCTCCGGTGCCCGCGGGAATGTACGCGCCCTGTGTCTCCAAAGCAATCTCACGTAAAGTTTCGCCATCCAGACGACTGAGCACTTCTTTACCGCTGCGATCTTTGACCACGCTTCGAAGACCAGTTTGCGTATCGGTGATCTCAATTCTACTACCTGCCTCATCTCCAAAGCCGACGCTAACGATGCGGACTCCTTTTTGCTTGGCAGCTTTGGCCGCATCCAATGGGAACGAATCGTGGTCCTCTCCATCGGTAATCAAGATGAGCATGCGGTTGATATCGCCCGCTTCGCCAAAGCCATCTAGGGCCTTGCGAATGGCATCGCCGATGCGCGTCCCACCCAAGCCGATTGTTTGAGGGGTAGCTTCTGCCAGGACCAAGCGCAAAAAACCAAAATCGGTGGTCATCGGACACAGTACGCTGGCCCTACCCGCAAAGGCCAACAAGCCGACTTGTTGCCCTTCGCTCATAAGCCCCAACAGCGAATCAATCTCCGCTTTGGCGCGCTCCAAGCGATTGGGAACAACATCTTCGGCCAGCATGGACTTGCTAACATCCAGGCACAGCATGATCTGCGAATCAACGCGACTTTGCGCCTGCACCGTACTGCCCCACTGCGGTCGCATCAGCGCCAGAACCAGACAGCACAGCGCGCAAGAGAATAACGCAATCGCGAGCAGTCGGCGACCGAGAGAGGGCCTGTGTACCAGCCGACTTTGCATGATTGGTGATATCAAACGCTCGAGCACATGACTGCCGCGGAATTCCAGGCCAACTAGCAAGATCGCAATCACCAGCACACCCCACATGGCGTACAAGTACTCGATATGTGCGAAGCGAAATTGGTTCACGGCAGCCTCCGAAACACGGTACCGCCCAGCACGGCAGCGGCAATAAGGATGCCAAATCCGGCTCCTACGAACACGGCAAAATGCTCGTCGTATCGCAAGTAACGGACTTCCGTAACTTGCGTTTTCTCCAACTGATCTATCTCGCTGTATACAGCTTGCATGGCCTCTAAGTTCTCCGCGCGAAAGTACTGACCACCGGTTTTCTCAGCAATTTGTTTGAGTGTATTTTCGTCGATTTCGACTGGCTGAGCGACCAGCGTCGCGCGGCCAAAGATATCCATGGCAGGCATGGGCGCAACGCCATTGGTGCCCGCCCCGATGCAGTAGACTTTGATTTGATACTGAGCCGCCAACTCTGCGGCTTTCAGCGGTGGAATGATTCCCGCGTTATTGACACCGTCGGTCAGCAAAATGACGACATGCGATTTGGCGGAGCTGCGCCGCAATCGTTCGACAGCGAGCCCCAGACCGTCGCCAACGGCGGTGCCATCTTCCAGGCGGTCTGTGACGATCTCGAGGTCCTTGACAATGTTGGCTAGATTGCCGTGATCGAGCGTCAGCGGGCAAACACTGTCGGCATACCCAGCGAAAGTCACCAGCCCGATCAAATCGTCTGGCCTACCGCTGGAGGATGGAAGCGCGAAACTGTCTCGCTTGCCACCCAAAACAAAGTCGAGGAACACCTGTTTCACGACGCTCAATCGATCCACGCTGCGATCCTCTTCAACCAAGTCTCTAGCATTCATAGAAGAGGATAGGTCCACCACCATCATAATTGCGATGCCATCCCGCGAAACACGCGTCTCTCGCTCGGGCGTGCGCGGCCGCGCCAGACCAAAGATTAGGCAAATGGTTGCCAAAAAGAATAGTACTGCTGGTAATTTCGCGAGCCGCAACTTGACCGATTTGGGAGCGCCTGCCAGCAATGAAAGCGATGAAAACAGCAATCGAGACCTAGGGCGACTGGCCAGCCAATACGCGACTATTGCCAGCGGTAACAAAGCGAGGAACCAGGGGTCGCGGAGCTCCCATTCAAACATGCTCGATTGGCCTCTCGACGGTTCGTGCATTGGAACTGAGGGGATTGCCATCGAATTCTGAGTCGACCACGACGTCGGGTGCGTTGTCGCGAGTCTCTTCCAAAAATCTAGCGGCCAAGTCGCACGAACGTTGGACTTCTACTTCCGTCGCGCCAATACCTGCAAACTTGACAATATCAGCTTGTTGCAAAAACTCAGACAAGAGCCGTTGATGCTCGCTGCTGAGCTCGCTTTCTGCCGACGACAACTGGAGAAATTCATCGGTTGTCAACTCGGGCGCCCTAACATCAAAACGATTCTCGAGATAGTTTCTGATCACTGCGGATATCTGGATATAAAATTGGTCCACGCTCAATTTCGGCGCTGGCGACTGGCGATCCTTGATGAGTCGGTCCAATTGCTGACGCGCCAACTCATAAGCGTTGCGTTTTCGAACGCGTTGATTGAACCTGCGACCCAGGAATGCCAACAGAATGAAGGCACCCACCAATAGTATAATGGTGGCTGCTATCCAAGTCGTTTTCGCGGTTTTAGCGGCTGTTAATTCAAGCTCTGGTTGCGGCGGTTTGAGTTCCCTAGAGGCCGACGAAGGCACTACCGACTTGACGGTGAAGTCGATGCGCTCAGTCAGCAATTCATAGCTGTCAAAGTCGTCTGGACTTGCCTTACTCCCTGGCCGCCGATCGATGAACTCGACGAGTATCGGTGGTATCGACTGCGGCCCCGACATAAACGGCTGCAATTTATAAGTTTGGATGGACTTGGCCGTGCCATCTAGGGCGATAATTTGTTTGGGCACAAAATCGACGATCGTGTAGCGCTCCAGCGCTTCGCCAAACTCGGGCATTAGGACTTCTACGTCCTTGGCAGACTCGACCACGATTTGCAACGTGAGCTCGTCGCCAATGGTTGGATCGATCGGCGAAAATATCGATGTGACAGTCACCGGTCCGGACTGAACTGTGCGCTTGAGCTCGTCGGCAAAGCCCCCTGCAGCGCCCCACAAACAAACAACGCAGACGAATGCAGGCAGCATTGCCGGACTTGCGAACCCACTGATTCTGAAGCATTTCATCGACGTCGCCTCCGCTCGCGCATGCGAAAGAATTTGGCGAGCGGGTCGACGATGGACGCTGAGGCGTCGATTTCGATAAAGTCGATCTTCGCGCGGCGGAAATTGCGCTCGAGCTCGGCGACGCGTTGACGAGCACTTTCAGCAAACGCCGTTCGAAACTTATTCGAGCTAGAGTCGCATTGCATTTCACGCCCAGTCTCGGCGTCCCGCAGTGTAACCAGTCCCACACTGGCAAGCTCCGCTTCGCGCGGGTCCGTAATCAAGATGGCGATGACATCGTGCTTTCTCGAAGCCATTTGGAGCGAGCGAATGTAGCCTTCGTCGAAAAAATCGCTTACGACAAAGCACACTGATTTACGTTTCATCACCGACAAGAGAAATTCGACCGCACCAGCGATACTCGTCGATTGCCGGGGCGAGCGCGCACCTCCGCGCAGCCAATTGCGACGCGTCCCAAACGGCAGCCAACGAAATCGTGAACTACGCGTCGTACTTGCATTGGCTAGAGGGCGCGGTTCATGGGCGAGGACCTCACGGACGACACGCAGTGCATGGCGATGGCCTTTACGAGCAGGGACGTATTGTTCAATACCACCATGAAACAGCGTCAAGCCGACTTTGTCATCGTTGGTAGTGGCTGAGAATGCGAGCAGGGCGCACAACTCGGCTGCGGCTTCACGTTTTGAGCGACGTCCCGAGCCAAAATCCTGCGATGCGGACACATCGGCCATCAGCATCAACGTCAATTGGCGCTCTTCGACGTAGCGCTTCACAAATGGTTCACCCATGCGAGCGGTTACGTTCCAGTCGATCGCGCGGATCTCATCGCCAGGCGTGTAGGGTCGCACTTCGTCAAATTCGATTCCGCGCCCCTTAAAAACTGACACATATTGACCAGCTAGTACGTCGGCCACCTGCCGGCCCGTGCGGACTTGGATTTCGCGAACGCGTTGGATGACTTCCTTGGCTAACATGATTCAGGAACTGGCGGATTTAAGGAACGAGCTCAATTAGGGTACTGGCACATTGTCAAGGATTTTGCGGACAACATCATCATGCGACTTACCTTCAGCTTCTGCTTCGTAGGTCAGAATTATTCGATGTCGCAGAATCTCCATGGCTACGCTTTTGACGTCATGCGGAGTGACATAGCCACGAGAATGAAGGAAAGCGTGCGCTTTGGCTGCCTTCATCAAATTGATCGAAGCCCGAGGACTGGCACCGGTCTCAATCATGCCTTCGAGCTCACGAATACCAAACTCAGTGGGATTCCGCGTTGCCCGGGCCAAGTCAACCAAGTAGTCGCGAACTTTCTCGTCGATCCAAATGCGTTCCACTACGGCCCGCGCAGACATAATTTCTTGTGGCGAGGCAACTTTGCGAACCTCCGGGATGGGCTGACCACTGGCCATCCGGTCAACTATTTTTCGTTCTTCCTCTTTGGTCGGATAACTTACGACCACTTTGAGCATAAATCGGTCGACCTGCGCTTCAGGCAATGGATACGTGCCTTCCTGCTCGATTGGATTTTGCGTCGCCAGCACTAAGAAGGGTTCTTCCAGCGGGAAAGTTTGGCCACCAATCGTACCCTGCCGCTCCTGCATCGCTTCGAGCAGGGCGGCTTGAACTTTCGCTGGGGCCCGGTTTATTTCATCCGCCAATATTAGGTTCGAGAATATGGGGCCCTTGCGGACGAAATACGTTCCCTCCTTGGGATTGAAGATCTCGGTGCCAATGACGTCGGCGGGCAACATATCCGGTGTGAACTGAATGCGCGAGAAACCGGTGTCAATGGCGGTAGCTAGACTGCGGATGGTCAGCGTTTTCGCTAGGCCGGGCAGGCCTTCGAGCAGGACGTGTCCGCCAGTTAGCAGGCCGATCAACAGCCGCGATAGCATGTGCTCCTGGCCCACCAAGACGCGTCCGACCTCATCTCTAAGGTTGTTGCAAATATGCGCGTGCTTGCCAATCTGATCGTCGATTTGTTGAACAGTCATTGCTCAGAGAAAACTACTTGGTAATTCGAGGAAGAAAGTCGTTCGCAAAATACACTTGCTTGAAAATTGGGCTTGGCTCGCTGCAACAACTTGCAGCCAGCTTATTTTACGCTCATATCAGAATGTCGGCTACCGAGCCAATTCATGTTATGTGCGCTGCCCTGCCTTAGAAAGGCCGCCAGAGGCGCGTCTAGCTCGACAGAGTGCCTACTCAGGGGCCCTACTTTTAGGGGAATTCTAGCTGTGGTCGGCTGACCAGAGTTTGCACTGGAACGTGAAATGCCGATATAATTCAGGGGCTGGCTTTAGCGTAGTGCGAGTTCGGTGAAATACAAAACCTGGGCAAGTATCATTACTGGGAGAACATGATGGATTCGATTCGCAAGCAATGCAATATCGCGCGCCGCCGTCTGACCAGCCAGCGGTTCTTCCAATACCTGCCCTGGACCATGTCGATTGGTGTCTGCTTGGCCACGATCCTGCTGGCGCTGCCCAAGCTGATGGTCTTGAATGTCGATCCGCTAGTTTGGTTCGCAAGCTGGCTTGGCGGTAGCGTGGTGATCGCTTTGATCACTACCGTTTTTTTGGCGTTCGTGGGACGACCTAGCCAAGCTGAAGCCGCAGCCGAAATCGACAGTCGTTTCGGATTGCGTGAGCGCATTTCAAGTGCCTTGACGCTTTCACCGGAGGACCGCCAGACCGATCTCGGCAGCGCGTTGGCCATCGACGCACAGCGCCGCGCAGAGACGCTCGACGTACGCGACCATTTCCATTGGGGGTTGGGCCGCAGTTTGCTCGTACCTATCCTACCATTGCTACTTGCTGGTTTACTGGCCTACCTGCCCAATCGCGAGTTGCAACAAGCGCCCGTAGCGACCACGAACACTTCGCTTACCCAGATTAAGAATTCTACCAAGCCACTTATAGAACAAATCAAGAAGAAACGCGAAGAAGCGGAGAAGCAAGGGCTGACTACAGCCGTCGATATGTTCAAGAAACTCGAAGGCGAGTTATCGACGCTGCAAAAAGATACCAAGCTCGATACAAAACAAACACTGGCTAAACTTAATGATATCAAGAAGCAGCTCGACGAGCGACGCAAGGAGTTGGGCAGCTCAGACAGTTTGAAGAAAAACTTGCAAGGCATGGAAAAATTCGAGGCGGGGCCAGCCGAAAAATTGGCGGACGCGCTCAAACAGGGAGACTTTCAAAAGGCAGAAGAGTCGCTGAGCAACTTAATGGACAAAATCAAAAAAGGTGAACTTAGCCCAGCGGAGACTCAGCAGTTGCAGAAGCAATTGGAACAGCTTGAAAAAACGATGTCCGAAGCCGCCCAAGCCCACGAACAATCCAAGCAAGCGCTTCAGCAACAAATCCAGCAGGCCGAAGCGGCTGGCGACAATCAGAAAGCCGGCGAGTTGCAGCGAAAGATGGAGCAGCTACAAGCCCAAGACGCCAACATGGCCATGATACAGCAAATGGCCGACACCCTTTCCAAAGCTCAGCAATCCATGAAGAATGGCGATGCGCAAGCCGCACAGGAGGCGCTGGAGCAGATGGCCAGTCAATTGCAACAGATGAATCAGTCGGATTCGGAGCTCCAGGATTTGGACCAGTTAATGGATAGTCTATCGCAGAGCAAATCGCAGATGTCCTGCAAGCAATGTAATGGTGCAGGTTGTGCAAACTGTATGAGCCAGATGCCCGGCGAAATTCCTGGCTATGGCATGGGCGAAGGGCAGGGCCAGGGTGAGCGACCCGAAGAGGAAACGGAAGCACAGTTCTTCGATACGCGAGTTCGCGACCAAATGAAGCGCGGGGAAACGGTCCTGGGCGGCAAGGTAGGCGGCGACAATCGCAAGGGGACTACCCAAGTCGAAATCCAAGATGCAGTCCTGGCAACTATGTCCGAGGAGCCAGAACCCTTGGACGATACTCCTCTGCCTAAACAGCAGCGCGATCATACTCGCGGTTATTTCAATACGATTCGCGAAGGTCAGAAGCTCAAATAGGCAAGGAGGTTGTCCATGAGGAAACTACTCGGCACGCTGATGCTAGGCGTGATCGTTTTGGGTGTCCTAGGCTTTTTTCGCGGCTGGTTTAGCGTCTCTACCAACACGGAGTCAGACCGTACAAAGATCGAAGTTACGATCGATAGAGAACGTGTATTGCAAGACACGGGCCGTCTCAAAAGCAGCGTAAAAAATTTGTCGGAACGGGTTCAAGGGGATTCGCCCGCCAGCATCGACGCGCCTGGTGACTCTTCCTTTTCACCCGCGGACAATCCATCCCTGCGTCCAGTTCTCCCACCAGATTTTTAGCCAATTTAACCAATGAACGGCCTGTACCCGATGCGCTGGACCTCCGTAGTTTGTGTTGCTTGTCTCGGGCTATCAATGGCGGCGAGCCGCTCAGATAGGGCATGGTGCGCACAGCAAAGTACTCAACAACAAAACGTGGTCTATGCTGAAGCCCATGGCATTGCTTTAGTCATGGACATCTTCACGCCCACGGGCAAGAAGAACGGCTTAGGAATCGTAGACGTAGTCAGCGGCAGTTGGGATTCGAGTCGCGGTAAAATTCGCGACCACGAACGGGCTCAATTTTTTGAAATTTTGTGCGCTCACGGGTATACCGTTTTCGCAGCCCGCCCTGGGTCACTTTCCAAATTCTCTATTCCGGAAATGGTCGATCACATCGAGCTGGCGATCAAGTGGGTGAAGCAGCACGCCGATGAATTTGAAATTGACGTACTGCGCATAGGATTAACCGGCGCCTCGGCTGGCGGGCATCTAGCCAGTCTGGTGGCAGTCAGAAACGGCAACTCCAATCAGCGACCGGAAATCACTCAGGCAGCCGTGAAAGCCGTCGGTGTATTTTTTCCGCCCACGGACCTGCTCCAATTTGGAAGCCAAGATTCCTCGTCAGGAACGATCAGTGCAATTGCAAAACGCGTTGCCTTTCCGCAAGGTGTCGGAGATCTGAATAGTGAACAAATTCGCGAGCGGCTAGTTCAAATCTCGCCCGCCCGTCAAGTGACTGCTCAAGCACCACCCTTTTTGCTGATTCATGGTACCGCCGATGAAGTGGTACCGCTGGAACAATCGCAAAAATTGAAGCAGTCGCTGGAGGAGCATGGAGTAGCCGTCGAATTGATTCTGAAAAAGGGTGGCGGTCATCCCTGGTTGACGATCCACGAGGAGGTAGCTGTGTTGGCAGACTGGTTCGATAAAGTGCTTGCTCCATCGGTGGCTCTAGAGGCTGACATGGGTGGAAAGAATTCAGGCCCGGCAGTCAAACGCTATTTGATTATTCACGGCGACGACGCTGGCATGTCGCACTCGGCCAACATGGGCACAATTGAAGCGATGGAGTCGGGCCTCGTTTCTTCGGCGAGCATTATGGTTCCGTGTCCCTGGCTACCGGAATTTGCCGCGTACTGCCGCGCCCATCCCGACGGCGATTATGGAATTCACTTAACACTGAATTCCGAATGGGAGTACTTGCGCTGGGGGCCGGTGGCACCACGGGACCAGGTACCAAGCCTCGTTGACCCCGACGGATTTCTGTGGGGAAATGTGGCCCAAGTCGCCCAACATGCTAAGGCTGCCGAAGTCGAGATTGAGCTCAGAGCTCAAATCGAGCGCGCTAAGCATTTTGGCATCTCGCTGAGCCACCTTGATACCCACATGGGAGCCGTCGTCAGCCGCGTGGATCTCCTGGAGATCTACGTCAATTTGGGAATCGAGTACGATCTGCCAGTGATGTTTATTCGCAATAGCGACGAACAAACCGTTCGCGAGTATCCGGCGCTGGTCGAGCGAGGCAAAGAGCTGCAGAGTCAATTGGAGAAGAAGGGACTGCCCATTCTCGATCACTTGCTTCAGTTCTATGGTGGCGACGACGCACAAGACCGTCGAGAGACTTACCTGGATGCACTTCGCAGCCTTCAACCGGGCGTTACACAATTGATTGTCCATTGCGGAGTCGACGACGCCGAACTGCAAGCCGTGACCAGTAGCGCCAGCCGCCGCGACGGCGACCGCCGCCTGTTTACGGACCCCGCAATTAAAGCACTAATCCGAGAATTGGGCATCGAAGTGATCACCTGGAAGCAGTTTCGGAGCCTGACCTCCAACTGAAACAAAGGTGTCAGGAGTCATTGTTTGGTAGTGGATGGACTCTTGGGCGTCCACGCGGGCGTATAGTTGACTCAAGGTCAAGGCGCCGGGCGATTGACTCAACCCATGTTTCATTACCGAAGGGACTGCCACGTTTGATACTCCATCGAACGGCATCGACTTCTTTCTCGCTTAGCGGTTCGTTAACGCGTTTGACCCAATTGGGAAGCCTGGCGATCGGCCAGGCTGAAAGTAGTTTTGGATCGGGCTCTGGTTGGCTCAACCATCGATACAAGGATCCCCATCGCCACTCTTCAGCTCGATTGACCAAGTTGCCGCGTACGGCGTTTCGCTCCACATACCGAGCGACGACCAAAAAGTGATCGTCGTCTTGGACTGGAAAACTCTTAAACCTCCCTTGGTAAACATGACCTTCACCTGAGGTTCCGTAGTGAGCATGGTATCGTTGAGTATGCGTCAATGTTACCCAGCGCAAGAAGTTGCTCATTCCACCATCTTCGGTTGGCTGTAGTATAAAGTGCCAGTGATTGGGCATCAATTGATAGCTGAGGATGCGACATGGATAGCGCTCCAGTCCTGCGGCCAGGATTCGCTCAAAGGCGTGGTAGTCGGCATCTTTCTTAAAAATGGCACATCGCGCATTGCCACGGTTCAGCGCGTGGTAAACGCAATTCGCTTCATCGGCTCGTTTAGGTCTGGGCATACGACAATCATACGGGAACCGATCTCACGAAACAAGGACTCCTGACACCTTTGTTTTGTGCGACGTTAGATGCGTTTCAGCCCGCCACCCTGCGGACTGCGGCAGCCAATCGCGTAATTCCCTCGGTAATTCCTGCGGACGACTGCACCCCGTAGCTTAAGCGCATGCTATTGTTTTGAACAGGTTGGCCCTCCGGTGGGCAACAGTAATTGCCCGGCACATAGAGCACGCCACTTTCTGTTGCGAACTTCCACAAGGGGCCGTTTTCTGATGCATCAATGTGTTCTGGAAGACTTAGCCAGATATACAAGCCGCCCTGCGGCACGCGCCATGCCACTCCTTCCACGTCGCCCAATTGTGCGTGCAAAGCCGCCAGCATGGCGTCGCGTTTGGCGCGGTAGCCCGCGATAATCGTTGGCAAGTGCTGTTCTAATTCGCCACTGACGAGCGCCTCCCACATCAGGATTTGGCTGAAGTGCGGCGAACCAAAGTCCATGTTGGATTTTATTTCCAGCAATCTGCTTACCATGTCGTCCGGAACGACACCCCAGCCGACACGAATGCCAGGTGAAAAGCTCTTGGAAAAAGTACCCAGCTCGATGACAAAATCTGATGCAGTGGGGCTAAGTGCCGTGAGCGGCGGCAACTCCGAGCCTTCAAAACGCAACTGTTGGTAGGCATTGTCCGACAGAATTAGGAGCGGACCCTGTTCGCGACGCCAACGCTGCACGATTTCCAACAACCGCTGCCGACGCTCAAGCGAAAGCGTGCTGCCAGCCGGATTATCGAAATCGGTCACGGTGTAAATGGCTTTCAATTTGCTCGACTCACCGGTGGCCGCGATGCGAGCCAATGCTTGCTCCAGCGAGTCCATGCACATGCCGTTTTCGTCCGCGCGAACACCAATGACGCGAGCTTCCACGCCGCGCAGCGTTCCCAGAAAAACGAAATAGGTGGGCGAGGCGGCGATCACAATATCACCCGGATCAATGAGCGCTTCGGCCAACAAGTGCAAAAATTGGTTGCTGCCTGCAGTCAGCACCACGCGGTCGGTAGAGGGTTGAGCGGCGGGCCAATTGCGATAGCTGTAGTCGACCAGAGCCGATCGAAATGCCTGGCTGCCCGCCGCCGAATCGTACTGCAAAGACCGTCGCAACAGCGCTTCGTTGCACGACAATCGCTGCATCGCTCGCTGTGTCGCCTCGCAGGGCAACGTCGCATTGTCGACAAAACCCGCAGCCAACGACAATAGATCGGGATAGTTGAGGGCCTGCATCATTAGTCGCCCGATCGGCTGACCGCTCGAAAGGCTGGCTCGATGGCTAAAAAGTTGGCTTGAGCGAGAATCCGCTGGGGGCATAGCGTTTGGCTGGGGTTAGAGCGTTATCGGTCGGGACGGCGGGTGAGCACTAGAAATAAATTCGCGGGTGCCGGAATCGCCAGATTTCGGTTCATTTTGGACTGAAGTCTGGCGACTCCAGCTACGACGGGTAGTTGACAGTACTGCGTCAATGCGGGTTCGCTTACGATTAATATATTTCGGATCGCGATCTGCAAAGCCTCTGGGATCTTGGATTGTGGACTAGGTAAAGATAGACTGCAACAACCTCTTCTCCAGATCTCTTCCCAACAAATGGGCTCTCCTACCAAAAATAGGTACTCAATGCCAAGCTACGTGGTGCGTTGCGGCACGATGAGAACCCTGCACGTGATGCAGGCCCGGACCGAATATAGTCGTGGAATGCGGGTTGTCGCTAGGTCGCCGCGCGGTTTGGAAACTGGAGAGATCGTGTGCGAAGCCAACGAGCGGGTGCTCGCCCAGATGGACAATCCCCCCAGCGGCTCATTGCAGAGGCAAATGACCGAGGAAGATGAACAGGAACTGGCACTCCAAGCAGCCCAAAGCGTTGATGAAGCCGATAAATGCTTTAATATTATTCGGGAAATGGATCTGCCCATGGATTTGGTGGACATTGAAAGAGTCTTCGGAGGTGAGAGAGTTGTAGTTTATTACCTATCGGAAAGCCGCGTCGATTTTCGGGATTTGGTTAAACGACTTACTCACGAATTCAATACTAGAGTCGAAATGCGGCAAATTGGTGTTCGCGACGAAGCTAAGTTACTGGCGGACTACGGTGATTGCGGCAAGCCGGTGTGTTGCAATACGCACTTGATGAAAATGCCCCCAGTTTCTATGCGGATGGCCAAGTTGCAAAAGGCCACACTCGATCCAAATAAAATCTCTGGGCGCTGCGGGAGGCTTAAATGTTGCTTACGCTATGAGTACGATGTATATGAGGAGCACCAGCGTAGTCTGCCGCGGATTGGAATCGATATCGTGACCGCTGCAGGCCGTGGTCGGGTGATAAACCAAGAGGTTTTGTCCCGACAATTACTGGTACAAATGGAAGACAACCGACGCGTGATGATTCATGCTGACGACGTCCTGTCGGTCATTCGACGCGGCCAGCATCCTGACTCTAGTGATCCCGCAATGACGGAAGAAGAATAGGTGGCGAAGTTGACAACGGAAAAAATGCATCCCATCGTTGAATTGCTGCAGCAAGATCAACGCTATCACATCGAAGCTTACCAATTCGTGCGCGAGGCCT
Source organism: Pirellulaceae bacterium (assembly GCA_041741955.1). GTDB lineage: Bacteria > Planctomycetota > Planctomycetia > Pirellulales > Pirellulaceae > Aureliella. The sequence continues at coordinate 52,581 of JBGSJL010000350.1, read as the reverse complement.
TGGCCTATGCGCAGGAAATATTGAAAATGCCTTCCCAGGCTGGCGAAGGCGAGCAACATATTACCGGTCAACAACTGTGCGAGGCGATTCGGCAATATTCGCTGGATCAATATGGGTTCATGGCAAAAACGGTACTCAATAGCTGGGGAATCTTCACCACAGGCGATTTTGGCGAAATCGTTTACAACTTGATCCGCATCAAACACATGAAACGGTCCAAGGCGGATCGACGCGAAGATTTCGACGGCTGTTACGATTTTGCCAATGCCTTCGAGCCCGTCTTTGAGCTTTCTAGTAGCGACGACTAAGTTGCCACGCGCCCCACCAAAGCCGTTCTGATATGACATTTGACTCCTCCCGCGGACCCTTTCCAGCAACGCGCATGCGTCGACTCAGGCTGCAGTCGTGGTCGCGCGAGTTGGTTGCCGAACATCGACTCGCGGCGAGCGACTTGATCTGGCCGTTGTTCGTCATGCCGGGTAAGGCTGCTGAGGAAGCGGTCGCCAGTCTACCGGGTGTTTTTCGTCGCAATCTCGACGCGACTCTTAAGCAAATCGAGCGAGCGGTGCAAGTCGGCATCCCGGCGATTGCATTGTTTCCAGTAACTCCCAGTCATTTGAAGACCAGCGACGGAGCGGAGGCAACCAATGCCAACAATCTGATTTGCAGCGCGGCTCGGGCGATTCGTCAGCACTTTGGTGATGCCATTGGCCTAGTTTGCGATGTGGCGCTGGATCCCTACACTTCTCACGGCCATGATGGGCTCATGGTGGAAGGCCAAATTGTCAACGACGCCACCATCGATGTGCTTTGCCGCCAAGCGGTTGTGCAGGCCGATGCAGGCGCGTCAATCATCGCGCCCTCGGACATGATGGACGGTCGCATTGGAGCAATCCGGCGAGCCTTGGATGCCGCTGGCCACCAGAATGTATTGATCATGTCTTATGCGGCTAAATATGCTTCTGGGTTCTATGGACCGTTCCGCCAAGCGGTCGGTTCGCACAGCAATTTGGCTGGCGGCGGTAAGAAAACTTATCAAATGCAACCTTCCGCCTCCGACGAAGCTTTGCATGAAGTTGCCCTAGATTTGCAAGAGGGTGCTGACATCGTGATAGTCAAGCCCGGCATGCCCTATCTCGATATTGTGTATCGCATCAAGAACCAATTTGCTGTGCCGACAGCCGTTTACCAAGTAAGTGGCGAATACGCTATGCTGTCCGCTGCCGCACAAAACGGCTGGCTCGATCGCCAAGCATGTATGCTCGAAAGCCTAATGGCCTTTCGACGCGCAGGAGCCGATATGATCCTGACTTATTTTGCGCTCGAAGCTGCCGAATTGCTGGCTAGTTAGACAACTCCAACGATTCTGCGCGGGTGACTTGCAATGCTTCGCCATGCCACAAAACTCGCAGGTCTTCGTCGCTCCAAACTTCGAGCCCTACCGCTGGATCGGCAATGACGACTCCTTGAGGGTCGCGACCTAGGGCCACCACGCTGTGCCCCATACCGGGAATCCAACCCCACTCCTGTTCGTAGCGCGGATCTTCAACTTCATAAGCCGGTAGTTGAACGGTCAGCAAAAGTGGCCATTGTTTATTGTTCAGCAGCATTTCGATGTTGCCATGCACAAACTGCACATCGCGGCTCGCGCGAGCGGTCATTAGCTTTACGCCTCGGTAGAGTCCCAGCGAAGGCGTGCCGCTGCGATCGGTTAAGCACAATGGAATCATTTCGCTTTCAGTCGTCTGGATGCCCACTTGGTTTAGAAGTGTCGCGGCAGCGGCGGGACTACACGTGGCCCAGTGCGATTGTTTGACGATTCCATCAACATAAAGCCCCTCGCCGACCGGTGGCGGACGCAGTAGGGGACCCAGTGAGGGCCAAAATAATGAACCGATCGCGCCGATGCAAAGTACGCCACATAAAATGCCACGACGCGGTTGAGGGACCTCGGTCAATCTGAGCAGCCAACCGGCGGCAAGCGCGGCCAGCACGGGTGTGATGTTAGTCCAAATGATCGCCGCAGAAAGCGGCACAAACCTTGCCAGGTAGAGCTGTCCGGCAACTTGGGACATGTAGAAGAATGTTGCAACCAGCATTAGCGTCAACAGCAGAACTAGCGTCTGACGGCTGGCGGGATAGCACCACTTTGCAGCCGAATAACCGGCCACTGCAGACAACACGAACATGGCTGTATAGGCCACATAGAGATCGCTCATAAATATATTTGGTTCTAAAGTTGCTGATTTAGTCGGTGACCGTTGGGAATGTTGGATCACCAGCATCAGCGGGCATCGTTTCATTCCAGGCAAGTACAACATCGATGAGTCGCTGGCGAACTTGTTCAAACTGCTCGGCAACATTCTGCGATTCGCCCGGGTCTGCATTCAGGTCGTACAGCTCGGGCCTGCCGCCATCGTAGTCGCACAGCAATTTCCATTGATTTTCGCGAACTGCCAAGTCGGGCAAACTACTCATCCCGCGAAAATCCTTACGATCCGGCGGTCGCCTGAAAAAAATCGGCTCGGATCGCGAATCCTCAGATCTACCCAACAGCGTTTCGGACAGGTCTTGCCCATCGAAATCCACGTCGCTGGGTGGCAAGACATTCGCCAATTTCATGAGCGAAGGTACCAGGTCCATAGCGCACAACACCGAGTCTTTATTGACACGCCCATGCAGGTCCTCGGCAATCAAGCCTGGGGCCCAGACAACCAGTGGCGATCGTATGCCGCCCTCGTAGAGCGTCGCCTTACCGGCTCGGAACGGACCGGCGGAACCACAATTTAGTTCGGGACCATTGTCGGAACAAATCAAAATTAACGTGTTGCTGCGCAGCGCCTCGTCATCGCGGACTCGATCCAGTAGCACTGCGAGCTGCGCGTCCATTTCTTCCAGCACCGACAGATAGCGCGCCCGAGTTTCCGCGGACCAGCCTGTGACGGACGGAAATAGCGGAGTGTGAACATCATCGGGCCACAGGTTGATATAGAACGGCATTTTCTTCGCTTGGGACTGGTCGATAAAATCGACGGCCCTTTGAGCGAAGCCGCCCGTGATTGTCGAGCGCAACATCCACTGGACCGGTTCACCCAATCGCTCTGCATCCTGCCAGATACGCCCCGTCTCGACTTCGCCATTGGCTGTGGGCGTTTCGGTCAGAGGTAACAGTTTGGCTCCCATGCCTTCAAAATTGGTGAGCGAAGTATCAAACCCATAGGCAGCGATCGGTGGGGCATCATCCACATCCCTTTGTCCACCCATGTGCCATTTACCGCAGTGCGCGGTCGCATAGCCAGCTCCGTGCAAAAATCGGGCAAGCATGGGTGCCGAGGGGGCAAGCCAGTTGGCAACACCGCGTTTTTGATTGTCTTTGCGATTATTCAGATAGGAAGTGATGTGATGCCGCTGGGGGTATTGTCCCGTCGAAATAGCCACACGCGAGGGCGAACAGATCGGTGCATTTACGTAGAACTGGTGAAAGCGGATGCCTTCCTGGGCAAGTCGATCAATATTTGGCGTTTTAGCATCCGAGTTCCCAAAGCATGAGAAATCTCCCCAGCCCATATCGTCGATGAAAACCAGGATAATGTTGGGACGATCCGCAGCGAGTGCAGTTTGTGCAAGCACCGCACACACAAGAGTTGCCTGCCATATTGGCTTCACGTGAATCGGCTCCCTGAAGGATCAGTAAAATTACTCGCGGCACTTGCATCTTTAGCTACTCGCCTTTGCCCACCACGATATCGCGCGTCACTTGTTGGATACTGGCTTGCCGCTGCGCTAGACCGCGAAGTTGCCCGAGAATATCAGCTTCTTGAGCTTGACCAATCGAGTCTGTAGGATCCGTGAGCAGTTTTGACATGGAGCCTGTGCGATTATTGATACGAATTTGCAGAGTCCTAATAAGACGCAACTCCGCTAATTTATCGACCAGGGGTTGGTCCCCGGGTTCGCCTTGCGGCTGTTGTCCCTGTTGCTGCTGCTGTTGTCGCTTTTCTTTGTTTTCTTTCTGCACCTGCTCCAGCGCAGCAATCATTTCTTCCAACGAGCTGACGATCTCTTCTTCGATCCCGAATGTCAGCTTGCCGACATCGCCGCCAGTTAAGCGGATCGCAACCGCTTCGATATCAATATTCAATTGCTCGATCGCTTCGGGGAAAGCCGCGCTGGAGCCCTCCTCACGCAGCAGCAAATAGGCTCGCTCGCCCTCCGCTAAGATCTTGCGCTCGTCAGCGGCCAACTTGCCAGCCGTTATCTGTATTTGCCGCTCGGAGCCCTCGCCAGTAATCTCCTGTAGTCGCTGGGTTTCACCTAAGACTTTCGTTTGCATCCCCAACATGCTCCGCAGTCGTGACTCTAAAGAAGCCAACGAGCGTTCCACTTCTTCTTCGCGAAGCTGACGCAATATTTCTTCAAGTTCTTCGATCGCTTCGCGCAATTGTGCTTCGGCTTCGCGCTGCTTGTCAACCGCACCTTCGCGCTCGGCTTGTTCCAACTGCTGCTGAGCCTCCTTCATCTTGCTTTTGGCATTTTCAATCTTCTGCTTGGCTCGCTGTGTCGGCGACTGCGGTGGCTCGGCCTGCTGCGGCTGCGACGGGCCATTTTGCGACTCTCCCTGTTTTGACTGACCCTGTTTCGACTCTCCTTGTTTCGACTCTCCTTGTTTTGACTCTCCTTGCTGCGGTTGGCCCTTTTCTGAGCCTTTAGAGTCCGGTGCTGGGGAGGGCGAATCGGGCTGATTCAACTCGTCGGCTTTCGGTTCGGGAGCATCGCCAGCAGGCTGGCCTTTGTCGTCGGACGCCGGCTCCACTTTGGCATCTTGCTTCGGATCGGCTTGGCTGGGCTGGCTTTTTTCAGAAGCATCTTCGGCTTGTTCGTCCTGGGATTTGCCATCGGGCACCGATTCAGAAGGCGGCGCCTGACTCGGCGGGTTTTGGGTGGGCGCAGTATCTGTGCTGTCTGCCTGCTCCGTTGGCCTGTCGGATTTGGGAGCTCCCTCCCCTAGCTGTTGCGAGATCTCCGCGGCCTTGTCGGACAATTTGCCCTGATCATTTGCCGCTTGATTCGCGTCCTGACCACCTTCGGTGCGGCCTCGCAGAGAGCTTTGCAGACGCAAAAGCCGATCTGTTTCTTCAATCCATCGACGAACCTCATCTCGTTGCTCGCGAACGCGCTTCTCGCGATTCTCGCTCTGCAGCAATTCCAATAAGCGCTGTAGGTTCTCGCGGCTCGTCTTCTGACGGTCGATGGCTTCACTCAATTGACCTTGGTCCAGCCGCGAAGCGGCCTCGACCAACATGTCCGTTAGCTGAGCCTGCTTGCTGAGCTGAACAGCTTGTTGCAAAAGGGCAGCTCGCGTTGGATTCTCGCCGGCTTCCAAATCAGCGGACCGCAGCAGCAAAGCCTCCAAACGCCCAAAACGATCTGCGATACCTTTCTGACTAGTCGATAGCTTGGGTGGTTCCACCGTCGGTGCGTTGCCAGACTCACCACCCACCGACTCTTTACCAATTGGGGCGCCAGCGTCCTGCGGCGCTTGCGCGGTCGCATCTGTCGACCCCAGCAGAGTCACCAGCAGAGTCACCAGCAGAGTCACCAGCAGAGTCACCCGCGTCGCGAATAGAGCCGGCGATCTCATAGTTCGATTTAACATAACCACTCCCATAGAAGTTTTGTTCCGTTCAAACTAGCAAACCGTTTAACCACGTGGGTTAGGCTTCCAGCCTGTCGAATCCACGTGGGTTAGGCTTCCAGCCTGTCGATTTTCTATGATAGGCTGGAAGCCTATCCCACTTATTTTCCTGAACATAGCATTTAGCGGAGTGTGTTTACTATTTGAGAATCTCCAAGATCCGTTTGCGATATTCCTGCTCAGTCTCATTTAACAACTTCTCTTGATCATCTAACAAGTCGCGAACTAAGTCAACAATTTCGTTGAAACCCTCGATATCCTGCATGTTGGATAAGATCGCATCCAGCTTGAGCAGCACTTGATCGAGCGACTCGGTAGCCAGGGCGGCTTGCTGGCTGCCAGCCAAGTCCTGCGTCGCAGTTTGCAGATCAAGCAAGTTTTTCGACAACTGCGGGTACTCATTTTGGAGCATCTCTTCGAGCGGCAAGAAGACCTTTGTTTGCAATCTTTCCTGTCGGTCGTAGCTGTCAATTCGATTGTTGATAAGTTGCTGACGGAGGTTATCCACTCGAGCCGCTACGCTGGACAGTTCCTGTTGGGACTTGTCGCCTTGGAGCACGCTCTGCTGGGCCCACAATCCCGCCAGTCGCTGAACCTGAGCGGTGCGATCGGCCTGCTGGCCTTCCTGTTCGGCCACCACAGGACCGATCGAAATTGGGAGGTCAAGTTTGTGCTTGGTGTTCGAGCGACGATTCCATGAGGCGCTGGACGGCGGATTCAAGTCTACTTTTAATGTCTGGAGCACTTCGCGAAGCTGGGTCAGCTCAGAAACAATCAATTCCAGCCGCTGCCTAAGTTCCAGCTCCTGCCGATCGAGGATCACGATAAGCTGATCCGCAGTCACAACAGCCAACTGGAAGGGTTGTCCACGTCCTACATGACGCTGTTCGCCAAGATCGTATGCGTCGTGCGCGCTGACCAGCATACCGAGCGTACTGCCTGGATTGATTTGAAGGGCGAATTGTTCTTGCAATTTCAGCAAGTCCACGACCGATTTCAACTCACCATCGTCCAGTGTAAGCGGCACGCTAAACGGTTTGGACTCGTTGACGATCAATTCGGCAGCAGCATCGCTGACTCCGTGATCGTCTTGAATCGTCCCAATAATGGGCAGCATGGCGTTGGGAGTAACTGCTATTCCAATTCCGTTGAGGGTCGTGTTGACGACGGGGATGGAATCTTCACGCACCGTCACTACGTAGCGTGGAATCTGTTCAGCCGATAATCCAAATTCGTCGATCAAACGCACTTCCACGACAGAGCTAGCAGACAATTTGCCCAGCGGAATTGCGAATTCACGACCATCGATTTTCGCTGTTTGTACGTCCGTGGGAGCTACTGTTGGCTCGCCGACTGCCGAATTGTCGAGCGAACTCGCGGCTGACTTTGATGCCGCCGCTGCCGACGAGTGTACGACATATTCAACCCGCCCCAAGCTGCTACTGGCCGAACCGAGCAACATCACATCGGTTCCTTCAGGTAATGTAGCACCGCTTCGGTATTCGACTATTTCTTCGGCTGCTCGAACGCTCAGCGAATCCCGCAAGTAATCCGGGTATATGCAATTCATTTTCATTTGCGCAATGACGGCTGGCTGGACGACTTGAATCTTCAAGTCGCGAAGGCGGGCGTCCAGTCCCACGATATCGAGCTGCAAATCACTGGTCAGACCGTCCAGCGGGGGGCCATCGAGCGTAAACTGCTGCCACGGACCCCGCGAGCTACCCACGCGCCGCAAGTTAGCACGTCCTCGAGCGCCATCTGTCGCGCGGTAAAACAGAGTACAGACTTCGGGTACGGCCCGAGCCGACGTGTCTGCTGAAATCTGCAACAGTGCGGCCGCCCCCACTGGAATACGCACGACTCGATTGACAAAGGGTATCATGACACGCTGCGCAACCAATTGGGTCGAAAATGCCGGTACTTGGAGCTGGACTCCGTCTGCCCTCAACGCTGCTTGCCGTGGCCAGGACTCGTCCGACAAAGCGAACAAGCGTCGCGACCAGCGCCCTGTCCAATCCGACATCCCGACGGCCGCCACGCCGGTAGTGATAAGCCCAAAGATAGTCGCCACGCCCAGGGCCCATAGCGGCTGCCATTCAAACAAATCAGTCAGGTTAACCTTCTTAATGCGATCTGTGATGGATTCTTGAACTCGGGCAAACATCATGCGGTGAGCATCGGGATTCGGAAATTCGTCATCGCTTCGATGACTCAGCTCCACGGCTGTGACCAGCTCGTTATTCAGCTCTGGATGTTTGCGTTCGATTAACAGAGCCACCGAACTGTCGTCGATAGACACCGATAAGCGGCTAAGCGCATAGCGATAAACGATCCACAGGCTGCCCACACCCATCGCCGCCAACAATCCGATGCGCAGCCAGCGAGGCGTCTCGCTAGAGCCGAGTGTGACTGGGAAATAATCAAGCAGGCCTCCTAGCCAGAACACAAGCATCAGCCAAATCACAACTAACAAGAATGCTTGAAGGACCACATACCGGCGCAGCAACTTACGAACTTCATTCAGGGCATGCACGATAGGATGCGAGAGCGGTCGTGCGTGTGGTATTTTATTCATGCAAGGTGAACTCGAATCTATACGTCTTCCAAAGACCTAAGCCAAGCGATGCAATCTTCGCGACAGCCACTCAAGCGATAAGCAACCCGCGATCCAAGCCATTAACCAACCGAGCCAGCGCAATTGAAAAACCCGGTCCGGTGATCCCGGCAGATAGGCGACTTGATCTTGCGGTTCAATCAGGGCGACTATGTCTGCTCGGTCTGCAGCATCTATTCCAGTTGGCGTAGGTTCGAGTATCTGAGCCACGCCTGTCCAATAGCTGCCTCCGGTTTCGACAGCCAATTGTCGCAGCAGCGCGTCGTTGCGCTCGCTCTGTTGCATTTCGCGGGCTGGTATTTTCGCGTCAACGGTTGCGGACAACACTTCATCGGATGCCAGACCGCCCAACTGCAATTGCAAAGTGTATTCTCCAGCGACCTGCACGGGAAATTGTCCAGTGTAGACGCCCGGTTGAGAGCCGTCGGCTAGCGGGCGCAGCACCAGAGGCAGATTGCGTCCCAGAGCATCGATCAATCGTACGACCACTTCGCTTTGCAGCAGCGGCTCGTAGCGCTGATCCTTTAGCACTGCTCGTACGACGACCTGTTCACCCAACGTAGCCTGTTCGCGGTCAACCAACAGCACGCCGCGATCGGAATCCATCAGCAAACGGCCCTGCGAGACCCAGCGGACGAGTTTGGTGTAGAACCGGTCGAAGTACTGATCTCCCATCCCGCGCAATCTCCACAATTCGCCACCGCCCAAAAACACAACTCGTCCCGCCCCATAAAACTGGCTTGCCAAATAAATAGGCTGCTGCCCGTCGACAGCAGCCGTAGGGTCCGAAAAACGTGCCAATGCCTTGGCACCTGGCTTTAACTCATACGAAGCGTAGAAGCTGTAGACGCCATCAAAATCTTGCCAAAGTTCGCTGCTCGTTTTAGCATCGTCGCTGAGCCACATAAAATCCGTTTGCAGGCCATCTGGGGAAATCGTCAATGGCCAAGCCGAATTGGATTCGATACGACCGGCGGCCAGCAAACTACTACCGCGCTGGTCGAGTACTACAGGCGCTAGCGACCGCAGGTATTGAGCGCGAGTTCCCGAAGCGGACCTGGCGATCCATTTTGGCATTTCTACACTGCCCGCCACCATCACGAATCCACCAGCCTGTTCGGCGACCCACTTTTCGAGGGCTTCTACGCTGCGGTCAGAGATCTGCGTCCAATCGGCATCAAAGGCCAAAATGGCGTCGTATTGGGAAAGCGCAGTGCGATCTGGCGGAAACTCAGTAAGCATCTGCTGGGCTTCTTGCGCCGATCTTTCGCTGCCCGTCTGTAACATGACATGCGATTCGACATCGCGATCGCGATAGAGCAAATTCCGTACAAACTGGTACTCGCGCGTAGGACCGCCTGCCACAATCAGCACTCGGTTTTTGCGTTCGATGACCTCCACGACCGTCGTCCGTAGGTTGTCTCGACCATCGCTATCGCCTGGCAACGGGATGACCTCAGCTGCATATTGCCACTCGCCCACCGACTTGGGTTCCAGTTCAAACTTGGCAGCAGCGATACTGCCATCGGCGGGAATATCGACTTGTTGTTCGGCTTCGATTCCCAAGTCTTCGACCCGCGCGTCCTTGGCCCCAGCCGTAATTTGCACAGTGACCGAGCGACCCGCAAACCCACTGGAGCTAACCAGCGCCGTTAACGAGAACCGATCGCCTGGATACAAACGATTCGGCACGTCGATCTCCAGCAGTTGCAAATTGGGTGGGCTCAATTCAGAGCCTAGGCCAACAATGTGCAGTGGAACACGTAAATTCTGTGCCGTTACGATCACTTGCCGCGGGTCGACACCCGCGTTGTTGCGACCGTCGGTCAGCACAATGATGCCAGCGAGCGGGTTGCCGACTTCACGATCAAGCACAGATTTAACAGCGTCCCCAATATGGGTTTCGATGCCTGTGGGCTGCAGCGCTTCGGACCAATTCTCTGGAACGGAACTTAGGGCAGTAACGCCATCGGCCTCCGAGGGCGCGATGTCGTTCTGGATTAGAGGCGGAACCTCTGCTCCCAGCACCGCTGCCAACGGATAGGCCGTGTTGGGAAGTATTGCCAGAGCCGCAATCAGTAGAGAAACTAGTGCCAGCAGCGAACCGGCCAGCAGCAGCCAGCCACCGAGTAACCAATTTTTGACGCCTGCCACTTGGGCCCCTAGCGCGACCAGTAAACACAGTGTCGCTAGGCTACCCATGGCAATCGCGAACACCATCTTTTGACGGCCGCTACTGAGTTGCGACGCTTGGAATTCCGTGGCGGGCTCTGGAAATTCTTCCGTTGAACCCCCACGCTTTTGTAGGGCGCCGAGCGCCACAGGCCGCGTGGGTTGATCGAAGCGATAGACCGTCAGCTCATGACGCTCCGCCAGTCTCTGCAGAAAATCCGAATTATCGAGAAGCCCAGCAACTTCCGCCGACCGACTTTGCGAGTTGGTAACGCCTATGGAAGAAGGCGTACCTGGAAGCGACATACTCAAAGAAGTATCGACGAGCACAGCGACCTGCGAGTCCCTCACGACGCGTTGCTCGGTTCGTTTGTCGAGCTGCAGAAAGTACAACAACAAACCCACGAACGCCGCTAGGCGCAGCAACAGCAGTGCCCAGCCCACGGCCCGCGCGTGCTCGACCGAATCTCGACGATACCAGTAGGTGACATAGGCAGCGACAGAAATAATCAGGCAAACCAACAACAACCAATGCCACCACTGATCGAGTTGTTCTAATCGCATCCATTGATAGATAACGCGAGTCTGCGCTACGGGATTGTTCGCAACGATAGATCCAATGGTTGCCTCGCTCATCGACTGGTCCCTGGTAGGCGCGGGCCATGATAGCTGGCCGAGTAAGCGAGCGTCTGCTCTCCGATCAGTAGCAGCCCCAGCAGCGCCATAAGCAGCGTACTATGCGCGGCCTCTGGGCTATTCAAACCAGTTCCACTAACCGCATCAGCCGTCCGAATGCTCATAGGGATCTCTGGAAAACTTTTTGTCAGCTCGCTATGGTTGACGCGTTCCAGGTTACCCTCGGCCGCTGCGACGTTATGCGCAAAGTTCTCGAACAACTTTTGCCCTTGACTGTCAGTCATCCAGGACTCGAATATGCCAGGGCGCAACATCGCATCAACCAGTTCGCGATCCATCTGCCCTAAATCGATTCCCAGCTCGACTCGCGATTGCGAGCCTGTTCCCGAAGTCGACTCGACCTTTTGTACGAGTCGCAGGCGGGTGTTTCCAGCGCCTGAGGGCAGCAGAATTTCCGCTTCCGGCAATACCGCTCCATCGCTGACCACCATATTCAGCGAGCTTCCGATGGCTTCACTGGTGGCCATACGGCGGTAGCTACCTAGGTATCCGAACGATCGAAGTGCAACGACGACGAAAGTTGGGTCCTGAGCCCAATTGCTCCAGTCGGGAGACAAGCCTGTTAGCAAAACCACTACCCGTCCCTCGCCGAATCCGCGGTCGACGATCAAGGGAGACAGATTGGGCCCCGTGGCGGCCAGCTCGATGCCAGCCGCCTGCATACTGGCCGCTGACGGTACAAAATACTGGCGAACTCGAAGCGCGAAAAAGGGACTCACCGTCAATTGGAGTAACGGCCCCAATATCGGATGCTCCATGGCTGCCGCCTGTGGTTCGGCATTGCCAGGGTTATCGGGAACCTCGCGGATTTCTGTTAACTCGACAGGAAACAATCCCTGACCATCGCGGTAGAGCGATTGATTGGTGAATTGCAAATTGGTGTTTCGCCCGCAGACTATAAATACTCCGCCACCGCCGCGACAAAAGACTTCCAGTTTTGAGATGGCTTGCTCATCCAGCCGCGGCGTGTCGAGCAACGCGATCACATCGAAGTCCTCAAGCGTTTCTGCTGGCACATCGCGCAGGTAGCCAGCGTCGACTGTTTCCGAGGTCATGCCCGTACGCAAACGCGGGTCGGGGGCCAGCACTGTTTGGAAGTAAAAGGCGTTGGATCGATTGACTTCACCATCCACCAGCAGCACACGTTGCGACTGGCGTATGCCAACCACACACCACCGCTTATTATCTGTGCCTAAAGAATCGTCGGGTACGGAGATTTCGACGACATGCTTGCCTGGTACACCAAATACGACTTGGACTTGTCGCGTGACCGATTCGCCCGCATCGATCTGCTCGATCACGATGGGTGGCAGCTCGAGTGCTTCGCCCGAGTAAGGTCGCTCCGCCACTGGCTCTGTAGCACCTTCGGCATAGCTGACCGATCGAACTTTGACGATCACATTGCGCGCGGCTTGGCCCGACGGATTGCGGACTTGAAAACGGACCATTAGCGGTACACCCGCCGCCCAGATCTCCTGCTCCGGCTCGACACTTGCCAGCGTTAGATTCGCGGACGGCTCCTTGGCACAATCCACAATATGAATTCTCGCCGAGCTATCGACCAACTCTCGCAGTTTGCTTCGTAAGACTTCGGGCTCGCCGAATTCGTTACGCCGTAGATCGCTAATCAGATAAACTTCGGACTTCTCCTCGCCATGTTTGGCGATGTACGGAGCGATCAAATCCAGGCCATCGGCTGGAGATAGTTGGAGAGCGGTGGGTTGAGTCGCCGACAGACGATCGAGCAATTTACCCGGATCGCGTGGTACCGTCTGTGCCATCAGATCAGCCGCGATATCCAGTCGCATCGACTGTGCAGCATCCCGCGTTGCCAGTGCCGCACGGCTGAGCCGAAGCAGGGTCACTTGATGTTCGCCAGGCTCGTTGGCGATTGAGCGCACCAGCCCGCTCACCGCCCGCAGTCCTCGCGCATAGGCCGATTCGGACTGATCGGTTTCGGCCATGGAAAAGCTGTCATCGACTAAGATATAGTGGTGAGTCGACTGGCCGCCAAGCAATCCCAACAGCCGAGAGCTACTTACCCACTTGGCCAACATGGCCACGAGCAAGAGCATAGCCAGGATGCGGGCGGCAAGTAGCAACCATTGCTTGAGCATGACCCAACGTCGGTTGCGGCGATAGCTTTCGAGCAAAAATTCCATCGCAGCCCACTTCTGCTTGCGATGCCGCAACATATTGATCAGGTGTATCAGGATCGGTACACCCGCTAGGAGGAATCCCCAAGTCAAAGGTTGATAAAGAAACTGCATAAAACGATCTATCTCCGCACTGAGTGCATGCGCTCGCTCAGGATCTTCGATAGGACAGCATCTGGGGCATCGCTGGTACGGATGAGCAAATAATCGCTCTTGGACGCAGCGCATGCGCGACGAACTCGATCCAGAAAACGCTCGAGCGCCTCCAAATATCCCTCGCGCAGGGAACGCGGATTGCACGTTAAGTAGTCGTCGCTTTCCAAGCCCTCGAAACGGGTTGGATCGGCGAATGGAAAATCGAGCTCGTCATCGTCTAAGATGTGCAACACCATGACGTCATGTCCCGCGCGACGCAAAGTATCAATGCCGCGCAGAGTGCTCTGTTCGGCACCCAGCAAATCGCTGATTAGAATTATCAGACCTCGCTTGGGAAAAGTTTGCACTACGTCGCGAAATAACGATTCTAAGTTAGTCTTATCTTTCGGCTGGGCGTTTTCAAGTGACGACAGAATATCGGTCAGATGTCGTTGGCTGGTCCTGAGCGGTACCCGCGCGCGAATCTTGTTGTCGAAGAGCACGCTCCCGACCGCATCCTGCTGTTTCAGCACGAGTAGCGAAATGCAGGCCGCCAGTATCGATGCGTATTCGAATTTCGTCCGACTGCTTTGTCCGTAGCTCATACTGGCCGAACTGTCGATAAGCAGCGAACAACGCAAATTTGTGTCCTCTTCGTACTGCTTAATCACTAAGCGATCTTGGCGCGCCCAAACTTTCCAATCGACGTGACGCACGTCATCGCCGGGCACATATTGGCGATGCTGTACGAACTCGACCGACTGCCCAAAGTAAGGACTGCGGTGAGCACCAGACAGAAATCCTTCCACGATGTGACGGGCTTGCAACTCGAGTCGCTGTACCCGTTTAACCGCTTCAGGAGGCAAAAATCTTTTGGAAGCGGGCATCGCGCGTCAACTCGTCCTCAGCAGTCGGTGTTTCCTTGACCAATCGATCTACAACGTCATCCGTTGAGACGCCATCGCTCTCGGCAGCAAATGTAACCACCATGCGATGTCGCAGCACGGGCCGACACAACTCTTGGATATCTTCGACCGTTACATGCGTACGACCATTTAGCAGCGCACGCGCCTTGCCTCCCAGCACTAGGAATTGAACGGCACGCGGACCAGCGCCCCAGCCAACTTGTTCTGCAACAAAGCTCGGCACGCCCTCGGTACCCACGCGCGTCTGTCTTACCAATGCCAGGGTGTAGCGAATCACATGATCGGCAATGGGCACACTGCGCACTAAATCCTGCATCATCAGAATCTCATCGCCGCTGAGTACCGGCTCAACTTGGCTGGCAGCCCGCGCGGTTGTTCGGCGCGCCACCTCCAACTCTTCGTCGAAGCTCGGGTAATCCACTAAAACTTTGAACATGAAGCGGTCCTGTTGCGCTTCGGGCAACGGATACGTGCCTTCCTGTTCGATTGGATTCTGCGTGGCCAACACGAAGAAGGGATTGCCGAGTTGATGCCGCACCCGGCCCACGCTCACCTGCCGTTCCTGCATCGCTTCCAACAGGGCAGCTTGGGTCTTGGGTGGTGTACGATTGATTTCATCCGCCAGAATAACATTGGCGAACAGCGGGCCTTCCATAAAACGCCGCTGCAATCCACCACCGGGCTGCTCTTCAATGACCTCGGTGCCCGTGATATCGGCGGGCATCAAGTCAGGTGTAAACTGAATTCGGCTGAACGACAAATTCAATGATTGAGCCAACGTACTGATCATCAGTGTCTTTGCCAAACCGGGCACACCTTCGAGCAGGCAATGGCCGCGACTGAAGATACAGATCAAAAGTTGGTCGATGACATCCTGCTGCCCCACGATGACCTTACTAAGCTGCCCACGGATGCTGTCGCGAGCGGCCTGCAATCGATCGATTGCATCAGGCGTGATGGCTGGGCTTCCGTTGCTATTTTGCGTCATGCCGCTTCCCTAACAGACCACTAAAGATTGCCGGAGAGGAAACAAGTCGACCGGCGATGGAATTTCGACCCATTGTCCCCAAGAATAGGCCGTAGCTGGAGTTGCCAGACTTCAGGCCCCAACGAAGTCTGGCGACTCCGGCTACGGTAATTCTCTGCTGCCGCTCGCTAAAGTCACACTCTTCACAGGTCCTGCATGGGATAGTCTGAGGCACTTGCTAGGGAAAAGCTAGCCCCCAAGGCTTGGAGTCTAATCCTTGATCGTGCTTTGAAACTCTGGGCGTTTCTTCCACTCCTGCAGGTAGGGGGCATAGGCTTTCGCTTCGGTCCAGGCGGTAGATTTCGGCTCGCCAGCTCTGACCTGACCTTCGGGATAATCCTTCCCAGCCACGCTAGCAGCCAGGCTTTTCTCCCACTTCAACAATTGCTTCTCCAACCGCTGCCCCTCCGGCAGACCGGCGGAATAGAGGTTGTTCGCTTCGGTCGGATCGGCAGACAGATCGTACAACTCGAAATGCTGCCCGTCAGACTTGGTTTTTCCAGCGCGAATGAGTTTCCAATGGTTATCGATCAATGCCGTTTCGCCCGAGTAGTTGAAGGGAATCGGTTTTGAACGCTGACCTATTTCTGCGTTGAATAACTCGACCAAGCTGATGCCGTCGCTGGGAGTTAGTTGACTGTCGATCGGCAAGCCGACGAGCTCGGCTAGTGTCGGAAAAATATCCATGACGACTGCCGGAAATTCGGTGATTCGCGGATCGATACGTGCCGGCCATTCGACAATGCACGGCACTCGCAAGCCACCTTCGTAGACGCTGCCCTTGAATCCGCGCAATCCATCGACGGTCTCAGGCGTGATATTGGGAAGGCCACCGTTGTCGCTGCAGAACCAGACGAGCGTATTCTGCTCGATGCCCATTTCACGCAGAGACTTCCGCAAGTTACCAATGCTGCGATCCATCGCTACCAGTTCGCCGTAGTGGTTGCGCGATGCAGCATCCAGATCGGCAAACGGAAGTGTGTCTTCCTCGGTTGCCACAAAGGGACTGTGCGGCGAACCGAACCACACGACGCTCAACGACGGTAGGCCTGCCGCAGCCTGCGCGCGGATAAATTTCAACGCCTCGTCGATCACAATCTCAGAAGAATCGCCAGCAAATTCTTCGATGGCGCCCTGGCGACTGAGGAGTGGATTGCGATCAAAAAAGTTGGTAACCGATAGCCATTCGTCGAAACCGAAATGCCCTGGATGATGATCGTCTGACTCCAAGATCGGGACGCCAGGACCTTTGAAGCCATTCAAGTGCCATTTGCCAAAGTGGCCCGTTCGATATCCGGCTGCCTTTAAAGCTTGCGCTAATGTTTTCTCTTGCAGTCGTAACGCATATCCATGCGTCTGGACACCCGCACGATTGTGGGAGCGACCCGTGAGCACGCTAGCGCGCGTGGGCGAGCATACGGGGCCGCCAGCATAGAAGCGATCGAATCTCAATCCGGCCTCGGCCATCGCATCCAGGTGCGGTGTCTTCAATCGAAGATGCTGGCGATAGCCGGTTTCACCCCAGCCCTGGTCATCGGCCATCACTAAGATAATGTTGGGTTTGGTTGACTTCGTTGGCTGCATGGCTGTTGCTAAAGCTGCAATCGTTTCCGGCGAGGGTTTGAAGCTGCCGGGCCGATTGCCGGCGGCGATCAATGTGGGTGTCCAGCCGTATTTGTTCTTGTGATTCCAGATATCTGGATCGGCACCGACCTCTGCCAGCCGTGCGACGGCGCGAGGGTAGTTGCGGTAGGCCGCACCGTGCATGGCCGTCTCGCGATTCTTGTCGATCGCATTTGGATCGGCGCCCAGGTCCACCAAAAAATCGATAACCTCCAAAACCTCTGACTCCGTACCGGCTTCTTCACCCACAGCGGTAACGCCGATACCCGCTGTAGCCATTAGAGGAGTACAACCATCAGCATTGGTCAATTGCGGGTTTGCACCCAGCTCGAGCAGCGTCTTGAGCAGTGGTAAGTCGGCGGTTTTCGATGCAAGTAAAAATGGTGTAGCGCCCAGCATATTCAATTTGGCTCGGCCACCACTGCCCTCTTCGAGCTGTAAATTCACATCGGCACCGGCTGAAACCAGTTCTCGAACAAATTGCAGGCTGGTCAAACGGCCCGAGCCACGCGGTGGCGGGTCACCATAGATATCGTCGCCACGATTGGTTTTGCGGACCCAAGTCACCGCATGCAGCGGTGCAAATTCGCTGCGCTGGTCGTTCGGATCGGCACCCAACCGAACCAGCTCAATCGCCAATTCGAAATGCCCGCTCTCGACAGCCAACATCAATGCCGACATACCCTTTCGAGGCGCCCGGCCCGCCGTCTTGGCTGGCTGCATGACCTGGTTAACATCCGCGCCGGCAAATAATAATCGCTTGACGGTCTCAATTCTCCCTTCGCGGGCGGCGAACATCAGGGCGGTATAACCCGAATCGAGCTTTGTCGCGTACGACGCACCGGCTCCCAGCAACAAACCCACAGCTTCGGTGTTGCCTTCCGCGGCCGCCCACATCAAAGCGGTTTGCCCCGAACCGTCTTGGGTATCGACTTTGGCACCGCCGTTCAGAAGCGCTGCTACGACCCCAGCCACTCCCGTCCGCGCGGCAATCATGAGCGGATCTTCTCCACCGGGTTGCTTCGCGCTCACGTCCGCACCATGCGTAAGCAACAACTCAGTCAGTCCAGTGTTGCCCTGGGTGCAAGCGATCGATAGCGGCGTTACGTCGTAAACCGTCTTGGCATTCACATTGGCTTTCATGCGCACGAGCTGCTGCACCAACTCCGTCCGCTGATGGAACACAGCCCAGTGGAGCGGTGTCATGCCGTCCGCTTGGGTTTGCTGGATATCTTCGCCGCCTGCGACTCGCCGTGACGCTTCTTCCCAGTTCTGATGCTCGACAGAATCGACCAGCCGTTGAGCCGTGGCGAGCTGCGTAAGACACAATGACAGGCACAGGCAGTGGAGGTAACACAGTAGCCATCTCACGATATTGAATTCCTGGTTGCTTAGGCGATCGGCGATTGAATCGGTAACTGTCATAGCTGGAGTCGCCAGACCTCAGTCTGCAAGAACCGAAGTCTGGCGACTCCGGCTGAGGCAAATTCAATTACCAAAGTCTGTCGACTCCGGCTACGGTAAATGCTTTAGAGCGTGACGGGATCAAAAAGCTGCTCGACCTGTCCGTTGCTATCCGCAAACGTTTCCAACGGTACGCCAACTTTATTGAGTAGTGTCAAATGTAGATTTGCAAGCGGCGTTGGCTCGGCGAACCGCAAATGCCTGCCGCCGCGCAGATTGCCCGCAGCGCCACCGGCGACCAAAATTGGAAGGTTACTGTGATCGTGCGCATCGGAATCGCCCATACCGCTGCCGTACATAAATACCGAATGATCCAGCAACGTACCATCGGCTTCCGGCGTGGCTTTCATGCGCTGCAAGAAGTCGGAGAACAGCGAAACGTGAAACTGATTGATCTTCGCAATCTTCTGGAGCTTTTCGGGGTCATGGCCATGGTGCGTGATCGGATGATGCGGATCGGACACACCGATTTCGGGATAGGTTCGCGTGCTGGCTTCCCGAGCCAACTGAAATGTCGAAATTCGCGTGATGTCTCCTTGGAATGCAAGTAGTTGCAAGTCAAACATGAGCCGCGCGTGTTCGGCGTAAGCGCTGGGCACGCCAACCGGCCGATCGAGATCTGGCAGCGGATTATCCTTGGCGGTCAACTCGGCTTGTGCGATACGTCTTTCGACTTCGCGAATGCTTTCCAAATAGCTATCGATCTTGTTTCGGTCCGAGGCACCGACCACTTGTTTTAGTCGCTGGATTTCCTTGGTTACAGAATCCAGCAAACTTGCGCGCTTCTTAAGTGCCTCCTGCCGTTGAGCGGGAGTTCCACCTTCTCCAAACAAGGTTTCAAACACGATGCGCGGATGCGCCTCGGAGGGCAAAGGCGTGGTGGGCGAGGACCAGGACAAATTGTTTTGATACACGCAGGCATAACCGTTGTCGCATTGGCCTACCGTTGACAATAAATCCATCGACAACTCGAGGCTAGGCAGTTGGGTCTTCTGACCGATGTGCTTGACCGCAATTTGATCGACGGTCGTACCGAGGAAATAGTCCGTGCTTTCAGTCCGTTTGGCGCTGGCCGCACTTAGGAAAGCTGAATTGGACGTTGCATGCGAACCGGGATACGCATTTTGCAAATCCATGCCAGTCAACACGCAGACTTGGTCCTTGATCGGCTCCAGCGAACGCAGGCTCGACGGCAGAACATCCAGTGTATCTCCCTCTGGAATCCAAGCCGCCGGGTTAAAACCCATGGGCATGTAGATGTATCCGATACGGCGCAAATTGGCTGAAGCGGCTGCCGTAGCGCCCAACGCAGTCATGGCTGGTAACATCGCATCCAGCAATGGGAGTGCGATCGCGGTACCGGCGGCCCGTAGCAACGTCCGACGCGAAAGTGCTTTTTTGGTAATCATTCAAAGCTCCTCAATTGAAAGGGTTCGCTGGTTGCGATACCGAAAATGAGACTCGAAAATTTGTATTCATCGGCGCCCGCACTTGCCACTATCTTGCGTATGGCCGGTCCGTCGTAGGCCTCCGTGCCGCGGCCGAGCGCAAAGGTCATCAACTTCTCTGTGAGCGTTGTCACGAACATCTCCGGTCGACGGACGATGCCCGCTTCTAGATCACTCACGCTGTTAGCCTGGGAGCCATCGGGCAGCGAACCAGAGGAATCAATCGGTAGCGACTCTTCGAAATCTCGCCAACGACCGAGCGCGTCATAGTTTTCTAGCGAAAATCCGATGGGGTCCATCAAATTGTGACAACTGGCGCACGCCGGATCCGCGCGGTGCTGAGCCAGTCGCTCGCGCATCGAAGTAGCCACCGACGTGACCTCATCTTTGAGATTAGGCACATTGGGCGGTGGCGGTGGCGGTGGCGAGCCAATGATGTTTTGCAATATCCAATTTCCACGAATCGTGGGCGATGTTCGCGTAGCATAAGACGTGACCGTCAGGATACTGCCATGACGCAAAATCCCACCGCGGTGACTGTCCGCTGTGAGCTTTACCGGACGAAACTCGCTACCAAACACATGGGGAATATCGTAGTGCTTGGCCAGCCGCTCGTTCAAATAGGTTGTGTCAGATTGGATCAAATTGAGCACACTTTGATCATGCCGGACTACGTCCCAGAACAACAGCTCTGTTTCCTGCCGGAAGGCCTGCCGCAAATTGTCGTCGAAGTCTGGAAATAGTCTCAGGTCGGGAGTGATCGAATCCAAGTTGCGAAGGTAGAGCCACTGTGCCGCGAAATTTCCCACTAAGGAATGGGCTCGTGGGTCGGCTAGCATACGTTCGACTTGAGCACGTATGACCGCTGGATCTCGCAATTTATCAGCTTCCGCCAAGCTTAACAGTTGATCGTCGGGCAGACTGCTCCACAGGAAAAAAGACAGACGGCTGGCCAGTTCATACGGGTTAAGTTTGTAGGCAGTCTGCCCGTCGAGCTGGGCGGGCTCCCGCTCGATGCGAAATAGAAAGTTTGGATTGACTAAAATCGACGTCAGGGCAGATTCGATACCTGCATCGAAGCCACCTTCGCGAAGGCCTTCCGTAAAGAACCAAAGTGGCGATTCCAGATCTGCGTCGTTGATCGGCCGCCGATAGGCGCGTCGCATGAGACTTGAAAGTATCGCTTGGGCGCGATGGGTTTCAGTTCCCACTTGCGGATCGCTCGCGAATATGGCCAGTCGACTGGGTGTCGCGCCGGTTCCCTGCGGCTCGAGCGGGCCCACGATCGAGACTTGAAACAGGGCGGGTGTAATTCTAGGATGACGGTGACGATTGTAAGCCGCATCAAACGGCTGGCGCTTTATTTCCAGCAACGAATTGGACTGGTTGGGAAAAGTCACTCCAATATCATGAGGGCCGGCCGAAACCTGAATTTTAGTTTGCAAATGCGTATCGACGTGTGTGTAGTCTTTGCCGCCCGGCGGCGGCTTGATCGTAAACTGGTGAACGCGAGCTCGGTCCAGCAACACATCGATTTGGTGCCGAGAGTCGAGTCCCTCTACTTTTTCATCGCGGTCCCGCGTTAACCGGAGTGAAATTTCGTATTCGCCATCTTGGGGGAAGGTGTGACGAAACAAAGTTCCGCCGCGTGTTCCTAGTGGCAGTCCTTCGACATGTTTCTCCTGCGTACGATCGGCCGGCAAACGAATCGTTTCACCGCCCGGACTCCGCTGCGTGCCGCCAATCGCTAAGCGGCTGATCTTTTGTCCGGCGGACAAGTAGCGGCTAAGCAGCATAGGTGACAACTCACCGACAGTTATATTGTCAAAGCCTTGGCTCGATTCGTCGGGCGGCAACAAGGCGTGTGCGTCGATGTCGATCGCCAACAGGTCGCGGATCGCGTTTTGATATTCAGTACGATTGAGTCTGCGAATGGTGTCGGTTCGGCCCGGCTGAGGAAACTTAGACGCCCGACTTTCCAGTACAGTTGCCAGCGACTCGACCGCCGCCGCAATCTCCAGTTCCGGTGGACGATCTGCATCCGCAGGCGGCATCTGGCGGCTCGATACGCGTTTCAGAATCTTTTCCCAGCCGCGACTATCAAACTCTCGCGATTGAATTGCGTTGAAGGACGCATCGAGCGATTCAAGATCGAGTCCCGCCTCTGGCTCGTTCGAGCTGTGGCAATCCAAACAGTGCGACGCTATCAACTCTCGGATCGTCGCCACTTCGGCATCGAGCGAATGCACCCGCTCCGCAGCGTGGCCAACCCCTTGAATAAGCTGGACAATGCACAGGAGCACCAAGCACGTAATACTGGCCGCAACGCAGTTCTGAAATTGCGGCTGTGAACATCGCAGCATCGCCAGGACGCGGTAAAAGCAAAAACGTCGATCCATTTCAACCGTTCTTATTTCTCATGCAAAAATCGGCCAGCCAAACTAATGTGGGATAGTACCCCCAGGCCATAAGTTTAAGCACTTTCCGCTTCCGTTACCATGCACAGTTGTCTTGCTCGCCAATAATCGCAACCATGACACTGCATTCCGGTATGTGGATCCCGACTAAACGGCCCGCGGGAAGCGTTGCACGCGATGGTTCATGGTGTCCAGGACGTGCAAATTGCGTTGAGAATCGCCGATCAAGGCCCAGGGACTATTGAAAAGCCCAGCCGCGTCGCCGACTTGGCCCCAACTTTCTACGAAGTCGCCGCCCGTTGTGAATCGCTGCACGCGGTGGTTGCCGAATTCAGCTAGCAGCACGTTGCCTACAGAATCGAACTCGAGGCCGTAGGGCGTTTTCAGTTGGCCTGGCAGATCGCCGGGAGTGCCCCATAGATTTACCAGCTTTGGCTCTGGCCCAGCCACATCAAACGTCTGCACACGGTGGTTGCAGGCATCGAGCACCCACAGCAAACCGGTGCGGTCGAACAGCAGTGTTTGCGGCCGCGAAAACTGCCCTGGTTCACTGCCTTGGCTGCCAAACATGCGCACGAACTGTCCTTGGCGATCGAATTCTTGGATACGATCGGTCTGACCATATTGGCCAACGAACAAATGCCCTCGGGGACTCTCGACGACATCGGTGACGAAACTAAACTGACCAGGTTCATCGCCGTGTTCTCCGCCGATTGTCCGCGATTCGTCCAGTTCGCCGTCGGGCGAGTAAAACAGCACACGAAAGTAATGCGTGTCGGCGACCAGTAAGGTGCCATCTTTTCCAAAGCCCAGCCCCGTCGGTTTGCCCTGTGCGATAATTGGCGTCCGCCAACCGCGTTGATAGTTTCCGTCGATATCAAAGACTTGAATCCGTCCGGTGATATCGACGATATACAAATTGTCTGAGTGATCGATCGCCATGGCACGCGGCTTGAGCAGATGTCCCGCCGAGATCCCCTTGCGTCCCCAGACCAGGTCCGGTTCTCGGTTGGCTGTGGAAATAGGCACGCAACCCGTCTGCGAAGCGACATTTCCCCAGCAGGCGAGCGTCGCGCCCCAGGAGGCTACGTTGCGCATGAACCCGCGTCGCATGGTCGCGTGTTCAAATGGGGAGATGGGTTGGGGTGGCATGTGGATCCCTTCGTAGCCGGAGTCGCCAGACTTTAGTCTACAAGAACCGAAGTTCGGCGACTCCGGCTACGGTAAGCTCCGAGATACCGTTTGCGTCTGTCGCGAACTGGTGTCAAGCGTTACCATTATGCTCTCGATTCGATTCTAGGAATACTACTGCACGCCCCCATGCCAAAAACTCTCGACTGGAAAAGAAGCGACGATCCTCGTGATCTGGTGCATATTGCCGTTCAAGCTATTGTCGAGGGCCGCTTGGTCGTTTTGCCAGCGGAAACGGCCTATCATGTCTTCGCGAGTGGACTAAATTCCGATGCGGTACTGCAATTGTCTCAATTGGCAGAGCAGGGTAAGACACGGGCACCCTGCATCTTTTTGCGCTCGCCGCAGGAAGCTCTTGACTATTCGCCCAGTCTTTCCCAAGTAGCGAATCGAGTCGTAAATCGCGGTTGGCCGGGTCCGCTGGTGCTCGAACTGCCAGCGATCGAAGAAAAAAGTTTGGTACACAATCTCCCAGAAAGTGTTCGGTCCAAGTTGCTGGTGGAGGGCAAGTACCTACCGCAGCGCGTCGCAGCCCATGAAGCCATTGTGCAGACCATGCGGCTGCTACCAGGACCGCTCGTTGCCGCAGCCATGCTTGACGCAGATGGTAATGCCATCTGTAACGGCATCGATGCAGCCAAATCCGCTGATAAAAATATTGTAGCGGTGGTCAACGATGGTACGACGCATCATGGCGGCTTTGCGACCACCATCCGCATCGATGGAGCGGATTGCGAAATAGTTGCCAAAGGTGTCGTCGAATTGGAGTCCGCGCAGCGGCTCAGTCAACTAATGGTACTGCTCGTCTGTACGGGCAACACCTGCCGTAGCCCGATGGCCGAAGTCCTGCTGCGGGATATGCTCTGCCGCCGCTTCCCAGAGCGATTCCAAAATCCCCATGCCCCGGCGCTAATCATGTCGGCTGGACTGAGCGCGTTCCCCGGCGGACCTGCCTCTACCGAAGCCATCAATGTCATGAAGAAACGCGGTTTGAACTTGCAAGCTCACCAAAGCCATTCCATTACCGAGCGCGCGCTTCGGCACGCCGATCTTGTCTTAGCGATGACCAACTCGCACCGGATGGCCATCCTAGAACGCATGCCAGAACTGGAATCGAAAGTCTACCTGCTCAGTGGCGAAAATAGCGACGTTTCCGACCCTTTCGGGGGGCCTGAATCAGCCTATGCCGCTTGTGCGGTGCAGTTGGAAGAATATCTGGAAATCTGGTTGAGTCGGATCGAAGAATCATGGTTCCCCAAGTGGCGGTTCGAAGTAGATTGAGTGATTGGTGTTGTCCCAGCCAACTGCCGATCGCGCTACCAGAGCGCACGCAGATTGTTTTATCGTGAACCTCAGACGTTAGCCGTCGGCTCCTAAAGATCTCGCCAAGGACTAGGCTCTTCTGACTACTTACGACTTACTACTCCCTTTGACTCCCGTCTCTCTCGGCTTAACTCCAGTATGCGAATCTCCATTGGCAGCGACCACCGAGGCGTTCATATTAAAGCGCGCCTCATCGCTTCGTTGATCGATTGTGGCCACGAAGTCTGCGATATGGGAACCGACGGGGAGCAAAGCGTCGATTATCCAGATTTTGCCTCGGCAGTCTGTCGGCTAGTAGCAACCGGCGCTTGCGACCGAGGCATTTTGATTTGCGGCACGGGCATTGGCATGGCGATCGCCGCCAATAAGTTTCGTGGTGTGCGGGCCGCCAATTGCTACGACGAAGTCATGGCGGAGATCTGCCGCCGGCACAATAATGTCAACGTACTTTGCCTGCCCGGGGATTTGATTGGAGATCGTCCGGTAGATGACCTCGTTACTCTCTGGTTGACCACAGAGTTCGAAGCCGGACGGCACGAGCGACGACTCGACAAAATCACCCAAATCGAAGCTGACAACAGCTAGCCCACCCCTCCGCAGCCCTTTGAATGAAATCTCCCGAGCGCTGAAATGCCGCGTTACAATCCTGCCCATGTCGAACCCAAGTGGCAAGCGTACTGGGACGAACACAAGACCTTTCGCACGCCGGACATGCCCCAGGGCGAAAAACTGTACGTGCTAGACATGTTTCCCTATCCGAGCGGAGCTGGCTTGCACGTTGGGCATCCAGAAGGATACACGGCTACGGACATTGTTTGTCGCTTCGCGCGGATGCGCGGAAAAACTGTGCTACATCCGATGGGCTTTGATGCGTTTGGTCTGCCTGCTGAAGAGCATGCCATCAAGACCAATACACCTCCCCGCGTTTCCACAGAAACAAACATTGCCGAATTCACGCGTCAGCTAAAAATGCTGGGTTTCAGCTACGACTGGGACCGCTCGTTGGCCACCACAGACGTCGCGTACTTTCGCTGGACACAATGGATCTTTACAGTCCTATTCGATACTTGGTACGATCCCGAGACCGGGCGTGGTCGCGCGATTGCGGAATTGCCAATTCCAACCGATATCACCATCGCCGGCGATGTAGCCATTGCGGCGTTCCAAGACTCGCGACGTTTGGCCTACCAAGGCGATGCGCTCGTCAATTGGTGCCCCGCCCTGGGAACCGTACTTGCCAACGAAGAGGTCATAGACGGCAAGAGCGAGCGCGGCGATCATCCGGTGCAACGCATGCCACTTCGGCAATGGATGTTGCGCATCACCGCCTATGCAGAGCGATTGATCGATGACTTGGAGCCGCTGGATTGGTCGCCAGGTATCAAGAAACTCCAGACCGATTGGATCGGTAAGAGCGTCGGTGCCGAAGTCGATTTCTTTCTCGGTGCGAAGGATGCTTTTCCCAACTGGCAATCTGCGCGTGCCAGCAGGGGTTATCCGGCTGTCGCCGACACACAGGTGCTGCGCGTGTACACGACTCGCCCAGACACACTCTATGGTGCGACCTACATGGTCATTTCACCCGAGCATCCGCTCGTAACACAGCTTACGACTTCAGCTCAAAAACTGGCCGTCGAAAGCTATTGCCAAGCCGCCTCGTTTAAGAGCGATCGAGAACGTACTGAATCAGAAACTAAAAAGAAGACGGGTGTCTTCACCGGTTCTACGGCCGTCAATCCGGTTACTGGTCGATCTGTTCCAATTTGGATTGCCGATTATGTACTGGCCAGCTACGGGACCGGTGCCATCATGGCCGTGCCCGCGCACGACGATCGCGACTTTGAATTTGCCCGACAGTTCGACTTGCCAATCGTGGCAGTTGTCGATCCAGGCAACCAAGTCGACGCAGCCACCCGCGCCGAAGTGCTGGCCGGCAAGCAGTGCTTCCTAGGGTCGGGGACGGCCATTCATTCGGGTGAATTCGACGATGTGCCCACGTTAGAATTCAAATCCAAACTAACAAAGTTGCTCGAAGCTCAAGGCACTGCGCGACAAGCGGTCAACTACAAACTTCGCGATTGGCTATTCAGTCGGCAACGATTTTGGGGCGAACCATTTCCTATTCTGCATGAGCTGGATGCGTCGGGCAAGCCAACCGGCGCGATTCGGGCTGTGGCCGAGGAAGAATTACCAGTCAACTTGCCCCACTTGGAAGACTACAAGCCGCATGGCCGTCCGGAACCGCCACTGGGCAAATCGCCCGACGACTGGCTTTACGTAGAGCGCGATGGCAAACGCTACCGCCGTGAGACGAACACCATGCCGCAGTGGGCCGGTTCCTGTTGGTACTATTTGCGGTTTATCGATCCCAAAAACGATCAAGCGTTCTGCGATCCGGAAAAGGAGAAGGCTTGGATGCCAGTCGACCTGTATGTCGGCGGTGCCGAGCACGCGGTGTTGCACCTACTCTATGCTCGCTTCTGGCACAAAGTTCTCTTTGATCGCGGCTATGTTTCGCAAACTGAGCCGTTCCAGAAACTTGTCAATCAGGGCATGATTTTAGGCGAAGTCGAATACACGGGCTACCAAGTCGGTGAGACCTGGGTCAGTACAGCCCAGCTTCGCAAAAACGAAGACGGTATTTTAGTAACCAACGATACACGAGAAGTAGTCTCGGCAGTGGTCGTCCCCGAGTCGCAAGTTGTCAAAAAAGGCGACTCGTTTGTTCTGGAGCTAGACCCGAACATCCGCGTTGATTCGCGAGCTCACAAGATGTCCAAAAGCCGCGGCAACGTGGTCAATCCCGATCAAGTCGTACGTGAAAACGGTGCCGACTCGTTGCGACTGTATGAAATGTTTATGGGACCGCTGGAAGCCACCAAGCCATGGAGCATGTCTGGGGTAAGCGGCGTTCGAAATTTCCTGGATCGCGTCTGGCGGTTGTACGTCGACTATCTGTCCGAAGATGTCCAGCTCCTACCAGCCATCCAGGACGTGGTGCCTACGACGGAGCAAAACCAAGTGTTGCACCGCACCATCGCCGCCGTGACAAACGATATCGAACAGATGAGCTTTAACACAGCGATTGCCCGCATGATGGAGTTCGTAAACTTTTTCACAAAGTCTGAAGTTCGCCCCACATCGGCTATGTCAGATTTTATTTTGCTGCTGTCACCTTTTGCACCGCACCTGGCCGAAGAGCTTTGGCATCTGATGGGCAATACGCAGTCGCTGGCCTACGTGCCCTGGCCGACTTTCGACCCGACTGCAGTCCTGCGCAGCCAGGTCGAGATTCCAATCCAGGTCAATGGCAAAGTTCGCGAGCGCATTACCGTGCCTGCCGATTGCACGAAAGACGAACTAGAGCAACTGGCGTTGTCAGATGAAAAAACAAAAGCCCTGATTGCAGGCAAGCAAATCCTGAAAACTATTGTTGTCCCAGGCCGACTAGTGAACATCGTCGTAAAGTAGCGCTCGGCCGAGTCGCTGATCGGCCACTGTCGGTTGCTAAATTGCGGTGACCCGCTGCACGAGCCTGTCCAGAACGTTTCCCTTGCTATGCCTGAATCGCCTGCTTTAGTCTCACCACTTTCGTCCGACGCAGCCGCGCAGCGGATCGTCGTTTTGCTCTGCACTTACAATGAGGCCGCTAACCTTTCCAAGCTCTTAGACTTGTTGAGTCTTCATTTGCCCATCGCAGATATACTGGTTGTCGACGACAGCTCACCCGATGGCACGTCCAACATGGTTCGTCAGCACGCTCGGTATGCTGAATTTGAAAGTGTACCCCCACGACCCGCCATCTACTTGATGCAGCGTTCGAGCAAACGCGGTCTAGGATCTGCAACTCGCACTGGACTGGCTTGGTGTGTGGAGCGCAAGTATGACTTTGCAATCAACCTAGACGCCGACTTGAGTCACGATCCTGTCGATGCGCCCAAATTGTTAGCGGCTTGTTTGGACAATGTGCCGCCTGCTGATGTGGCGATCGGCTCGCGGTATGTGCCCGGCGGAGGCTTCGGCGGCCTAGCCTGGCACCGACGCACGATAAGCCGATTACTTAACGGTTATGCCACGCGGCTCCTGAGGTTACCCATAAAAGATTGCAGTGGTTCGTACCGTTGTTATCGCGTCAAGTCGCTCGACTCCATCGACCTCAGTCGGCTGACTTGCCCTGGTTATGGATTTCTAGAAGAGTTATTGGTCGCCCTTCATCGCCAGGGTGCTCGGCTGACCGAAGTACCAATCCAGTTCTCTTCGCGCAGCAACGGGCGCAGTAAACTTGGCCTCCGCGACGCGCTAGGTGTGTTCGGAGTGATCCATCGCCTCGCCTTTCGCCGCTAAATCTTTTTTGTTCAACCGCGTGAGCATCGCCCCGCGCTGTGATGGTTCTCCCAATCATGGTGATCAATAGACATCGTTTCCCAGTCGCGAAGCGACGTACAATTCTAGTAGTCACGATTTTTTGGATTGCGGATTAGATGGACCGACAAGCTCGTTGAAATGGATCTAGGAGAAAAGTGTGGCCGCACCGACTGTCACAGTAAGCCCGTCGAACTCGATAAACTCTTGGCACTCATCGAAAAACTGTTAAGCGATCAAGCTTTGGTCTAAGGCCTGCTTTCATCTTATTGATCGAGAAACGCTCAACGTGATCGGACGTTGTACAACTCATCCACATGGATCGACGACATCCTACTCAGAAAGCGTTTCCAGAGCTCTTGGCACACCTAATGCTGAGTGATCCATGGTCTGGCCACGGAGCCAGCTGTCACCACATTAAATTGGGAGAAGAATAGAATGACTACTAAACAGGAAGCTGCCGGACATTGGAAAACGATTGTCGGTGCGGTAAAGGAAAAGTATGGGCAGATTACCGACAACGAATTGACTCAGCTCAACGGTAACGTCGATCAATTGATTGGACTGGTGCAACGAAAATCGGGTCAAGCGCGCGAGCAGATAGAAGCCTTCGTTCACGAGTGCGGCGAATCGTGCGAATCGATGATGGGCAAGGCCTCCGAGTATGCTTCGGCAGCAGGCGATACGTTGCGTGGGGGTTATGATACAGTTGCGAAACAGACAAAGGCCAGTTATGACGCGTCTATGAAAACTGTTGCGCGTCACCCTTTGGAATCCGTTGGCACAGCGTTCGGTGTAGGACTAGTCACCGGTCTACTGATTGGGCTTTCCCTAGGGGCCCAACGCGAACGAGACCTGAGCTGGCGAGAACGCTGGATGCGATAATGATCGCCAGTCAGAACTAAGATTGGCCGATGCACAAATCGTTCGTGGTAGCGAGCAAGTCAATAAGTAGAAGCTAGCAACTGTGTGTGATGTGGGCGACTTGCTCTTCGCGATGATGAGTGGTTTGCGTTCGGTCCGCGACAAGACTCTATATCTGGATGAGCGACGTCAAGCGAGCCAGCCCTATGATCGGTTGCGTAAAATCTCCAACCTGTTTGGCGAGGCTTTGCGTCAGGTGCGAGCAGAGGAACGCACTTCTCTGTTAGCCAGCGGGCATGCATTGTACGATCGCCAATCACTGGAAACGAATCACCATGGAGTTCCAAGGTAAGCGTTTGTTGCTTCTCTTCAAAGCTGCTACGCAAGCTGCGTACGGACTCCTCGGTGATGTCCGACAATTCCATCAATTCTCGTTGAAGTGCGATCTTGTTTTGGGTGCGCCTCGACGCGGGCTGCAATGCATTCGTGCCCAAGCCGATCATGGCCCATACGATGATGATCGCATAGCTGAAGGCGATTCAATAATATCGTCGCGCCCCAACAGGTCGCGTCGTATTTCTTAAACGATAGCCTGCGATGATTCGTGAAAATTCTCGAGTCGCCGCTCGGCGACTATTGTGACAAACGTGTGAACAACGCACGTAGGTCTCGTACGTCAACGGGTTTTGACATGTGTTCGTCGAATCCGTTATCAATGGCGAGTTGGCGGTCTTTGTCTTGGCTGTAACCAGTCAGAGCCACGAGCTTTGTTGCAGCGAACCGACTATCTTGCCGAATTTGCTTTGCTAATTCGTAGCCGTCCATGACTGGCATTCCAATGTCGGAAATGATCACTTCCGGCAAAAAATCATTTGCGATCTCAACAGCCTCCGCGCCGTTGCTAGCGGTGACTACTTTTTGTCCCATCGACTTGAGCAATCGATCGAGCGTCATGCAATTGACGCGAGTGTCGTCCACAATCAGAACTCGAAAACAACGAATGTCGGGACGGGGCGGCACTCTGGTGGGTGCCGTCACATCCCCTGCTGTTTCGGAGCAAGTCGGTAAGGTGACAGTAAACGTTGATCCCCGATCCTTTCCTTCACTGGTGACGGCAATGGAACCCTCGTGCATCTCGACAAGGCTCTTCACCAGTGTCAAACCAATTCCAAGTCCAGCCTTCCCTCTTTCACTTGCCACATCGTGCTGCCGGAACATCTCAAACACAGACGAGATTTCCTCGGGTGTCATTCCTATCCCGTCATCACGTACTTCAATACATGCCGACGCGCTATTACAGATCACTGAGAGCCAGATGTTTCCTCCGTCCGGCGTGTACTTGGCCGCGTTATTGAGGATGTTCGCCGTGACCTGAGCCAGTCGTGCGGGATCGCCATTGACTGGTACTCTTTTCGAAGCGATTTGCAGATATAGAGTCTGATTGGATTGTTCGATAAAAGGCCTAGCAGCCTCGACACCCGACTTTACGCTGTCAATCAAGTTAAACGGATTACGCACGACTTGAAGTTTTCCCGTGCTGATACGCGAGACGTCGAGCAAGTCTTCGACGATCCGTACCATCTGGTCAACTTGACGCGACATGATTCCGCGTAGCTCTATTGTTCCCGCTTGGTCATCCTCCGACATTTCCATCAGTTGGAGGGCGCTCTTCAGGGGCGACAATGGGTTTCTTAATTCATGAGCGATCATCGCGATAAAATTGTCTTTATGCTGATCGGCTTCCCGGAGCAACGTTTGCATCTTGGCTTCCTGGGCCAGCAAGTCTCGCAACTCATATTGCTTTTGCCGAGACGCCAGCCCAGATCGAATTGCGCTGAGAAGCGTCACGATGTGCAGAGGCTGCTGCAAGATGGTCACGTTTCCGTATTCATAGAGAACCGGCGTGCTATTGTCATCCCGATGGGCAACGAACACAACCGGAAGATTTGACCATTTCGGCTGCTCGTCCAACCAGCGTACCAGCCTCGAAACGTTTTCACGAATGAAAACGTCGGGGGACAAAACGGTGACTCCACAGCCACGTTGTAGCTCATCGCAAAGATGATTTAATCCATCACAAAAACAGAACTTAAATCCATTCTCCTCGAACAACTTCGCCGTGATCGTTGCATCACGCTTGGATGACGCGATCATCAGCACTCGTCGTTCGGCGTCGTTCGCATCATAATTCACGCGGCATCACTCGCGATCTATGAGGGGTTTGCCGCTACCGAAGTAGTCAGGTGTTCCGGTAAGAATCCCTTTGAAGTCATCCAACGGTTCGCCGATCTGAATACCGGCGTTGCTGAACGCAAGTTCGCGAATCGCTGTTTCGTGACCGCCCGTTCGTTTCTTCACAACGCTGATCGCTTTACGCACTCGCCCACCAAACTCAAAGTATCGCAGCAACACAATCGTGTCGGCCAGGTAACTTGTCTCGACTCGTGATTCGACACCGTCACCGACCAACCCGTGCTGGCTGAGCGTAATCATAGTTGTGACGCCCAACTGCGATAGATAAGAAAGCAGCTCATGCAATTGGCCACGCAGGTACTGTTCGTCAGGCATCGCGTTCATATATCCGTTCAGGCTATCAATGATGACAACCGATACGCTGTCCTCTTCTACGGCTCGGCGGACGTGCCATGCGAATTCGCCCGGTGAAAGCTCCGCAGAGTCGACCTGTCGGAGAACGAGCTTTCCCTCATCTCGCAAGCGACTAGCGGGGATACCAAGTCCGTTGCACCGCTGCAAATAATTACCGGCCGTCTCATCAAACACGTACACGGCAGCGCGTTCATTATGTTTCGTCGCAGCATGTGCCACTTGAGCGGTGAGAGAACTCTTGCCGGTACCAGCTGCTCCCATCAATAACGTGCTCGTACCTCGCTCGAGTCCACCACCCAAGAGCGCATCGAGCGCTGGCAGCCCACTGGAGAGCGGCGCATGATCGTAATCTCGAGTATGTTCCGAAGCGACCAGTCGTGGAAAGATATTCAACCCGCCGGTGACGATCGTAAAGTCGTGGTAGCCAGATCGAACCTGTTGACCTCGCATTTTCGTCACCTGCAGTCGTCGCCGGATTCGACCGTACGACGGTGTGTAGCTTTCTAAGACTATGACACCCCGCGATACTGCTTGCAGTTGCAGATCATTAGTTTCAAGACGATCATCAAGCAACAGGACCGTACATTTTTGCGCGCTGAAATAACTCTTCAGCGCGATCAATTGCCGGCGATAGCGGAAATCACTTTGTGACAAATTGCGCAACTCACCGAGAGAGTCAATGATGACGCGATCTGGCTTGTGTTTTTCAACCTCGGTCGTGATCGCACGCGTTAACTCGCCCAACTCGACTTCCGACGGATGATAGATCGTCGAATTGTCCTCGATCAAGGATTCTTCGCCAGGCTGCAAGTGGGCAATGACGACACCATCGAGAGACCATTTGTGCGACGTCGCGATTGACCGTAGATCGGTCTCGCCCTCCGAGACGGCGAGATACAAGACTTTCTCGCCAAGCCGAACGCCTTCGAGAGCAAACTGCAAAGCAAGCGTCGTTTTGCCAGCGCCCGGATCGCCCTCGACCAAATAGAGGCAGTTGGCGGCCAAACCACCACCCAGCACGAAATCAAGCGACTCGTTCCCAACACTGATCAAGTTGGGTGTTGGCTGCTGAAGGGGTTCGTTCAATCCGCCACTCTCGTCAATAGGTTTGTCGCTATCCAACGTTCGTGGCTCCGAGGGCAAACTGCTTAAGATTTCGACCTAGATCATAGCAACAGCGTCCGCGGCATGTAACCGTGCCTTGCACAAGAGACTCTATCGAAGTCACCACGGTCTAATCGGCCTAGCATCTCTCGTGCTGGGTGCAGGGATGTCGATGCCGACAAATTCCTTACTACGAATGTGTTTGCAAAACATGCTGCCGAAACTAGACGCCGTGTTTCACGATGTATTTAGTAAAGAACTCTTGCAACAGCAGGACCACCGTTTCCTCGAAGGTATGTGGGAAGCGGTTAAGCCACACACCGCAGCATTCTTAAATGCCATTGGCCCTGGCGGAGTGCCGTTTTCCCCAGTGTGGCGCCACCGACTAAAGAAATTGAAGCACACGATTGAGAATGACCTTCCCCAAATCTTGCACGTCAAGTAGCGCACGTAGTTCTTCCTCGAATCTGATTTATTGGAGCGATGCGGCTATTCCGTACTCAACTCGACACTACAGCAACGTCTTACCGAACGCACCGCCATTTTTGCGGCGCCGCTCGCGAAGTTGTTCGATTGAAAAGTCCTGAGTGTAAACGCCTATCATCTCGACGAACAACGACTGCTGGATCGGCTTAGAAACATAGTCGTCGCATCCGGCGGACAAACAACGCTCGCGGTCGCCCTTCATCGCATCTGCTGTCAGTGCGATGATCGGTTGCTCTATGCCTCGTGCGCGGAGTTCCGTTGCTGTCTGATAGCCATCCAAGATCGGCATTTGCATATCGAGAACCACGACATCGAACGGCTCGCCGCGTTGTACGGCGGACTGGACAGCGGTCAAAGCGAGACTACCATCTTCCACAGCTGTTACCGTTGCGCCCGAGGCTTCCAGGAAATGCTGACTGATAAACCGAACTTCACGACGGTCATCAGCAATCAACACGCGGCAGTTAAGCCTGCGCCGGCGCAATGTCGTCGGCTTCACTTCCGAGCCGAGTTGATGCTCTAGCGTTGCGACTGTTACGTCTTGAGGGTCAGCAATTGGTAACTGCACGCAAAACTTCGTGCCCTGTCCCGATTCGCTACGTAGAGTCAATTTGCCATGCAACATTTCAACAAGACGTCTGCAAATGGCCAGCCCTAGTCCACTACCGCCATAGGCTCTGGTTACCGAGTTATCACCTTGCGTAAATGGTTGGAACAACCGCGATTGCTGCTTAGCGGTCATACCGACGCCAGTGTCGACAACATCAAAGGCAATTGTCGGAGGTTCTCGATCCGCACAGAATCGAATGGCCAATTCAACGTATCCGCAGTCTGTAAACTTGATCGCATTCCCCACAAGGTTGATCAGTATTTGCCGAACCCTGGTGGCATCGGTTCGCACGTATCGCGGAATGCAGCCATCGATGCGAAGCCGGAGTTCAAGTTTCTTTTCTTGAGCGCGTACCTGCATCAACGAAATTATATCGGATAACAACCGCGGCAGCTCACAAATCTGGACGTCAATTTCCAACTTGCCAGCTTCGATTCGCGACAGGTCCAATATGTCATTGATCAACTCGAGCAGATACTCACCATTCTTCTTCATGACCATGACGCAGCTTCGATTGTCAGCATCTTCTAGATAACTCAGTAACAGGTCTGCATAGCCGAGGATGGCTGCAATGGGCGTACGAATTTCGTGGCTCATGTTTGCCAGAAACTCGCTTTTGGCCACATTCGCTTGTAGAGCTCGTTGCTCACTGGCACGCAACACATCCTCCATGCGACGTTGTTCGGATAGGTCCGGACTTACCGTCGCCCACACTTCCGGCAAGTCGCCTTCGGGATCTTTGATGACAAAAACGTTCCAATGTGAAGGAGTGCACTCGCCTGTGACTATGTTTTTAAATCTTACTGCGCCCTTCCATCGTCCGTTTTTCTTGATAGCCGGAATTCCCACGCTGGTCATCTGCGCATGATCTTCCGGTGCAAAATATCGCAGGAAGTTTGTGCCTGTTAAAGCTTCATCTTGTTCGAGGCCCACCAGTTCGCGGCCCGCCTGGTTGATGTAGATCGGCTCACCGTCAGGCTTACAAATACCAACAAAGTCATTGCAAGTCTCGACGACGGCGGCCAACCGTCGCAACTCCGACTCGCTTTTACGTAATCGTTGAAGTGTTTTACGAGTCTGAGTATTGTCTACAAAGAAAACCGAAATTCCTTCCTCCGAAGGGTAGCAGCGGCAATCCAGAAGCACTCCTAACCGCGGAGCATAAGCTTCGAATTTTAGCGGCAAATTTGTTTGCCGTGTCTGTTGGAACTTTTCGCGAAATATCGACTCCGCGCTTTCAGAAAATACCTCCCAGACAGATTTCCCTAACATGTCCTCCACCGGAACCTGGAATATTGAGGAGGCGGTCCGATTGACGTAACAGCAGTGCCACTGGGCGTCGAATGACATAAAACCGTCTGTGATACTTTCCAGAATATCGTGGATGCGGTGGTTGGCACTCTCCAAATTCTGCTGGTAACGAGTGGGCTTCGTGACGTCTTGGACGATCGAGCTGACGGCGGCGACACTGCCATCTTCAGCCAGAAGTGGATGATAGCTCGCAAGCCAATATTGTGGCACATCACTACCTGCGGTTACGCAGCAAGTCTCCACGTCAATAACCGCTTGGCCCGTTCGAAAAACCTGCTTAAAGTACGGTCCCACCACGTCGATCAAGCTAGGCAGCACCTCTCCCAACAACTTTCCCAGAGGTGCCTCCTCGCGTGGAACACCATAGATGTCGGCCAACCGTTGATTAACTCGCAGGAATCTCAGATCCCTATCAACCATGCACACCCCGATCGGAGCTTTGTCGCACAGAAACTCCAGCTCTGTTTGACAACCATAGGAACGCGACTTACTGACGCCCTGCTGCCTTAGCGAAGGAAATAGCTGCTGGAGAAAGCGAAGCATACGCCTGCCTATTTCGTGATTACCACAACGGTTTCGGAATTGGGAGAAATCTTCGCGCCGGGCTCATCGCTAAACCACACACCTCTTTAAACGGAAAATCAACGAACTGCGAAGTTTTGATGTATCAACTCAACGATCGCCTGGGAAGATCGAATTTCGCCAACCGCAGAGGATCTTGGGAACAAGAGTTTCGGAAGCGTACCCGCCGAAGCCCGTTGATAGAGTTCGACATTTTTGGCGATGAACTCGGAAGGTACCCGCGAATCCAATTCAGTGCGCAACCGTTGCTTGTCTATGAGCGTCTCAGCGTGCGCGACTGCTTGTGTGTAGCTACGCTTATTTACCATCAACCATTGATGAAAGCCGCCAAACTGATCTGGGGCTTGGTGCCATACTGCGATGGCCAGCTTCGCCAACTGGCAGGCCTCCGCATGTTCCGCTGAGGTGGATGTAATCTTTGGATTGCATGTCGAATCGAGCGGTACTGGCAGTACAACAACCGCTAATCGACCGCCGTATTGCTGCATAGCAGCCTGAATGGCATGATGTGTATTGCGACAATGGACACATGTGTAGTCGAGCATTTCTGCGATCACGATCTCGGCGTCGGATGTGCCCAACAGTGGCCACTGGGTAACGTCTAACTCAATACCGTTGAGTATGGTAGCCGTCTTGAGTTTGGCAGGCGATTCCGGATTGTTTACCGGTCGCGCTGCAGGAGCCCCCGCCCCAACCTGTGCCGTCACTAGTGCAACTGGGTTCCAGAGCGCACTCCAGTCAACGTTAGGGATTGAAATGCTAACAGAATCACTCAATGGCGACTGAAAGATCGCACCTGACGTGGACGGAACGATATGATCAGCTCCCCTCCCCGCCCCCGGGGCCGAAATGTCTGAAGGTAATTGCCGATCGTGTTCAATGATCTCAAACTTCTCAGGCGGTGTCGCAAGCACCTGTCCAGCTATCAACACCGAGAGTAAGACTCCCGCGATCGCAAGCGATTGCGCAGTCATTCGTGGAGATGAACGACCCCACCATGCAGCGGTTGCAGCCATTCCAATTCCGCAGACGTGCACCACGACGCAGTACACACAAATATGTTGTAGCCATATTATCTGCAGTCCCAGAAACCACAACGCACCAAGTCCAGCGGAAAATGATGCCAGCACAACGAGCGAACGACTCCACTTCCCAAGTCGGCTCCTTTTGGGCACAAACAGCAATGCCAGAACCGTCGAGTGCAACGCGATGGCGGGCACGCTGAC
Organism: Pirellulaceae bacterium; assembly: GCA_041741955.1. GTDB lineage: Bacteria > Planctomycetota > Planctomycetia > Pirellulales > Pirellulaceae > Aureliella. The sequence continues at coordinate 14,539 of JBGSJL010000350.1, read as the reverse complement.
TGGCATCCCGAATACGGTTGACCAGCGACTATCCAGCACATAGCTACAATCCACCGGACCGCCCGTCCCACAACCTGCAATGGCGCCATGTGTCAACGCGATCCAAGCGAGATATAAACTGCTGGTCAGCGCAATCGCCGCCAGAATCCGTATCGTCCACTGCGCACCGGTTGCGGAATCGTAGCCCGTAATTCGCTTTTGCGTAGCCACCGCATACATTGGAAGGCGCGAACTGCTCAACGAAATATCTGTCGACATGATGGATTCTCCAGGAAGGCTATGCTGAACCAGGGCTTGGCAGCATGCCGTGTGCCAATCGCTGGCGAAAAGCGCGCATCCGCATGAGTTATCGCTTGTTTACCTGGTTAATCGTTCGCTCCCACTCAAGGCTCCCGCTCTTTGGAATCAATCCGCATGACGAGCGACCGACCTGCTGGAAAATCGACCATGCTGTAGCGGTCGTTGATGGCCAGGACAACGCAGTAAAGAGTTTCACAGATAAAATCAGCTCGACGCCCCAGCGAGGCGTGCTCATTGATCGAACTGTGAGGAACATCGCTGTGGCTCGTTCAAAGTGCTGGATTTAAGCAGGATCGCTTTTCCGCTGGCGTAAAGAGGGCGCCCAATCGAGCAGGCACGCTCGCGGCTTCTAGCTTATCGCCCCAATGGGTACACGCACATCCGCCCGCGACTTTGGAAGAAGTTGCTCTGGAACTGCTGGCCGGATAGACTCCTCACAGTCACTCCCGTCGCCATCTACCAGCGACAAAGTTCAACAACCGATCTATCCCACGTATCCTACACGCGGATAGATCGCAATTCGTTTCGCCTAAGAAGATAGGAGACGAAACCTTGATGACATCCAGAGTTGAATATGACCTCACGCCAGCTGCTGTCCAAGGCGTGGTTGGTCGCAAAGTACTCGAGATTCACGGCGAGTTCGTTGAGGAAATCGTGGAGCTTCGCTCGGTTCGCGCAAAATGGATTCACATCGAGCGCATCGAGTATGATGCGTTGAGAACTTGGTTGATTATTGCGCCGTTGTTGGTAATCGTGATTCCCAATAGCGCATTTCCAAGCTCACAGGAACACGAGTTGTTTATCAGTGAGTGTAACGCAAAAATCGGCAAACAGTGAGGATTGAACATCACGTAGCGAGGAACGAGAGTAGCCGATGCTCAAGTCCCAGGTACTCCCCACTAGCCAGGAACATGCTGTGACCCCGACGGCAAAGTCGTTATCCGACTCAAGCCCGCCTATTTGCGAATCTCTGGTACTTTCGCTAAAATATGCTGGGGGATCTAACATGGACATTTACACCGACAGCATTCAGAACCTTCCTGAACTCGACAAACTATTGCTTGTTCAACGCATCTGGAACGATTTGTCTTCGTCTGACGCCATACCATTGCCCGAATGGCTTGTTACGGAAACTCTACAACGACGCGATGAAATGATCGAGAATCCAAGTCTGGGGCACTCCCACGAAGAGGTTCTTGACCGCCTTCGGGCATGGCGTGATGCCTAGAGTTCCACGGTTCCATCCGCGCTTCAACGTCGATGTATTGCACTCCGCCGATTGGTACTAGACTAAGACGGTGGGGCTCGGTGTTGACTTTACACAACGGATTGAAGCGGGAATCGAAGGACTGCTTGGTGATCCTGAGCGCCGATCTAACGTACTCTACGGCTTTCGCTACTGGCCCATCCAAAGATTTCCGCATTTAATACTTTATGACGTGACGCCGTCCGAGATTTTGCTATTTGGCGTGATGCACCCATCGCAAGAACCGGACCAATGGATCGCAAGACGCGGATAGCCCGTAAGTCCCACTGCGTCACAGCAATCGCAGCGAAATATCTGTCCATCCGGATGGAAGGATGGAAAGTGCGCTCCTCTACCCATGAACATGCTGTGACCCCGAGGTCTAGAGCACGTTCAATTTCGCTCGCTGAGCTTAACCGCATCTACAAGGGATTTTTTTCGCCTCCGTCGCGAGTTAATAGTGCGGAAAGAACACCGGGGTCGACGTTGATCGAGATGAAAAAGACGGAACCGTCTGCCATGCCAACCAGAAAACCCTGTTTGCGCTCGGGCGCTGCGACTAGGTCTTCAGGCTTGGTGTCAAATTCGTCCGGACTTGACCAAGGTACATAATACGGAACTTCTACGAACGCAATTGTCGAACCTATTCCATCGGTAATTTCTTCTTTGCGGACTCCCTTACCACCCACGCCGCCGGATAGCGTACCGTGCTTTCCGGCCACCGCGCGATAAGCTGTCTTGTTGGTCGGGTCTTTGCCGATGGGTTGAAAGATCGGAACGATCATGTTGGCAATCATCAAGTTAGCTGGGCTATCCCAGGGCTCGTCCTTTCGGTACGCAGTGTAAAGTGCCTGCTGTTCGAGGTAAGGCAAGATTTCAACTCGCCAAGACCGTTTGACTCCGTTTTCTTCGATCACGCTGGGTGGGAAGTGCCCGTGTTCGTCATGGTAGCTATGTAAGGCCAAACCAATTAGCTTCATGTTCTCCTGAGCTTTTTCGCGCTCGGAGGCTATGCGCGCAGAGCGGACGGCTGGTTCTGCAATCCGTAGCGCCAGCGTTGTCGCTTCCTTGGCCTGCGCCCTGACGGTAACCTGTTTTTCGCTGGCATCGATGGTAACATTCGCTAACAACTCCGTCAGCAAAGCTCGAAGAGGCTGGAACTCCTGAGCGTTAAATTGACTTGGGTTCGGAATGTCCTTCAAGCTGTTGCGTCCCAAGGTGACGACTGCTTTTAGCGTATCGACGACGTCTGCTGGTGAGTCGGTGTCAAGACTAGCATCGAATTTCAACTCGTCATCGATAGATATAGAGACTGCCAGGCTGCCGCTCTGTGTCGATAACCAAAGCGGTGTCAAAGGAAAAAATGGTACAAGGAAGTCAAGTTGCTGAAAGGGTTGCGTTAGCCAAGCAGCTCGTAATCCCTGCGCGCCGTGACGTTGGGCCAATTTCGACAACCTACCGGCTTGGCTGCTGCGCATTGACTGGCCGAACTGTGGTAACCACGCAAGTAGCCAAACAAAGCAGACTGGGCACGACGAACGCCAGATAGATCTTTCCCCAGAAAGATGGAGTGGGCAAACTCTTCAACATCTCAAGTCTCCGAATAAGGGTGTGTCGAGTCGGAAGGAAGGCTAATGCAGGGCTGACAACCGAGCGCTGACTTCCACGTAGGGCCAAACTGGCCAAGTGCTGCAAATACGCCTCGCGACCTCCAGCCACGGATGCCGCCATATCGTCGGCGGCCAGTTCCTGATTTAGGCGAAGAGTCATCACCAGCCAATGTGCTAGAGGGTGGAAGAAATTCGCCGCTAATACGGGCTGCGCCAACGAATTGACAAGCGTATCGCAGCGACTCAGGTGCGCGATTTCATGGGCCAAAGCAGCTCGAAGTTGCTCTTTGCTCCAATTTCGCCAATCAACGGGTACGATAATGACTGGTCTTAGCCAACCCATAACAACGGGGGAAGTCAAGTTTGTCGATTCCCGCAAACAGATCTCTCTGCGGAAGGCGAATTGTTTGCTAAGTGCGGCAGTTGTATTTAGCAATTCCTCTTCTGCCAGTGGTGCGGCCCGCCGAATCAATCGCCGAACTTGCCACCGACCGAAGATCAATCGGGCGAATCCGATAGTCGAACAAGCGATCAGACTAACCGCAATCCAACTTAGGTAACTCCACAGCATTGCCGAACCAGGTTCTCGGACATTGTTGGACGCTGGCAAAGTTGAGGGCGTCTCAAGACTTTGCACTTGCCGGAACGCTGACAATTGGAAGTCTTGCGAAGCAAACGAGTCTAACCAAACGCCCATTCGCTTGAAATTCGGATCGGTTGGAACGGTTTCTGAGTCCGCCGGTGGTGTGGTCCGCGATGCGATGACAAGCTGTTTTGTCCAATGGTCAATTGGCAGCAAAAGCAGCAGAGGAGCCAGGCCCATCAGCAGCAATGTCAATAGTGCGCATCGCGCACGCAACGACGGAGACAGACGCTGCCCGAGCGAAAGAAGCACGAAACCACAGAGTCCAATACAGGTCCCTTGAGCCAAACCCCAAAGATGCCACATTGAAAAAGTTGTTGGAAGCATGTCAGAACTCCTCAGTACGAACCACTACGTGATGTTTTTTTTCTCGTCTGCATGTAAATATTGTGCGATGGCATGGCGTTCAGACTCGGACAGAGTTTCTTCTTCCATTAGACGAACCAACAGCGCTTCGCGAGAACCTCCGAAAACGCGCTGGATCAGATCCTTGACCAAACGTCCAGATACATCCTGAAACGATCTGCGTGGACGAAAAACGAATGGACGCTGCTGCCCAAGTTGTTTCACGAAATTTTTCTCACACAGAATGCGTACCAGTGTGGCCACCGTCGTGTACGCCAACTTTCGTCCTTGTTTCGACAAACGCTCTTGAACATCTGCAATGGTCAAGTCCCCGCTTTCCCAGAACTGCTGCATGATTTCCAACTCCCTTTGGGTAAGCTCTTTGGCTTTAGGTCGAGCCATCACTGAGTGTCTCCGTGCTTCCACGCTTAAAACTTTGGTTATTTAGTAACTTTGGTTTTATAGTATTGGCTCGCGAGATGTTCGTCAAGCAGATTCAGGCAAAATTTGGTTCGGTGGAGTCGAAGAACTTCAGCCTGCCTAGAAATGTCGAGCGCGCACTTGGATGAGAAGTCAGATGAGTGCATGCCCAACAGCTTCAACCTCCATCACGCTTGCGCAATGCCCACATTGAGCGATCCTAGTAATTCGGAAGTTCCGAATGATTGTTAGCAATTGTTTTATGTAAACTAAGAGAGGGATTGGCTACAATGTCGCCAGTAGAAGCAAGTGTTCTTCAAAAGGCGGCCATTAGTGGATTCAAGACCGACACGGCAACGATATTGGCTGGTGTTCCTGCTGTTTCTGCATACCGTCAATACGTACATGGACCGCGTGTGCATTTCGGCGGCGAAAGGTCCGTTGCAAAAGGATATCTCTGGTCTAGATGACCAGATGATGGGCTACGTCTTTGGAATCTTTGCCGTGGGCTATGCTCTTTTCCAGATCCCGGCTGGATGGTTCAGCGATCGCGCCGGACCGCGACTGGCTCTCACGGTAGTCGTCGTGGTGTGGAGCATCTTCACGGCGCTCACGGGGGCAGTCTTCACGGCGGTTAGTTTACTAGTCGTTCGTTTTCTGTTTGGCGCGGGCGAAGCCGGCGCGTATCCGGGCGCGACGCGCGCGCTTTATAGCTGGCTGCCAGCCAAAGAACGTGGCATCGGCCAAGGCATTTTTCATTCGGGGGCACGCATCGGTGCGGCTCTTTCGCTCGTGATCATGCCTGCCGTGATTGCCTGGATCGGTTGGCGCTGGACGTTTGTCGCCAACGGCCTGGTGGGTATCGTCTGGGGGGCGATCTGGTGGTTCTGGTTTCGGGATCGACCAGAGCTGCACGCAAGTACCAATGCCGCCGAAGTAGAGTTGATCGAAGCCGGTATTCGCGAACAGACTGTCACCCATGCGTCGATCCCCTACATACAAATTGTGACTTCGTCTAATGTGCTGCTGGCCATGTTTCAGTATGCGTCGAGCAACATTACTTTTTTCATCAGCATCACATGGCTGATGCCTTATATCACCAAACGCTGGGGGCCCGAAGCAGCCACGCTGTCGGCCGTTCCGCTGCTGGTGGGCGCGGTGGCACTGTGGGTTTCTGGATATCTGGTCACCTATCTGTACGCACGCGGCATGCACGTTACGTCGCGGCGTTTCCCGGCGATGTTTGGATATGCGCTGGGAGCTGTTGGATTGTTGATGTGTACTCAGACCACAGGCAGCGAAACAGTTTGGCCGCTAATAACCTGTTTTTCAATCGCCATGTTTGGCGTCGAAATGACCCTCAGTCCCAGTTGGGCTTTTTGCATGGACATTGGCGGTGAACGATCCGGCGCGGTATCTGCAGCGATGAACATGATTGGAAACCTGGGCGCGGCGATTAGCGCGGTGCTGTTTCCTTACTTTGTTGCCAATGTAACATTGCCGGTGTTGGCACCCGAAGTCGGAACGGCCAACTCCTTCTTCGTATTTGCAGCCATGATGAACGTGCTGGCCGTAATTGCTTGGTGCTTCATGAATCCGTTGCGCGAAATAAAATCCGTTTCACCGCACGCCCTGCGATTGAGGTTGTTTGTGTTTCTGGCGATGTTGGCGGTCGTCTTCTACGCCGTGCTCTACACTCAGGTTTTGTCAAAGTAAAATCCCATGACGGAGACAAATTCGAAGCTGCGAGGCGTCGGCATTGGGGCGGGTTATTTCAGCCAATTCCACTACGAAGCGTGGAGCCGCATGCCCGAAGTAGAAATGGTTGCGATTTGCGATTTGGATCAAGCCAAAGCCAGTGCCATGGCTGCCCAGCATCAGATACCCAGGACCTACAGCGACATTGCAGAGATGCTCGATGTCGAAAAGCCCGATTTCGTCGATATCATTACACGCCCCGACTCGCATCTGGCCTGTGTGCAATGGGTAGCCGATCGTGGAGCAAACATCATTTGTCAAAAGCCATTGGCACCAACCCTAGAGGAAGCCCAGCGGTTGATGCAGGTGGTTGATGCATCCGGCGTGCGCTTGATGGTACACGAAAACTTTCGCTTTCAACCCTGGCATCGGCAGATCAGGAAGTTGATTGATCAAGGTGTCATTGGCGATCGGCTCGACTCCATTAGCTGCCGTACACGCATGGGCGATGGCTGGCAGGAGGACGCTTATCTGGCTCGACAGCCCTACTTTGTCACCATGCCGCAGCTATTGATCTACGAGACGGGCGTACACTTCATCGACACCTATCGCTACTTGTTTGGCGAGATTACCGGCGTCTTTGCCGACCTGCGTAAATTAAATGCACGAATTACCGGCGAAGATTGCGGGCAGGTACTATTCGAGTTTGCAAATGGAGCGCGAGGTCTATGGGACGCCAGCCGCTACCATGAAGCGACCTGCGAGGATCCGCGCTACACGTTTGGCGAATTTCTAGTCGAAGGAAATGGCGGGGGTATTCGGCTGTACGCCGACGGGCGATTGACGGTACAGCCGCTGGGCAAGCCGGAGCGGGATATTGTGTACCAGCACAGTCGCCGCAACTTTGCGAGCGATTGCGTTTATGCGACTCAGCGACATTTCGTCGATTGTGTGTTGAGCGGGCAAGAGTTCGAGACCAGTGGCCATCAATATTTGCGGACGTTGCGGATACAGGCAGCGGTTTACCGTTCCGCTCAGACCAACCAACCCATACGCGGACTTGAGACCAGCTAACCATGCAGATCATCGACCTAAGTCTACCAATCACGAACGCAATGCCAGGCGTCGAGATCAGCATTGCCAAGCGGCTCGAAGTGGAAGGCTGGAACGCGACCACGTTGACGCTCTATTCCCACTGCGGTACGCACATGGATGCTCCCAAGCATTTTTTGCCGGGCGGCAACTCGATCGACCAGCAGGACTTGAGCGTACTGGTCGGTCCGGCGCTGGTTGTCAATTTGGCGCCAGCGCGTCCCAAGCAATTGTTGTCTGTAGCCGACATGGCGGTGATCGCGGATCAAGTTCGTCCGGGCGCGCGGTTGCTGCTTCGCACCGACTGGCACAAGCGATATGGCACACCCGAATATCGGAACGAACTGCCGCGAATTTCAATCGAACTCGCACATTGGATGGTCGAGCATCAAGTAGCGCTGGTGGGTGTCGAGCCGCCGTCGGTGGCTGACGTCAATAACATGCACGAATTAACCGAAGTGCATCAAACCCTATTTCGCGGTAACGTGGTTATCGTTGAGGGACTAGCTAACTTGGATCAGTTGACTGAGCCGGTGGTGGACTTCATTGCCTTGCCATTAAAGATTGTGCAGGGCGATGGCACTCCAGTTCGAGCCATTGCATGTCAGCCAGCGCGGGAGACAGCTTGAGCCATGCCCAGTCGCTGGAATCCACTGGATCAACGCCCTTTTCTAGGTTGTATCGCCGACGATGTGACGGGCGCTACCGACTTGGCCACAAATCTAGTTGAAGGCGGAATGTCGGTGGTTCAGTGGCTGCAAATTCCATCGCCCGCAGAATTGCTTGAACATCCAGCGCAAGCGGTGATTGTGGCGCTCAAGACACGGTCTGTGCCACCCGAGCGTGCTGCTGAGCAGTCGCTGCTGGCACTCGAAGCGCTACGGGCAGCGGGCTGCCAACGCTACTATTTCAAGTACTGTTCGACCTTTGATTCAACACCGCGCGGCAACATTGGACCGGTTACCGACGCGTTACTGCAAGCTCTCGGGCTCCAGCAGACTGTGTACTGTCCGGCGTTCCCTCGAGTCGGGCGGACGGTCTATCGCGGGCATTTGTTCGTGGGCAACAATCTGCTCAATGAATCTGGCATGGAGTTGCATCCGCTCAATCCAATGACAGACTCGAATCTCGTCCGCTATTTGAGTCTGCAAACGCCGCAGTCCGTCGGCTTGCTCGACTACGCGACGATCGAACTGGGGCCTAAAGCCATTCGCGCAAAGTTGTGTGAGCTGAAATCCCGTGGCGTGGTGCACGTCGTTGTGGATTGTCTTAGCGAAGTGCAGCTAGCGGTATTGGCCGATGCATTTAAGGACCTGACGCTGTTAACGGGTGGCTCAGGCATTGCTCGTTTTCTGCCCAGCCACTACGGTGACGTCGACCATGCATCGGACGGAAAGGGCGTTTTGCCTGCGCAGGATAGGTTGAGTGGGCGGCGCGCAATTATTTCGGGAAGCTGTTCCACAGCGACCATCGAGCAGGTTGCGACAGCCCGCGCGCACTGTGTGTGCTGGGAAGTAAATGCCGAGCGCGTTTTGCAGGATCCGGGTGCCGAGCTTATTCGATTCAGCGATTGGGTTAAGGGCTGCGATACCCAGTCCCCGATTCTGGTCTACTCGTCTGCGGACGCAGTTTCGGTCCAGCGGTTGCAAACTAAGTTGGGCCGGGATGCAACTTGTGCAGCCATCGAAGCTTTTAATGCCTCAGTGGCCTGGGAATTGACTGAGCATGCGGGCGTGCGCACCTTGGTCGTTGCTGGCGGCGAGACGTCGGGCGCGGTGGTCAATGCGCTGGGCGTACGCGCTCTGCGCATCGGTCGCGAGATAAGCCCTGGTGTCCCATGGACAAAGTCGATTGGGCCGCGCGAATATCATCTGGCGCTCAAGTCAGGTAACTTTGGCGATAGTCGTTTTTTTTTGACAGCGTTGGGCATCGCTTAGCGCTCCTTACTTACCAAGAAAGTAATTGAAAGTGACAGAGTACCGCATTGCTCTTTTGCCAGGCGACGGAATCGGGCCGGAAACGATGGCCGCAACTCGAATTGTATTGGATCAACTGAGCACTTCCTTTCCCGGTTTGGCGTTGACCTATACTTCCCACCACGCAGGCGCCGAGCTCTACCGCGAAACCGGTGAGGCGTTGCCGGCCGCAGTGCTCGCCGATTGCATCGCAGCCGATGCAGTCTTGCTGGCAGCGATTGGACTACCCGATGTGCGGCAGCCGGATGGCACGGAGGTCCAACCCACGATGATGGTTGGGCTGCGGCGGGCGATGGGTCTGCATTCTGCAGTCCGTCCAGTCAAACTATATCCTGGCGCGCCCTGTCCGTTGAAAAACATTGGCGCTGGGATCGATTTTGTCATTATTCGCGAGAATCTCGAAGGCCTGTTCGCTTCGTTCGGAGGAGGCGCGATAGTCGGCGATCAGGTCGCCACAGATACCCTGGTCGTTACACGCGAGGGCACCTCGAAAGTTGTTGACTTTGCCTTTCGACTGGCCGCACGACGCAATGGGCGGCCGGCGGATGGTAAGAAAATGGTCACGTGCGTTGACAAGGCAAATGTGTTCCGCAGCTTGGCTTTTTTCCGTAAGGTGTTCTACGACGTAGCAGAGCGTTTCCCTGAGATCGATCGCGGTGCTGTGTATGTTGATGCGATGAGTTTGTACATGATCCAGAACCCCTGGGACTTCGACGTGCTGGTCATGGAGAATCAGTTTGGCGACATTTTATCCGACCTCGGGGCCGCACTTGTCGGCGGCTTGGGCTTGGGGCCGTCGGCAGAGATTGGTGAGAAGCATGGATTGTTTCAACCCTCGCATGGTACCGCACCGCAAATCGCCGGCAAGAATATCGCCAATCCACTTGCGACGATCCTGTCTGCCAGCATGATGCTAGATTGGCTTGGCCAGCGCTACGACGACCCGCAATGCACAATGGCTGGCGTTGCCATTGAAGCCGCTGTGGCACAACTTCTCGCTTCCGGAAAGACTCTAACGCCGGACATTGGCGGGACTGCCTCGACGACCGAGGTGGCGCAGGCCGTGGCCCAGCAAATTCGCAATCAACTTCAACTTGCTTCGTTGGCATGATCCGCATGGTAGGGCTGGCGTTCGCACCAACCTATTCCTCTGCAAAGTATCTCTCTCAATCTCTCCCGTATCCCCTATCACGAAAGAGCCCCCAAATGATCCTTCGGAAAATCATGTTCTGTTGCGCTGCCGCGCTCGGTGCGCTAGTGTGGCAACCCCACGGCTTCGCGCAAACGGATACCGTCTTCGCTGAACAGAGTGGTCAGTTAGCTGTCGAAGCCGAGCACTTTTTTAGCCAAACCGCTACAGAAGTCAGAGCGTTTCAATTGACCACAGAAGCGGATCAGCCCAATATCAGTCCCGACGGAGATCCAGCCCACGTAGGCGGTGCCAGTGGTGGCGCCTATCTAGAAATACTGCCCGATACGCGTCGGACACATGGTGACAAGCTCATCAAGGGATCTAATTTTTCGCCGGAACCGGGCAAGATGGCCGTGTTGAACTACAAAGTCAACATCTCGACGCCTGGTCGCTATTATGTCTGGGTGCGTGCGTATTCTACCTGCGGTGAAGACAACGGTCTGCATGTTGGCTTGGACGGCGATTGGCCCGAATCTGGGCAACGCCTACAGTGGTGCGAAGGCAAGAACGCGTGGTACTGGGATAGCAAGCAACGTACCGAGCAAGTGCATTGCGGCGAGGCCCACAAGATTTTCCTGGACATCGGCACTGTGGGCGATCACACCATTCACTTCTCGATGCGCGAGGATGGCTTCGAGTTCGACAAATGGCTGATCACCACCAATCGTGAATTCGAACGTCCCGTGGGTGTTGGTACCGAAACCAGGGTACACTCGGGCACCAAGCCCAAGTCGTACCCGTATGTCGATGCGCCGACCAAGGCCGTTGCCCAATCCGAGCCAGCGACAGCCGCAGCGACCGAAGAAAACATGCTCGTGCTGTCTGCCCCGGTATTTCCATTGGCAGATGGCGGCTATTACCTAGACAAAGGCAAGTGGCTGGCAGTAGATCCAGAAAAACGTAAGGATGGCACGGCTTCGCTGACCATTCCTTTTCCGTCTGGGCACTACGATGTTACGCTCAGCGCGATCGGTGAGAGCGATGGGCGCTCTGTCTATGAAGTGTCTATCGATACGAAGTCGATTGGCAAATTTGAATGTCCGCTGGGTGAAGAAATGTTCCAAGAGGGCGCGCGATTTAGGCAGACATGGAAGAACGTGCAGATCACTGAAGGCTCGATTCTTACGGTCGCCTCCACAATCGGCTCAACCGATGGCGTTGAATTTAGCCGCGCCCGCTGGAGCGCGGTGAGCTTCACCCCGGCCGATGCACCAACAACCAAGGCAGCGAAGTCGGCCATCGCGCATAGAAACCAACAGAGCAATCAAACAGCCAAGCGCACCGAAGCCGACTTGCCCAAGGATAGTCCGACGAAGCCGGTTAGTTCGCTGCCGCTGATCGAACCTCGCCAGCCGCACGGGGATGGTTCGACCACGATCGCAGGCGAGAAAAAGCAATGGCACAAAGTCACGTTGAATCTGAACGGGCCCTATGCGCACGAACAAGACAATGCACCAAACCCATTCACCGACTATCGGATGTACGTTACCTTCACGCATGAAAGCGGCAGCAGCTACCGTGTGCCCGGCTATTTTGCAGCCGATGGCGATGCGGGCAATAGTTCGGCTGATGCAGGCACACAATGGCGAGCCCACTTGGCCCCAGACAAAACGGGCAAGTGGAGTTACTCGGTTTCGTTCGAACAAGGTGGCTTGGCAGCGCTCGACGCCGAGGCCAACGCTCAGAAACTTGCGCCTTTCGATGGTCAAAGTGGCTCGTTTAGTGTGGCCCCGAGCGACAAGCAGGGCCGCGATCTGCGAGCGCACGGACGGCTTCAATACGTCGGACAACACTACCTAAAATTCGCTGGCAGTGGTGAATACTTTCTCAAGGCTGGTGCCGATGCACCCGAAACATTGCTAGGGTATGTTGATTTTGATGGTACCGTCGCAGGCAAACCCGATAAGGTGCCGTTGAAGACTTGGGCACCGCACGTTCCAGATTGGAAATCTGGAGATCCAACTTGGAAGTCTGGCAAAGGCAAGGGCCTGATCGGTGCCGTCAACTATCTGTCCAGTAAGGGCTGCAACGTATTTTCATTCTTGACGTACAATGCGGGTGGCGACGGCGACAATGTTTGGCCGTTTATTCAGCGAGACGACAAACTGCACTACGATTGTAGCAAACTCGATCAATGGGGCATCCTGTTCGACCACGGTACGGCTCAGGGCATGTACCTGCACTTCAAACTACAGGAAACGGAAAACGACGACCATCGCCGTCACGAAGGCGGAGACCCGGTACCGGAATGCTTGGATGGCGGCAATTTGGGTTCGCAGCGGATGCTCTATTGCCGCGAATTGGTGGCTCGGTACGGGCATAACCTTGCGCTGAATTGGAATCTCGGCGAAGAGAATACACAGTCGACCGAGCAGCACTTGGCGATGTTGAATTACATCGATTCCATGGATGCTTATGATCACAATCGCGTGCTGCATACGTTCCCTGGCGAGCAGGATCTGCGCTACCAACCTTTGATTGGCGACAAGTCGCCGTTGACTGGTTTGTCATTGCAAAACAGCCACATTCGCGACACGCATTGGCAGGTCGTGAAGTGGGTTCGTGCGTCTGCAGCAGCCAAGAAGCCCTGGATTGTGGCGTTCGACGAGTCGGGCACGGCAGCGCATGGACAGTGTCCCGATACGGGTTACAAGGGCTACGATGGCCATGATCGCACGGGTGAAATGACCTACACCGAACACGAAGTTCGCCAACAGACATTGTGGGGCACGCTGATGGGCGGTGGTGCGGGGGTCGAGTACTATTTTGGTTACCAGTACGCCGAAAACGACCTCGTCTGTGAGGACTGGCGAAGTCGTGATCGCAGTTGGGATTACTGCCGAATCGCGATCAACTTTTTTCAAGACGAGAAAATTCCCTTTTGGCAAATGCAGCCGCAGGACGAGCTAATAGGAAATCCGCAGCACGATAACTCGAAGTACTGCTTGGCGGCTGCTGGGCAGGTTTATGTGGTTTATCTGCCTAGCGGCGGTACTAGCGACTTAGATTTGAGCGGGGCGTCTGGAGACTACACCGTTCAGTGGTTTAATCCACGCAGCGGTGGCAAATTGGCTAATGGAACGATGGCTAAAGTAACCGCCGGCAAGTCGGTTTCGCTCGGCAATCCACCCAGCGATCCCGACCAAGATTGGGTTGTCGTGGTTCGCAAGTAGTGAAGCGATAGCACCAGCGAGGGCATACTTCCTAGTGGTTTGTCAGGCCTAAAATTCTCGGCTGACAAACCACTGGTCTATGACCAGGATTTCCGCTAGTGGGTTGCCGCTCAGACGCAGCCCACTAGCGGTATTTTAAAATTTTTTCGCGATGAAAATTATAGACTATCTTGGGCGGTAGTTGGTTTTAGTTTAGTCGGGCACCAGCAATTCTATTCTGCTGTAGCAAATCACCCGTGTCTCATTTACGTTCTAGCAAATGTCCCAGCATTCGCTCGGGTGCGTCGAGGAAAGATTTGGTGACTCGGTAGTGCTCGGTATCTTTATAGTCGATGGGGACAATGCCGGCTTCACCGAAAGAATAGATTTTCGCATTGGGATAGCTCATGATGATCGGCGAGTGGGTTGCAATTACAAGTTGTGAATCTTGGCCAACGATGCTGTGTAGCAAGACCAGGAACTCAAGCTGCCGTTGCGGAGATAGCGCGGCTTCAGGCTCATCGAGGAAGTATAAGCCTTGCGAGAAGCGGCTTTCGACCAAGCTCATGAACGCTTCGCCATGCGATTGCTCGTGCAACGACTTATTGCCGTAGCTGTTTAGTACACCGAGATTTTCGATCTCAGTGGCAACCGTGAACAGACTTTCAGCTCGCATGAACCAAGCGTCGGGCACCAGAGCATGGTAACGCCTGAGTTTTAGCGCTTTGTGCAGCTCCGAGTGGCTTTCCCGAGTCGCAAACAACATATTGCGGCTACCACCCTCGGCGTTGAGTCCATTGGCAACCGCGATCGCTTCGAGCATCGTCGATTTGCCGGAGCCGTTTTCGCCGACGAAGAAAGTTAC
>JBGSJL010000349.1:0-3730 GCA_041741955.1 Pirellulaceae bacterium | reverse complement strand
CGGTTTCAGGCAAGTGCCTGTCGTTTTGTTTGTTCTGCGCAGTGAAGCGGAGCACATTCTCCAGCAGGCGACAGCGGCAGGCGAAATCCAATCGAGTCCCGTTTGGATCAGCTCGATTGACGCGGAGTCTGCTACGTCGATCGCGTCGTCGGCAGACTCCAAAGTCGTCCTGCTGCTCAACCCTTAAATTGGCAAAGCATCGCCCCTCTTCATGCCATCCAGCACGAAACCTACAAACCACTCTGCTGTGAACCACTCTGCTGTGAACCACTCCCGTGGGCCAAGTCCCATTGAGCCAACATTCGATTCGCTTTACTCTGCTTGGGATACGGCGCATCGTTTTTTGCAAGACGAATTGAACCGAGCAGATCACTGGACGGGAGAGCTATCGACATCGGCTTTGTCGACGGCTACTGCGGTAAGTGCGTTGGTGCAGATTCGCAAGGCCAATTGTGTAGACGCCCAGCGATGTGCTACCGTAGACGCGGCCATCGCGACAGGCTGCTGCTGGCTGGCCAATTATCAAAATCCCGACGGCGGATTTGGCGATACCGATCGCAGTCATTCCAACATTGCCACAACCCTGCTGGTACTGGCCGCATGGGAGATGACACTTCAACTTCAATCGACCTCGATAGCCAATCAGGATCTGCCGGCGCTCATCTACCAGCGGCAGCCGGCTGCGTGGAGCTACGTCAATCAGCAGGGTAAGTGGGAGGGCTTGCGACGCAGGTATGGCAAAGACAAAACGTTTGTCGTTCCGATTTTAAGCAACTGCGCCTTGGCAGGACTGGTGGAGTGGAGCGAGGTGCCTGCCTTGCCCTTCGAAGCAGCCTGGCTGCCGCAGGACTTGTACCGCTGGGCACGCATGCCGGTGGTATCGTACGCAGTCCCCGCACTCGTTGCGATTGGTCAGGCGCGCTTTCATTTTTGTCCGCCCAAAAATCCGCTACTCAGGGCCCTACGCGGGCGAGCCTGCAGGCCGACGCTGAACGTATTGCGCGGCATGCAGCCCGCCAGCGGCGGATATTTAGAAGCCACACCGCTAACCAGCTTCGTACTTATGAGTCTGGCTGCGGCAGGCAACGGGCATTTGCCGGTCGCGCAGGACTGCTTACGATTCCTACTTGATTCGCGATTGCACGACGGCAGTTGGCCGATCGACACGAACCTAGCGACGTGGCTGACCAGTCTCTCGATTCAGTCGCTGTCGCGGCGAGGCAGGCTCCGCTTGGATGCTGCGGACGAATCCGGCCCATCACGCCTAGTGACACCCGCCACAGTGCGCTGGCTGCTGCGGTGTCAACATCGTCAGAGACACCCGTTCACGGGAGCGAATCCAGGTGGCTGGGGTTGGACGAACTTGAGCGGTGCCGTTCCCGATGCCGATGATACTCCGGCGGCTTTACTGGCTTTAGCTGCCATCGATATGCGAGACCCCGCGTGGCAACGCTTGCGTCAGCAAATGCTCGAAGCGGTGGGTCAAGGGTTGGGCTGGCTGGTGCGACTGCAAAACAAAGATGGCGGCTGGCCCACCTTTTGTCGCGGCTGGGGGACCCTGCCCTTTGATCGCAGCGGCACGGACCTGACTGCTCACGCGCTTCGCGCACTGTGTGCTTGGTTACCAGAAATCGAGCGCGTACGCGACGTGGCCGGCAGCAGGACTCCGTCGCGCCGGCATACCTCGGCGGCCATGGCGCGAGGGCTGAGCTATTTGGCTCGTACTCAAGCGATCGATGGGAGTTGGCTGCCGTTGTGGTTTGGCAATCAGGACCGAGCCGACGAGGACAATCCAGTTTATGGAACCGGCAAAGTTCTGCTGGCCTATGGCGAACTTGGTCTAATTCAGGCACCTCAGGCTCAGCAAGCTAGACAGTACTTGATGAAGCACCAGAATGAGGATGGCGGCTGGGGAGGCGGTGCAAGCATCAAATACGCTGGGATTTCAAAGGAATCGAGCAGCACGATCGAGGAAACTGCCGTGGCCCTAGAAGGTTTGTTGTGTGGTGGCCAGTTGGTCATGGATCGAAGTATAATGCAGGCTCTCGGTTGGCTGGCCAATACCATACAATCGGGAAACCTCAGTTGCTCTTGGCCCATCGGCTTCTACTTTGCGAAGCTCTGGTATCATGAGCGGCTCTATCCAGCCATTTATAGTTTGGGCGCACTGGGCGCAGCTATCGAGATTGCAAAACAGCAGGGTGTTGGCGAAACGTAGGCAACCTGGCGGGGTTCGCCCAGAAAGAGTTTCGTCGGTGCTTACCAATAGACAGGAGTGACAGCTTTGTCATCAGCTTCGATCAATGCGTCCATGTCCGCAGTACCCGCGACGGGTTTGCACGAAGATTCGGCAGCGCCGATTGAGACCAATGAGCGCGAGGGCAGCGTAAAGTCGCGTCGCCGCAAGACGAGCCATTTGAAGGTCGTGCCTGAAACGCTCGAATTGCGCGAGCAGCTCAAATTGCGCTGCGACCAAGTTGCCGAGCGCCTCGACAAAACCTGTCCGCTGACCAAAGATGAAATGGAGAACGTCGCGCGGCAGTTGCTCGACGAAGACGGTTTGTCCGAAGGCTATTTGGGCTGGATCATGGTCATGCTCAGTAGTGCGTTCTACAAAGATCAAGTGGCTGCGACTGACCCCAGTCGCCGCCTGTTCCTATTGCCGCACTGCTTGAAACATGCCGAAGGCTGCCCTGCCGATTACGATGAGTTCGGCATGAATTGCAAGAAGTGTGGTGCCTGTAGCATCGCCGATTTTCGCTCGATCGCTGAGGATTTGGGTTACAAAGTTCTCGTTGCCGAGGGCTCCCCAGTCGTCCTGAAAATTATCGTCAGCGGTTATGTCGATGCCATCGTTGGTGTCGCCTGTCTTAACGTACTCGAAAAAGCAATCGACAAGATTTTACTGTCGGGTATTCCCTGCATGGCCGTGCCTCTGCTCTCGAGCGACTGTCGAAACACCAGTGTCGACCAGGACTGGGTTAGCCAAATGATTTTGACTCGGCAAACGCAGCCGGCCGCCCAGACACGGAGTTACGTGCATTTGCTGCGAGCGGCCAATGACCTGTTCCAAGGCGAGACTTTTGCCAGGTTGGCACCCCGCGTGCGCGCCAGTGCTCCGCTGGACGAGCACAGCGACCAGCCGCTGGCCGGTGTGGACCCGATCGCTTCGACCGAAGCGCTCGGTCTGGATTTCGTCAGTCGCGGTGGTAAGTACTCGCGGCCCTTTATGACACTAGCTACCTACGACGCCCTCTCCGGCGGTCAGGCAACGCTTAGTGGAGGTCCACAGGTGATCGCAGAATACTCGGATGCTATTCTTCGGGCTGCGATGAGCATCGAGATGTTTCACAAAGCCAGCTTGGTTCACGACGATATCGAAGACGACGACGGCTACCGTTACGGTACGCCCACGATGCACCGCCGCTACGGTTTGTCGACCGCCATTAATGTGGGCGACTACTTGATCGGCTTGGGTTATCGCATGGTCAGTCGCAGCGCGGGCGATCTGGGTTCCGATTGCACGGCGGACATCCTGGATTGCTTGGCTGGCGCCCACACGCGGCTTGCCGAAGGACAGGGCGCCGAGCTACTGTGGCGAGACGCCAAAGATAAGCGGCTCAGTCCCCTGGACGCACTAAAGGTTTATGCTCTTAAGACCGCGCCCGCCTTCGAAGCGGCGCTGTACACGGGAGCTCGCTTGGCCGGTGATGTTAGTAAACTAACCGAA
>JBGSJL010000348.1:0-3539 GCA_041741955.1 Pirellulaceae bacterium | reverse complement strand
TGAGACTGAGCCAGCAGCGAGAGCACTTCGTCAATCCGCGACCAATTGGCGTTGGCCGCTAATGCAGCATTCAATGCCGTGATGGCTTCGCGATGCTGTTGTAGTTTCGCATGCGCGCGACCGATCAACAGTTGTGCTTCGGGCAACTGTTGTTCTTTGTCCAGCTTGTCGAGCGCGCTGCGCAGGTGGTTAATCGTGTCTTGCGGTTTTTCTGCGGCCGTCAAGCACCAACCGATCCGCAGTTGGCTGGCAGGTACGCGAGTGTGTTCGGGAAACTTAGCGACCAGTTCGCGGTACTGTCGCGCGGCTTCGGCACGCGGTGCCGCCGCCGTGGCTACGTCAGTGCTTTCAGTCAACTCTAACAAACAGCTCTCGGCAGCGATGTAAAGCAGTTCGGGAGCAACCGCAGTGGTTTGACGCTCGGGCTTTGCCAGGTAAGCTTGAGCCAGTTGACGAGCTTTGACGTACTGCTTTTCACCGAATGCAGACAGCGACGCCCTGTACGCGGCTTGTTCGGCAAGCGGATGCTCTGGATGTTGCTGCAGGAAGGCTTCGTAGAGCGGTGGTGTTTCGCCGCGTCGCTGGGGTAGTTCGTACAGAGCATCAATGCGTGCGAATTGCAAATACATAATAAACGGTGTCGCGGCAAACTTGCCGATCGCGGCCTCTAATGATGCGACAGCCTGGTCGGGCTGTTTGAGTTTTACTTGCGAGCGGCCCAACCAATACGCCGCTTCGGCTGCGATCTCGGCGTTACCACTGTTGGCAACAGGCGTTAGGACGTTGATGGCTTCTCGTGGCTTGTCGGCTAAGAAATAACATTGTCCAGCAGTCTTCAGCGCCGCGTTCCGGTATTCGCTATCGGGGAAACGTCTGGGCAAGTCTTGCAGTAGTTTGGCGGCATCTTCGTATCGCTGCTGTTCGGAACGAGTTTGCCCCAGTCGAAACGCAGCGTACGAGGCCAGAGGGAAGTCTGTGAGCTGCGAGGTCTTGTCGAACTGCTCCGCGGCAGCATCGAGTTGTTGCTGCTCGTGCAAACAAATCGCCCACCGCAAGCGGACTTCGCCAGCCAATTCGTGCTGGGCGTATTCGGCCTTGGCCAGAAACGCTTCAAATGTTTTTGCCGCAGCGTCGGGCTGGCTCAGCTCTTGTTGCGCGATACCCAGATCATAGTAGGCGCGTGCTGCGCGGGAACTTGCGGCATGTTGCGTGATGAGCGACTGGTACAGGGGGACCGCTTCGGCTAATTTGCCAGCGGTGAATAAACAGTCGGCTTGATAGAACAGCGATTCGTCAACAAGCTCGCTGGTAGGAAACTTCGCGGTGACCTTTTGAAATTCGTTGGCCGCGAGTTGAAATTGTGCGGGATCGGCTGTGGGCGCAGCCATTGCAAGTTCATAACGGCCCATCGCGAGGTTGTATTGTGCTTTGTCGGCTTGTGGAAAATCCGGCCACTTTTGCAACACGCTTTCAAACAACGCTACGGCATCTGCAAACCGCTGCTGGCGAAGTGCACAAGCACCCAAGAAGTAATGAGCTTGCCCAAGTTTGGGATCGTTGGGGTATCGGGCAATGAAATCTTTCCATTTTTCCACCGCCCTAGCGTGAAGCCCAGCGTTTTGCAGAGCGGCGGCAGCATTGAAGGCGCGGGCAGGAGCGTTGTCGATTTCTTCTGCTTGGACTGTTGCGGTCATATCGCTACTAAGCGAAACAAAGCAGCTCAATAACACGAGCATTGCAGCGCCAAACAGTTGGCAGGTGGGGAACAAGCGTCGGTTCATGGATTTACGGGCGGGGCCGGCGAGCGATCCGACGTCCATGTCGCGGGCAGTGGGGAGGGTTCATTGCGGGAGCATAAGTATAACAGTGTACTGCAATCTCGGCACGATACACTAAAGAGCCAGATTTCCTGCAGTGGCGAGGTCAGTAGCTGCGGTCGTTTGCAGCGACATCGCCACCGCACTACAATAACGCTCGTCGCCCGCGACACTCCCGCCCCGGTTCGGCCCGCCCCTTTCGCCGTCACTGGTCCCTCCTACCATGTTCACTGCTTCGCTCCGAAACGACCCGGCCCGGTGTCTTGCTGGGATGCTCTGGTTAGCCGTTTTCGTGATTGTCACTGCGTCCGCCCACGCCACCGACGTTTTAAGTTTTCCTCGCGACATCGCTCCGATATTAACCAAAGCAGGTTGCAACAGCGGTGCTTGCCACGCCAAAGCCGGTGGCGGTCAAAACGGTTTTCAACTCTCTTTGCTGGCGTTTGAGCCGCGCGAGGATTTCGAGCACATTGTCCGCGAAGGGCGTGGGCGTCGCTTATCACTGGCAGCACCCGACGAAAGCTTGATCCTCGCCAAAGCCTCTGGACGGGTTCCGCATGGCGGTGGTGTCCGATTGCCGGTCGGTTCGCCAGGCTACGAATTACTTGAGCAATGGATTCATAGCGGTGCAGACTTTGGACCCGAGACGACACCGGAATTGGTGTCCATCGAAGTCCAGCCGCCCAGCGGTTTGATGCCGCCGCAATCGCAGCAATCCCTGACAGCTCTCGCTCACTACAGCGACAACACGACACGCGATGTGACTTCACTGGCGCTGTACGAATCCAATGACCGTGGCATGGTCGAAGTCGACGAGCACGGTACCGTCACAGTTCGCGATGTTCCTGGCAAGGCTGCTGTGATGGTTCGTTACCAAGGCAAGGTCGCCGTGTTCAATGCCGCGATTCCTCTGGGCGCGGCAGTCGCGGAAATACCGACTCTAAAAAACTTCATTGACGAACTTGTTTTCGCGAACTTGCAAGAACTCGGTATCCCACCTTCACCCCTGTGTGATGACGCCACTTTCCTCCGCCGAGTTTCCTTGGATATCGCTGGGCGCTTGCCCACACAAGCCGAAACCGATGCTTACTTTGCCTTGGCCCAAGACCAGCGGCGCGACGCAGCGATTGAATCGCTGTTGAGCAGTCCTTCGTATGCAGATTACTTTGCTAACAAGTGGACATCGCTGTTAAAAAATCGTCGCGACGAGCAAAGCGACATCACTGCTAACTTTGCTTTTCACGCCTGGGTCCGCGACAACCTATTGGCCAATCAATCTTACGACAAACTCGTACGCGAACTACTTGCTGCAACAGGCACAGTGATTGGTAATCCAGCGGTTGCGTGGTATAAGCGAGTGAAAGAACCCAAGCAACAAATCGAAGACGTCGCTCAATTGTTTCTCGGTGTGCGGATGCAATGCGCTCAATGTCATCACCATCCGTTTGAACGTTGGAGCCAAAACGATTATTACGGTTTGGTTGCCTTCTTTAGCCAAGTCGGTCGCAAACCGACGGCGGTTCCTGGCGAAGACCTGATCTTTCACAAACGTGGCGTCGCAACGGCTCAGAACGTTCGTAGCGGTCAAGCAGTCAAGCCGATTGCACTGGGTGATGCGGTCGGCGAAATCGCTCCCGATCAAGACCCGCGTTTACCACTAGCTGATTGGATGGCCAATCCGGACAACCCGTTCTTTGCCAAAGCGCTCGTGAATCGCTACTG
>JBGSJL010000347.1:0-5640 GCA_041741955.1 Pirellulaceae bacterium | reverse complement strand
GCAAAGCATCGCGGTCGATGCCATTTGGATCTTATTTGGTGGTTGTGGTGCGGAGATTCCATAACCTCTACTTATACACACTCCAATTGCGAATTCAAGTCGAACCCGAGCGGTACCGCCGTTGACAGAATCCCGCGTATTAGTGCCAATCGTAAGCGGAAGCGTAGGTGGGGGCCCCAGGTAGGTTGAGTCCCTCGTTCAGGCGTCGGGTTATGAAAACGGGCGTTTTAGGGCGAGTTGGCGGTGCGTTCTTGTCGATGCGGGCTTTTCGGCAACGCGGGCAATCTATATTTTAACCGGTTCGCGGGCGCGACCAATACACTATGCGTTTCTCGCTGATGCGGTACGAGCAGGGACTCAGGACAGCCACAGGCAACTATTGACGCTTAAGGAAATGGATTGACAGAAGAGCTCAAGTTAGAAATTCAAGCCCAGCCGGATGATACGACGTGCGGGCCCACGTGCCTGCAGGCGGTTTACGCTTACTTCAGTGATAACATCGCTTTAACTAAGGTGATCGCCGAGGTACCGGCACTCACGGCAGGTGGCACGTTGGCAGTATTGCTAGGCGAGCATGCGCTCCGGCGGGGCTACAAGGCGTCTATCTACACGTATAACCTAGAAGTGTTTGACCCGAGCTGGTTTGCCGATGAAACTCGCGGGAATCCGGTCAAGATGCATCCGTCCAAAGTATCTGCCAAGTCGACGCCAACGCCCAAAGACAAAACCGCCCAACGCGCGTACCTGATTGAGCGATTGACCCAGCAGCGGAGGCATAAATCATGGATGAAACTGCAGACGGCTTCGGCTGCTTACATGCAGTTTCTCGAGCTGGGTGGAAATATCTTTATGCAGGAGCTGAACAGTGAATTGATCCGACGATTCCTTAAGAAATCCGTGCCGATCCTAACTGGACTCAGTTCGACCTACCTATATTTCACCAAGCGCGAAGTTCCAGAGAACTGCAAGCCAGACGATGTTAAGGGCTGTCCGAGCGGGCACTTTGTAGTGCTATGCGGCTACGACAAAGCGGCTCGAACTGTGAGTGTGGCTGATCCTTATCTTCCGAATCCGCTTGGCGAAAAACATCATTACGACGTCCACTTGGACCGGCTCATTGCAGCAATTCTACTGGGCGTACTGACTTACGACGCGAACCTTCTGGTCATCGAGCCTAAATGAAAATACTGCTTGTTACAAACGTGGCGAAGGGATGGCCTACCAGTATTCCCAATGCCGAAGTCGTGGATGCGAAAGAATACCTAACGAACCCAGTCTATAACGAACTTAGGGGCACCAGAGTTTTCAACCTGTGTAAGTCCTATCGGTACCAAAGCACGGGTTACTATGTGTCGTTGTTGGCTGAGGCGCGTGGGCACAAGCCGTTGCCAAGTGTGACTACTTCCCAGGAATTAAAGACGCAAGCCATCGTGAGAATGGTTAGCGACGATATGGTCGAGCTGATTCAAAAGACGTTGGCGCCGCTCCGCTCGGAGACGTTCGATTTGAGCATCTATTTTGGTTGCAACATGGCGAAACGCTATTCGAGACTGGCACTGCGGCTGTTCAATCAATTCCAAGCACCCCTCATGCGCGGACATTTTTCAAAAAGCGCTTCGGGCTGGCAGCTCAAACGTTTGACCACGATTTCTGGAAACGACGTGCCTGCCAAGCACTGGCCGTTTGTGATTGAAACGGCCAAGAAACATTTCGGTGGACGTACAGCCCCAGCCGTCAAACGCAGCCGTGTCCGGTATGACTTGGCGATCTTGCAAAATCCAGAGGACAAAGAGCCGCCATCGGATAGTGCAGCACTCAAGAAGTTTGTGAAGGCAGCCGCTTCGATGGGAATTGCTGCAGAAATCATCGGCCGCGATGACTATGGCCGGCTATCGGAGTTTGATGCGCTATTTATTCGCGATACGACCCGCGTCAACCACTACACCTACCGCTTCGCTCAACGTGCGGAAAGCGAGGGTTTGGTTGTGATGGATGATCCGCTCTCGATCGTCCGCTGCTCCAACAAAGTCTACTTGGCTGAGTTGCTCACGCGTCACAAAGTACCGGTGCCTCGAAGCATGGTCGTTCACAAGGATCAAGCGAAAGACATTGGTCGAGAGCTGGGTTTTCCGCTGGTCCTAAAAAAGCCGGATAGTGCGTTTTCGGTTGGGGTAGTCAAAGCACACGATCAGGCCGACTTGGAGAGAAAGCTAACTGAGTTCTTTGCAGAGTCGGATTTGTTGGTGGTGCAAGCTTATCTGCCGACGACGTTCGACTGGAGAATTGGCGTATTGGATCGTAAGCCGCTCTTCGCGTGCAAGTACTTCATGGCCGCAGGTCATTGGCAAATTATCCAACACGAACGAAAGGGCGCAGGTCGCTATGGAAAATTTGAGACGATGTCGATTGAAGCTGCGCCAGAGGGTGCAGTCAAAGTGGCCTTGAAAGCTGCAAATTTGATTGGCGATGGACTCTATGGTGTCGATGTCAAAGAGTCAGCGGGCAAGTTTTACGTGATCGAAGTTAACGACAATCCAAACATCGAGTCGCGAGTTGAGGACATCGTGCTCAAAGACGAATTGTACAAACGCATCATGGGCGTTTTTCTCGAACGTATCGAACGCGCGAAAGCTAAGGTTTAGCCCATGACTAAAACTCTCGAACTGTTTGAAGCGTTTGGTGTCGAGCTTGAGTACATGATTGTCGATGCAGAATCGCTGAATGTGCGGCCGATATCCGACGAAGTTCTCAAAGCTGCTGCGGGCGAGATCGTTTCGGAGGTAGACCTCGGATTGATTTCCTGGTCTAACGAATTGGCGCTGCACGTCATCGAATTGAAAACCACGGAGCCGGCGCGAGATTTGGTCGAACTTCCCCACGCGTTCCAATCGCAGATACAGCGAATAAGCTCGATATTGAATCCTTTGGGCGCTTGCCTGCTGCCCACCGCCATGCACCCTTGGATGGATCCAGTCCGCGAGCTCAAACTGTGGCCGCACGACTACAATCCAGTCTATGAAGCCTACAACCGCATTTTCGATTGTCGCGGACATGGATGGGCCAATCTGCAAAGTACCCATTTGAATTTGCCATTCTCCGGCGACGAGCAATTCGGGCGGCTCCATGCAGCCATTCGAATCCTGTTGCCACTGCTGCCCGCCCTGGCAGCCAGTTCACCGATGATGGACGGCAAATTGACTGGCTTTGCCGATACGCGCATGCATGTTTACCGCGACAACTCGCGGCGTATTCCCTTAATAACCGGCCAGGTCGTACCCGAAGCTGTTTTTAGTCGTAGCGCGTACGATGACCAAATATTCCAGCCCATGTATGCCGCCATCGCGCCCCTGGATCCGGATGGAATTTTGTGCCACGAATGGCTTAACTCGCGCGGGGCGATCGCGCGCTTCGATCGCAATGCAATCGAGATCCGGGTCTTGGATGTGCAGGAAACACCGGAGGCCGACATCGCGATCTGTGAAGCAATCGTCGCGGTTCTGAAGTTACTTGTCGGCGAGCGCTGGACCAGCTACGCAGAGCAACAGCACCTACCCACGCAGATGTTGGCGACAGTGCTGGAAGCAACAACCAAAGAAGCGGAGCGCGCGGTTGTCGACCAAATCCAATTGCTTAAGCAATTGGGAATCGAGCGAACAACCGTGTCCGCTCAAGAGCTGTGGGAAGAATTGCTCTTGCAGGTGTCTGCCGAAATACCCCACTTCGTGTACTTAGAAAAAATCCTGAACGAAGGACCACTGTCGCGGCGAATCCGGGACAGTCTGCTAGTTGCTGACGCCACACCTGCCAGCGTTTATCGCAGGCTTGTTCTCCGGTAAACTCCGACTTGTGAACATATCCGTGGTTCTAGGGACGCGCGATTTATAAGTCGTGTTCCGGTGGTGCGCTGCGCGACCACCGGCTAATGGCTGTCATCCCTCTGGATGGGTGACTGTTGGGTCTGTCATCCCTGAAGGGTCAGAATTTCCAGCGCAATTCGACTCTCGAGCCGCGTAAATCGCGCGCATTTTCGCGCCAACCAATCATATGATCGGTGCGGAAGAGCCAAGCGTTGTTAAGTGGTTTTTGATAGCGTAGGCCGGCCGCATATTGATCGCCGGGCGCGTTTCTGAATTGTGCGGCACCGTTGGCGGAAAGAGCAGCCAATTCAAGCACTAACTGATGCGAAAAATCGGAACCCAAAATATTGACTCCCATGGCTGCCCCAGAAGCATTGACACCGGTCGCGTCTAAAGTCGGATAACCGGTTAGTGCGTCGGTCTCAAAATTGATACCTGTATTGTTGAGGATACCCCCAGTTCCATTGGCTCGCGCTAGACTCTGTGTCCGGCCCTGGCCATAGAAGAAGTTCAGGTAAGGTACCAACGTGTTGGGGGCGGCGGTTATCAGCGAGTTTTCAAACAGCAACATGTGGCCATCCGCAGTCCTTTGTTCGCTCGGCAGGCTCTGACCGAAGTTGGTGATGAAGCGTATCGAATTCGAAACTCGGTCGAGGTAGCGACGCGTGTAGGCTGCCGATAGATTATGGTAGCTGCGATGTCCGCCCACATCGTCATGTACAAATGCATAGTCGGCTTCGATGTAGCCATCGTAGGCTTCAATGAACCAAGCGGTTCCGAAGAATTCTGCGGCGTTGATGTCGCCAGCGAATGCATCCGTGTTGATTTGGTCCGATGCCCAAAAGAAGGTGGCATCATAATTGGACCATTTGAGTAAAGGGCTATTCTTAAATGGAATGGCAAATGCTGCACCAATGATATTGTCGTTTGCCCAGATTCCGTTCTGATAAAAGACAGGTAGGAAGCCGAAGGTGAATGGCAAATCGAAGGGCGCATCCTGGTCGGTCAATCCACCATAAATTGCACCGGCATCGCCTTCGAAAAACAAGTTGTCGAGTCGGATGTCTGTTCGATCGACAAATTTCGCACTGTCGGTAAAGTCGAGGCGTGTGAAGTCGCCAGCGCGATCTAGCGGCCCCATAAAAGCGTGCAGTCGTTCGGTGGCAGTTATCTCCAAGTCCATATCCAGATTCAATCGGCTGGCCCAATTGTTGAAATCACCAGCAGCATTGCGATTGATGCCGACGCCCGTGCGATAGTCACCATAGACCATGAAGTGCGGCATAACCAAGTTGTAGCGACCGAACCACTCTTTGGCCGGTGGGTAGATCCCGCCAGCGTACAGCGGCCGCCCTAGTTCAACCCAAGGTCGCTGCGTTGGCACAGCGAACTTGCCTCGATACGGCGAACTTTCTGCAAACGGTGTCGACGCGCTTGAGCTGATAGGCTGAGGCGAAAAAACGCCCGCGGCGTAGGGAACTTGTCGTGCCAAATCGTCCACACTGGGCGGAGCGTACAAGTCTGTGCTCGTAAAAAAGGTTGGTGATTTGCTCTTCTTTTCTGCCTGGGAAGTCAGGCCCGGCGAACCATAGCGGTTCTGCGAATCGACGTGATTCCGCGAATCGACTTGATTCCGCGAATCGACGGGGAGCGTACTGGGCGGCGGCTCTGCAGACGAAGGGGCTGGCAGATCTTGATTTGGTATGGATGGTAGGCCCAGATGCAAGAAATCTTGAGCGCTAACAGTTGCCGGCGCTTCGACCTTTTCAGCGGTGGGTAGTCC
>JBGSJL010000346.1:0-14688 GCA_041741955.1 Pirellulaceae bacterium | reverse complement strand
TCACGCCTAAGCAAGTTGCCCAGCGACTTGCAGTGTCCACTGAAACAATCCGCGCTATGTGCCGCTCAGGTAAGCTTACTCATGTTCGCGTCGGCATTGGAAGCGTCAGACCACCAATCCGGATTCCCGTACACGCGGTCGAACAGCTCGAGCAAGTCACCACACTGGAAGAGAATCCTCCGGTAAAAAATGACCAAAGCAGCGATGTTGCCGGATACCTCGACAGTTGGAGAAAACCCAAGTAATCGACTTTGCCTTATTTGCGGAAAACCCTTGCCGCCACTTCCTTCATGTGATCTTGGCACTTGTCTAAGTGCCCGTAAACCTGCGACACCATTCGGGTATCTTTGTGGCCCAGTAGTTCCGCGACCTCAGCCGTTGACGCTCCTGCGACTAGGCTTTGCGTTGCAAAGGTATGGCGGTAGGCATATGCCACAACCGATTCTGGTAAACCTAGTCGCCTGCGAGCCCTACGGATTTGTTGAGCGACCGTATCTTTCTTCCAGGGGTTGCCGTCCGCGTTTCTGAATAGTGGCCCGTCTGGGTTTTGCTGGATCAGCATCTTAGTAAGAGTCCGTAGGCAGGGTGGTAAGTAGACTACTAAAGCTCGCTTGGTCTTCTTCCTGGTTTTATGATCCGCAAACACCCACAGCGCGCCGTCAGGCGAAACATGACTAGCCGTCACCTCGCGAATTTGTCGCGGGCGAGCACCGCAGCGACTGGCAATCAGATACCTCCTCAGGCTCGCATGCACGCCAGCCATTAGCTTTGCGTGACTATCAGTCGACACAATTTCGCTTCGTGGCTGTGAGTCGGGAAGTTCCAAGTCTGATAGTGGATTATTGGCTATTTTCCCTTTCTTCAGCGACCATCGCAGCACTGCCATGACAGCGTTGATTGCATCGAGCTGCGTTCGCGGCGACCATTTTTCTACTCTCGATTTGGGCGCCAACACCCAGGCGGTCAAATCTTCTTCAGTCAGTGACTGTGCCGCTTTATTGCCATGCACATCGCAGAATTCCAGAATGTAGCGAACGGTCGCCTTGAATCTCTGCTGTTCGCGTTTTCTTTCGTTAGCCTTCAGGAAGCCTGCCGTCAGCACATTGAACGTCGCCAGCGGCCCGTCTTCGAAGCGACCTGACAACATCCGTCGCCATATCTCAAAAGCGATTCGTTCATCCGGATCGAGCCGGACGAATCTTCCCTGGCTGTTTTTCACATACCAGCAACTGTGTGTTTTTCGATAGAAAGGTTTTCGCATTCTCACGCCCTAAAGTTTGAAGCGGTTAAAGCTTCAAGCGTAAAAACGTAGCGGTCACCTTTGGTCACGTCCGGTGCCAATTTGGTGCCAAGAAACCTTAGTGTAAAATAAAACCCCGCTAATCATGCGAAAAGCGGGGTTAATGGTGGGCGATACTGGACTCGAACCAGCGACCTCAACGATGTCAACGTTGCGCTCTAACCAACTGAGCTAACCGCCCTAAAGGGTTGCTTTCTACATTGCCGCAGGGCTTTACAAAGCAACTGCAAAGTGTCGCGATTTCGGATGAGCGCGTCAAGTAGCGTTAGGGTCTTTGAGACGATGATTCGCCACACAGATCTGAACGTTGAGGACATAACTATGTTGGCTGGCAGCACTGTACATCCCGCCCAGCCAATGGTTACTTAGCTCCGCCCGAGCTGTGCGTAACTAGGCAAGAGCCTAGCTGGACAGCGGTAAGTCGAAAGGAAAGCATTGACCAAATCCGTCGGAGTCCAGACTTTAGCTACCTAACAGTGTTCTCAAAGAATCGGCTAAAGCTCGCGACTGCAGCGTGAACCTGGCGCTGTCGAGCAAAAAATGAGACTTGTTAGCTGTTCGCGCGGTGGCGTTCAGCGGGAAGTGTGGGAATTTTGAGCTGACTTGACGGTCATATTTCGCTGGGCGTATCTGGTTAAGTTACAATTGCCTCGGTGCGCCGCGTTAGCGCCGCGACAGTGGCTAATTCGATCAAGGTACTGTATTGATGCTTTTCAACTTCAGTGGGCCCAGTATGCGGCTGGTCTTCAGCTTGGTCATCGCCACTTCAGTCTCAGTTTGTGCCGACGAAAGAGACGCTTACCGCAACTCTGTGTATCCGTCGGCCTATCCGTCCGCAACAGCCGAGCTGCATGACAGCACACGATTTCGTCCGGACTATGTGGACGCCAGTCAGGTGGCGGCCGACTATCGCCAACCGACGCGGGTGATCTTCTTCGATGCGCACTCTGCTTTGATTTCTACCAAGCGGACAGGGCAACTCTACCAGCTCGATTTACCGAGCAAGCGATTGAGCGTCGTCCACAGCGATGCTGCGTGTAGCTGGGGTGAACTTATTCAGCTCAGCACGACGATCGTAGCTATTTCGGAACACAACGCGCAGCAGGTCGTGGTGTTTCACCACGACGACTCGCTGTGGAAACCCGTTGCGCGGCTACCTGCGCCAGGTATCGCTCATTCGTTGGCTTGGGACTCAGAAATGCAGACGCTGTACGCGAGCGGCCAATGGTCACAGCAACTCTACCGCTGGCAATTTAGCAGCGAAAACCCCACCAGCGAAAACCTTGCAAACATCGACAACTGGAAACTACACTCTCCTGTCGATCTACAGATGTGTGGCGGAGAAATATTGCTGTTACCCAAACGCGGTCTGGTACTGGTGACCGACGCTTTTGGCTGCAACTACCGGTTGCTCGACCGACAGACAGGTGACATACTAAAACGCGATCAAGTTTATGGCCACAATATCACCAGCTTGGTGGCGGTTCACGATGAACAGAAGGTCCTGTTTCCGCATCAGTTGCTCAGCGAGCATTTGCAATCGATTCGCAACGATATCACTTGGGGAGGCTTGATCACGAACAGCCTGCGCTGGCTGGTCGTGGATCGAATGTTGCAACAAACGGGCCCAGAAATTTTCAAACAAGGTCGCTTTTATCCGATCGGTACCAACGGCAATGGAGCTGGCGATCTGACTTCGCTGCGCATCGCCGATGACGGTCTCATCGCCATCACGATTGGTGGGACGAACCGAGTCGCTTTGGGACGCGACAGCGACTACTATTTCCGCCAAGTCGATGTGGGTTTCCATCCGGTCGATTGCCAGTTTTCGCCAGACAATAAATCTCTACTCGTCGTCAATCAATTCAGCGACTCGATCTCGATCGTGAACTTACAGGACGATAGCGTCGAGCACCTCGCACTCGGACCCGTTCGCGAACCCACGCAGGCAGAACGCGGTGAAATCGCGTTCTTCGATTCCAGTCTCTCGCACGATGGATGGATGAGTTGCCATAGCTGCCACAGTCATGGGCACACCAGTGGCCAACTCAACGATAATTTTACCGACAAATCCTACGGCACTCCCAAACGCGTACTGTCGTTACTGGGACAATCCGAAACATCACCGTACAGTTGGAGTGGAAATTTGGAGAGCCTCGAACGCCAAATCGAACATTCAATCCACTCGACCATGTCAAGCGACTATGACGTACCAGAAGCCACGATTGCAGACATCGCCGCCTATTTGCGGACTCTGGCCC
Organism: Pirellulaceae bacterium; assembly: GCA_041741955.1. Taxonomy (GTDB): domain Bacteria; phylum Planctomycetota; class Planctomycetia; order Pirellulales; family Pirellulaceae; genus Aureliella. The sequence goes on along the minus strand of JBGSJL010000346.1, from coordinate 11,127 downwards.
CACCGCCGAGTTTGCGAGCTGCCCGTCTGCGACCCGATTCTCAAGTTCCAAGCGAGCATCACGTGTCCGCTAAAGTAGTAGACGACGGACGAAAACTCTTTGAGTCGATCGGTTGTGCGGATTGTCATCGTGGCAAGTGGTTAACCAGCTCCGAATCGTTTGACATTGGCTTGCGAGACGAAGTTGACATGACACGTTTCAACCCTCCGAGTTTGATTGGCGTCAGCCAGCGACAGGGAGCACTGCTGCACGACGGTCGCGCCCGTTCACTCCGCGATCTACTCGAGCACCATGCTCACGAATTGCCCAGATCCCTAACCGCACTAGAACAGAACCAGTTAGTCGAGTACTTGGAGAGCCTTTAGTACATCGTGACAGCTAGGCTCCAGGGTCTACAGTTTCTCCCATCGAGCGTAACTGGAGCCGTCGGAGTGCATTTGTGGCACTAGTAACTTGTGATGTCGGGCCGCGGCCGAGTCCGCAAACTGGTAAGTACAGGCGACTACTTCGCTGCCATCTTCCAAGTTGACCACCACGTCGACCCGATCGTATTCGTTGTTCGAGCCAGGCTGATTGGTTCCCTCGACTCGATCGAGAGCCGTTAGAACTGCGGAGATGTCGTCCATGGCGAACGACCACAGCTCACCCAGTACCCTGTCCTGGCCGTCCAGCAAAGCCGGATATGGGCCCAAGTCGAAAAGCTCTCCGAGCGTCCAAGCCGGCTGCACACGGAGCGGATGCCTGGGCCAGCAATGTTCGCGGCATTGGCCACGCTTGAGCGTTCCGTAAACAAACACGGACGTTGGGCTATTGGATAATTCCATTGAGTTCATCGTCAATGTGTACGCGGATAATGTCTTCAAAATTTGTCTCGGCGCGAAAGCCAAGCTTCAGGGCTCGTTGCGGATCGAAACATCGCGGCCAACCTGCGACGATCGATTGCACAAATGCATCTGGTCGCTTGACGATTCGCTGAGCCACGTGGTCGCCAGCAATTTTTCTAAGGGCGGCGATCTGATCACCGACGGTTGCCGCGACACCTGGTAGCGTGATCACGCGATTGGACGCAATTTGTTCCGGCGAAAGGCACGCGGCATGGATCAGAAAACCAATCGCTGCCCTCGGCGATGCGTGCCAGTGCCTAACGTCCTCATCAACGGGCAAAATCGCCTCCTGCCCACTGAGTGGCTCGCGAATGATACCTGAAAAAAAACCCGATGCGGCGGCGTTTGGTTTGCCGGGCCGCACGCAAATGGTAGGAAAGCGAAGCGACAATCCATTTAGAAAGCCCTTGCGAGAATAGTCAGAAACCAACAGTTCGCAAATCGCCTTCTGCGTTCCGTAAGACGTTAGTGGTGTGCAATGATATTGGTCGGGAATCGACTCTGGAAACGGAGCACCAAACACAGCGATCGAACTAGTGAAAATCAACTTCGGCTTGTGTCCAGCAATTCGGATAGCATCCAACAGCCAGCGCGTGCCGTCCATGTTGATGCGATAGCCGCTTTCAAAATTCAGCTCTGCTTCGCCGGAAACAATTGCAGCCAGATGAAAGATTACATCTGGTTGCATGGCTACCAATCTTTGGGCTTCGCTGGGCTGAGACAGATCGCCCGTGTGCACGCCGATCGGAAAATCCGCAGCTGCAGGCGGCTGCGATGCCACCACATCGTGCAATGACAAACGGCTCAGTGCGTGGCCAGCCAACTGGCCGTCGGCAATCAACCGCGAAGTCAGTTTCCGACCGACCATACCCGCTGCGCCTAAAATCAAAACATGCATGAAAACGGCCCTATGGGGTAGATGAAGACAACACTTTGCGCGCCGCGAGGTCGTAGGCTTCGCCCGCGCGCAGGGCCGTAAAATCGGGGAGCCCTGGAACTACGGGTTGTGTCCGATCGTAAAAATGCACTTGCCCGCGTCCAACCACGTCGGCACGCGACTGCTGGACAATGATAGCCGTGGTTTCGTCGATTCCAATCCCCAATAGTTGTGGGTACCGATCGACCAACTGCGTCATATCTCTGTGCCGTTTCCGTTGTGTAAAGTGTTGGTCGATCGCCACGCCGCCGATGAAGCCCAGACCGCCGCGTTCGTAGCCAGGCGCCATGATTTCAAAATTCTCAATCGGTGTCGCACGCGCTAAGTAGCGGGCTTGAATGGAAGCCCCAGCCGACGAGCCGCCGATTACGCCGCCACGCTGCAATACTTGTTTCATCAAGCCATGAGCTTGCGTACCATAATACGAGTCGGCCAAGTTCCATTGCCGGCCACCGCCAAACCAAATGCCAGTCGCTGCTTTCAATGGTTCCAAAAAGACTTCGTCCGCATTCGCCTGACGCCGATCCTTCGTATGAACCAGAGCCGTGTGCAGGACGCCCATATTCTTCCAAGTATCAAGCATGGATTGCTCCGAGGAGACGGTATCTTCCTCAGCGCAGGGAATGTACACCAATCGGGCGGATTGCGGACCGCCAGCCAGTGCGACGAATTGCTCCATCAAATTAGGCGGCATACCGCCACCGCCGACAATCACTAGCGCTCCATTTTCAACAATTGGAATTTCGATTTCAGGGGGCGGGAACTCGGCAAGTGTGCGGTCGATCGCCTCACGCCGCCACTGCGTCAAATCAATTAGCCACTCGCCAATGGGTTGGCGACTGGTTTGTCGTTCACGGATGGACTTGGTGCGCACCGGTAGTCTTTCATTGGCCATCAGTAGAAAGGTGACTTGCCCGGCTCCAAAGGCGCGCACCTTGCGACCCTCCCAGAGGAGCAGAGTACGCGATTCCAAACCAATACCAACATGGCTGGGTTGCAATACGACAGCGCTCAACAAGCGGCTTTGTTCGCCCTTTTGAAAACTAGTCTGCAAGATGCAATCCGGCAACAAATCGTAACCGTCGGCCAAGATTGAATGACCACGACATTGGCCAGTATAGTGTGCGCCCAATCTGTCAACTCCAGCCCCGGATACGATAACTGTCTTACCTAGCGCAAGCTGTTCTTTCAAAAAGTTGGCAATTTGCAAACAGCGTTGTAAAGCGGACTGAGGCAGCCCGTCTTGCGATTCCGCCGCATCCCTATCGACCGGATCAAAGTGCCATGCGACCACCTCGACTTGATCTACAGTAGGCAGCGTATTGTCTGCGTCGAGTTCAAAAGTCTCTACGTCACCAAACAATTGAGCATACGCCTCTAGCGATTGGGAGCTGTTGCCGCGATGGCGCAGCAGCAAACAATTCGCCGAGTCGTTGTCAGCTCTCACAACTTTGGCTGCAAGACCCAGGTTGGAAAGCTCTTCAATCACCAGCAACCGACCGTTCGTCTTCAATTCCACTGGCCAGTCCGAAAATTTCTCATCGAAAGCTTGGGCCCAAACTTGTTGTTCGGTCGTTGGACATGCAACACACAGGCACAGCCAACAAGCTAACACTGCCAAAATCTGCTTTGGTGACATTGATGCCTCTTTCCAAAAATAACTCAGTGAGGACCGCCGAGCCGCATTTGATCGACTGCAAATGATAGCACACAGCAAGTAGCCTCATCGAGCCGCAGGACGCGAGCTGCCACGTCTTGAGAATTTGTGGGTACCGGCGAGGCAAGCTCGAATTGGCATTGCCTAACTCGGGGCTCGGTACGCCACTTTAGGGAAACAAAGATCTTGCCGTCGGTCTCTGCCGGAGCATGGGGCCCCACCTCGCCGGTGACAGCAATCCCCACGTCCGCCTCGGACGTCATTCGCAGGGCTGCGGAGGCGAGCTCATCCGAGACCGGTTGACTCACCGGCCCTACATTAGGATCTTCCAGCAGCCCGAGTTCAATTCCCAACCAGTTTGCTTTGCTCAGATCTCGGTAGACAACGAAGCCACCGCACATATGCTGCGATATACCTGGAATGCTCGCAAGACTCCCGCAAACGCGGCCCGCAGTGCAGCTTTCCGCAAACACAACACGCAGGTTTCGCTGCACCAGCAATAGGTGCAACTTAGCAGACAGTTCGATCGCTGTCTCGTTCATGGCCTAGTGCTCGGCGCGACTAGCGGCCGGCGCGGGAGCGGTTCGCCCCCGGTTCCACCACAGATCATTAGGAGGATCTTCCTCGTTGACGTGTTGCGCGGAATCAACCCAGCCCCATTCGAGTTTGTCGGGCGTCCGCTCGTACCACAACCAGTCGATCTCCGGCTGGTCGACGACGACGACACGGCGCACTTGCGCGCGTGGCTTTCTCTCAGGCAACCTGCTTTGCATCACCACCGGTTCAGGCGAAGTGCTTTGCATTTCTTTTCCGACTTCTTCAGCTACTTGGTCATGGGCTATTTCCTCAGCCACTGGTTCGTAAACTTCGATGGGATCATCATCGGTTTCCTCGGCGTGTATTTCCTCGCCGTCCAGTTCCTCGCCGTCCAGTTCCTCGCCGTCAAGTTCCTCGCTGGCGAGGTAGGGTTCGGGTGCGGGGATGTGTCGCGGCTCGGGCTGGTCAGGGAAGTAGATTTCAGCTTCCCCGGGTTGCCCTTGGTGGGGCAACACGCGGACTTGCACATCGATGTTATCAAAAATTCGCATGATGTGTTCATGGCAGGTAAACATGATAACTTGATGACCGAGCGCGGCAAAATCGCGGAGTACTTTGGCCGCCGATTCCGCTCGGGCTGAGTCAAAATTTACGAGCACATCGTCGAGTACCAAGGGAATGGTTACCCCTCGGCGCGCATAGGCAGCGGCCAATGACAGTCGGAGAGCAATGAAAACGGCTTCCCGCGTCCCGCGCGAAAGCACTTCCAACGGCAGGGCTTGACCGGTCGCATTGTCAATGCGCAATTGATTCTTGCCGAGTGGAGTCCAGATTCGGACGTACTTGCCCTCAGTCAATTGGTTCAGAAAAGCCGACGCTTCGCGGAGCGTTTCAGGTTGCCGTTCGGTTTCGTAGACTTCGCAGACACTGTCTAGTAACAATGTCGTCACTGCCAGCGTCTGCCAGTGCTCAGCACAAGCCTTCAACTGATTTTCGACACAAGTCCATTCGAGCTTAGCCTCGGACAAGCGACTATTGGAAGCCAGCGATTTCATCTCTTGCCCCAGCTCGCCCTGGCGCTGATGCAACTGTTCCACACGCTTCTCCGCTTGCTGCGTCCTCTGCGAGATTTGCTCCCAACGCTTCTCCAAGTCTTCTGAGCCCGGTGTATCCAGCAATCGCGCGATGGTTTCGTAGGGCACGGTTCCAGAAATTACCGCCAGCACACGTTCGGAGAACTCAGCCGCTTGGGCAGTTAGTTTCTGATGCAACTGCTTGATCTCAAGCAGTTGAAGCAGTTGTTCTTCCGACTCGCAACCAAGCTCCGCCAAGTAGGCGCTGTGGGTGCGATGCAGTTTGTCGATAGATTTTTGCAAACCAGCCGCCTGCTTTGACAGCGTCTGGTCTTGCTCCCTCATACTGCGTTTCTGCAGAATAAATTGCTCCTGTGAACTGATCAAGGCGGTCAGCTTAGCCAATTGCTCCAGTGCCCGAGTTGCTGTTTCGACACCGGCTCGGATCGGCTCTACTTTGGCAGGCTGTTGCAGGTTATGTCTCGCCTTCATTTTCATTTCCGCTCGGCTACCGATTTCGTCTTCGAATTCGTCGTCCTCATCGATCGAATTGTTTGAAACTCCGGAGATGACTTCGCTGGCAGCCTTGGCTGCGAAGGCTTGTCGAGCTAGTGAGTCGACCCGTTGCGTTAGGGCACCCAGTTCGAGTTGCCGTGTTTCTAGCTCCTCTTCTAGGCTCTGCATACGGCGGCGTGTTTGCAGCAGAGAGTCGTAACCCTCGGCCATGATACGGATACTTTTAGGGGAGAGACTTTCGGTCAGGCCTAGCGAGCTGAGCGTTTTTTGCCACTGGTTGCGCGCGATTCGCAATGATTCAGCCGCCTGAACGGCCCGCTTGCGGGCGGCCGCAAAGCGTTCGGAGGCTGCCTGACGATTGTGCTGAACCGGCAAGAGTCCTTCCAGCGCCGAAATCTCATTTTCAGCTTCGCGCAATCTTACTTCCAGGGGTCCCGAATGTGCGGGAAGACGACGATCGAATTCGTCTCGCTCCATCTCGGTTTTGCGAATTTCTTTGCGGATCGCTTCGATCTGATCCTCGACATCTTCCAAGCTCGACACTGTCGAACGATCGAGCACGCTGCTCCACATTGCACCGAAGAACAACATGAACAGACCGATAACGATAAACAGGATGCCGGTTTGCGAATCCGGCTCGATCTCTGTTTGGAAAAACGGCAACGACTTGCCCATGCCCCACAACAGCAGAAAGGCACCTCCCACAAACAAGATACCCATCAAAAACGAGCGTTCAACCGGCAACGCCTCGTCGACAGCCAAGTCGACGGCTTCTTCTTCGAGCTGTTCGCGGCGCGCGATCTGTTTGTCCAGCGCCTCTTGGACTTGCATCCGTTTGCGGAGTTGCGCGATCATCTCACCATTGGAATTCATGGCGGTATGAATGTCCGCATGGCTACGATTCTCCATGGCCTGCGACAGCTCTTTGGCAAGGCGATCGACCTCCTTCTTGTCGACTTCGCTCTGCTGCTTGGCTTGCTTTAATCGCGTCGACCATAACCGAACTTCGCTGGCGGGCTCTGCCAATTGGTTGATGGCCTGACGGGACAAGTCGGGCATCCGCGCCAGCCGACGATCGTCGAGTAGGGCCTGCTGGTCTTCGTCGGTGATGCCCAATCGCTTGGCATCTTCGACGAGCTGCTCGCGAGTTTGCGAGATCTGAGTTTCAAGGCGCTGAATGTTTTTTTGCAGCGAGCCAATCCATGGCGCCTGCTCGGAGGCAGCTTCGATCTTAGCCGCCAGCTCCAAAATGCCGCGGCGCAGCGGCAAATTCCGAGCTTGCTCACGCAGGCTCCTGCGTTGCTGCCGCAGCTCGGCCACCTTGCTCGCTCGTTCGGCAATCTGTTTTGAGATGTCGGCTAGGCGATCGGCGGACGTGTCCATCAAATCAGTGCGGGCGCCCAGGGCTAGGCATTTCTGCTCGACCTCAGCCCGCTTGGCCCATGTGGGACGGACCTGAATCGCAACTTCGTAGGTCCTGGACTCGATCTCCCATAAAGCAATACGTTGCTTGAGTTCTTCCAGCTCCGAGTTCTGAGTGTGCCGCAACGCGGCCAACTCGCTCCATCGTCGACCCTGGCTGGTGAGGTGATCGATTTCGTCCCTCAGTTTCTCGCGTTGCAGCATCAGGCGTTGCAATTGCCCTCCGTCGGGCGACGCGCCAACGATTTGCTGCCGCGCGGCCTTCAATTGCCGCGTCACATCAACGAGTGACACTCGATCCAAGCCACTCGAAAGTTTGTACAGTTCATCTGCTGCGGCGGTGTCATCTAGGGTGCTCAGCTCTTGCAATTCGCGGAGGCCGATGGCAAAAACATTCGTAAAGATGCTTTCGTCCACTTGCCCAAGCAGCATCGCCAGACGGTGCTGTCCTTGCGAAAGGCCGTCGCTGCCGGTCACGGTCAGTTGGCCTCCACCGGCACCTTGATCGAGCTGCGCCCGCCGGCAGATCTCATAACCGCCGCCGGGGCCCGTGACACGAATCGCCCCACCCGGCTTGCCTGCATAAACAGGTGGTAAGTAGCGGGTCCGCCGCTGCTCGGTAAAGCCGTAGAACATCGTCCGCAAGAAATGCATGAGCGTTGTTTTGCCGGCTTCATTGGGCCCATAAAACACTGTCATGGTGTCGGGCATCGAATGCACGGTGAGCCCGGACCAGACGCCGAATCCATCGATTTGAACGTCTTTGATTCTCATTTTTCCGCCCCTCCAAAACGACGCGTCGTAGCCACCAAGTCCACTTTGTGACCGCGCAGAAGATCAACGCCCAACAGCGTGCTCCTGTCGAGTGTTGTGGCTTGCGAATTTCCCGAAAGCACGGATTGCCAAATGCTGGACGCTGGTGTTTCAGTATCGATAATGGGCTTCAAACTCAGTTGCTTGGCTGCTTCTTTGCGATGTTGGGCGGCCGTGCGCAAGAAGTCGCCGAGGATAGTGTCCTCTTCCTTCCATTTTGTCGGTAATTGTTTGGGGGGAATAATTTCCATATCTACCGACCAACAACTGGGTTGACCATGTCCAAACTCGCGCCGCAACCATCCCAGCAAGTCTTCTAGGGCTGTGGGGCCCACCACGGCGGCATTTTCTAGATCGAGGTGTACACGCCATTTGACAAGTACGTGGCGGCCGGCTGCTTCGCTTTGCAAACGGGCGACGCGCTTGGAAAGTAGCTGGCGAAGATCGCGTCCCAGCGCCACGTCGTCAGCGTCGATCTCCTGGACAGAGTACCGCACTAGGTCGATATCGATCGAGTGAATTTGTAGGTTGCGCTGGGCGTCGACGTCCACCAACACAAACCCATGTTCGCCGGGCTCGGATAACGAGCGGGCTTGCGTCGTGCCGCAATATCGAATGGCAGGTTCATCGCTGCGAAGTATTTCCGATTGGTGCTGGCCGCCCAACGCCCAGTAATTCACTCGTTCGTTAGACAGTGAATCGCTATCCGCCTTGCCGAACGCGACAGCGATTACAAAGTTGTCGTCCGGATCGTGTGCGTATTCTGCCGCTCGGACGGTCTCACTGCCTTGGCTGCTGCGCCCCAGCAGAGTTACCAACGGTGTCTGATGTCGACGAAAAACGAACTCTTCGACTTCATGCTTAGAGAACACGTGTACATTGCTGGGCAACACGACGGACTCCGGCCAGCGTTCGGGGTCATCGACGGCACCACCGGCCCAGTACACTTGGATGCCTCGCTCCTGGAGTGTTTCAAATTGATCGAGCAGAAACGCCACACCCTGTGCGCCGCTGGTCAATGGGTTGAGTAGATCCCCAGACAAGACAATAAAGTCGACGTTCTCCACGACCGCATGCTCGAATACCGCCTCGGCGGCCTTCCACGGCGCATCGACGAGCATCCGACGCAAATTGTCCGGCAGATCGAGAATATCCTGTAGCGGCCTTTCGAGATGAAAGTCGCTAGCATGGATAAAGCGAAACGATTCCTTCGCCATAGCTTAACCTTTCCCTGGTTCTAGTACCCGCAAATGAGTGCTGTACCGCCAATAGTTTAGCGTAACATGCCAAGCTGTGCCAACGCCGTTTCTTGCCCAGACGCTCCGATTTCAGCGAGTTGTCCCACCGCCATTTAACTTCTATTGCTTTTTTCCTGCGATTTCGTCAAAGACCATACCCGAGACTTCTATTTTTAGCTCTTTGGCAGGTCCGCGTTATGAATCAATCGCTCTTAAGCCCTGGCCCTTTCCCACGCGTGGTCGTGGCGTTGCTGGTGGCTCCAATTCTGATGCTGCTTGAAACATGTCCCGCGATGGGCCAGACGCCATGGCAGGCGGCACCGGCAACTCCCCCTAGCATTCCCAGCCGAGCGCCAACAACCAACAGCAGTACTTTTGGTGCGCGGGTCGCAAATCTGCCGCCGCCTCCATCTTCGCGCAGCGGTGCAGTTGCCACGCCACCCTATATGCCGATTGGGGCGGCTCCGGCGGCAACGGTTGCCGCATCGGAGAATCTGAGCGAGGGACTGGCCGATCTTTTACCGCCAGCCCCCGCAGCTACAAATCAAGCTGCGGTCAGCCGCCTGGCTGTGCCGCCACTAAATGCTGCCAACATTTCGCCGAATGCCTCGGGAGGATCACCCAAGCTGTCAATTGCGATGCCACCGCTGCCCAACCTTAGCGGAAATGGATTGGGGATGCCCTCCATGGGAGCGGCTCAGGGCACTTCTACTCAAGCCAACGGCCAATTGGTCGCGTTTGATTTTAATCCAGTACAACCACCGCCACTGCAAGAATTCGCGGCAGGTCAGTTGGTTGCCGTTGTCGGGACCGATCCTATTCTGGCAGGCGATATGGCAGTGTTTGTAGAGCCGATTATCGAACAGAATCGCGACCGCATCACGACGAGCGAGGAAGAGGCAAAGATTCGAAGCCAATTAGTGCGTCAAGCACTGCGACAGTATGTGGAAGTCAAAGCAATCTACCAAGAGTTCTTTCGCGATATGGTGGGCACAGTGACTCCCAAGGAGTTGGAGGAAACTAAGAAAAAGGTAGTCAGCAAGGCCGGCAAAATCTTCTTTGACAAGCAAGTGCCGGTGCTGCAAAAAAAATATCAAGTCGCCTCGATCCAAGAACTGGAACTCAAGTTGCAGACGAAGTCGCTGTCATTAATGACTCTCCGCGGACAATTCATCGAACAGGTGTTGGCCAGCGAATTGGAACGAAAATATGTGCCAGAAAAGTTTGAGATCTCGCGCGAAGATTTACTGATCGCGTATCGCGACGAAGCCAACCGTCAAAAATGGAATGTTGCCGGTCGAGCTCGCTGGCGGCAATTGACCATTCGCTTCGACAAACACACGACGCGTGAAGAAGCCAACCTCGCGATCCGCGAGCTTGGAAATCAAATCTTCTTAGGCGGCAAACCCTTCGAAGCGGCTGCCAAGCAGTCGTCCGAAGGCTTCACGGCCAGCGACGGCGGCGTTTACGACTGGACTACCCAGGGCAGCCTCAAATCCAAACAACTCGATGAAGCCATCTTTGCACTGCCACTGAATCGCCTCAGCCAAGTGATCGAGGACGACATCGGCTTGCACATCATAGAGGTGCTCGAGCGCGAGCCTGGACATACCATGGACTTCACACAGGCTCAAGCCGATTTGCGAGAGTCGCTGTCGAATCAACGTCGCAACAAGGAAGTTCGTGCATTCCGCGAAAAAATTATGGCTCGCACGCCCGTGTGGACCCTGTGGCCCGAAGACATTCCCGGCAGCCGCCCGCTGACCGACGCCCTCGGCAGTCCTTCCAATTAAGTAGTTTGTGCCCCTAAGGCAATAGTCTGATATTTCTTACTCCCCTGGCCTCCTGTTATCAATTCACTCTTCACCAAGCCCCCTCATCCCCAGCCCTTACTCCCCCAGAGTACTGGGGGAGAAGCGACCGTCTATTGGTTAGTCAAGCGGAAGAGTCTAAAATCTCTTCCTTCGACTGAATTTCGTGGGCGAACCCCCGGGATTTTTTAGGCATGGCGCCGGTAAATCAATGTTTGATTTCCTACTGGCGCAGCGTT
>JBGSJL010000345.1:0-12831 GCA_041741955.1 Pirellulaceae bacterium | reverse complement strand
AATACGCGGGATTCTGTCAACGGCGGTACCGCTCGGGTTCGACTTGAATTCGCAATTGGAGTGTGTATAAGTAGAGGTTATGGAATCTCCGCACCACAACCACCAAATAAGATCCAAATGGCATCGACCGCGATGCTTTGCGCTGGCTTGGTTGTTGGTTTGTCAGTTTCCGATTCCTATCGCGCACTCGCACGAGCAGCTTGCCCATCAGGATCCAAGCGGGCTGGTGGCACACCTAAAAACCCATCATGACAGGACGTGTCATTTAGCGGAGTGCGATGCAAAGTGCGACGATGATGTGCACTGGCACTTGGTTTTGCCCTGGGATGCAGCCGGCGTTTCCAAATCGGAGCAGACCCCAACTGGGTTCCCTATAAACGCTGGGTTCCCTGTAAATGCTGGCTGCGTGTTGGGTTTATGGGGTGGAGTTCAATTGGACCTCGCAGGTTTGCCCCCCGATTGCGAACTGCGTTCCAATTTAAACGCCTGTCTATGTTGGGCGCTCATCGCACCGAACGTATTAGTAGAGGTTCTTCCATCGGCTGGCCCACAGGCGCAGTTGTATGGCGGTCTGCCACATGCCCATGCCTTCACCCAATCCTACATGGGTGTATCTCTTTGCGAACTAATCTGCGTTTGCTTGCTGTAGCTGGACGCCTGCGCTAATCCGCATCGCATCGTTACACATGCAAATTCTCCAGCAGATGTTCTTGTCCGCAAGGTCCAACTAATGAAAAAGCAAATCTTTGGCGGGCTGGCCATTCTGGCAGTTATCGCCGCCGGTGGAATCCTTATTTGGAAACGCCCGTTGGGTTCGCCCATCGCACCTGCATCCTCGGGAACGCAAGTATACAGCGATTCGAGGGCCGTTGGCGATTCAGTGATCCCCGGAGATTCACTGAACACAGTCACGCTTTCTGCCGAAAAATTTGAGTCGATGGATATACAGATTGCGGAGGTCACAACTCGCGAACTGCGCTTGCAGCGCGATATCTCTGGGCGACTGGACTACGACCAAGATCGACACGTGGCCATAAGGTCACCTTGCGACGGCATTTTAGTCAGCATGCTCGTACACCCAGGCGAGCAGGTACTAGCCGGTCAAACGGTAGCGGTTGTCAGCAGTCCTGAAGTAGGCATGGCACGATCAGAAGTCCGTATGCGATTGTCGGAGTTGTCATTAGCGGAGCGGCAGCAGCAGCGGCAGTCCACGATTTGTGCCAGCGTTGAGGAGCTGGTCACGCTCGTCGACGCGCGAAAGACATTGCAAGAAATCGAGCCGTCATTTCAAGATAGAGCTCTGGGAGATTATCGCGAAAAACTGCTCTCTGCTTATTCTCGCGAGCGGCTTGCACAAACGCTCGTCGACAACTCGCGCGAAGCCGCTGAAAGGGGAGCCATTGCCGGCTCCACGCAGCAAATTCGCGAGTCGGAGATGCATTTGGCCTCTGCAGCACTTGCATCGATCGCAGATCAATCGCTCTTCGAAGTCCGCCAGCAATGTAGTGCATCGACGGCCAGTTTGGCGCAAGCCCAGCGTCTGGTTCAAATCAGCATTCAGCGACTCAATGCGCTGTTGGGACCAGCGGCTGAACCTGCTACTGAGCAGCAATTTCGCGAGTCCGAAGTGGAACCGCTCTCGCATTTCAATCTTATCACGCCTATCGATGGAACGGTCGAAGACCGCAATTTTACCGTCAGCGAGCGTGTGCGGGCAGGGGAAGTGGTGTTTGTCGTTGCCGATGTCTCGGAACTTTGGGCCATTGGCGACATTCGCGAGGGCGACTGGAATGCGATCACCCTACTAACTGGGCAGTCGGTTCAAATTACTTCGCCCGCAATCATAGGCTCTAGCTTTGTCGGAAATATTCTTCGCGTCGGTCGACGTTTGGATCCTGCGACAGGAACCGCACCGTTGATTGCCAACCTACCGGTTTCCGACGGGCGACTGAGACCAGGCCTATTCATCCGCATGACTGTGCCTATGGGAGCCCCACGCAATGTGCTCGCCGTTCCCCAGCAAGCGGTTGTGGTACACGAGGGTCAGAGTTTCGTATTCATATCAGAGAGCGGCTTTTCGTTCCGCCGTGCTGACGTGACCGTCGGCGCGACCCAAGACGGCTATACCGAAATTCAGGCCGGTCTTCCGTTGGGCGCGCGAATCGCAGTCAGCGGCGTCTTCGCGCTCAAGAGCGAACTTCTATTAGCTGCGGGAGAAGATTAGCCATGCTCGAAAGGCTTATCGACATCTGCTTAGCCAACCGTTTTCTAGTCCTCGCGGCGACCGGCTTGATGGCCATCGCTGGAATCGTCAGCGCGATTAGGCTGCCCATTGACGCCGTGCCCGACATGACTAACACGCAAGTGGCTGTCATCACGAGTGCGGGCTCGCTTTCGCCCGTTGAGGTCGAGCAATACATAACTTACCCGATCGAATCGACCATGGGTGGCTTGCCCAACGTCGAAGAGATTCGCAGCGTTTCTAAGTTTGGCATCTCGGTCGTAACGATTGTCTTTAGCGAGGGCACCGATGTTTACTTTGCGAGACAAGTCGTCGCCGAACGGTTGCCGGCTGCAGCAGCTAGCCTGCCGCCAGGTTATGGAGCCCCCGAGCTCGGCCCGCTAACAACCGCGCTCGGCGAAATCCTACAGTTCGAAGTGCGTGGCGACGCTTATACTCCCATGCAACTACGCACGATGCTGGAATGGGAGATTGCACCCAAGCTCCGAGAGGTGCGCGGCGTTACCGAAATCAACACGCACGGAGGTTACTATAAGACATTTGAAATTGTACCCGATCCCGACCGATTGGCCAGCTATAACATTCCGCTAACAGAACTCTTCCAGCGGATCGAAGCTAACAACGGTTCAGCCAGCGGGGGTTATGTGATCCACAACGACGAGCAGCGTTTTATTCGTGGCGTGGCGCTGCTGAAGCAAATTGAAGATATGCAGCAAATTGTGTTGCGGCGGGAGTTGCAGGGAACGCCGATTTTGCTTTCCGACGTGGCTTCCGTTCAGATCGCTCCCATGACTCGCCAAGGCGCTGTTACTCGAGACGGCCGCGGTGAAGCTGTCACCGGACTAGTGATGATGCTCGTGGGCGAAAATTCGCGCGAGTTGGTCCAGCGCGTGAAGGAGCGTATCGTCGCGATCGAGCCCACGCTCCCCGAGGGAGTCCGCGTGGAAATTATCTACGATCGATCAGCGCTCATCGGTCGCACTTTGCACACAGTCATTAAGAATTTGCTCGAAGGCGGAGGACTCGTCGTACTTGTGCTGCTCCTCATGCTCGGCAGCCTGCGAGCCGGATTCATGGTTGCCCTGGCCATTCCCCTGTCGATGCTGTTTGCGTCGAACCTGATGTACGCGACTGCCATTTCGGCCAGCCTGATGAGCCTAGGCGCTATCGATTTTGGCTTGATCGTGGACTCGTCCGTCATCATGATCGAAAACTGTGTACATCGGCTGTCTGGAACTGCGCAGGGGCTCCGCAGTCGTATTGAAATTATTCGAGACGCTTGTATCGAAGTCCGCAAACCAACGATGTTTGGCGAACTGATTATTGCGGTCGTTTATGTGCCGGTGCTGCTGTTGGAAGGCACTGAGGGAAAGCTGTTTCGGCCGATGGCGCTCACGGTACTGTTTGCACTGCTGGGTTCTCTTGTACTTTCTATGACGCTCATGCCAGTGTTGGCATCTCTCGCTCTGCCACGGCGACTTTCCGACCAAGACGTTTGGTTGGTACGACTGCTCAAGCGCGTCTACCGGCCCGTTGTGTATCGCACGATCGCCGCACCGGGGTTGACTGCCGTGATTGCCATCGCGATGTTTGCAGCGAGCATTCCGATTGCCTTCCAACTCGGGGCTGAATTCATGCCCCGACTGGAAGAAGGAGATTTGCTGATCGAAGCACAGCGATTGCCCACCGCTACGATCGAAGGGGCGGTTCAAATAGGGACCGCTATTGAAAATATCCTCTTGGAATTTCCTGAAGTAGAAACTGCTTTTAGTAAAACGGGTCGGCCGGAAATCGCCAATGACGTCATGGGTGTCCATCAAACCGATGTATGGGTCATCCTGAAGGATCATCATCAGTGGCGGCCTGGTGTTACCCGAGCCGATTTGATTTCCCAGTTGGAGGAACAACTCAGCTCGCGGGTGGCGGGCGTGGCTTTCGGCTTCACACAACCCATCGAAATGCGCGTTGACGAATTAGTGGCGGGTGTGAAATCCGACGTGGGTGTGTTGATCTATGGCGATGATCTGGAAGTATTGGCAAAAACATCCAAGCAGATCGAAAGTCTGCTGCAAAAAATACCTGGCTCCGCTGATGTAAGGGCTGACTACCAAGCCAATCTACAAACGCTGACCATCCGACCCAAACGCGACGCGCTTGCCCGCTATGGGATTGACGCAGCCAAAGTGCTTGGCGTCATCGAGTCCGTGGGTGGGCACCAAGTAGGCGTTGTCATCGACGGTCGCGCTCGATTCCCAATACTCGTACGAATTCCCGAGTCCTGGCGGCAAAGTATCGATATGCTTTCGCAACTGCCCGTCGAGCAAGCCGGAGGGCGGATCGTACCCCTGGGCGAGCTGGCCGACCTGACGCTCGAAGAGACGCCGCCCGCCGTCGAGCACGACAACATGCGGCGACGTACCTATGTCGCTGCCAATGTGCGCGGCCGCGATGTGGCCAGTTTCGTCAGCGAAGCCAAACAGAGAGTCGCCTTGGAAATCGACTTGCCCTCGGGCTACGAAGTCCGCTGGGGAGGCGATTTCGAAAACCTACAGTCTGCCAGTCGGCGATTGATGCTCGTCACACCCATTGTATTGCTATTGATTTTCCTGCTGTTGCAAACCAGTCTTGGAAGTTCGTCGTTGGCATCGCTCATTTTTCTGGCCGTCCCCATGTCGATCAGCGGTGGGATCGTGGCGCTCTATCTCCGCGCGATGCCATTCAGTATTTCTGCCGGCGTAGGCTTTATTGCCCTTTTTGGAGTGGCTGTACTCAATGGACTGGTTTGGGTCAGCGCCGCCGAGCGTCTACGATTGTCAGGACTCGCGATGCGAGAAATCACTGAGCTCACAGCCCTGAATCGCTTGCGACCCGTCCTGATGACGGCGATGGTAGCCAGCCTGGGGTTCGTCCCCATGGCACTTTCCACCAGCGACGGTGCCGAACTTCAACGCCCATTAGCGACCGTTGTTATCGGTGGTTTGATGACAAGCACGCTGTTAACCTGCCTGGTTGTACCAAGCATCTATCCATGGTTTGCGCCTCGCTTACTCAAAAAAGATACATAGGCCCCTGAGATAATAAGCCAAGCTTTGTTGACGTGGCGCTCTACAAATCCGACAATCGCGGACGACTCAAAACAGCGAGCTACTACCGTCGGGGTGGGATTGAGACGTCGTTGGCACTAGCGCACTAGAAATTGAATGGAATCCAATGCGCCTACATTATGAAGTCGTGATTCTTGGCCTGTGTATCCTATCGCTTGTAGGCTGTGGGGCCACCGCTAGATCCTGGGCATTTAAGTCCAGCCAGCCAGCCGTGGATTCGCCATCCAGCCATGTTGACTTCGATCCACTTACGGCTGATGTGCCGGTGAAACTCCCGAACGCATCTGAGCCCGTTACGGCTGCGGCCCAATTGAGCCAGCCCAAAATTGCGGTCGGCGGGACCACTACCCTGGTCGTACGTTTGAAGACGGCAAAGCCCTGGACCATTTATGCGATCGACAATCCAGAGGATACCGGCACGCCAACTCGCCTGGAACTCACTTTGCCCAGCGGCCTAGTACAGCAGAGTGATTGGAGTTTTCCAACTGCAAAAACCAAAGACTCTCCGTTTGGCCCCGTACAATATTACTCGGACGACGTTCGTTTTTCAGTCCCCTTAACGACTTCTGCTTCCGCCAAGGCTGGCCCGGCAGAATTGTTGTGTACGGTTCACTATCAAGCCTGTAGCGATGCAACTTGCACAGCACCAACCTCCCAGCGGCTCACAATCCCATTGGTCATCGATTGAGAATATCGGTTAGGATGATTTCTGTACCTTCTCTTCGCATCCCTCGTTTCAGGTATCGGCACCATCATGATTTACAAGCTCGTATTGCAGAATAGCGTCAGTGGAATATCGCAAAAAAACTGGATCTTCCATCCGCCGGCCGTGGCCGGCCGCGAACCTGGCTCCCCATTGTGCATCGAGCACGATTCTATCAGCCGAAAACACTGTCAATTCTCCTTAAACGGCGAAGGTGCTTTGGTCTTAAAGGACCTCGAATCTATGAATGGCACCTACGTCGATGACCGTCGAATTCAACAGGCAACGCTCATGCCAGGTCAACTTATTCAAATCGGCGCACTGCGCTTGAAGATCGATTTCTCCGGCGAGGAAGAAGAGCAACTCCCCGTCGCAGCCAAGCCCAAAGGCAGCGTCTACCAGACGCAGCCGATGGAGACTTTCCGTCCCGTACCCCTGCCTCCCGAAAAACCCTGGTGGCGTCGTCTCTTCGGCTAGGGGACGTTTGCAAAAACGATTGTGAACCTCAGCCCCTGGGAAGCAGATGAAGACGTTACCCGGGAAAGAAGTAGCCAGTGAGGTCCACAGCGTCGAAGTCAACCTTGGCACAGAAGTCACAGACTCCAAACAGGTCCACACCTATATCTGGGTCTTTAGAATTGGCGTAGTCATATCGGAGAGGGAGTACGCATTGAGTGCCACTCGCAGATACGATGGGCAGGGCAACAAAAAATCGTAGCATGACAGCTAGCGAGAGGTACTCCATAGCTGGAGTCATTCGACCACCATTCCCTGTTAGCGCAATCAATATCGCCGTCCCACCGAGTAGACCGGGTAACACGAGACTTGGCCCCAAAAATAAAAACTCCGTGGTTGAGCCGCGGTGGCTGAAAGGCCAGCCGAGAAAGCTTGTCCTCAACGCCGCCCGTCCATTGGGGTGTTTTGGGGTGGAGCCAAACTCGAATGGAATGACGCCAGGCATGGTACGCCCCGTAGAGTCCAATGAGTGTCGTCAGGCCTACGCCGGCCGCGATCGTCAACATGGCAGTCGCAAACTTTGTCATGTCGGGTTGGTTATGGTCATGGAAAACAGACAACTTCAACAACTGCGGATGAGGTTTGGTGCGGCTATCGGCCGCGAACGTTGAGTTAGAGACGTAGGTGATAAGGAATGAGCGGTAAGCAATTAGCTGCCGCTTGCTTCTTCATATTCTTCAGCCGATTCCCGAACGGATCCGGCGCCACGAATCGAACGGATCAGCCCGTGTAGAACTTTGCCAGCCTCGAACAAGATCGAGTCGCCTTCGAGCAATTGACTTTCTGATGGAAGGTAGCCGAGCCGTGACGCGAGTGATGCTTGGTACTGGAGCTCACGTAGGGATCCACTCGCGATATCGAGGAAGCGAAGAAAATCTGCATCTGAGTTGCGTCCGCATCCTTCAGCGATCTTCGATGGAATAGAGACTGCAGTCCTGCGCATTTGGGACGTTAGGCCAAACAATTCTTCTTTCGGAAATGCCTTGGTTTGTGAGTAAACAAGCAACTCCACTGCACCCGCAAGTTGAAACGCTCGAAGGTTCCGATGATCTCTCTTTTTCCTCCAAGCTTATACCTAAATCCTTAAACCTAATTTTACAGGAATGTTCGCCTGGGAGCGGACCCGGCCTCCAAAACCGATGGACAGTGTTCGAATCAATGCATTCCTGCTTCCCATATCGGACGGAAACACGCTACATTCGGCAGCTCAGAAAGCGCAGCCCCTGCCAGTAGTGAAACGCATGTAAAAGCAAGCATTTGGTCGATGTTGTTCCGGCGACGCAGACTGCCCTGCCTTTCGGCAGTTGGCGTACTGTGTTCCATGAACGGGTTCTAAAGGCAACACCGATTGGAGTAACTCAGCGGGTAGAACATCAGGTCTTAAACTATCGAGGGGTCCAAGTGCTGTAGTTGCGATTCTTTAGGTCCATCTACACCATGTCGGCCGCTCGGCGAAAAGGGATTGACCGATCAAGTTGTGAACTTCCTGTAAACTAAGGCGTCTGTCGGTTGCTTTCCAACCGGCGGCCGCCATTTTATTGTGTTCTAAGATGAATGATATGAGCTACCGTCTAACTCAATCTGAATTCCGAGCCAAGCATCTTGCCAGTTATGATGCTGCGGCCGTCGAGCAATATGAAGCCTGGACGCTACAGATTGGCGAGGCTGATGAACTTGCCGTTCTAGCCGACATTGCCCAAGTGTTTGAATTTGCAGCGGGTATGTCAGTATTGGACGCAGGCGCTGGAACGGGTGCCATGTGCCGCATACTGAGGCGAATTGGTGGGCTTGAATTGACAGCGATTGAGCCTTCGTCGCTGATGTTGGAGAGGTTGATCAACAAAACCGAATTGGGCTCCGTTCGAACCTGCCAGGGATTCTGCGACTCGCCCGAAGATCAGTCGCTTTTCCCGCCGGACTACTTTGACGTGATTGTCTCGCGGCAGTTGGCTAACGGGCTGTACGACCCGCTAGCGGCCATGGCGAATTGGCGGCATTGGTTGAAGCCCCAGGGAACAGTGCTGCTAATCGATGGATTTTACAGTCGGAGTGCTTGGGCCAGCCTCGCCACTGACTTCGCTGACTGTTTGCCACTGGCTGCCAACCAATCGCTGGCAACAGTGCCCTACTTGCTAGAGACTGCCGGGTTCACAGTATCGCACGCAGGGATGATGCAAGCAACAAACGCATTACCGTACACGCGCACCGCAAGATATCTGGTTGTGGCAAAAGTAGATTGAACGACCAAGGCTTCAAACCGCTTGGATTCTCAGCATTCGAGCGCGAACCCAGAATTGCCTTTTGGTCTCTCATACCTAAGTCTAAAGCCCAACACCTATAGTCTGTTTATGCCGACGTGGCTCGACTGAGAAAGGCGTCCGCCTTGTAAGCATCCATGCTGGTGCGAATCCAGTCGTCGGCTCTGAAGTTTGAACTGCCTGTTTGGACTACGTCGCCGACCGGATCGCCGACGAGTCGGAGATTCGTCGCTCGAAGCAATTCCCGTACCAGCAGTTTGCTGCGTACTTGAACGCCGACGACCGTGTTCCGCAGAAGATCAAGACTGCACTGCATAAGGCAGCCGAAATCGCTTGTGGAAACTTACCGGAATTGCCGGGACCGGTGTTGATTGGTCTGGATACATCTGGATCGATGAGTTGTGCGGTCACGGGACCTCGCGGCCGAGGAGCGACTTCGAAGATGCGATGCATCGACGAAGTTGAAGCGATCCAACTGTAGATAGTGGGACAGGCAACGTGCCTGTCGGAACAAACCCAACACCCGCGTCTCGGCCTTCCGATTCGCGGGTGTTTGTTCCACATTCTGGATGCGACGACTCTGGAAGCAGATACGATCGAAAGTGCCCTACTGCGTCTGCCAAGCGCCAGCAATGGTTGTTTGCCGGGTGTAAATTTCCCATCAACGAACGAAGGTCGATCTTCGTGGACCGCATCACTACGAGTTTGTCCGCTTGGGGGACGAATAGGCTTGGCTTGGGCCAGCGAAAGGCCGAGTTCATTGAGTTCTGCTGCCTCGCTTAACCTCTGCGCAATCGCCTCACTCGACATGCCCACCGCAAATGCCCTTTTCGGATTCGGACGGCTACGTTGACGATTGCTCGTTTGGTTCAAGTCCAAAGGTTCTTAATGCCGTTTTCCCAATTCAACCTTTGAAATCATCGAGTCAGCTCTTGCCATCTCTACCACTGAATTACGATGCAGATTGTGACACGCCAAATTCTCGTTAAACTGGTAATTGGCTGGCATTGCTTTTTTTGCTTAGGGAGAATCATCCGATGACTGTGGAACTGACGCAAGAACTCGCGGCTGCGCTGCATGCTAGTGGAGAGAGGGGCCTTGAACTTGTCGATCCACAAACTCGCCACACCTATGTCTTAATGGATGTCGAGACGCATCAACGCGCGATGCATGCATTGGATCGACAGCAATCGCATGCTGCCATCGAGGAGGGGTTGGCTCAGATGCAAGCCGGGGAAGGCAAGGCACTTGATGAGGCATTTTCGGATTTGCGGGAAAAACTCGGATTTCCCACGGCTAAATGATCTATCAAGTCGCCATACTACCGCGAGCAGCGGCGGACCTCGAACGAAATGCACTGTGGTGGTCCGAACATCATTCGCCGGCTCAAGCCCAACGCTGGGTGGATACAGTCTACGAGCAGCTCAAATCACTCGCGACGAGTCGTGAAATGTACGCTCTGTCGATCGAGAGCAGCGAATTTGCCTTATCCGCGACAAGTTTGTCGGACTCGGCAAGCGACCCAGTTAACGCGCGATATTCACAATACAGGGCGAGCAGGTTTTTGTCTTGTCCATCCGATGTGCATCACAAGATGTGTTTACGCCAGATGAAGTCAATACTGTTTCCGATTCGTGAGGCAATTGCCACTTAGCTTTTCTCAACGATTTTAGTTCGACTTAGGTGATAAACAGGGAAAATGGCAGCGTAGAACTTTCTTCTACCGGGCAAGATAGCGACCTCCGAACGGAGGTTGGATAGCGACGTAGTTCTTTGTCTTACTAGGGAAAAATGGAGAGTTTACGACTTTGTCCTACAGGGATAGACGGCGGATAGGATGCCGACTTGTGGGGCAAAACGGTGGCAATATTGGCAATTCGAGGCCCATTTAAGTCCAAGGCAAGTGCCCTAGCAAAACGCGAAAAAATCGCTGAGCTCCGGAGAAAGCAACACAAAATCAGCATTGTTCCCCTGCAAGTCCAAAGTCGAATTGTCAAACGCAACTAAGAATCAGCCAGTTTCGCAGGGTGGCTGGATTGTTGGTGATTGGCTGATCGCAGGTTGGGGGGCGGCTGATTGGAGTAGAAGGGTGTTTTCAGCTTAAAAAAATCGCCCTGCTGTGAAGTAACTAGCTTCGCCAGCGAGACTTGACTTACGGGACATCCTCCCGCTTGCCTACTAGCAATCCTGATCTTCCGCCAGAAGCTTCGCAAGTCACCAAGCCCAATTCTTTGCCCTGCCAGTGCTTGTGGTAGCCGTGCAATCGTAATTCCACGCCCAGTCATCCCGCGCAAGTCTTCTGCGGCGAATCATGCAGGCAGTCGGCGATTGAAGTTGAACGGGCTCAATCGCGACGGCGGGCCAGGCAAAAAGCCAACCAGAAATACCGTTGAACAGATCGCGGTAGAGCCAAGTATCGGGAGTCGTGCAAGGTCTACCGTCAGTGGAAGAAAGAATTGGCCGCAACAGCGCAACTCGCAAGCCAAGAAATTGCGGCTGAACTTCCGCAATCCAACTCATCGCGCGAGGGTGATAGAAATTGGCCTAGAAAGTGTCGCTGTAAAAAGTCATCTTGCCGACGACCTGGCTGCAAGGTGGACTGGAAATCCGATCCAAGAGCGCCTCACAAAAAATACTGTAGCTCTTTGTGCGACAACGCTTTACGCACAGCGGCAGCTCGTGTCGAGCGGTCTTACAAAACGCGCGGCTACATGGGCGCTATCACGCGTCACATCCGTCTAAAAGTCCTGTTGGCCAAGCCCGGATCGCGTGGACAGCTTAGGGCATTCGCATCGGTCGTATTACGCTGTTGAAACTTTCTGACTGGCGAAAATCAATTCGCTGGTCTTACTGGTTCCAAAAACGCGAGAGGCCATCGACGGTGCCACATGCAAATGCGTCTTCAGCAGGAGACCTGGTTCGCTGTCTGGACTTAGACGAGTTCGATCTGCGACTGGACCGCTATCGGGAGCTAAAGAAGCGAATACGCTTAAAACACCTCTTAGACCGCATAGGCTGGAAAAGTACCGAGGGCCGTGGAGACCAACTCCGCGGCCCGTGTCCGTTACCAGCCTGTCGCTCAAAGTACATCCATTGACTGCAGCAGCCGCACCGGAGCAGATCGAGCATTCAGTATTCATCACGCCAAAAACGCATATCGCTGCTTTCATTGCGGAGCGGCGGGCAATGCGCTGGACTTCTGGCAAGCCTATCTGCAACCCGGGGGTGGTGCTGCGCTTACCGCCCGGTTACCATCTGCGACCTGTTCCCGGTCAGGGAACCACGGTATCAAGACCATCGCGGTCCCGATCCCGACGGGATCTCAAAAGGTAAGCCTTCCCTTAGAGTAGGTATTTGTTCACCGCTTTTTCATCCCATTCTATCCCGCTTCCAATTGCGCCGTCGATGATTGCCATGCCTTTGTCGACGGTAAGCGGATTTTTTAAAATCGGATTCCACCAGTCGGCATACTCAAGCCAGTCCGCAGTGGGTGTGCAACAGAGTAGTTGTGCGCTTACTTCCGGCCAGAGGTGGCTGGACACTTCAATTCCGTGGGCCTGCGCCATCGATGCAGCACGCATCCAGCCGCTCACACCACCTATTTTCATGACGTCCAGCATTACGTAGTTTGATGCCTGCGCTTCGATTGCGTGTTGCAAATCAAACGTACCCCACCAGTTCTCTCCGCACTGGATCGGAGTGCGTACCGCACGGGCGATTTTTGCATGTCCGAAGTAGTCATGCGCGAGCGTCGGTTCCTCGACCCAGATTAGCCCCTCGTTGTCGAGCAATCGGATACGTTCGACTGCTTGAGTAGGTGACAGACACTGGTTGTAGTCAACCATGATAGCCATCGCTTCGCCCACCGCTGACCGGATCGCACGCACAACTTCAACGTCTTGTCGCACAGTTGGATAGCCAATCTTAGCCTTGACGCCCTTGACTCCCAACTCAGCCCAACGCTCTGCGGTCTTTGCGCACTCCACTGCGCCATCGTAACCAACAGCG
>JBGSJL010000344.1:0-5173 GCA_041741955.1 Pirellulaceae bacterium | reverse complement strand
CATCTGGCCGAATCGCTATTAGCGATTCGGCCAGATGAGGCTGACTGATACCGCGTGCCATCCTAGTACGCCAAAGCGGCGTCCGTCGGAGGCAAGCTCCGAACGGACGATTCAGTTAATCCAATGCCCTTGGATTATGCTTCGAGCCACTGCGTCCAACACTCTGAATAAAGAGCCAGGAATTCTTCGCATTCTTGCGACGACATGGCAGATCGATTCCAAGCCGCAGAAATGCAGATTTGCCCCCAATTCACGCACAAGCCCAACGAGATATTTGTGTTCTCGCGAATAGGCGGAGCTACCAGAATATTCGTCAGTCGAGCATTTCCTACCAAGCGCGCTTTGTCTTGCTCGGGGAAGTGCCTCTTCATGCCGCGCATGACATCGCCCGTGTACGTCAAAACGGCCGTGGCCATGCGGCGGCTGCGACCGATGCCCCACTTCGTCAACCGCGGTGCTTTCTCGATCAAATGCAAGGAGTTTATAAAATCCAGTGGCAGCCGACTCTCCTTAATCGCTTTTATTTCCGCTTGCACGCTGGCCGCCAAAGACTTCAGATGATCGCAACTGCGGTAGGACCGTCCCAGAAATGAAAAGCTCAAACGATTGGTCGCGGGCATGCGCAAGTCGACTCGCGAACGCAGATCGTAGGGCATCAGCAATCGGATTCTCGAACTGGGACGCACGTGTCCTCGGCTTCGATTCCATTGACAGCACGCCTGAAACAATAGTGTTAGCGCCAGTTCGTTGAGGCTGATGTTGGTTTCTCGCGCCCTGCTCGAAACTCGATCCGAAAGTTCGCGGCTGAGCACGACATGTCGCAGCGGTTCACAATTATCGGCATGTGCCAGTTCCAACTCGGTCGCCGGTGTGCCAGCCAACGCTACCGGCAACTGAAAATGAAAGTAGTGCGCGTTTTTGATTCGCTGCCAGAGCGTAATCTTCCGCAAAGGCGGTCCCGTGAACGAGCCCGAAAAATCGAAGCGATCCAGCAGGCTCTCGACCGATACGCTTTCCCAACGCTCGGACTTCTCGCTAGCAGGCTGTTCATCCTGATAGGCTTGGCTCGCGCGAGGGTTCGCATCTTCAACACTTCGCGCGTAGCCAGTCAACATGTCGATCAGCACGCGTCGCAAACCCATACCATCCGAGCAGGCATGATGCAGTTGCACCAGCAGCCGCGAACCCTGAGGTGTTGGACCGTACCAATAACGGCTGCCACACTCGTGGCGCAGGTCAATGGGAACTGGCCAACCGCCGCGCAGCGGAGGGTCTTTATCGGTCGCTCGCAGCTTGGGTCGGTAGCTTGCATCGTAATCCCAGTTGAGCTCATTGCCGCGCTCCACGACGCGACAGGCCAAAAGTGGATTGCGATGCACGGCCGTTGCCAGCGCGGCTTCCAATAGCGGCTCGTCGAGCAGCGATTCGAAGTGTAGCTCAATAAAGCTATTCATTGGCTGCTGCGGACGCTCATCCCACAGAATGAATTTCTCGAAAGGGCTGAGCCGTAACGGAAAAACTTTCGCGATGTTCGCTAGTTCTACACCCCGCACTTCGCTTAGCTTGGGGTTTTCACGGTCTGTGGCCGACGTCAGCGAACTTTGTGCATTAGCCATGCAACGTCTCCCCGCCATCGACGACTAAAGTCTGGCCCTGAATTAGATCGCTCAAAGGGCTGGCCAGGAACAATATGGCATCCGCGACTGCTCCCACGGAGAGCGGCAGGCCATTGACAAGCCGCCGCGAATTGACGAACTCAAACGCTTGCTCGCTGCCAGGGAAGTTTCGCGTTGAATCGGTTTCAACCAGTCCCGCCAGTACCGTATTGACGTTGATACCCTGGTTGCCAAGTTCGAGAGCTAGGTGCCGCACAAGGCTCTCCAGTGCGGCCTTGGAAGCTCCGATCAAGCCATAGGCGGGGAGTGCGCGGTGCGAGCCGTGGCTTGAAAGTGCCACGATCTTCTTCCGCGGCCCAGCGTGTTGCATCCATGGCGCTGCAGCTTGAGCCAGCAGTATCAGCGCGCGAACGTTAGTGTTCATCGTGGCTTCGAAGTGCTTGGGAGTTGCATCGACCAGTTTTCGAAAGCCGCCCGAAGCGGCGTTGCTGATCAGGATGTCAAGCCTTCCAAATTCTCGACCTACAAAATCCATCATGCCAACAATATCTTCTGGCTCGCTGACATCGGCTTTGAGTGTCGCAGCCCGCCCACCGAACTGGCTTACATGCTCAGCAACCTCTTTGGCCGCAGACTGGCTGGTGACGTAGTTCACGATCACATCGGCGCCCGCTTCCGCCAAGCGGATTGCGATCGCACGACCAATTCCACGCGAAGAGCCTGTCACCAAAGCGACTCGACCACTCAAATCAATCATGACGTTCGTCCTGCGCATTATCCGATGCAGTTCTTTGTAAAAATTCATGGAAGCTGTGGATGCGTTCTTCGCAGCGTCCGAGGATGCCGGCATGAGGACTCCGCTCCAAGCCCGCTTGGATCGCGGAGAAAATACCCAAATCCTCGACCAGCACTCGCTGGGTGACCGACGCTGTCAATCGACTCCAGCACTTGGCAGCCAGCGTTCGCACCGGTCGTCGCCTGAGCACACCAGCCTGTGGTGGCAATCTGCCAAACTGCCGTACCACCGCTTGGCAGCTCTTGGGGCCAGTCGGCAACACGCAATTTACTAGACTAATCGCATCGGTGAACGAGAACAAAAGATTCGGGAAGATATGGTGCTGTTGGTAGCTGCCCGACGTCTCGTACCCCAGCCATCGCACAAAATGCGACTCAAATCGCTGAAATGTCGCATCGAGTCGAGAATGCGGACTGAACGGCAGTGAAGTCGAGAACCAAGTGCGGTTGGGTAGGAGGCCATGCTGAGATCGCTCGCTGCCGGGATCTTCTCGAAACGTGTGAGGGTGTACCGCCGGCACATGGTAGGCTTCCAATGAATTTTCGATGGGGATCTTCCAATTGACTTGATAGTCGGGTTGCCACTTCAGCGCGAGCGTCCAATCTGCTGAAAACCGATCCGCCACAAGATCGTAGAAACTCTTGCCCAAGAAGTCATGCAGGCTTGTGGTCGAATCGGAAACATTCACGAAGACCAACTGACCAACAGTTTCCAGTTGGTAGGTTGGTAGGCAAGTTGCTTCGCGGTCAAAAGGGACAAAGTTCTTGGGCTCTGGAATCTTTCCAGTTCGCCCATCTGCCTGATACTCCCAACCGTGATACTGGCAGCGCATGGCCGGCGAGTTGCCGCGAGAGCTCGAGCAGATCATTGCATGCCGATGCGCGCACACGTTTGACAGCGCGCGGATCTGGCCCGCGAAATTGCGGATATGCACAACCGTATTGGCCACGACACACGTCAGGAAGTCACCTGGTTGAGCGAGCTCCGCTGTAGTGCCGACCACGTGCCAGCTCCGGTGCAATGTGTGCTGCAATTCGCTCGCATAATAGGCGGGCTCGTAGTAGCACAGTGGCGCTAGTAAATGAGGCAATTTGGAACTGCTGACAAACACTGACTTAGCCCCGCTTGTCGAGCGCTGGCACGACCAACGTTGTCGAGGTGTGACTGGTCAGCCAAGCTACTTCATAGCCGGCCGCATCGAGGATAATTCCAGCGTCCACCCCATACAATGAAAAATCGAAAGTCGCGCGGCCCTCTTCCGCAGACTGCAGCCGTGCGTGAACTTCACAGGCCTCGCCTGGACTAGGTAGACGACCGAGTGTCAATTGCTTGATCCGTGCGGGCAGCGCCGATCCCGCAGCGACTTGCTGCCAAGCTAGCAGGCCAACTGCAAACAGGCATGCATCCATCGCCGCACAGGGTATCATCCAACCGCGCACATCGCGACGGATACCCGCGAGCTCGATCAAGGCCGGTGCCGAGATTTGCCCCACAATACCGCCTTCAACCAGCGCGTACCTTTTGAGGCGCTGTAGCGCCCAACCGACGAAGAATTTTGAATCGACGGGCGGATAAGCCGCTCGACGCCAGTGTGCATCGGGAGGGATTTCAATACGAGTTGGCTTCGAGCGATGCAACAGACTGGCATCGCTGTGGATATAAACTTCCGCCGAAAAATTGAGTCGGTTCGGGTCGACCAACTGTCCACTGCGACCCACAAAATCGCTTCGCATTTCGCAAGTTACTCTTTCCGAACCATGCTTTTTGCTGATCACCTGCAGAGCTTGCGGGGACTCGCTGAAGAACCGTATCGCACTGTGGGCTTCAATATTGTGCAGGCTAACGTGGGCACTACGCAAGTGCTTCGCACCCGCTTCGACCAGCATCTCACTGGCAATGACCAGCGGCAGCAACGGTCGGGCATCGAGTAAATGTTCGGTCAAAAAAGGATCTCGATTCGGGTCCACGTTCGCTACATGGACCTGTATGTTCAGCGGCGCGCTGGTCGACACCTCGGTCAGCAGCGGAGTTTGCATGGTACGATCGTTGGCAACTTGCTTGCCGGTGCCGACCAATGTTTCGGCTGGGTAGAAACTGCGGTAATAGCGATCGTCGGTAATGAGCACTTCGGAGTCCCCTGCCCCGCCCTCGAGCTCGCCGACCAAGTGTTCAAACCCTTCTTCGGCGGGCATGAACTGCATGTCAATCATCTCGAGCGCCAGTCGAGTTTCAGGTTTGGTGGCCATACCCACGTCTCCCCAGGCGTGCCAGTGAAAGCCAATCGCGTTCACCTCGGGACGTGCGCGGCGCAACCAATCAATTTGTTTGCAGAGCATGTCGTTGGCCAGCGAATAGTCGGTATGCCCATTCGCGCCAAAACGTCCGCTAATTGAGCCAAAACCAATGAAGCAGTCGAGTGGATCCTGGGCGGTGGCTTCCATCAGCGCTAACGCGCCGTCCACCTTGGCGGCGATACACTGCTCTACTTTCTCTTCTTGCTTGCGATCGAATCGCGAGTCTTTGCCGACTCCAGCTCCGTGCAACACACCATGAATCGAACCGGATACAGAGCGAATCATTTGCAGGGTGTGCTGCAATGACAGTCGGTCCGCTACATTGCAGCCGTGATAGGTTACATCGATACCCGCCGCGCGCATGCGACGCAGTGTCGCCTCAATTTCCAATTGCTTTTCAGTGTCCTGCCAAGCTTTGATGGGGTTGCGTCCCTCGGCACGGGCCACAGTCATGACCTCGACTTTTA
>JBGSJL010000343.1:0-81937 GCA_041741955.1 Pirellulaceae bacterium | reverse complement strand
CGATCGACGCGTGTGATTGTTTTGTTCATGCGGGTCGAGAAACGCGCGATGAAATGATTCATCAACGCGGGAATGTCCTCGCGACGTTCCCGCAGTGGCGGTACTTGAATCGGAAAAACGTGCAGCCGGTAAAACAAATCTTCGCGAAAATGTCCCGCCTCCGAGTAGTTCCTTAAATCTCTGTTTGTGGCGGCAATGATTCGCGTGTCCACTTCAATCGGTTCGCTACCACCGACTCGTTCAATCAAGCGTTCCTGCAAGACACGCAACAACATCACTTGCGTTTCGGCCGGGATTTCGGAGATTTCGTCGAGGAAGATGCTGCCGTGATGCGACAGCTCAAAGCGACCGAGGCGGCGCTGGGTCGCGCCCGTGAACGCGCCCACTTCATGACCAAACAACTCGCTTGCGATCAAGTTGGGCGCTAATGCTGCACAATTTACTTTGACAAGTAGATTCTCTCGGCGCGCACTGGCATCGTGAATCGCTCGGGCAATCAACTCCTTCCCTGTGCCAGTTTCACCGAGGATCAACACGGTAGCATCGGTCAGTGCGACTTGCTCGATAGCGACGCGCAACTGCCGCATCGCGCGGCTTTCGCCAATGATGTTTCCAAAATCATGTTCAGTATCCAGTTCATCTCGCAAGTAGACGTTTTGTTGTTGTAGTTCTTCCTTCAGTCGATCAATTTCACCGTAAGCGGCGGCATTGTCTAAGGCAACGGAAAGCTGAGATCCGATTTGTTCAAGCAGTTGCAAATCCCATTCGTCTGCACGATCGTCGTGGCGCGATGCGATTCCGAGTAGTCCAACATGCTGATCGCGTGACATCAACGGCAAATGAACGACCGACGCGTATCCCGCTTCAAGCAACCGTTTGTGTTCAGGGAACGGCTGCGAGTGATTCAAACTGCGAACGACCAGCGGTTGCCGATTTTGGCGAACCCAGCCGAAGGCGGAATCGGAAAGCGGTTGGGACGAAATTTCGACCCACTCGCGTTCGCCCGTTTTGAACTCGATCGCGAAACCGTACCGCGACTTGTCATCATCGGAACTGAAGACCAGGCTCACGCGATCACACTCAAGTAGCTTGTGAATTTGCTCGGCGGCGTGCTCAAAAACCTCACGCCGATTGAGACTTGAGTTGACGATTTTCCCCAGTTCTACGAGCGACCGATAACGACTTTCCGATTGCCGAAGTTGTTGCGTTTGTTTATCGACTTCCTGTTGAAGCGTTTCAAGAAACTTATCTTTGGCCGCGTTCGCGTCGGCAAGTTCTTGATTGGCGCGTTGCAGTTCGCTTACGAGGCGATTGCGTTCCAAGCTGAGCGCAATGTGACCGGCCAATCGCTTCAGTAGCGAGGCGTGCGATTCGGTGTAGGCGTTCGTCGAACGGCTCGAGAAAAAGATCACGCCGATTGGCTTGGCATCGGCCAACAGGGGAAGCGTTAAGCTCGACCGCATGCCTTCTCGCTCAATCAAGGCTGTCGATGCCGAATGCGGTTTTTCAAGCAGGTATTTTTGCAGATCGTCGATGATTCGCGGTTGTCCTGTTTCCAACAGCGGAGCGAGTGTCGAGCCAGCAACTCGTGCTGCGTATCCAATTTTCAAAACCACGTCGCCGTCGGAGCGACAAGAGATCAGACGCAGCAGATTGAGGGGCTGCTCCAGCAGTGCAACGGCAATTCGGTTGTAAGGCACGATGCCGTGCAATTGGTCGTAGACGGAGTCCAAAAGCTCGTCGAGGCTTAGCCCCATATTGATCTGGTCGAGCATTCGCTCGACGAGTCGCTCGTAGCTGTTAGGGCTTTTGCTCATAGGGATTCAACGATATGCCGTCATCTGACGTAATGTCGCTACCTGGCTGACGAAAAGAGGAATCGTATGCTATAATACATGGTTTTAACGCAGATGTCAGACATTTAGCGTACCCGAAGTATCGCACTTTGGCAATCGAAATGACGGAATGCCGTCCCTTTGCGGAACTGAATTCCGGATCGAAAGGAACTCGTAAGTCGTCTCTGGTACACGGCTTGCGGATTCTGGATGGATCGTATTCGCAATTGGCACGCAAAATGCTATATGTTGATTGAGGTGCATGCCTACGCACTTCATTGCTCGTTTCCCGGAAGGCAAACACGATGGCAATCAAAGTTACGGCGACGGCGGTTAAGGAACTCAAGAAAGTGATCACCGACCAAAAATTGCCCACTACGGCGGCACTTCGTATCGGCGTTGCTGGTGGCGGGTGCAGCGGCTTCGAATACAAGCTAGCGTTCGACGAAAACGTCAAAGACGAAACGGACATGTTGACAGAAATCGATGATATTCGTGTGGCGCTCGACAAGAAGAGTGCGTTGTATCTCGACGGCACCGAATTGGACTACCAAGAGAGCTTCGAGAAGCGCGGGTTCGTTTTCAACAATCCGAACGCCACAAAATCATGTGGCTGTGGAAGTTCGTTCTCGGCGTAAGCATCGGAGTCTCGTCGACGCCCAACTTTGTGACTCCCTCAAGGTAAAAATACATGACATCTGAAAATGCACTACTCGAAGAATTTGCCCAGCGCGAGTACGAGCACGGTTTCGTGACGGA
The DNA here is from genome assembly GCA_041741955.1 of Pirellulaceae bacterium. Classification (GTDB taxonomy): domain Bacteria; phylum Planctomycetota; class Planctomycetia; order Pirellulales; family Pirellulaceae; genus Aureliella. The sequence goes on along the minus strand of JBGSJL010000343.1, from coordinate 79,343 downwards.
CATCGAAGCGGACGCGATCGCGCCAGGCTTGAGCGAAGAGGTCGTGCGATTGATCTCCAGCAAAAAGAACGAGCCCGAGTGGTTGCTCGAGTGGCGGTTGAAAGCCTATCGCCATTGGTTGACGCTGGTAGAACCTCGTTGGCACAACGTCAAGTATCCTCCGATCGACTACCAAGCGTCTGTCTACTATTCCGCGCCCAAGCAAAAACCGAAACTCAATAGCCTCGATGAAGTCGATCCGGTTCTGTTGGAAACCTATGAAAAACTTGGCATTCCGCTACACGAGCAAAAGATGCTCGCCAACGTCGCGGTCGATGCGGTTTTCGACAGCGTTTCGATCGCGACGACCTACCGCGAGACTCTGGAGAAGCACGGCGTTATCTTTCGTCCGTTCTCCGAAGCGGTCCACGATCATCCGGAGTTGGTTAAGAAGTATCTCGGTTCGGTCGTGCCGTACGCAGACAATTTTTTCGCATCGCTCTACTCAGCGGTCTTCAGTGTTGGCTCTTTCTGTTACATCCCCAAGGGCGTGCGTTGCCCGATGGAGTTGTCGACGTACTTTCGCATCAACGCACAGAACACGGGTCAATTCGAGCGAACGTTGATCATCGCCGAAGAGGGCGCTTATGTGAGTTACCTCGAAGGTTGCACGGCACCAAAACGCGACGAGAATCAATTGCATGCTGCGGTCGTTGAGCTGGTAGCCCTTGATGACGCTCAGATCAAATATTCCACGGTCCAGAATTGGTACCCCGGTGACGCCGAAGGCAAAGGTGGGATCTACAACTTTGTCACCAAGCGTGGTGCCTGCCGCGGCCAAAACTCGAAGATTTCTTGGACCCAGGTGGAGACGGGTTCGGCGATCACTTGGAAGTATCCCAGTGTGATTTTGCAAGGCGATAACTCGGTCGGCGAATTCTATTCGGTGGCCGTCACCGCCAATCATCAACAAGCCGATACGGGAACAAAGATGATTCATATCGGCAAGAACACGAAGAGCACCATCATCTCCAAAGGTATCTCGGCGGGAGTTGGCCAAAACAGCTATCGCGGTGAAGTGAAGATGATGAAGGGTGCAGCGAACGCTCGGAATTTCTCGCAGTGCGATTCGCTGTTGATCGGCGATCGCTGTGGCGCTCACACGTTTCCATACATCGAAGTGCGTAATACGACCGCGAAAGTGGAACACGAAGCGTCAACGTCCAAAGTGGGCGAGGACCAAATTTACTACCTCCGACAACGCGGGCTGTCCTCCGAAGACGCGGTCAACATGATTGTCAATGGCTTCTGCAAAGAAGTTTACGACGTGCTGCCGATGGAGTTCGCCGTAGAAGCGAGGAAGCTGCTCAGCGTCAGCCTTGAAGGCAGCGTTGGATAACCGCACATTCCAATCTCTACATAAAGATTGACTGAAAAAACCATGCTTGAAATCAAGAATCTACACGCCCGCACGATGGATACCGAAATCCTCCGCGGCATCAACTTACAAGTCGCCGTAGGCGAAGTCCATGCGATTATGGGCCCGAACGGCTCTGGGAAAAGCACGCTGGCGCACGTGATTGCTGGCCGCGACGACTACGAGGTCACGCAAGGCGAAATCCTATACAACGGCAAAGATTTGCTGGGGATGGAGATCGAAGAGCGGGCCGCTGAGGGAGTTTTCCTGGCGTACCAGTATCCCGTCGAAATCGCTGGCGTCAGCAACAAGTACTTCCTCCGAACCGCCATGAACTCCATTCGCAAGTATCACGGCGAACCGCCAATCAAGCGAACTGAATTCCTAGACTTGCTCAAGGAGAACCTGAAGCGACTAGGGATGGACAAAAGCATGATGGAGCGTTCGGTAAACGAAGGCTTCTCGGGTGGTGAAAAGAAACGCAATGAGATTCTGCAAATGGCGATGCTGCAACCCAAACTGGCTGTACTCGACGAAACCGATTCCGGCTTGGACATCGACGCGCTGAAAATTGTTGCCGATGGCGTCAACGCACTGCGAAGCCCCGAGCGGGCAACAATCGTCGTAACGCACTATCAACGCTTGCTCGATTACATCGTACCGGACAAAGTTCATGTGCTGGCCGGCGGCAAGATCGTCCGATCAGGCGACAAATCATTGGCGCTGGAACTGGAAGATAAGGGATACGGTTTTCTGCAACAGCTTGCTGCGACCTAGTGCTTTGTCACAGCTTAATTTTTGAGTGAGCCGACGGCGCTAACCGCGGGTGTCGCTGTAGTGAGCTAGCCGCGTGAGCTGAGAATTTTGATCCCCCGCCGGAAACCCGCAACTAGCGATGTCGGCTCACAGAAGTATTCCAGAAGCATTTCAACTTCCCTCGACTGACAAACCATGATCGCCACCGAAAACGAAACGTATCAAGAACAACACGCCGCGTTCCAACTGCAATCCTCGCCGGCTTGGCTCGTTGAATTACGTCAGCGGGGATTCGACGCATTCACGCGTCTTGAAGTCCCAACGAAAAGACTTGAAGATTGGCGGTTCACAAATATCGCGCCTCTGGCACGCCGTCCCTACGAGTTGGCTTTGCTTGCGCACTCAGATGACGAAACAATAAACAACGAGATCAAGGCACTTGTCCTGCAAGCCACGCTGGACGAGGAATTTCACCGTATGGTGTTCATCAACGGTCGCTACTCCGACCAGTGGTCACGGCTACATGACTTATCAGTCGGCGTTGTCATCGACAACTTGGGGAGCGCCATTCGCGATCATAATAGAGATGTGCAAATATTTCTCGCCAGCGACCATAATTTTGACGATTCTACATTCGCCGCACTCAATACTGCCTTCATAAGCGATGGAGCTTTCATTGATATTCCCGATGGTGTCGTCTTGGATCGGCCCGTCCATCTAGTGTTCCTGTCGATCGGAAGCGGTCCCACGGTTTCGCATCCACGCAATTTGATCCGGGTTGGCAAGCACAGCAAGGCTCATTTGATTGAGAGTTACTTGGGTCATGGTAATGCATATTTCACCAACGCGATCACTCAAATCACGCTCGATGAAAATGCCGAACTAGATCATCACAAGCTCCAGCATGAACAAGTGGGAGCATTGCACATCGCGCTGACCGAGGTCGATCAACGGTCCAGCAGTCGGTTCCGCTCGCATTACTTCTCATTTGGAGCTTCGCTCGCTCGCAACGAGTTGAACTGTGTGCTCGATGGTGAGCAAATTGAAACGACGCTCAATGGTTTGTATATGCCGACGGGCGACCAGTTGATGGATTGCCGCACGCGGATCGACCATGTCAAGCCGCACTGCAACAGTTACGAGCTTTACAAAGGCATTTTGGATGACCGAGCCAAGGGTGTCTTCAACGGAAAAATCTTTGTTCATCAAGACGCCCAAAAAACGGACGCGAAGCAGAGTAATCAAGCATTGTTGCTGTCTGACGATGCAGTTGTAAATACGAAGCCGCAATTAGAAATCTACGCCGATGACGTGCGGTGTACCCACGGTGCGACGATTGGTGAGTTGGACGAGGCCGCTTTGTACTATTTGCGTTCGCGAGGAATCCCCGCCGACCTGGCACGCAAAATCCTGATCTTCGCCTTCGCCAACGATGTAGTGCAAGGCGTCGAGTTACCAGCGGTGCGACGACATCTTGAGTCGGTCCTGCTATCCGGCCATGATCTATCCGAAGACATTCTCTAAAGGAGAAATTGAATGACACATGTGGTCGCCGAGCCGTGCTCGGGTTGCAAATACACAGACTGCGTTGTGGTCTGCCCAGTGGAGTGTTTCTACGAAGGCGAACAGATGTTGTACATCCACCCAGACGAATGCATCGACTGTGAAGCCTGCGTTCCGGAATGCCCAGTAGAAGCGATCTACCAAGAGGACAATTTACCGGACAAGTGGGCGTCGTATAAGGCGCTAAACGCTGAAATGGCGGAGAAGTGCGAAGTGATCACGGAACAGAAAACACCTTTAGCGGACACAAAAGACAACTGACAAGTACCACTCAACTTTACGATGAAGCAGATCGGCTCAAAGACGACGGGCAGTGTGAAGCGGCGATCGAAAAACTGCAGTCATTGTTGGCAATCGACGACGGTTACGTGTTGGCCAACTCAGCACCTGCGGTCGTCTATGGGAAAGTGAACCAGCATGACAAAGGGATCGAATACGGTGTCCGCGTAAGTGAGTTGGAGCCGAATGACTCGTTCAGTTGGACAGCGCTGAGCATCACCTACCAGCGCGCGTTCGCGGGAACCAACGAACACAAGTACATCCAAATGGCCGAGAATGCGATGTCGAAATCCAAAATGATGACTGGTCACTAATGAGTCTACAGTGGATTGAACAGTGCTCTCGACGGCGAGCTGGATTGGTTTGAGCAAAAAGCGCAACAGTACGGATTTGACTTGAGTGTTCGCTGGCTGAGTGACCAAAGTACGGATCGATATGAAGATGCCCGCGAAAAAGTCCTTTTTGGAAAGGAATTAAGGGGATGCACCTGCGAGGTAATTGGCAAGATCGAATCAGTTTCGAGCTTCTAAAGCAGTCCGAGAGCTTGACTTATGGTTCATTGAGATTCAGAATGTAGGGGGTTTCGCATCAAGCGATTTGGCCCCAAACGCTTACTGGTTCCAGATATCTTCAATGAACCGCATAATTCCAACGACGAACTTTCGCTTATGCCTCCAGCTTTGCATGCTGGTGTCGTCGATGTGGGTTGGACCGATCCCGATTGGACATTCTCATGCCAACGCGATGACTTCAGTGGGCAGTTGCGACGCTTTAGCACAGCATCTGCTTCGTCATCATAGCGTCGGTTCTTGCGCTAACGTTGGGTGCATTTGGCATGTGCATTGGATTTTACGCGAGTCCGGTTACTCGGGAGTAAACGGGGAAGCATCTGCCGTTCAAGCAATGGCATTCGAGTTGGTTCCGTCGGCTGCAGTGTGCGAACGTACACTTGGCGAACCGCCAGTTACTCTGCTGGACTTCACACCAAGTTCGCTGCCTGATTGCACTTTGGCAGGAGCGAATTGTTTGAGCGGCCGCTCCTTGTGCCGCCCTTCTTTACTGTCTCTCTCGACGGTTATGCGCTGTTAACAGCCCCGGAGAATCCGAGCCACCGTGCATCAAGCTTGATTGATTAACGGTTTCTGCTGCTCGAATCATCTGTCGCATTCGGACGATCGGTATTGACCTCCGTTTCTGCGGCAGGGTTCTCATTCACCATCACGCCAACTACAGACCTTCATCATTCAAACCAGGGTAATCGTATGAATATAATTGCATCCTCAAAACCGGCTCCTGCCAAACTTACGACGTCCAATCGCCGCATCCTGCTCGGTGCGATTGCTATCGCTTCTATCGCCAGTGTCGCTGGGGCTATCGCTATGCGAAGCTATGATGCACGTCGTCACGAGACCGCGTCGGCAGAGAATAAAGCTGACCCAACGCAGCTCAGGAAAATTCAGGAATCAGCTACAACAACTGCGAAACTAGATGCGTCGTCAAGAACGCTTCAACTCCTGCAAGATCGTTGGGCAGTTTCGGGAATCGAACTTCAGCCAACTCGCATGGGGCCTTTTTCGACGACGGTTCACTTGACTGGCAAAGTGTCGCTCAACCAAGATCGAGTCGCTCATATCTTTCCAATGGTTGAAGGGACGGTCGAAAGCGTTTCGGTTGGATTGGGCGAGACGGTTAAAGCAGAGCAGCTTCTGGCAACCATTCATAGTCGCGAAATCGGCGAATCAAAGTTGAAGCTGTTTCAAGCTCGGCTGCAACTTGAAATGGCGAAGACCAAACATGAGTTGCAAACCGAGGTGGCCCGCAACGTGGACGATCTTCTCGAGGCCCTTCGCGAAAAGATGCCCATTGAGAAAATTGAGACTGCCTTCCGTAGTCGTCCGATGGGCGAGTATCGCGAACGACTTTTGGCTGCCTACTCGAATTACACAAAATCGCAGGCCGACGTTTCGCGTTTGGCGAATATCACCGCCTCGGGAGCCGTCTCAGGGAAGACACTTCTGAGTGCGGAAGCCAATCGCAATGCGGATTTGGCGACCTTTCAATCTCGGCTTGAGGAAGTTGGATATGGATTGCGAACGTCAACGCTGCTTTCTTCTCAGTTGCTCAAAGAAACCGAAACACAAGCCGCTGTTGCGGAAACTAGCTTGCATATTCTCGGAGTAAGTGATGAGGAGCTTACTAAAATTGACCCTGCCGAACAGGGCGAAGGCATTTCTCACTATCTGCTTCGAGCCCCGTTCGATGGAACCGTCTTGACCAAAGACGTGGTTCTGAGCGAACAGGTGCGACCTGATGTGATGCTGTTGAGCATCGCGGACCTATCCACGGTATGGATTTTGGCGGACTTGTATCAAGAGCATATTCCACTTCTTAACTCGCTCGCGGACCAAACCGTTCACCTTCACAGCGAATCGTGGCCAGATCGTACTTTCGAAGCCAGAGTGTTTTTCGCTGGTGAGACAATGGATGAATCGACACGCACGATCAGTATGCGAGCAATTGCCGATAACGCAGAACACCTTCTGAAGCCTGGCATGTTTGTCACAGTCGATTTGTCGGGCATCGCACAACAAAATGCATTGCAAGTTCCTCTTACCGCGATCCAAGAACATGAGGGCCAGAAGTTCGTCTTTGTCCATCGTGGCCAGGACCAATTTGTACGTCGTGATATCGTGGTCGGAAATGCCAACGATTCATCCATCTTGATCAAAGAAGGCCTCCAGCCTGATGAATCTGTAGTCATTAAAGGTGGCTTCATTCTCAAGTCGCAAATGCTTGCGGAACTGATGGGAGAAGAATAAGCATGTTAAATCACATCATCGACGCATCGCTAAACAATCGCTTCATCGTCATGCTGCTTTCGCTGGTCATACTCGGTATGGGAACGTTCGCAGCGATGACGATTCCGCTGGATGCGGTCCCCGATCTGACGAATGTCCAGGTACAGATTCTGACCAATTCGCCTGCACTTGGACCAGTCGAAGTCGAACAATTCATCACGTTCCCAGTTGAGAATGCGATGAGCGGTATCCCAAAAATTGACGAGATTCGGTCGATAAGTCGCTTTGGTTTATCCGCCGTTACAGTGGCCTTTGAAGACGGTACCGATATCTACTGGGCGCGCAATCTGATCAACGAGAGATTGCTGCAGGCGAGAGAGAATATTCCGCCAGGTATGGGCACACCATCCCTGGGTCCGATCGCGACGGGCATGAGCGAAATCTACCAGTTCGAGGTTCGTGCCGATCCGGGTAGCGACCACAGTCTTTCTGAATTGCGAACCATCCTCGATTGGCAAATTGCTTTTCAGCTTCGTAGCGTTCCAGGCGTAATCGAAGTGAACACCTTCGGCGGCGAGCTAAAAACGTATGAAGTTCAAATCGACCCTGACAAGCTCAAGAACTATGGCATCTCACTGGGCGATATATGCACGGCCTTGGAAGAGAACAACGGCAATTCGGGTGGCGGTTACATTGCTCACGGTTCTGAACAGCGCTTAATTCGCGGCGAAGGATTAATCCAGTCACTGGACGATATTCGCTTGATCGTGTTGGACAGCCGAGACGGTGTGCCGATTCGCATCGCCGACGTGGCAAACGTGAAATTTGCACCGATGTTAAGGCAAGGTGCGGTGACTCGCGACGGTGATCGAGAAGCGGTGATCGGTATGGTGATGATGTTGATGGGGGGCAACTCCAGACAAGTCGTTGCCGATGTGAAGGAAAAGATCGCGGAGATTAAAAAGACACTTCCTGAGGGAGTGACGATCGATACGTTTTACGACCGAACCGAACTGGTTGCGAAGACAATTCACACTGTTGCCGAGAACATTGGTGTGGGCGTATTCTTAGTCATCGTGATGCTATTTGTTCTTCTTGGAGACGTCCGCGCCGGTTTGATCGTGGCCGCCGCCATTCCTCTGTCGGCAATGTGCGCGTTAATTGCCATGCGCTATGCGGGTGTCTCAGCGAACTTGATGAGCCTGGGAGCGGTCGATTTCGGGGTGATCGTTGATGGAGCGGTTGTGATGATAGAAAACTGCGTTCGCCGAGCGATGCAGTACCAGAAAAGCCATGGCGGTGATCGCGTTCCCGAAGGGGTCTTTCGCGAGTCGGCCAAAGAGGTCGCCAAGCCGATTCTATTTGCTGGCGTCATTGTGATTATCGTCTTCATTCCTATCCTCAGCTTACAGGGCATGGAGGGGAAAATGTTTCGCCCGATGGCGTTTACTTTTATGACGGCGTTAACATCGGCCTTGATACTGTCCGTCACTGTGATGCCTGTGCTTGCCTCGCTGTTCTTGGCTCGACGTGTTAAACAGGGTGACACATTTGTAGTGCGTGGGCTCAAGCAGGCGTACCAGCCGATGCTGGCATTCGCGATGCGAAAACCGGTGCTAATGCTGGGTAGCTCAGTAGTTGCTTTTGCGATTAGTGTCTACCTTGCCTCCGGTTTCGGCGTTGAGTTTGTACCAAAGCTAGACGAAGGCGACCTTGCAATTCAGGCTACGAGATTGCCTAGTGTTTCGTTGGAAACATCGATCGAGATGACCAAGGCGATGGAACGCTGCTTGCTAAAGTTTCCCCAAGTTGAAACGGTTGTCTCCAAAACCGGTCGCCCAGAAATCGCAAATGATCCCATGGGCGTTTACCAAACCGACATCTTTATTCGTCTGAAAACAGCATCGCACGGTGCTGAGACAATGTCAAAGCCGGAGCTGATCGAGGCGATGCAAACGGCTCTAGAAAAAGAGGTTCCTGGTAACGCTTTTAGTTTCACACAGCCGATTGAACTGCGTGTGCAGGAGTTGGTTGCGGGCGTGCGGTCTGATATTGGCTTGAGCTTGTATGGCGATGACTTGGATGTTTTAAAGATCAAGGGAGACGAAATCGTCAGGGCTCTCAACCAGGTTCCTGGAGCCGCAGACGTGGCGGCACAGCAGATCGCCGGACTCTCTTACATGCGTGTGAAACTTCGCCGTGATGCACTCGCCCGATATGGAATTAGCGGACGAGACGTCCTTGATGCCATCAGTACGGTCGGCGGCATGCAAGTGGGCCAAGTTTTCGAGGGGCAGCGACGGTTTCCATTGCAGGTTCGCCTGCATCCGGAGTGGCGAGTCAATACGGAAAAACTGTCCGAGTTACGGATTGATGACCCCAGCGGAAAACCCATTCCGCTTTCACAACTTGCCGAAATTGTGATGGAAGATGGACCGGTAGAGATCAGTCGCGATGCGATCCGTCGTCGCTTGCTTGTCCAGTGCAATGTTCGTGGTCGTGATTTAGCAGGGTTTGTTGCGGAGGCTCAGGCAGTTGTCGACCGCGACGTCAAATTGCCAAGCGGTTACATGTTGCGTTGGGGTGGCCAGTTCGAGAATTTGCAGCGGGCGAGTGCCAGATTGGCTATCGCGGTGCCGGTGGCTTTGTTCCTGATCTTCGCGTTGCTGTACATGACGTTCAACTCAACGAAGTTAGCACTATTGATCTACTTGAACGTGCCGATTGCTGCCACCGGCGGCATCTTGGCGCTTTGGTTGCGTGATATGCCATTCTCGATCTCTGCTGGCGTGGGTTTCATCGCACTGTTCGGTATCGCTGTCATGAATGGCGTGGTCCTGATCGAACACATCAGGCACCTGCGTCACGGAGGCGATTCGCAACGGGACGCTGTCGTTAACGGAGCAATGGATCGACTGCGTCCGGTGTTGATGACCGCTTCCTGCGGTGCACTCGGTTTCATCCCGATGGCAATTTCCGCAAGTTCGGGTGCAGAGGTCCAACGCCCACTTGCAACCGTAGTGATTGGTGGACTAATTACATCCACGATGCTAACGCTATTAGTGCTTCCTACGATCTATCGGTGGTTCGAGCCGAAAGTGCAGCCAGCGGAATCGTTTGACTCAGAGCAGTTCGAGCATTGAGAATGAATGGACGTCTGTAACGATTGTATCGATCAACTCTTTGGTCGCCCCCTTTCCCCAATGATCGTCTCCAGCACCAAAATAAAATCCGAGACCATATTCAGGATACTCCCGGTATTCAACCTCGACACCAGCCTCCTTCGTAAGTGGGATAAATATCGGCTTGTTTAGCTTCACTAAATCATGTTGATCGCTATGGAGTATCAAAACGGGGACCCGAACGCTTTTCAATTTCTCCAGTGTGGCTTTCTTCATTTGTCCCGGGCTGGCACGTCAATATCCGATACTGTGGCCATTACAAAGTCGCTGGATTTCAGGAAGCTACGCAGCGGTACAACTACGTGTCGCGGCTCAAGCGCGGAAGTGGCCGCAGCGACCAACATGGGAGTAAATACGAAGTAGTTCTGTTCATTGACGAGCGTAACTTTGACGTTACAGCCGCGCAGAAGCGATTTAAGTCGCTTGACGCAGTATGCACCCGCTAATCCACCACCCAGGACTACGATTTTGGTTGGATGGGTTGTCATAGTTCTTATCGTCTCTGAAGTCGCGATGCACGATAGCGGAAGTCCAATCTCTGGCGAGAAAAGTTTGCCGTAGTTGTATTCATATTTGGTCCTTTTCGTGTAGAAAATGTTTTGGAGTAACGTAAGGCAATTCTCAGACCACACGCTCACATTCGGAGGAATTCGTTCTAGAGTTAGCGTTCCGAGGTGCGATCCATGCAGTTTCTACTTGAGACCGATAGTCATTTCGCGTCAGAGCAATTTCCTAGGTCAACAGCTAGATCTTTTACTGGCTTGGCATGGCATGTGCACCGAAGTTGTAGAAAAAGCCGGAGGGGTCGTTGACACGCAATAGCCGAACTCGCGATCGATTTGATTTCGCTCGAAGGGGCAAAGTCTCGCGACGTCGGATGCACCCACAAACCGCTTCTATTTCCATCTACGTATGAAGGAGTTCAGAATATGACATTCAACATTACCGAACATGCAGAAGGCAAGATCATCGAGATCCAAGTCAGCGGTAGGCTGACGAACGAAGCCTACGAAGCGTTTCTACCCGACACCGAAGCCAAGATCAAAGAGTTCGGAAAAATCCGTATGTTGGTTATCCTCAAAGACTTCCACGGTTGGGACGCTGGTGCCTTGTGGGAAGACGTGAAGTTCGATCTCAAGCATCACGGTCACTTTGAACGACTAGCAATCGTTGGCGAGTCGAAGTGGGAGAAGGGAATGGCTACTTTCTGCAAGCCGTTTACCTCCGCCACGATTCAGTACTTTGCCATTGCCGACGTTGAGAAAGCTCGTGAGTGGATTCACGCCGACTCACCAGCTTCTAGGTAAGACGGGCCCTAGCTACCAAAATTTCGCAAAAGACAAAAATGGATCTGGTAGCGTACACGTATGAAGTCAGTCACGGCATACTTAGCATGATTGTGCTGGTACTAGACGTGATCGCGATATTCAGCCTATTGATGGGCCGCGGCGGTGTGACCCATAAATTAGTTTGGATTCTGTTAATTCGATTCCTGCCGTTCATTGGCATGCTGTTCTACTACCTACTCGGACGCAGTTCTGCCGACGCCTAATACGATTTGCCGCAGCCGAAGGCGCCGCACGTGAGAGGTGGCCATTCATCTTGCAGCTCAATTATCCCATATCTGAGAAAGGCAACTAAGCATGAATTACTTTGAAAACTCGAAAATCCTTGCTCCGTACGACTTTTCGAAGTTCTCGCAGGCAGCCGTTGACACGGCGATCAAAATAGCCGGAAGCAACGCGAACATCACAGTGCTCCACATCGTGTCACCAATTCCGCCCATCGGATATTCCGGGGAGGGCGGCGTCGAACTCTCGCGGGGGCTGAGCTGGGGTATGGCCGATTTCGATCTTGCCAACAAAATTGACGACGATCATCAACAACATGCTCTACAAACCCTGCAATCTGAAGTAGGCGATGAAAGACATCGCGGCCTAAACATCGCCGTCGAGTTCGGAGAACCTGCGCAAGGGATTGCCGAGTATGCGGATAAACATCAATTTGACTTGATCGTGCTTCCGTCACATGGGCGGACCGGAGTAATGCGACTGTTTATTGGCTCAACGGCTGAGCGCGTTGTGCGTTTGGCGCATTGCCCTGTTCTGGTTCTAAGAAACCAAAATCCAACGTAGCCGGATTGCTCCGAGTTGCGTTGAATTGTGGTTGGCGAGCATTTGCCGAAAAGATTGGTTTAGCGTCGAAACCGGCGCAAATCTGTTTGGCAAGAACAGTTGTTTACACGAACTTGCCTTACTGGTGAACCCCAGTGCCGCCGTTTCCGCTGGCTCCAAGAAGACGCCCTATCGACCTGGCACGCACGCGGCTTCTCGGTTATCGCACCTATTGATACACTCGCATCCGCCCGCGACCATAGAACAAGTTGCTCCGGCTGTGCTGGCCGCATAGGATCTTCAAAGACAAATTTTTGCCGACATCGTAGAGACTCGCGCCAACGATGGCAGCGGGATAGGCGTCTGGTTACCCAGGACTGCTCCCACAACACTTGGCATGCGGGTCCGCACGAGGGCGTTTCATCTCTTAGGAGCGAGCTTGCTTCAGACTTCCGACATACTAACCATGCCGGTTGATTGTAGATGGCTGTTGGTGAGAGTGCGTTGGCCACTCTCGAAGGTTGAGTGTCCCATATTTTCCTGCCAGAAATTCTTTGGATAAGCGATTGAGAAAAACTAACGGATACTATTTACTTTCGTTATCCAGGTGAGACAACACATACCGCACGACGGGCAGCGATAGACTGTTGCCGAGTAACTTCCAAGCCGTTCGTTGTGACACTCCGGCAAGGTCAAAGCTATTTGGAAAGCCCATCAGTCGGGCAACTTCGCGGGGTGCGAAGCGCCGGTAGTGGTCGCCACAGCGTAGGTAGGAACCGGCGCGCAGTAGTGTCTTGCCATAACTGCCCGCGAAGCAAGCGGCGATAGAATTGTCGTCCGATGGATCGACGCGATCGATCGCCTGCGAGTACTGTGTTTTGAGTTCGTCTGCTAGCCACAGGTCGCTATCTGGCGAAATGTCGGGTTCCAAAAAATCGACGAGGCTAGCCGCGTACTGCGGAAGGGGTTGCCAATCAAGCAGCGGGTCGAGCGACGCTAGTAGGTAGGTCCTAGGGCGTCGATTGGGCCAAGCCATTTGGCTAGGACAGAGGTCGTCCATCAGCACGCAATAGCCCGCGTTGTCCAAGCACTTTCTGAGCAGCTCGCAGGTTTGCGATTTGGCGAACCCCACTACATTTTCAAGTCCCAGGGCTCGAGGGCGCAAGGCGTCGATGGCCTGGATCATACGCAAGAGTCCACGCGTGCGCGGATCGACTTCGTCCTGCCGGTGGCCGCGACGCGAAAATGGTTGGCAGGGTGGTGAGAGCCACCAAAAATCCGCTTGATAGTCCGCAAGTTCCCGATCCGTAAGCGACTGGATTTCTCGAATAGCGTAGGGATGTGAAAAGTTGCGTCTGTAGACGTGCGCGGCATTTTGATTGATGTCAATCGCTGCCACAACATGGGCGCTGGACCAACAACATGCCAACCCACCGATACCTGCGAACAATTCGAGCACTCGTCGCTCGGGGAGCGACGGATGGGCGAGGCTAAACCTGCTGATATTGAGCTGACTGGCAATCGGGCTCATCGGCCACCCCCTTACTCGGGGTCTGCGGCGACTAGGTGGATTCGCAGTCGCGTGGTGCGGTCGTCGATGACTTCGAGCACTTTTGCTTGGGCTACGCCGAGGTCGACTAGGTCGCCTGCATTGACAATTCTGTGGGCAAAGTGCATCAAGAGGCCCGACATACTGTCGGCATCCGTTTCGCCGAAGGACAAACCGAGTTGTTGTTCCACGTCATCGACCGCAGCGCCGCCACTAATTATGAACGCCCCAGCGCCATCGGGCACGATATCGGGGTCTTCGACATCGAACTCATCGGCAACATTACCGATAATTTCTTCAAGAACATTTTCTAGGGTTACTATGCCGATGACGGTACCATATTCATCTAGCACAAAAGCCAGCAACTGATGGGTGCCTTGAAAATGCCGCAGCAATTTACTGATGGGCATACTCTCGGGAACTTTTTTCGGAGGACGCATGATCGACTGGAATTGAAAGCCGCTGTCCAGCTTACGTCCTACCATATCTTTGACATGCACGACGCCCAGTACTTCGTCCAGCGAGCCATCGCAAAGGGGGTAGCGAGTGTGTTTAGTGCGGCGAATCATATCGATAGTGGTTGCGACAGCTTCGTTAATATCAACAAAGTCTATTTCACCACGAGGCAGCATGATTCGGCGGCAGATAATGTCATCAAACTCGAAGACTGCGTCCAGTAGATTGTGTTCGGATCGCGTCAGATTACCGTGAATATGTGCCTCGCGGAGGAGAGCGCGAATCTCTTCTTCGGTGTGTGGGACTTCGTGTTCGCTGGCATCTTTAAGCCCGATTGATCGCAGCAGCCAGCCCGTCGCCGCATTGAGTCCAATCATCAATGGATACGTAAACAAGTAAAAAGCTTTTAGCGGCAGGGCGGTCCACAGCAACATGTTTTCGGGCTGTCGAATAGCAAAGATTTTTGGAGCTTGCTCGCCAATCACTAGATGTAGGGCCGTGATGACGGTGAACCCGACAATGAAAGAAATTGTGTGCACAGCCGTGTCGGAATGGATGCCCACTAAGTGTATCAGCGGTTCTAGGAGGGCTGCAAACGCAGGCTCTCCAACCCAGCCCAGTGCCAACGAGGCCATCGTAATACCTAACTGGCACGCTGAGAGCGACCGTTCCAGTCGCAGAGCCAGCCAGCGGGCGGTTTTCGCGAAGAATCTTCGCTGCAGCACCAGTTGTTCGACGCGGCTAATACGGACTTTAACTAATGCAAATTCAGCAGCCACGAAGAAACCATTGGCCACCACTAACGTGAAAGCCAAGATTAGGTTTAACCAAGCAGGCATTGGTTCCGGATATCGTGAATTAGAGGTTGACGGGCACGGAGACTGTAGAGACCCGCGTAATGGAGCGGCGCGGGGTCATTGTAGCTTGTTGCGTCGACT
The DNA here is from genome assembly GCA_041741955.1 of Pirellulaceae bacterium. Lineage (GTDB taxonomy): Bacteria > Planctomycetota > Planctomycetia > Pirellulales > Pirellulaceae > Aureliella. The sequence goes on along the minus strand of JBGSJL010000343.1, from coordinate 64,312 downwards.
TCCGCTAACAAAGCAGCCCAAATAGAATATGCTGTGCCGATCATCAGCTCCCGCAATGCGAACTGCCAGTCAACGGCCACTGTGGCGAAAACGTTAGAACGAATCCATGTCCGCTAGAAACGAAATCCTTGTTAAGCTGAAGCGCCAAATCGTCGAGCAAGTTAGCTTGCCGGACGTCATCCAAGGGGACTGGATTCGCTTTCCAGATCCGCTTGAGCAGTTTTCGAAGATGATAGAATTCGTGGGTGGCAGTTGCGTCCAGCTCGAGAGCTCTGACGAGCTGCCCAGGCATTTGGAGAAGTTCGAGCCCTGGAAGACGGCTCAGCGGGTTTTTTCTAAGTTGCCGCAAGTGGCTGGCAATGTCGATTTGTCACAAATCGAAGATTCCCACGATTTGGAAAGCCTCGATTTTGTTGTCTACCCCGGTGAATTTGCGGTTGCCGAAAACGGGGCAATTTGGTTAACCGACCAAGACCTTCGGCATCGCGTCGTTTTTTTTATTACGCAGTTTCTGGTGCTGGTTGTCCGCCGCGACATGATCGTACACACAATGCACGAAGCGTATGTACGCGCTCACATGCCGCGACCTGGATTCGGACTGTTCCTGTCTGGACCTAGCAAGACGGCTGACATTGAGCAATCACTAGTCATAGGCGCTCACGGTTGTCGCGAACTTCAGATCTATTTGGTGTAACTCAATGCGTATCGAATCAGACGAGGGCCGGCAAGCCACTGAAAACCCAATGGCTGGGAATTCAACTGTCGAGAATGAAGCCCAAGTTGTTGCACGGTGCGACACGTCCGGCCCAGTGGTGCATGCCGCTGGGGCAGAGCATCCACGCGTTGACAAGAGTGGTGCGCGAGTGCGGGAGATGTTCGCTCAGATAGCTCCACGTTACGATTTGATGAATCACGTGCTGTCGCTGGGCATCGATATCCGCTGGCGGAAGCGCGTCCTGCGTGAATTGAGGCTGGACGGATCACTCCCCGTATTAGATTGCTGTACAGGCACAGGTGATCTCGCGTTGCTGTTGGCGGATCGGCTGGATGGCAAGGGCAAGGTTTTCGGAACCGATTTTTGCGAGCCGATGCTCGCACTGGCGAGGAAAAAACAGGGAGGCAAGTACCCACAGAGGCTCGTCGAGTTTATCCAAGCTGACTCGCAGAATTTACCGTTCGCCGACGGTGAATTCCAAGCGGTCACGGTGGCCTTCGGTTTGCGCAATGTACAAGACACCGATTTGGGGCTGCGAGAGATGGTGCGGGTCTGTGCTCCTGGAGGTCAGGTCGCGGTGCTCGAATTTTCAACACCTAGCGTGCCTGGTATCAAACAGGCCTATCAAGCCTACTTTCGTCACGTACTACCGCGGATAGGCCAGAGGTTTGCAAAGAACGACACAGGGGCTTACGACTATTTGCCCAACAGCGTTATCGAATTTCCAAGCGGCCAAGCCTTAGCGGACCGAATGCAGGCGGCCGGACTGAGCTCGATACGTGTGATGGCTATGACCTTTGGAGTCGCTACGCTTTATGTCGGCGAAAGGCCTTAGTCGCTATGCCCGCAAAACAGTTACGGAGTATGCCTCCGCCGATTGTATTGGCCGTCACCGGAGCTAGCGGTGCTGTGTATGCAATGCGTTTGCTGCAAGCCCTACTTTCGCAGGGCCTGGCCGTCCACTTTACCATCAGCGATTCCGGCGCGGCCGTGGTGCGCCAGGAATTGCAAGTCGTGGTGGGACTGCACGGCGAAAATATCTTTGACGCCCTGGCAGCCGCAGACTTGTTGCTCGGCACAGCCCACGAAGATAGTTGGTCGACAGCTCGCGCTCGCGAAGTCGCCGAGGATTTGTTGACAATTCATCATTACAAAGACTATTTCACACCGATCGCCAGCGGTTCGTTTCTCACGGCCGGTATGGTGGTCTGCCCGTGTTCTGGGAGCACGCTCAGCGGGATTGCACACGCGGCGAGCCAAAACTTGATTCAACGCGCCGCCGAGGTGCATTTGAAGGAGCATCGGAAGTTGATCGTCGTGCCACGCGAGACGCCGCTGAGCACGATGCAACTCGAAAACATGCAGCGACTCGCAGTAGCTGGCGCAGTGGTTCTGCCTGCCTCGCCAGGCTGGTACCATGGTGCTACGCGTTTACTGGATCTCGTCGATTTTATTGTGGCCCGCATCCTGGATCAGCTTGGCGTCCATAACACCGCCATCCAACGTTGGACGCAAGGAAGCGATTAGCTTTCTTGGATTACCGGTAATTCTGAGGTATTGCTTTGTTGGCTGGCTGCACTATCCTTCAGTAAAAGTCTTCGTGGCTAGAATGGAGTGAATATGAAGTTGGGAATCCTATCCTGTAGCACCAAGTGCTACAGCACTCGGCGATTGGTAGAAGCGGCGGTACAGCGTGGCCACACCGTCAAAGTGCTCGACACTCTAAAGTTTGCTATCGATCTGGAACAGGGCTCGCCGGAGCTCTATTTCCGGCAGAAACAGCTAACGGACTACGACGCTGTGCTGCCTCGAATTGGCGCCTCGATAACTTACTTCGGAACCGCCGTCGTGCGACAGTTCGAGCAGATGGACGTGTTTTGCTGTAATTCGTCTGGCGGCATTTCCAATTCGCGTGACAAATTGCGTAGCTTGCAAATTCTAAGCCGCCACCACATAGGCATGCCGAAGACCACCTTTGTGCGCGACAAGCGCGACGTCTTGCCAGCCATTGAGCGCGTGGGTGGAGCGCCAGTCATTATCAAACTAATCGAAGGCACACAGGGCATTGGAGTCTTGCTGGCCGAATCGATCAAGTCGGCTGAAGCGATCATAGAACTACTGCAAAGTCAGAAGCAAAACGTGCTGGTTCAGAAGTTTGTGGTGGAAAGCAAGGGCAGGGATATACGCGCCTTTGTCGTGGGCGATCAAGTGGTAGGTGCCATGCGGAGGGTGGCTCAGGGTCAAGAATTTCGTAGTAATGTTCATCGAGGCGGCAAGACGGAAGTCGTAAGTTTGGACGAAGGTTTCAAAGAAACGGCCGTGCGCTCGGCCCAGATTATGGGGCTGCGAGTCGCTGGAGTAGACATGCTGGAGGGTAAAGACGGCCCTCAAGTCATGGAGGTTAACTCCTCGCCGGGGCTCGAAGGCATCGAAACCTGTACGCAATTGGATATTGCCGGTGCGATCATTGATTACATGGCCGCACAAGTCGATTTTCCTGAGATCGACGTCCGCCAGCGTCTAACGGTCAGTCGGGGCTACGGCGTGGCTGAAATCTATGTCCCAGAGGGTTCCTTTTTCGTCGGTAAGACGATCACAGAATCCAAGCTGCGCGAGAGCGATGTGAACGTGCTGACGCTTTACCGTGGCACGACTGTCGTTCCAAATCCCCGTGCGGATCGAGTGCTCGAACCGAACGATCGACTGCTATGTTTCGGCAAGCTCGAATCGATGAAGAGCATGGTCCCCAAGAAAACACGTAGTCGCCGCGCACCTGCTGTGCGATCGATCCAAGATTCCGAGATCGCGCATGTCCAAGACTCGCCTATCGAGGTGTAGCAGCACTGTCGCTCAGCAATGGCATTTATCCCATAACTACCCAGACGCGTTTTTTTCGACGCGATGCTAGACTCAATTGATGTCCCATAAGCGAAAACTGTTCGAAAAGAAGCCTGTCGGCACTTGGGGGGATGAACATGTTGGCTTAGGGGAAACAAAAAATATCAAGTTGACGATCAGCGAGAGCTATAGCGGGATGAATGTGAGGATCCCTATTCAGGTGCGCCGCGCAATCCAGGAGGGGCCAACGATTTTTGTGACGGCGGCCCTGCACGGAGATGAAATCAATGGCACGGGCGCCATACGGCAACTGCTGCATTCTGGCGATCTTGAGCTCATTCGCGGCAACTTGATACTCGTGCCAGTTTTAAATCTGCTCGCGTTCGACCGACACTCTCGCTATCTGCCGGACCGACGCGATTTGAATCGCTTCTTCCCAGGTTCACCAGACGGAAGCTTGGCCAGTCGCATGGCTCACAATGTCTTCAGTGAAATTGTGTCGCGCAGCGATTTTGGAATCGACCTGCATACCGCTGCAGTGCGTCGGACGAATTACCCCAATATCCGAGGGAACATGAGCGACCCTGTCGTTGCCCAACTTGCCCGGTCGTTTGGATGCGAGTTGATTCTGGATGGCAAAGGTCCTGAGGGTTCCTTTCGCCGCGAAGCCTGCGCGGCGGGCTGCCCCACGATCATCATGGAGGGTGGAGAAGTTTGGAAGGTCGAACCTGGCATCGTGGCCATCATTGAACAGGGGATTAAAAATGTCCTGCGCTCGCTGGGGATGCTCGCAGGGACGCCCAAAGTTCTACAGCATCAGACTGTGATTCATAAGACAAAGTGGCTGCGCGCACAACGCGGAGGATTCCTACAGTTCCATGTTAAGCCAGGTGAAGTCGTCGAAGCGGATCAGCCGATCGCGACCAACACGAACTTGTTGGGCGTCGAGAAGAGCACAATGAACGCACCTTTTGCAGGTGTCGTCATTGGCATGACCACGCTTCCAGCCGTTACACCGGGCGAACCGGTGTGCCATATCGGATTGCTTCCGGCTTCGATGCAACCCGCCCAAATGGCACATCGCAGAGCTAACAATGATGGAACCGAAGAAAGGTTGATCGATGAACTTTCAACCAACGTGATGGTCGTCGAGAAAAGCTAGTTCCGATCTCAATCATTCTTTTCGTTCACAGACGAACTTCATGGCTGGTAACCCAACAGAGAATCACTCCGGCGCTAAGAAATTCGGCATGTTTGGGGGTGTTTTTACACCTTGCACGCTAACGATTCTCGGCGTGATCATGTTTCTGAGGTTCGGTCAAGTAGTCGGTCAAGCTGGAATCGTCCATGCGATTCTCATCGTGCTTGCCGCCAAGATCATCACCACGCTAACCACACTTTCACTGTCCGCGATCGCTACCAATACGCGCGTCAAGGGAGGTGGCGCGTACTACTTAATCAGTCGTTCGCTGGGTGTCGAGTTCGGCGGAGCCATCGGAGTCGTGTTCTTTTTAGCTCAGGCGATTTCAGTTGCCATGTACGTAATCGGCTTCACGGAAGCAGTGACCGAAACCTTTCCTGGACTGTCCCATAGTTTTTTGGGAGTTGCCAGTTTGACAAATTTCATCGTATTTGTCTGCGTGTACATCGGCGCTGGGTGGACAATAAAAGTTCAATACCTAATTTTAGCAATTCTAGTTCTGTCGCTCGGCTCATTTTACGCAGGCGCTATCTCTGACTTTAATACCAGCTATCTTCAATCGAACTTAACGTCTCGATATGCTGAAGGCGAAAACTTTTTCACTATGTTTGCGCTCTTTTTTCCGGCGGTTACTGGCATCATGGCTGGCGCCAATATGTCGGGTGATCTCGCCAATCCATCCAAATCAATTCCTAAGGGTACGCTTCTAGCCGTCGTAGTCACGGCTGTTATTTATATTTCGCAAGCCGTCTTGCTCGGCTGCGCGCGACCTGCAGACGATTTAATCACGAACAACATGGTCATTCGCGACATTGCCGTTTGGCCGATATGGATCACGGCGGGAGTCTTTGCGGCGACGCTGTCATCGGCTCTGGGTTCGATGATGGGAGCACCTCGCATTCTCCAAGCATTCGCAAAAGACGACATCTTCCGTTCGCTTAAGGTTTTTGCTGCCGGTAGCGGCCGAGCTAACGAGCCGCGTCGGGCGACAATTCTCACTTTTCTAATTGCGCAAGTCTGTATATTCTTGGGAGACTTGAACGCCATCGCTCCGATCATCACTATGTTTTTTATGATCACGTATGGCTTACTTAACTTGGCAACGTTTTATGAAGCGGTGACCAAGAACCCGAGTTATCGTCCCACCTTTCGTTTCCGCCATTGGAGTATTTCACTGGCTGGTGCCCTGGGTTGCTTGGCCGTAATGTTCCTGATCAATTGGCTTTGGGCGATGATATCGATCGGCTTCATCGCTCTCTTACATTGGTTTATTCGATGGCGAGAAATCGAGTCACGCTGGGGAGACCTGCAAAGTGGAGTTGTTTTTGAGCGAGCTCGAAAGTCGCTGCTAAAACTGGAAGAAGGCGCTTTCCATCCTAAGAATTGGCGACCCATCGTAATGGCTTTGAGCGGGACTGGCTGGACGCGACCCTACATACCTATCTACGGACACTGGCTTACGTCAGGACATGGCATCCTCACTTTGGCACACGTGGTTACCGGCGATATCGAAGATCATGCAGAACGGCGCAAACGTTACGAAAAAGCCCTTCGCGGGTTTATTGCCAAAGAACAACTGCAGGCTTTCCCTGCCGTCACCGTGAATGAGTTCTTGTCCGATGGAGTCGAGTCGCTGCTGCAATGCCACGGCATTGGTGGCCTCCGTCCCAACACAGTACTGCTCGGTTGGCCCCGCGATGATTCGAAGGCCGAGTCGTTCGGCTCGATTATCCGTCTAGTAGCCAGGATGGGAGAGAGCGTATTGGCAGCCCGATTTCTCGAATATCGCGATACGGATGAAGACAAAACGACGTCGGTTGAACAACATTGGGACGTGCCTGAAGGCACGATCGATGTCTGGTGGCGTGGTATGGAAAACGGTGCGTTGATGATGCTACTGGCCCACCTATTGCATCAGAACCCCGAATGGCGCTCCAACATCATTCGTGTGTTGAGAGTGGTCGAAAAAGAAGAAGCTAAGGCCGAAGTTCAACGGCACTTGATAGCACTCACCGCTAGTGCTCGAATTGATGCCGAAACGCGAGTCATCGTTACCCAGTCTCCTACCGAAGATGTTATCCACGCCGAATCGAAGCACGCATCCATCGTACTCATGGGATTCCAAACACCCGAAGAAGGGCAGGAAATGGAACTCTTCCATCGCATGGAGACGCTCACGGCTCGCCTACCACGGGTCATCTTCGTCGACAGCGCTGGCGGCATGGCGCTCGACTCGTAGATTGGACTTTAGCCAGTTGATAGAGTAGGAACTTTGTCGATCGCCAAAACGGCTTATCCCTATTCTCGAGTTTTGCAAAGCACTAAAAGGCCGCTTCCAAAATGGCGTTTAGGTCGGATAGTTGCGGCGGGCGTTGATTGACAGCCATCAGTCTCTTGATTTGAAATGCTTTGCTGGCTACTTCGGGAATTTGCGACTTTTTCATACCAAAGTCGCGCAGTCGGCGCGTGATACCAATCCGATCCAACAACAACTCGACTGCCTCAATCGCTGACTCGGCTAACTGACGCTCGCTCAGACCGTCGCTCAGCACACCGAGCAACGAGGCAATGGTCGCAAATTCTGAAATACGAAAATCTAGGTTGTAGCGCATGACGTGAGGCAGCAGCAGTCCGTTCCCTTCTCCGTGACTGCAATGCGTCAGTGCGCCAATCGGATACTCCAGCGCGTGTACAATTCCGACTCCGCTGTTGGAAAACGCCATGCCAGCGAGCGTGGCTGCGAGCGCCATGTCGTCTCGAGCGTCTGCCGCGCCCGGTGGCTCGACTACATTTGCCAAGGAACGACCGACCAGGCGAATCGCTTCGGCCGCCAACATGCGCGTGAGTGGGTAGCTGCCCTCGTAAGCTTTGGCTTGAGGATCCAAATCAACCATCTCGGAGAAATCGCGATTGGTGTACGCTTCGATGGCGTGTACCAAAGCGTCAATACCGCTGTGCGCGGAGACTCGGGGAGGGCATGAGTCTGTCAACGAAGGATCGACAAGCGCGTAGGCCGGACGCAACCAGCGCGAAAGCGTACTGACTTTTATTGCTTGATCTGTATCTGTCAAAACCGCCGAGTGGGATACTTCGCTACCGGTTCCAGCGGTCGTGGGCACTGCAATCATAGGCAAAACAGGGCCGGCAATGCGATCGAATCCGAAATAGTCCGCCGGCTGGCCACCGTACCTCAGCACGGCGGCTGCGACCTTGGCCACATCCAGGTTGCTTCCACCTCCAATGCCAATCACCGAGTCGACGTTGTATGACTTACCGTACTCGCAAGCGGATGCTGCCACTGCGATCGATGGCTCTGCCACGCATCCATCGAAAATCTTTACATCGTGCCTCAGGCCAGTCGCACTTAGGACGGCGCGGACTGCGGCAACGGATGAAACATTGCGATCGGTAACAATCAGCGGACGTTTCACTCCGAGGTTAGCGACCACGTCGGGAAGCAGCATGCCGCAACCGCGTCCGTACCGCAGGGCGCCCGCAGTCGCAAATTGCCAGATTGTGTTCACTATTTGAGGTCTCAAAAAGGAGGATGGGGACCAATCTATCGCACACGTCCGTTGGGGTCTGGACTCCAACGGACGCCGCGTGGGATAGGCTGCTAGCCTGTCGATACCACTATGACAGGCTGGCTGGAAGCCTATCCCACTTATTTTCCGCTCGATCCTAAGACATGACGATCAGGATGCACGCTTGAGCATAAAGAGTTCGAACAACGGATCGGCAATTTTTTCCGCGCTGGCCTCGCTCAGCTTTTCCGTTAGTACTTGGTCGAATTGCCCTTGGAAAATCTCTTCAGCTCGCCCACCGTTAAAATAGGCTGAAGGTTGCTGCGTGGTACGATAGGCCTTGATCATTTCGCCGAAGAAAGTTTGGCCTACGAAATTTGAGAATGCGTCTTTGAGTTCGTCTGGATCGGGCGAGTCTTGAAGGGAACTTGCCGCTGGATCGGATCGGAGCGCATCGGGTAGTTGGAGTTCAAAGTTTTCGGGCGGCGGGCTGGACGCAGCATTGCCAAAGGGACTTGGCGGCGACAGCCGTTGATTTGCAAGCGAACTGGAGTTGATATTCATAGAGTTCCTGCGACTGGACGGATAAAATTTTGACGAAGCAAATTAGTGAACCTCAGGCGCTAGCCTGGACTGCTCAAAGTTAGGGGTTGTGAAGAATAACGGCTTGCGCAGGTTTTATCCCGGTAGGGATTCGAGCTATTAGCCGGTGGTTGAGCGCAGCGACACCACCGGGAACAGTTGCGCTGAGAACACGCCAACCCTGAAAGGGTCGCAGAATCTACGACCCTTTCAGGGTCGGCGCATCGTTTTGTCGGTTTCTGGGGGTGCGCTGCTTCGCAGCGACCCCCAGCTAATTGCTTGAATCCCTATCGGGATAATAGACAATGCATGCGGTACCAAATTTGTACCCGTGGAAATCCCCAAAAAGGCACAACCCCAAACTTTTAGCAGTCCAGGCACTCGCCGTGGGCGCCAACCCGCGACGAGGCCCACGGCTAGCGTCTGAGGTTCACGCGGAGACAAACAGACCTCTAGTCGAAGACGACTTCTCCGTACAAGTCACCGTTTCGTTCGAGCGTGCGAATGATGGCGATAACATCGGCGGTCGGTACATTCAGCCCGTTAAGGGCATCGACTAAGTTCTTTAGCTTGGCACGCGGTTTCAGCGGACTGTCGGTATCGACGGCGGCAAATCCACCTTGGATGGGCCGCGCGTCAATCGTTAGGTTTTTGTGGTTGATGGCTACGGGGCTGATCAGGACGTCTTCGCCGATCACAATCACGCCTTCGCGCTCATTGATGACCACTCGCTTAGGTTTTTTGACTTGCGTGAGCGGGATGTCGAGCAACAACGAAACAAACTGAACTTCTTCGCTTTTGTAGGCTTGCGGGATACCGACCTCAATGTGTAGCTGATCGATAGCCTTGGCGATAATCAACGTATCTGAAGCTCCATTGCCAGCCGATAGGCCCGTCTGATTTAGTTGATTGATGGAGTCCTGTATCTCCACGGCGGTTGAGAAGCTGGCAATATCTCGATCCAAAATCAGCGTAATCATGCCGTTGCTGGTAAAGCCATTGGTAATCGTCGTTTCCATTTTGCAGCCGTTGTAGATAACACCCTCGGTTGACTGATTGGCGTCCGGCAGTGAAATGCGACCTTGGGCGAGCGCATAAACAGTACCGTCTTCCGAGCGCGGACCATACAGATGCGCCAAGACCAGCCGACCGCCCTGCAGGCTTTTGGCGCTGGTTGCACTTACGCTGCAGTTGAGTTGATCGCCTTGTTGAGCACCGGCCGATGGCACTTTAGCGGTCACCAAGACAGCCGCGATATTCTTGGCGTCTTTTAAGTCTGCAATCACGGGCAAGCCCTGTCCGTCGCGCTTGATACTCGCACCTAGGCTCATCATCAAGTTAGCCAGCGCGCGCGTCGTTGGGTCGATCTTGTCATCACCGGTGGCGCGCAAACCTACGACCAAGCCAACTCCTTGAAGCGTATTTTCTTCTTGGCCTTTGAGCCGACAGACGTCGCGCAGACGCAGTTGATCGTCGGCACTTGCGCCCGAGAGCTGCAAGAGACCAAGCGACATCAATAGCAGCACCAGCCATGTTCTGAAGGTTAGTGTGTTTGTAATGGTCACCGATTTTCGTCCTAGAAAGGCTGAATTTTGCTGAAGAGCGCCGTGAACCATCCGCGCGCATATCCATCGCGGGCTTGGCCAGCTTCGCGCTTATCGATTTGTAGATTGATAATGTCCCGACTGAGCACTACGTTGTCGGGTCCGATGGCGGTCGCTTGGCACTCGCCGCTAAGCGACACACTCCAGCGATTGTCATTATTGCTGATCATTTTATGTGCCTCCAGTATGATGCGCCCGTTGGAGCGGATGTCCGCGATTTCAGCGGAGATGTTCAGCGTTAGAGACTCGCGTGTTTGCACCGACGAGTTAGCTCGATAAATCTGGTTACTTTGCCCTTTTACTTTTGGATCGCCATCGGTTTGTGGGGCCGCTTTCAGGGAAAGTCCATCCAGCTCGAGCCAGTCGTCGAGGGTCGCATCGTAGAGGATGTTCTTTCGCTGCGCCGAAATACCGTCAGCAATCATTCGAGCGGCTTCATCGACTCGTATTTGTACGATATCGTGAAGCTGTAAAACTTTGGGTGGCAGCGGTGCTAGGTACGTTCGCGGTGGCGACATGAGATTCCCCATACCCGCCATCGCCGTAGAACCGTTTTGCGATGCATAAGGATTTGGTACACCTGAGGGTGGCGGGTACGATGGCGGCATCGATGGCGGCATCGCTCCGGCTGGACCCGGCCCAAGCAACGCATCCGGCTGGGGCGCGTTCATGGGCACTGATGGGTGGTGGAAGAGACTGCTTTGCTGAGCGCGCCCCTGAGTAATGCAAACCTGTGAAAGCAGAAGGCACAACGCTGCGCTGCAAATGCATCGCGCTTTAACAGGCCGACGCTGGTCACTTCGAAGTGAATATATGCTCACGATTTCCATGGCTATCTTTCTTGGCTACTACGCGCCGACATGGCCGCGACACGTACTTTCAGGGGTCCAGCCACTGTGGCCAACATGCGATGTTTGGCTGGAATGGTCTCAATTTCAATCAGTTCGCCCACGGCACCACTGCCTAGCGAACGGGCCATGGCGCGCACGACGACTTGTCCCGCTACCGATTCGACTTCAATCATTTCATTGCGCTGGATGACAATCGGCGCGCCCACAAAGTCGCTCGATATCGGCAACCCGGTACTGACCGAGCGTTTGAGCTGCTTGCCGATCAACTGTTCAAAATCGGTATATAATTTTTCTTGCTCAACAGCCGTTTGGGCGGGAAGTGGGGCATATTCGAGTACCTCAGCAGCGATGACTTCGTCGCGACGCAAGGGTCGTTTGGCCACGACGACCATGGGCGGCAGGTCAACTATGGCAACCACTTTCACGTTGGACAATTGATTACGATCTTGAATCTGTAATACAAATTCTTGCCGACCGTGCCAAGGTTCTTGGCCGCCGCCAATGCCTACGATATTGCGTTTTATTCGGATCACATTGGCTAGTTCGGCGGGTACGTTCGGTTTGACGAGCCAGTCGGTGCGCTCACCGGTTTTTAGATCCAAGTAGCCTTTGATAGCCTGCGCGACGAGATTCTCTGCTAGCTCGATCGTGCGCGGCTGCACGAAAGCGGGTTGGATCGATTCGGTCATCGCCAAATTTACACCCGCCATTCGCTGCAATTTGACTTGCGTATTACCAGACCAGCGTAGACTATTGGGATGAAAGCCGCTGAATTCCAGATGCTGTAAAATATCTTCGCTATGCCAAGTTTGAGCGGTGTCTTCGCGAGGCGCGGGCCCAAGCGGAATTTTTAGCATACGAGTCACCGAGGAGCTTTCACCCGACAGTACCTCAACCAAGTCGCCGAGCTCAACCACATTTCTGCTCGCTCTAGGGTTTTCCACAAATCGTAGCACGATCTGATCCTCTGCCGCACAAACGCGTGAGCTTGTCAGGAGGAGACATACAAGTGGGAGTAGAAATCGCGTGCCGTTCATCGGTCAGACTGGCCGTAATTTGAGATTTGGATTCTAGCGACTGAAATTTGGCGACGGATATTTATCGACTGATATCTAGCGACGGAGATTAGAAATAAGCTGCATCAATTGATCGCCGGCTTGTACGGCTTGCGAATTTAATTCGAAACCACGTTGGGTAGTGATCAAGTCAATAAGCTCTTGGACGGGTTCGACATTGGATGCTTCGAGCGAGCGTTGGCGTAGCGTACCCAGGCCGTTGGAACCTGGATCGGCAGGAGTAGGCGTGCTGCTGGCATCGGTTTGCTCGTACAAGTTTTCACCAACTTTTGCCAAGCCATCGGGGTTGATGAATTGCGCCAACTGCAGTTGACCGATCTGTGAAAACTGCAGTTCGCCAGGTTGCCTCCCGAGGACTTGACCGTTGGCAGTAATCTGTATCGAGGAAGTGCCTTGGGGGATCGAGATTGGCGGCTCCAGCGGACGCCCAGTCTGCGCGGAGCCGATGACTAGGTTCCCGTCGGCATTGATATCCAGGTTGCCAGAGCGTGTATAGCGAGTCGTTTGCGTTAGTGGGTCCAGTACCTGCAGGAAGCCATCGCCTTCGATCGCTAAATCCAACTCGCGGCCTGTGTCTTGAATGGCTCCCTGTCGAAAGTCTTTTTGGGTACTCTGCACGCGTGTTCCCAAGCCGACTTGGGTGCCCGTGGGCGCTGGTAATTGATTGGCATCCAGCGTGCCTGGATACACATCGTTGCGATAGAGCAAATCTTCGAAGTTGGCGCGGTCCTTCTTGAAGGCGGTGGTATTGATGTTCGCTAGATTATTGGCGATGACATCTAGTTTGGTTTGCATGGCGTCCATACCGGTCGCCGCAGTGTACAGAGTTTGTACGCTCATCGATCATTCATCCTGTGAGTGTTGCTAAAGTTCGTGGGATCGTAAGCACGCCTACTCAGCTCTGGCGAAGCATGCGACCGATCAATTGTCCCATGGCTTCATCTTGGGTTTGAATCATGCGAATGTTGGCTTCGTAGACTCGCGATGCTTCGATAAGCTGCATCATCGCCCCTGTGGGTTCGACCGCTGAAGACTCTAGGGCACCACTGACGAGCGACCGTTTGTTATTGGCAACTTCGTCGACTGGAGTTAGCGATTCAAACAGGTTCTCGCCTACACGCGAAAGGTCGCCCAACGAGCGTGGTTTGACCAGCCGAATTTGCTGTCGCGCGCCGCCCTGAATGACCACACCGTCGTCATTGATCTCATAGGGAAGACTAGGATTTATGGTGATTTGAGTGCCATTGGCGCTACGAACTGGGTCGCCATTGGGTGTTACCATGGTGCCTCGCGAGTCGAACATGAAGTTGCCTGCACGACTGAGCAATTGTTTTCCATCATGTTCAACCGCAAAGAAGCTTTCTTTGTCGTTGATCGCAAAATCGGTGCGATTGCCTGTCTGACGGATGGCACCCTGTGAAAACTGAGTGACCGTCGGCTTGATACCTACGCCGCCACTGATGTCGTCGACGGTACCGCTCCCCGCCACGGCTTGGCCTTCTTCGATAGCTTCCGAAGCGCGACTCTGCAGCATGGCCATATGCGGTTTAAAGCCCGCTGTGTTGAGATTGGCAAGATTGTGGCTGAGCACTTCCAGGCGGTGGCTCTGCGCATTCGCGCCAGCGGCGGAAAGATAAAGTCCGTATGGCATGGTTGGTTACCAAGTTGCCTGTCGCACCCCTGCGAAGCGAAACCGGTGCTTGAGTCATTCCCAAGATTCGTCGACCGAGTCAAGTCGAAAATACGAGCTCGACGCCAAAGCTTGTGCATGTCGTCGCTCCGCTCGTGGGGAGAACTACTGTCTGATACTGAACGTGCGATAGGCTTCCAGCCTGTCGAATCCCGCATAACAGGCTGGAAGCCTATCCCACTAATTCTCCGCTTGATCCCCGCGACTAAAAACAAGATGAGCCCTCAAATCATTCAGGAACAAAGAGCCCTCGAATGATTCTGAAAGAGTTCAACTGAAATTCCTTTTTGTCGCTTAGCCCGGGCGGAGTCTGGGCCCATTATGCTCGACAGCGGTATCGCAAATAGAAAAGCAGAGCAGAGAGCGTTTTTGAATCTTGGATGCTGCCGGATGACAACAGTCGCTCAAGTTCTTCCGGCGTTACAAGTTCATTCTCAATCTGCTCGCCAGCCTCGCGAGCGGGAGTGCCAGCGGTTAGGCCGGTCGCCAAAAAGGCGTGCATCCGTTCAGCCAGTATGCCGGGGGACATGTAGAATTCGCAGAGTGGCTGGATATCGGTGGCACGATAGCCAGTTTCTTCGAGCAATTCGCGACGGGCGGTTTCGATGGGCGGCTCATCGGGTTCGAGCGTGCCGGCAGGCAACTCGAGCAGCTCGCGATCTACGGCCACGCGATAATTGCGAATCAGGCAGATACGTCCGTCATCGAGCACGGGTACCAGCACGACGGCACCGGGATGCTTGATGACATCACGTGTAAACGCTCGGCCGTCTGTGAAACGTTGCGTGACGCGCTCGACTTTAAATCGCTGCGCGACTAACAACGTTTCTGATTCTAAGCTGTAGTTGCGTGCGGACAAAGATTTAACCAGCCATCCGACGTTTCGTATCGGGGATAGCCAACTCGGCTGCGTTGGAGCGAAAACGATACTGCATTAAATAGGCGTCTTCGGTGGTATCTTCGTAAAAATCTCGCAATACCGAGATCGCACGAAAGCCGTGATGCTTGAAAAATAGCTGAGCATCGAGGTTGGTTTCGCGAACTTCCAGCGTGATGCGATTTCGACGGTCTTGCGATAACTTACTGGAAAGTTTTTCGACCATGGAGCTACCAATTGCAGAACGCCGGCAAGCTGGATTAACAGAGAAGTTAAGCAGGTGCAATCGATTCTTGTGCAGTTCATAGATCATGAAGCCGACGACCGCGTCGTCGCGTTCTGCCACCATGCCAATGCAATTGCGTTGACGCAAGCAGCGGATGAACTCTTCTTCGCTCCACGGAAACTCGAAGCTTGATTCTTCGATGGCCAATACCGAAGGCATGTCTCGACGAATCATCCAGCGAATATGTACACAGGATTGACTGCTGTCGGCCAGTGGCATATCGGTTCCTCCGCTATTGAATATGTGAAGTCGCATTGAAGCGTTCATTCGGATTACGCCGATTCATTCGGTCGTTGTCTGCTGGGACGGATCGTATCAAAACCAATCCCTATCGCCAATACGGAAAAAGAGGCTGGCAGGCGTATTTTTCTTAAGTCCACAATTTCTTCTGAAGAGCTAAAAAAAAGCCCAGCCGGGCGGGCTGGGCTTGACTCAATAGGGTGTATTCGCTTGGTCCTATTCAAGAATCATGTCGTCTACAGTTCTGCCGGTTGGGATCATTGGCAAAACATGTTCCTGGTAGGGCACCGCTACGTCGAGTACATATGGTCCTGGATAGTTGATCATTTCTTCTAGCGCACCGCGAAGGTCTTTTTTCTTGCTGACTGTCGCGGCCCCGCAGCCGTAGCCTTTGGCTATCTGCACGAAGTCTGGATAGCGATCGGTAACGATAGCGTGGCTGTCTGTCACGCCCTTGCCGCTAGCTTCTTCATCGTCGATCGGCCCGAGGTAGGTGTGGGCGCGATTGCTGTTCATAAAGCGATCTTCCCATTGAACGACCATTCCCAAGTGCTGATTGTTGAGCAACAGCACTTTGACGGGCAGTTTTTCGCAGTACAGCGTGGCTAGTTCCTGGATATTCATCTGGAAACTGCCGTCGCCGTCGATGTCCACGACCAGTGCATCTGGGTGAGCTGCTTGGACACCCATGGCGGCAGGCAGGCCAAAGCCCATGGTGCCCAGCCCAGAAGAGCTCAGCCAACGGCGTGGTTCGCGGAACTGGTAAAACTGAGCCGCCCACATTTGGTGCTGTCCGACCCCAACGGTAATGAAGGTCTCTCGCTGCTTGGTCAAGTTGGACAGTTCGCGAATAGCGTGCTGCTGCAAAATGCCATCAAAAACTTCGTCGTACTGGAACGGATGCTTTTTCTTCAATCCCTGACATTGCTTGACCCACTCGGAGATATCTTCGGGTGCCTCAACGATTTTGTTCAACTGCTCCAAGGCATATTTGACATCGCTGCATATCGGGATGTGGGCCACCTTGTTCTTATTCAACTCAGATGCATCGACGTCGACATGGATGATTTTCGCATGCTTTGCAAATGCTTCGAGTTTTCCTGTAACGCGATCGTCAAAACGAACACCCAGTGCGAGCAACAAATCGCAATCCCTGACGGCGTAGTTTGCGTACGCCGAACCGTGCATACCGAGCATGTCTAATGAGAGTGGTCCTTCGTTGGGATAAAGCCCCAATCCCATTACGGTCATGGTGGTGGGGATGCCCGTCGTCTTAATCAGTTGGCGAAGATCATCGGAAGCCTCAGCAGAAATGACTCCGCCCCCACAATAGATGATCGGACGCTTAGCATGTTTAATCGCGGCGGCGATCTGCCGAATCTGCTCGGGCTGTGCCTGGGGCGTCGTCAGTTTGTAGCCAGGCAAATCCATGGGCACTGACCAATCGACCGAGCAACTGTCCATTTGCACGTCTTTGGGCATATCGACGAGCACTGGTCCGGGGCGGCCGGTGGTGGCGATGTGAAACGCTTCCTTCATGACCCGCGCGACATCATCCACTTTTGTGACCAAGTAGTGATGCTTGGTAATGCTACGGCAGACCTCGACCATCGGCGTTTCCTGGAACGCATCGCTGCCAATCACCGGTGTCGGTACTTGGCCGGTGATAGCAATTAGGGGCACGCTATCGAGTTTAGCATCGGCAATAGCCGTCACCAGATTAGTAGCGCCAGGTCCGCTGGTAGCCATCACAACCGCCGGCTTGCCGGTGCTGCGGGCGATACCTTGAGCGGCAAAGGCTCCACCCTGCTCGTGACGCGGCAGAATGGTCCGAAGCTGCTTGCCATACTTGGTCAACGATTGGTGCATGGGCATGCTGCAACCACCTGGGTACGCAAAAATGACTTCCACACCGTGGTCCACCAGCGATTTAACCAGGATGTCTGCACCCGTCATCACTTCTGTTGCACGTTTAGTTTCAGCCAGAGCCATTTCCGAAATCTCCTAAATTTCAGTCCCATTGGAACAAATGCATTAAGCCCTTAAGAATAAGGGAGTAACGACGGAAACTCAACGCTTAATTTGCGCGGGTTGCCGCCAAAACGGCTTGTCCCGCGCGGATGTAGGAGTTGCACATGTTACGAGAATGCTTGGCGGTCGCTCTGGGCGGCATGACGGGGTCGCTGGCTAGATACTTTTTGGTTGTATTGTTTTCCTTTATTGGCTGCTCATGGTTGCCGATTGCGACGCTAATAGCCAATGTTGCCGGTTGCTTTGCGATTGGCTGGCTCGTCCAGTGGTCGATGGCCTGCAACCTTGACAATCATTGGGCCGTGACGGGCGTGCGCGTCGGACTCTTGGGTGGTCTGACCACGTTCAGCTCTTTTGCGTTGGATGTCGTCCGCTACCAGCAATCCGATCGCACTGGCCTATCCATTGCGTTGGTTGCTGCCCATGTGGGGTTGGGTCTGGCGGCCGTGCTGGCAGGTTTGTGGTGGGCGAAGCCGGTTCTGCAACCCTAGAGTTTGGGAACGGGACGTTTCGGCACGGGCGGTGCGAGCATACGGGCTTGGTCATCCTGCGGCGGCCGCGGCGGATTGTTGTTGGCTGCATTGTTATTGCTCGCCGGCGGATTGAGGTCCGTAAACTCTTCTCGCCACTTCCAACCCACCGGTGTTCGCAACTCTTCGGCTGCCAACAACCCCCAGGGCGTTCCCGAGTGCTGCTTGGCAACCGCCTGTAGCAACTCGATCGAACGCAGTCCGTCTTTCTCCATGCGACTGCCAACGCTGATCTCAGTCGATGGCTGAAGCACCCAAGTATTATTTTTGGGGTTCTCAAACGACATGCCACGTTTGGCCTTCGCCAACATTGCGTTGTACCCTTCGGCGCGTACCTTATGGGCCAGTACTGTTCCCAGGGCCAGGTCGAAGCCAGCCAACCAGCGTGGTGAAATCTCTTTGTCGCGGTGGGGTTCGCCGACCCAGAGCACCTCAGCCAACTGTGCCAGTTGCGGGTCTAAGCGCGCAGACTGCTGCTGAGCCAAGGTGAGTGCGCTTGCTAGGGCGGCGTCGTCGCGTTTGACGAAGCGCAGCGTGGGATTCTGCAGTGTATCGACACGAGGCAACTTGGCCGCGCGGACCAGCGTTTCACGCAGCGGACTTTGATTGACGCGCTGCATGTATTCGCCGGCTGAAACATAATCCGGACGGTATTTGACCATCACTTCCGGATCGAAAAAATATTCGAGATTCGATGCAAACGGCTCGATCTCATGGCGACGAACGCGGCTCCCCAATCGACGATTGGGGTGTACCGTGAAGTAAATACCACCCGTTTCATAGGCCAATCGACTGAGCGCATAGGGCCCAAATCCTGAGTCGACAATGGGTTCGTTGTAGTATTCTTCGCGAAAGCCAAGTCGTACGCGTTCGGGCAGGATCGATTCGGGCCCCTGGTCGACTTCGGCCCATTGCGGCGTTTGATCGTACTTGGGGTCCGGATCGACGTACTTGACATAGGTTATGTCGCGTCCAAAGGGTGCTGGCACGCCGATAACATAGACTGGAATAGCGTACTTTTGACACTCCTTGATGGTGGTATCGAGGCCATTAACGTCGTCGCCTCGCTCGTCAGTGACTGCGATAAACAGCACATTGCGTTGAGAGCCATCTCGGCCTACGCGAAACGACTTGTATTTGTCCACACCTTTGAAAAGGGCCGTGAAAACGCGCTCGACGCCCGAATCATCCTGAGTCACCGCATCGATGGCTTCGCGTATCTCCTGAATGTCTGCAGTCGGCCTCTGTGTCAGCACATTGATTTGTTCGCCAAAGGCAAAAATGCTGGTCAGCAGCGGTTCGTCGGACTTGCGATGCCCCTCCTGCTCCAACTTTGAACGCTCGACGATCCCCAGTTCTTCATAAATGCGATCAAAGCGATCGCGAATTTCTTGCCGGCGCTTTTGAAGGCTCCCTGACTGGTCAAAAAACCAAACGACCAAGGTCGGACGCTCTTCCATCGATCGTAGGATCTCATAAGTAATCCGATCGACAGCCCCATCGGTACCGGTCGTACCCACGCCGGTCATACCTTTGACAACGTTGTCGCTGCGCACCAAGCCCATCGCTTGTGTGATCTGGTTGCTCAAATCAAATGTTGCGCTGAGCACGGGGGCGTCGTAGGACGGAGACGGTATTTCGGAAAGGTCCGCCAATAACGGTGCCATACTCAGCGCCATACCAGCGTCTTTAATGCTGTTCGCACCCACCTCGCTGGAAGGCTCTTCGGAAATGGCAACTTGCTCGATCAAAACCATCGCCCTATCGTCAATCGGGTCGGAGGCTTTGAACGACAGGACTTCCGGTGCGATTACCACAATGGGTAACACGGCCAGCGAAAGTAGAAGTACGACATGGAACAGTAGGCTTACCAAAAACGCTTGGGAATTGCCGTCGAGTCCCAACCGTTCGTACCAAGTCGCGTCTTCATTATCTAGCTCCGCCGAAAGTTCGCTGGTGACTAGTTCGGGTGCGACTGCTTCCAACGCTTGCAGCGGAAACCGAGCACTTCCAACGGGAGCGCTGGCGGACTTCGATTCCTGCAACCGCTTGAGCATGGTATCCATTTCTTTTCGCTGACAAACGCGGCCCGCTGAGCACGCGGTTAAACGCGCAAATTATGTTTGATGGCAGTGTCCCGCATTCTCCGGCCCCCTCATCCCCAATCCGCTCAACCCCAGAGCACTGTGGGGAAGGGAGCAAGAACGCCAGGCCCTTGACCCCCAAAAGTACTAGCCATAAGGAGGCGTGCGGTCCTTCATCTTTATCTAAGCGATTTTGGGTCGCAAAAGTACCATTTTAACTGACTTCCCAGCCACTGCGGTATTCCTTCGAAAGGAACTTTTGTGCTTCTGGATCGCCTGTTTGCAGGTTTTCCGCATCCCAGGTGACTTTCTTGCCACTGCGGTAGGCAACGTTGCCCAATAGCACGGCTTCAGTCAGCGGTCCGGAGTAATCAAAATTGCAAGTCGTGGGTGAACCATCGCGACAGGCTTTGAGCCACTCTCGATGGTGACCGATCGATGCGGGGATTGTCGGCTGGGGCGGCTCAAAGCCTGCGAACTTCTCGACTGGAAATAGCTTGTATTTATTATAGTCGGCAAACATCATGCCCTCAGTACCGACAAACATGATGCCGTTGCCGGGCACGCTCAGCCCATTAATTTGCTTGGGGATCTGCGTGTCGCAATACCAAGTAAAGTTGAGGTTGTTTTGAGCAAATTTATAGCGCACGATCATACCGATCGGCGCAGTGTGCGGATGCACGGGCGGTCCTTCGGCTGAGACTTCAGTGGGGTATTTGAGGCCAAGGGCCCAGAAGGGCAGGTCCATCAGGTGGCAACCCATGTCGCCGAGAGTTCCCTGTCCGAAGTCCCACCATTTCCTCCATTGAGCGGGATGGTAGCGTCCGTTGGCATAGGGCCGACTTGGTGCGGGCCCAAGCCAAAGATCCCAATTCAAATGGGCCGGCGGTTCATCGAACCGCTCGGGCATTTCGCCGCCGCCCCAGCCCTTGCCACCAATCCACACATGGACATCGGTGACAGTCCCGATTGTTTGGGCTCGGATGATTTCGACGACGCGGCGGTAGTTGCTCTCGGCATGGATCTGCGTGCCGAGCTGAGTGGCCACGCCGGCCTGGCGGGCTGCATCGGTAATGAGTCGCGCTTCGTAGACGGTATGCGAAAGCGGTTTCTCGCAGTACACGTGTTTTCCAGCTCGAATGGCCCGCATGGCAGCGGGCGCATGATGATGGTCGGTGGCACCGATGACGACAGCATCTACTTTGTCCGTTTCCTTGTCCAGCATCTCGCGATAATCCGCGTAGCTGCGCGCGTCGGGGACTTCTTTGAGTTTTTGCTGCAGATAATTTCCATCGACATCACAGAGCGCTACGATACGCTCGTGAATGACTCCATCGATATCTGCTGCTGCGCGATTGGCCGTTCCGACACAAGCTATATTCAGGCTCTCGTTGGGCGAAGTGGATTGTGCCGCTGTCGAGCTGGTAAAAAAGCCGACTGCAGTCGCGCCGGCGGCTGAGCCCAAAAAACTTCGGCGATCGAGGACTCGTCGACGCGTATTGGGTGACCGACCCATGTTTATCTCCTAAAGTGATGACCGTCCTTGGCAGACGGGCGCGAGCGTAAAAAAACAAAATGGCCGCAAGACTCGCGTGGGCGAAAAAATCCTTACGACCCCTCCTCTTTCACATTTGTTCGAGCGGCACGCGGGTGTCGTCGATATCAAAGTTTACCAACACGATTGCTGTCATTATAGCCACAGGATGCAGTTGAGCTCCGCCAATAATCCTGTTTTGGTGTCGAGCAATTACGATTCCCAGTACATTGTCCCTTCGTTTGCATTGAAATATTATGTCCGACCTCCATGATTTACCGGCTGACGTGGCAGATGAACAGGCAGACCTTCGCGCCAGTCGCCGCAAGCGGACTCGAGATGAAATGCAGCCACAGAGTCCGCTGGAGACCTACCTCCGCGAAATCAATGAGACGGCCTTGTTATCGGCTAAAGAGGAGCGCACGCTGGCGGTCCGGATCGGCGAAGGCGATGTGCAAGCCCGCGACCACATGGTTCGCGCCAATCTGCGCTTGGTGGTCAATATTGCTCGTGGTTATGTCGGCAAGGGGCTGGGTCTTCAAGACCTGATCGAAGAAGGCAACCTGGGCCTGCTGCGGGCCGTCGAAGGATTTGATCCCGAAGTGGGCACGCGCTTCAGCACCTACGCAAGCTATTGGATCAAACAATCGATCAAGCGCGCGTTAATCAACTCGGCCAAGACGATTCGCATCCCCGCGTACATGGTAGAACTCTTGAGCAAGTGGCGACGCGCGTCGGCACGCTTGACAGAAGAACTTGGTAGGACGCCGACAGCCGAAGAAGTCGGGCGCGTACTTGGACTGGCGCGTAAAAAGCTGCCAATCATCAAGAAAGCCATTCAGATCTATAATAGTACGCCCCAAAGCGACCAGACCGATGCCGGTTGGTCGCTCGGCGAGATGGTCATGGACGAACGCCTCAAAGCGCCCGATGAGGAGCTGTTGGACCACGATGTGCTCAGCACGGCCATGGAGCTGCTCGAAGGACTCGATGTGCGCGAAGCCACTGTGCTGCGGATGCGCTTCGGCTTAGCCGATACCCAAGCTCATACGCTCAAAGAGATCGGTCACGAACTCGGTTTGACCCGTGAGCGCGTGCGACAGATCGAAACAGAAGCCCTCGGCAAATTGGCAAACGGACTCCGCGACCCCAAGGAGCGCATGGGCCTAGCATAACTAGCGTGGCTTGGCGTCGCTCAGCCGCTGATAGAGTCTTTGGTAAGTACTGATCATGTTGCCAAGCGAAAAGTGCTCGTCCGCCCGCTGCTGTGCCTGCTGCCCCATGGCCGCGCGCGCGTCGTCATCCCGCAGTAACTTGTTAGAAAGTTTCGTTAGCGCGGCAGTGTCACTGAGATCAAACAGAAATCCAGTCTGACCGTGGGCCACCAAGTCGCGGTTGCCGGGGATGTTGCTGGCGATAACCGGGATGCCGCGCATCATCGCCTCCAGGATCGTGTTGCTTTGTCCTTCGTAAAGACTACCGTTCCACAGCAGATCAAAGGCGGACATGAGCTCCTCAGCGTCGGTCCGATGACCTACAAAGCGCACTGCATCCTGACTTCCGACTTTGTCGCGGTAGTTCAACAAGGACGCGCGCTCTGGACCATCGCCAACGATCACTAGATAGACATCCTGGTAGGCAACGCGCAACAGTTCGGCTGCCCAGATTAGGTCGCGATAACCCTTCTGATGCCATAGCCGTCCCACGGCTCCTACAATCCGGCCGCGCGGTGGAATGTCCAGTCGCCGGAAGAATTCGTCGCGTGAGATACTGGCGGCTCGGTGGGGTAGCACGGCATTGGGGATTACGGAAAATTTTGAGGCTGGGATGCCATGCTGGGCATAAAACTCTGAGACAGCCGACGTGTTGGTAGCGATGGTATCGGTCCAGCGAAGGAGCTGCCGATCGATGGCGTAGTGCCACCACTTTTTCCAAGGGTCCACCGAGCGTTCGGCCGCTACAATCACTGGCACGCCGGCCCGCCAAGCAGCCACGCGACCGTACGAGTTGGCCGCGAACAGCCAGGTATGCGCGACATCGGGTTTGAGCTGACGCAACTTGGCTGTCAAGCGTCCCAGCGCGGTGGGGTCCAGCTTCCCACGTTTGCCGATGATGTGAACATGGACACCCGCGTCGCGCAATTGTTTTTCGTAGGGCCCCGAGTGTGTCAGCACGACGACATGGGATTCAAATAGTTCACGGTCCAGGTGAGTCGCCAGCAACGCCATTTGTTTTTCCGCGCCGCCCTGATCAAGCGTGGGAATAATTTGGCAAATTCGTAGACGGGCAGGTGCGTTGGCCGACATTAGACGTTGATTTCCAACCGTTGAAACAATCCATGGCTGCTCCACGTAGGACAATCCGCCGACATGGTGCGCGTGTGAACTTGATGCATACTGGCCTGAACCGCACTGGGATGGACGAGCCAATTGGCCACGCGCTCGCGCAGGGCGTGCGGGCTATTGGCCGCGAACGAAAGATCCGACGCTTCAGGTCCCAGCATCTGCCTGGCCTCGACCGAATCACAAACCAGTGTTGGCACAGAGCTGGCGATACACGTCGGTAGCAACCAACCGAGGCCGACGCGAGCTGCGGGAAAGACACATAAGTCGGCAGCCTGGAATACAGACTGCATGTCGGTAAAAATGCCGGGCATGGCAACTGCGCGATGCAATCCCTCATGCCGCAGTGCCTCGTAATACTTAGGCCTCAAGCGACTGTCACCCATTATCCAAACCCGAAGTGATCGATGCGTCTCGATAAGTGGTGCGAGCGCTCGAATCAGCAGCTCGATACCCCAGCTCTGGCTAAGTTCGCCTGGACAGATCAGGACACGATCCTGTGATGTAGCGAACAAATCATGATTGATTTCGCATAAAACCTGTCGCGCCTGGCGTCGCGATTCTGGGTTGCGATCGAATCTCGACCCCTGCACCTGGCGGGCGCGCGCTATCAAGTCCGGTGGTAGACCAGCGGCCAGCAATTGCTGATGAGAAGTCGCATCTGCCGCCAGCACCAACGCGGCGCGGCGGCAAACGTCCAGAGTTCGACCCGATACACCGGTCCACGTCGAGCTGCCGTCGGCTGTCTGCGAGTCGTAACGAACGATCAGCGGCGGGCCTTGATCGTTCGCGCGGTGATTCAAAATCGCGGCTGCTTCCAAATCGGGAGCGTCGCAGTAGATCAGATCAAAACCAACTTGGTTGCGTGCAATCCAATTGCCAATCTGCCTTTGGTAGCGTCCGTGACGGAGCGTGTGAGTTGGTGGATAGTCGATGCGCTCGACCAAGACATCGTCGCAGACAATTCGGCGTGGCCAGCTCGCGTGCCAGCGAGGTGTCAGCAGGCACACCTCCACATTCTGATCACGCAAGTCATCTACCCAGTGCTTAAGCCTGAGGGTATCGTCGGAGGTAATGGGCCAGTATTGGCGAGCGATTACCAGGACTCGCCGTGTTGATTTCATACTTGAACTCGGCCGCTCAGACAGCTTCCGCCTCGATCTCGCTGGGCTCCAGAACAGCTAGAAAGGGCAAATTGCGATATAGGTCTTGATAGTCTAATCCATAACCGACGACAAACTCGTTTGGAATCCTGAAAGCCACGAAATCCGGCAGCAAATCAACTTTCTGGCATCCGACTTTGTGCAGCAAAACTGCCGAAGCGACGCTCGCAGGCTTCATTTGCCGAATGCACTGCATAACCGTTTTGAGTGTGTTGCCCGTGTCGAAAATATCGTCCAACACCAGCACATCGCGGTCGGCCACGTCGAGCATCATATCATCGCGCAGCCAGAGCGTATCCGCCTGCGTACCCCCACGATAACTGCTGGCCTGAATCAAACTTACCCGAACCGGCATGCTTAGTAGCCGAATGAGATCCGCCATCAGCACTAAACTGCCCGTCATAACAGCTACGATCGTCAGCGGCGAATCACCGTAGCGTTGTGTGATTGCCGCTGCCATTTCGGTGACACCTTCCCTCAGCCGGCTTTCGGATAAAAGTACTCTCACGCGACCTCAAGCTCCAGTGACACGAGCGACGATTGCAACCGAGCTCCAATTTAGCCAAATCGCTAAGTATTGGCGACGGGTCCATGGAATTCTTAGTATCGGCCCAGACCGCTCAAGCCTTAGCATCGACACGACCGTCAACAGCCACCACCGGTAGTCGCAGGGCCTGCAAAAAGCCCAGCAGAATGCAAGTTTTGTAGGCCTGAGAACCACCTGTGGGCTACGGTTCGGCGTCAGGCTGAATAAAGAAATGGGTTCAAACACACGCACCCGACTACGCAAGCCTTCGATTCGCAGAACGCACTCTTGTTGGCTGAAAGCTATGATCGTCCCCAAAATCAACAATCCCCAGCTTGTTCAACTTGCGAGCACCTATTGGCTATGGCGCTCGGTTTGGCTTACAACGACAACTGCATTTTTCGTGCTGGGACTGTTCTACGTTCTGTTTCTGAAGAGCGATACGTGGGTTGCTTCGCAGGGCATCATTATTCGCGATGAAGCCAATGGCGCGGTGATGCGACTTGGGAGATTCCAGAGCCAAACTGAAATGAAGGCTGCTCAAGAAACGATTCTCGAGATGGCTCGCAACGCCCAGGTCGTCAGCGATGCACTGCTGGCCGTGGGCCGACCAAAAACGTGGTTCGGCCGGGTTTCCAATTCAGCTCCACCGACCACGTCCGAAGTTGACGATTTGGCTCGGAGCGGTATCCAAGTCCGCGCTCCGCGTGGCGCAGAACTGGGGACAACCGAAGTAATCTATATCGATGTCAAGCAAAGTTCGCCAACGCGGGCTGTGGCCCTCAATTTGGCAGTCTGCGATGCGCTCGAAAACCGCATGCAACAAGTTCGCAAGGCGCGGGCCGATGGCGTCATTTCCGAACTGCAATCTGCCAAGAACTCGGCCGAAACAAAATTGCAGGCGGCTACTGAGCAACTCAAGCAAATCGAAGAGGAAGCTGGGGCAGACCTCAGCGACCTGCGTGGGATGACTGATGCCAACTCTGGCGGCGGCAGCAATCGACTTGTACTCGACACCATTAAAACAGAGCTGCGTCAAGCCGAATTGCAATTGCAGCAGTTGCAAACCGACCTTAATCAGGCCGCCGACTCATTCGAAAACCCCGACCAACTACTGTTGACACCCAGCTCGCTTGTCAACAGCCAAGCCGGTCTCAAAACGCTCCGCGATGGATTGGCAAACGCCACGATTACCACCAGCCAACTACAGGGTCGCTATACGCCGGAACATCCGTTGGTGGTTGCCGCGCTTGAAGCCGAAGCCAAAATGCGTCAACAGCTTCGTAGCGAACTTGGAACGGCCGCTCAAACCCTAGGCAAGGATGTCGAAATTGCGTTCGAACGCGTCAGCAAACTCAAATCGCAGCAACTGCAGCTCGAGTCGCGCTTAGAGAAAATCGCCAGTATCCGCGCGGTCTATTCGAACGTGGCTAGCGAAGTCAAGTCCCGCAATACACAACTGCAGGAATGCGAACGGGAACTAAGCCAAGCCCAAGCAGCGCGGCAAGCCTCAATGACATCCAGTTTGATTACACGTATCGACAAGCCCATGCTGGGCGAGAAGCCGATTGGACCTGGCCGCAGCTCCATTCTGCTTGGAGCGACCGCCAGCGGCATGTTGTTCGGACTGGGGTTGGTGTTCCTGCTGTCGCCGCTGGAGGGTGGCGCGAGCTTCGGTCGACGTAAATTTGACTTTAGCGGCAATGCCGGTCGACGTGCTTCGGACCGCGATGAAATGCACCACCAGGAGTCAGCGGCCCAGCCCAACGCCACCCATCGTGTGGCTGCGAACCAAGCAGCCATCGGTCAGCTTGGCCCCTCCATGTCAGAGATTGCCGCGCTGGCCGTTCCTGGATGGATTCGCTCCAGCCCAGTCGCTGAGCGTGCCATCGCAGCCTATCGATCATGGACCCAAGTCAAAAACACGCAACGCTCCAAGCCAGCTCGTGCCACTACCACCGAAAGAATTACTCGGTCAAATGTCGACAGGCGAGCCCAAACGGAAGTCACTGAGTCGGCAAAACCAGCGGCAGGTCTACCACTAAGTGCCTTCGATGGCTCATTTGCCAGCCAGGCCTCCAGCGCCCCGACTCCGAAAGCCTGACGCACCAATCGGCCGCTTACGCTGGTCGTGATTTGCGAAATGCAGTACGCTCGTTGATTGAGAAAAATATACTCGCCGAGCATGGACAATGTTTTGGCAGAAATTCAGTTTGCGGAAAGTGATGCGAATGGTTGAAGCCCATGAATTGACGAAGGCTTACCCCGACCTTCAAACCGGCCAATTCGTCGCCTTGGATCGAGTCAGTTTCCAAGTGGGCCCCGGCGAAATCTTCGGCCTACTGGGACCCAACGGAGCCGGCAAAACGACCGCTCTGCGAATCTTGAGCACGGTCCTGCGACCTACCAGCGGCTTTGCTCGAGTCAACGGGTTCGATGTCGTCACGCATCCCTACGAAGTCCGACACAGCATCGGATTTGTTTCTAGCAATACCGCGATTTACGAACGCATGACCGCTTGGGAAATGGTCGAGTATTTTGGCAAACTCTACGGACTAGAAGCATCGCGACTGGCTGCACGCATGGAGTTGGTGTTCGAGCAGTTGAACATGAATGACATTCGCGATATCGCCGGCGCCAGAATGTCGACGGGCATGAAACAAAAAGTCTCCATTGCCAGGGCAATCGTGCATGATCCTCCGGTGCTCGTCTTCGACGAAGCCTCGTTGGGACTGGATGTGCTGGTAGCGCGTGCATTGCTGGAGATCATTTCCAAACTTCGCGACACTGGCAAGTGCATTATTTTCTCTACGCACATCATGCGTGAAGTGGAGCGTCTGTGCGACCGCGTGGGTATCCTCTATCGCGGCCGTATGCTAGCCAGCGGAACACTGGATGAACTGGCAGAACAATACCAGGAGCGCGACTTTGAAGAAATGTTTTTTAAGATGTTGAAAGAGTCGGATCGAGTCGCCGAACTCGGCAGCGACCAAGTATCATTTCAAGGTAGCGCTCTTAACTAGCGTGCAGGGGCCGGTATGAATTGGAAACATGTTCACCTGATCTTTCTGCGCGAATTGAACGATCAATTGCGAGATCGTCGAACGCTGTTCACGATTACGATCTTGCCTATGCTGCTGTATCCGCTGATCGGCATGCTGATGATGCAGATCGCTCAATTTAGTCGCGAACACTCAGTTCGCATTCGCGTGGTGGGCGCAGAGCATTGGCCCGAATCCTCCCCGCTACTGACCGGTGAAAAACAGCTCGCCATCCAGCCAGGACTTGAAAAACTTTCCAAGTTGATCGAAATCGAGACGCTCCCCTGGCCCAGCGACTACTCTCCCGCAGCCCGCGAGAAACTGGAGAATGCCTCGCGCGCGGCGGTGATGACCGACTTAGTCGACGCCGTGCTGTTGATCGAACCCGATTTTGAGTCA
The DNA here is from genome assembly GCA_041741955.1 of Pirellulaceae bacterium. GTDB lineage: Bacteria > Planctomycetota > Planctomycetia > Pirellulales > Pirellulaceae > Aureliella. The sequence continues at coordinate 35,178 of JBGSJL010000343.1, read as the reverse complement.
CGGCTCAAAACGCGCTTGGCCATCGAGGATGATGGCTCGCAGCTCGGTGCGGATGGTCAACCTAACGACAACGAATTTCATAGCGACCCAGACAACGCAGATGGACTGGAATTGATTGCCAATATGGCCCGCGACAATTCCAAGATAGCGCACAGTCGCTTAGCGATCGTACTGGACTACTGGCGGAGCAACTGGGTCGCAAAGCAGTTAACGGCCGTTGGCATGAATCCCCGGCTGGTAGAACCCATCCAGTTCACAGAAACCGACACGTCAGTTTCGTCCGTCCGCCGCGCCATGCTGTGGTCCAAGGTGTTGCCGTTTGTGATGCTAGTGTGGGCACTGACAGGTGCCTTCTACCCGGCCATCGACTTGTGCGCTGGTGAGAAAGAGAGGGGCACGCTCGAGACACTCCTTTCGAGTCCCGCTAGACGTCGAGAAATCGTGTGGGGTAAACTGCTGACCGTCAGTGTCTTCAGCATTGGCAGCGCACTGCTTAATCTGATGAGTATGCATTTAACGGCCAGCATTATCGTCAGACAGTTGGCGTCTCAGGGAAGCTCGGAATTGGCTGAGGCACTGGGGCCAATGCCGATTCATGCGTTTGGCTGGTTGGTGATATTGTTGCTGCCGATGGCTGCTTTCTTCAGCGCCCTGGCACTGGCGGTAGCCGCATTGGCGCGAAGCACCAAGGAGGGCCAATACTACCTGATGCCGCTATTGCTAGTGACACTGCCACTGGTCGCACTGCCGATGATTCCCAGCCTGGAGTTGAGCCTCGGAACCAGCCTGGTCCCCGTCACCGGTGCCGTTTTTCTAGTCCGCTCACTGATCGAAGGCCGCTACACCGAAGCATTCGTTCATCTGCCCGTGGTCGTGCTGGTCACGGTTTGCTGCTGTTCGCTTTCTATCCGATGGGCCATTCGACAATTCGAAAGCGAAGCAGTCATGTTCCGCGAAGCCGATCGCTGGAATATTAGGCTGTGGTTACACCAAGTCTGGCGCGATCGCGGCGACACCGCTTCGCCTACAGAAGCCATTCTGGGTGGATTGATAATTGTCGTCGGCATGTTCTTCGCCCAATTCGTCGCGGGTTCCCACGTCCATGATTGGAACTCGATTGCCATCTCGACCGTATGCGTGCAGATCGGTCTGATCCTTACCCCCTGCCTGTTGATGGCAATTTTTCTTACGCGGTCGGTTCGTCGGGCGCTGAGAATCCATCGACCTCAATGGACCCATGTGGCGGCGGCTATTTTGATTGGCATCGCGCTCCACCCAAGCTACATGATCCTAGGGCAAGGGATCAGTCAAGTCTATGAAATCGGCGAAGAAACAGCCGCCGTGATGCAGGTCTTCCAGAAGCTGTTGTTGTCGCAGCCGCTATGGTCGATCCTCCTACTTTTGGCCTTGCTGCCAGCCGTCTGCGAAGAGCTGGTATTCCGCGGTTTCATCTTCGGCGGATTGCTCAGACAAGGAGGCGCGTTGCGCGCGATCGTAGTTTCGGCATTATTTTTTGGCTTCATTCACCCCGTGTTGCAGCAATCTATTGCAGCCTGCGTCATGGGACTGATCCTGGGGTTCATCGCATGGAGAACTGGCGGAGTCGTGTGTACCATAATCGTCCACGCCGTTAACAATATGCTTTCGTTGATATTGGCTTGGTGCCCTTTCAACCAAGTCAATTTACCTTCGTCGCTCGAGTGGGCCATCTATTCCGACGGCGACTCCTGGAGCTATCAGCCCGGCTGGATCACGATGAGCATCTTCATGGCGCTAGCGCTGCTCATCGTCCTCTGTCGCCGCAATGAAGTGACACAGCAGTCTGTCTTGACGGAGATGGCCTAGCTAGAGTGTTTTCAAGAAGGAGATCAAGTCATCGAGCTGCTGCTGGCTCAGTTCTGCGCCACCGCCGATTTCGGCGGGAGTATGCCATGTCGTTAGAACATCTCGGAGCGACTTAGAGCGACCGTCGTGCAACAAACGCACTTTCTGATAGACACCCACTAGGCTTGGCGTATTGAAGCCTGAGTATCGATCCGAGTCGCCTGCCAAACCCACGTCGTGAATCTCCCCATCGCTGTACTCTGCTCCAGCATGGCAGTTAGCGCAGCCGACTTGACTCGAGCGAAACAATGCCTCGCCGCGCCCGATAGCCAGCGTGTTTTTATTGTCCGCGTGGCGGAACGGATTGCGCGGAAAACTAAGCGAAGCCAAATAGGCGCGGACTGCCGCCACGTCGTCAACCGAACCTGGCTGACCCTGCATGGTAGACTCAAACGAATTCTGGATCGACTCGTCCAAGTCGGTTTGCCAGCCGTGCCAAGTCCAGGGCCCCGTAGCTGTCACATTCATGAGTGGCAAAACGGTTTTGGCCGTGAGGGAACTGCCATCGTTCCAAGTATCCATGGCTTTGGCATTCGAGCCACCGTCGAGGTGACACGAGCGGCAACTGTACCACTGATCGAGACTTCGGCCCGCGTCATGAAAAATTTCGAGACCCAGATGCACGAGCTGCTGCTGGGTGTCGTTGGGTGGCGCCCCGAGCGAGATCGATGATCTTAGGTGGCCCGTGGCAAGGTCGACGATTTGCAATGAGTCCAGCGTGTGATTGCTGATATAAACCGTGCGATTATCGCGCGCGGCCTCGACACCCATCGGACGTCCACCCAGCTCGATACGAAAAAAGGCCTCGCGATTGCGGAGCAATTTTGCATCGATTAAGTCGCCTGGCCCGCCAGCACCGACGAAAGGCATATCCGCGACGCGGTAAACCAGTAGTTCGTGTGTCCCCGATGAGGTCACGACCATCGTCTTTTCATCGGGCGTGATCGCCAGTCCATGCGGGTCGGCCACAGCCAGCTTGGGCACATCTAAGGAGATTGCTTCGCGATAGGCTGGCCCATCCAGACGCACGCGTCCGATGCGACTTGCCAGCACCCAACCTCGGCGAATGTTACCTACATCAATTGGATTGCTCCGATAGATCATCCACGGAAAATAAACTTGGAGACCATCCGCCGAACACCGCATGTGGCCCAGATTGATGCCACCGCTAAGCGGCTCTTCATACTCAAGCTGCCCCGTGCTCGAATCAAAGACAGCCACCTTGCTTTCGCCGCTCAGGCCCACAGCGAGTCGTTTGCCATCCGGCGTCAGCGTTAGATAGCGCGGCCACTGACCCACTGGGAAAGTGCCGCGCACAGCGTTAGCGATCAAGTCAATTTCGGCTACTTCGCCCGAAGCTATCAAGCCAACAAAAGCACGCTGTCGGGCTAGATCAACTGCCATACCCAGCGGCTGAAACCCTGTTTCGATCTGGGCGATCGGCTTCAGTCCGATAGGAACTCCGTCCTGCCGTTGCACCAAAATCCGCTGGACTACACCATCGTCTCGACAACTGACCAGTAGCTCGTCGCCCGAAAGTCGCACGCAGGCGGACGGCCGTGCAGAACAAGTCATTTCGTCGACAACGCGCGATGAACGCAGGTCTATCAGCGAAACGCTGTGGGAGAGTTCATTGACCGTCGCCGCCCATGCCTCATCCTCGGCAACAACCAGATCAATGGGACCGCGATATCCCTCGATTCGATTGACTGTTGTGTCCTCCGCCTTTAGCGAAGGTATTTGCCTCTCAGGCCGTTGCCCCTGGGCCATGAGATTCAAATCGGTCAGACCTGTGATCCAAGTCAAGAGGCAGGCCGCGAAAATCGCGGCTCGTTGAATTCTCATATCTTCGTCCGTGTTGGTAACCGAGCAGGCATAAAAATTTTAATGGCCTCAGACTATCTTACGGCAAAACCAGGTTTTCACGAAGATGTTTTGCGATTCCCATCGTCTTTCTTACTTGACATGCACTTTACCCAGGAATTAACGTAGAGTTGTGAGGTGGTCGTTTTCTCTATCGAGGAGCCAGCCATGACTTCTGACGAAGCTGGAACAACGCTTGACCGTTTCTTTATGGGCCTAACTGAGTTCGTTTTCCATTCTCAACTGGGCGTAGCCGACACCCAGCTTGTGGATTATGTAAGCGAACTCCTGGTGCGTTTCACACGCTTGGATGGGCTGCAAAAAGTCCGGCAAATCGATGGTCGGCCTGCTACTGAGGTCGTAACGCTCGTCTCGGAAGCCGAACATCGCGTAGGTGTCGCTCGACGTGAAGTGCATCGCCACATCGGCGACTTTACGCTTTTCTGGTCCGGCGTCTATCCGGAGGCCCTCCGCGAAATGCAAGCCGCAGACAAACGCGATCAGTTCGTAAACTATTGCGCTCAAGGCAAGCGGGCGTACAAAATTGCCAGCACCATAGCCAGCGATACTTCGGCACCCCCCAACGATTTGCTAAATCGCATGAGCGAACAATTCGAGATGTGCGCCTACGGTTTGCGAGAGATTCGGCGCGAGTGGGAGAGACGCGACGGGGATGGACCGAGCGTCAAGCCACTGCTCATGTAAAGCGACCTGGCATGGTCTTTGCTTTTGCTGACGGAAGAAGGACTCTTCTTCCTACTGGAGCAATGACATGATGCATTTGTTCGCGTTCAAGCGACGGGCCCAGCTTGCCCCGCCCAGCGATGGCCGCTGGTTGCACGAACTGAATCGTCGAGCCGCAAATCTTAAAGACGGCGAAGTGGTCGCAGACCTGTCTGAAGTAAGGAATATCAGTAGTCGAGAGCTGGGAGAGCTCGTAAAAATCCATCTGCGTTTGCGGCAGGACGATCGTCGGCTGGTACTCGAAAATGTTCAGTCGTTTGTCATGGATATCTTCGAATTAACCCGCATAAACCGACTCGTCGAAGTCCGAACAACGCATTCGGTGTAGTTTGATGAAAGCCTGTTTCTGCTACTTTAGTGATCACGGCTGCTCTGCTTTTAAGCACCTCCACAGTGGTGGTTGAGTCGGTTTTTTAAATGTTTTGGCACTTGTGGCTGACGGTGGCCGAGGAGCAATCTGCGCAGGGAGATTATGAATGGATCAGCGTGCGATTGTAACTTGTGAGCCCTGAGCCAATATTTTATAAACATCGGCTGCGTCCAGTGGCGCGAGGCTGATACAACCCGCGTCTTTCAAGTCTTCGCTTGCCATTTCGGGCGTACCGTGGATGCAGAGGTCTTGGCCCAAGTTCATCCAATAGCCTCCATATGGGTTTCGCGAGTCGGCGGCTGCTATCACTTTGCCACCTGTGCCATAATAAGTGCGATCTCGCCGACGATCAACGATTTCGAAACTGCCCTCCATAGGGCTCGGATCCTTGCCAAGCGAAACAGGAAAACGGCCCGCGTACAGATCGCCCATGAAGATGGTTAGTTCACCGCGATTCAAACTGACGTGTGCGCGAAACGGACCTGGTAGCACTTTGATTTGCGAGCCTGGAATCAGGGCTTTGCTGTCCTCGCTCAAGCGATTGACTGCGGTCAGCAGTTCGGGCGTAATCTTGAACTTTTCAGCTACCGACGCAACGCTGTCGCTGGCCGTAACCATATGCGCAGTCTGGGCCAAGTGGCGGGTCGAGTAGATCACTTCGCGAGAAAGGGCATCGAGCAAGTCAACTAGGTCTGAGTGCTGCGTATGATTAAGTTCGGGACTATTGTAGTAGGGACTCATCAACTGAAGCGCTTCGCGGAGTTTTCCGCTAGAGGCGAGCTCGAGTGCGCGCTCTTTGGCAGCGGGGAAGGGCTCACTGGGCGTACTGCTGGAGCTCGCATTGGGGCCGCCGGCCGGCGCCATGCCGCCCGCTGTGTTGGTTTCACCCAACAATGGCAGTTGCAACGTAGAATCCGAATTTTCCGGTCCGGGTTTCCGCGTCTGGCTGACCAGTGTTCCACCCGGCGATCCACCCAGCGGCACCGCCGGACCGTCCAGTGTGGCCACGCTGGCAGCCGCATTGTTCGGCCAGCCGGGTAGGCTTGGGAGCGGCATAGAGCCAGCGCTAGACAGAGTGGCTTGCGGAGTGTTGATTGCCGAGTTGAGAACATTGGAGTTAGGTAAGGCAACCGCAGTATTTGCAGCCGCAAAATTTCCTGGCGAAGCGGAACCAAATGTTGGCGGGTTCGGTATTGTCAGACCATTTAGCCCATTGTTGACCAGGCTCGAATCCATGCTACCGCCAGTGTGTCCGGCTGCGGGTTGCATGCCAATTGCCGCCAGGGATTCACCGCTCGGCATCTCGATGTCCATCAAGTTACCCAGTCCAGCCTCGTCCGGATTCCAATCGAATTCGCTAAGCAATTCGCTTGGCAAGGTAGGCTCGGGGCCGTTGAGAGCTACGAACGCACCGTAGCAGACTGCCAAAAGTAGAGCGACGACAACACCTGTCTTGATCGTCTGCACGACGGACCTCCTTGCCATACAAGAACCGATTGAATGCACACCGCGAGCCGAAAAATGGATCGACTAGCGGCTTTCCATTGCAAATTTTACTCAAAAACCTCGCGAAAAATGCAAGGCTCGCGAGATACTAACCGCCTTGCAATAGCGATGCCAGGGCAATCAGCCAAATAACGGCAGCGCGGAGCGATGTTTTTGAGCAACCTGTGGCACTCTATTGTCGCACTTTGGCTCCAAACATTGGGTGCAGAGCTCGGTGGAGACCACCGAGCCACACTGGAACTTTAAAGACCAGCCGACGCTGGAATCTTAACTAGTTGACCCTTGCTATTAGCGTCGGCGGCTTCGCCAATAACAGTAACATAGAGTGCTCCACTGGCATCAAAGACCATCGCCGAGGGCTTATCCAGAGCCGTGATTTTTTTGGCTCGCACACCCGACTCGTTAGTGGTGTCTTCCAGGATTTGGAACAATCCGCCTTGGGTCGCATCGGCCCATGCGTAGTCGAGTACATACATCTGTCCACGCGGGCTGTAGGCGATCGAAGTGATATCGTGCAGTCCCGTTTTGAGGTTCAGCAGCATTTCTTTCGAACCTGCATCGTAAAATGTAAGCAGACTATCTCCGGGAATGTTGATTTCGCCCATTTGACCCACCACCAGATAGCCGTCCGGGCTGACCACGATGCCAACGGGTGCGTCGACTTCGGTGGCTTCCTTAGTTGCCAAATAGCGTTCATACGCAGTCAGTTCCCCATCCTTGACGGTCGCCTTGGAAACCCAGCCCTTGGTGTCGTCGCCATTGCAAGTCACATAAATCCCATCGCCGGTCGCAGCCAATGCATAGAAGTTACCTTCTCCTTTGACTTCGTCTGTTTCGGGAAGTTTGAAGGAGGACTTCATAGCGTCAGCCTTGATGGGTTTTCCATCTTCTGGCAATTCGTACACACGTAGAAGTTCTTCGCCGTCGGGCAGTCCACCACCACCAACCACCAAGGTCTTTTTGTCCAGGAACAGTAGGCCGAGCGGTCCAATGTTGACCATGGGCCCCTTGCCGTAGATATCTTTAGGAAAGTCGGTGATGACCGGTTCTGCTTTACCATCGACCAGTTTGATGATTTGGTGATTCCCAGAGTCTGAAACAAAAACGATGGCAGTTTCTGGTTGGATGGCGATGCCGCTGGGATTGTTGAGTCCTTCTAAAACGATTTCGGCTTTAGAAGTGCCCGCGTCGGCTGGCTTTTCAGAAGACGCTTCTTTTTCATCGGCGGCCTTGGCTTGCTCGGAAGGCTTTTCGTCGGCAGGCTTTTCGACGGCCGGGTCAATCAGTTTTTCTGAACCGATTTCCTCCTTGGGCGCGTCCGGCTTCTTATCTTGAGCGCGCGCGGGCATGCACATAGCGAGAAGGGTCAAAAGAATCGCAAAACGCGTTAAAGTCATGGTGAAAACTCCGTATATTTAAAAAGGTATGGGATCGTTTTGGAAATTTGTTTCAGGAAGCGGCCGCAGAATCTGCACACATCGAGGCTCAACGGCCGCATCGAGCTGGCTATTGAGGCAACACAGGCGATTCAACGTAAGGGTACGAATCGCTGCTCAGGCCTTCTCTCAGGAAAGCCACCAAGGCGGCTTGGCTTGGGCTATCCAATTTGAGCTCAAATATTTCTTCATCCAGATAGTCGTTGGACGTCGCACCCTTAGAGTAGTATTGGACCACGTCTTCTAGGGTCTTCAAGCTCCCGTCGTGCATGTAGGGCGCCGACTTGGCGATATCCCGCAGTGTCGGTGTCTTGAATGCACCTCGGTCGCCAGCAAGCTGGCTGATTTCTACCCGGCCTTGGTCGGCTTTGTCGGCATGAAAATTGACACCGAGATTGTGAAAGCCGTTGTCGGTGAAATTCGGCCCGGTGTGGCAACCAGAACAATTTGCCTTACCAAAAAAGAGCTTCATGCCAGCTTTGGCTTGTTCGGAAAGGGCGTTCTCATCGCCAGCCTTGTATCGATCGAACGGTGCGTTACCCGCTAAGACCGTCCGCTCGAACGCAGCAATTGCCTTACCCAAGTTTTGTTCATTGACCGGCTCACCAAATACGTCCTGAAACTGCTTGGCATAGCCTTCGATAGCCTCTAAACGCTTTACGGCTTCCGCGATAGGTAAGTTCATCTCGATTGGATTGGCAATAGGTCCGAGCGCTTGCTCCTCGAGCGAACCGGCTCTCCCGTCCCAGAATTGGAACTGCTGGTAGGCAGAATTGATCACTGTCGGCGCGCTGCGTCCACCGCGTTGGCCATCCACGCCCACCGCTGTAGCATCATCGTTGGACCAACCCTTTTGTGGGTCATGACAACTGGCGCAGGCAACGCTATTGTCCGACGACAGTCGCTTGTCAAAATACAACTGCTTGCCCAACGCAATCTTCGCCGCAGTGAGCGGATTGTCCTTCACTACAGGCAACTGCTTGAGACCCAGCGGGATTTCCACCAAATCCGGCTCGGCAGCCAGCACCGAACCTAGAGCCGTGGTTGCTAAAAGCAACCGAGCAAATATTTGAGTCGTTATTCTCATGACCATCATCTCTCTGCTAGGGTCGGCGCTGCAAACATGTTTGCGACGCATGCCAACGTATTGTCACGCTATTTTGCCAGTGAGGCAAGCAGCCTGGGCGGACGGCGCGCCAATAATTAATCCAGCATTATGAAGACCATGGGGTCATTTCCAATTCATGTCCCGTCGTGTGCGCGGGCGAGCATTGAGCCAAAACGAATCGGCAGCGGACTCGATGTTGCTTAGGCCAACATATTCGCTGGATTTTCGGCTGCCGTCCATGCGGCTGGAGACACTTCGCACGATAACCCGTACCGCGTATTCGGACTGCAATGTACGTGTCAATGCAAGGGCAACGCCCATTTGAAAACGCGCTTGCGGATAGATCGGCGCAGAGACCTGCTCCAAGGACCAGCGCTCGATCGGAAGCCGAATCCACAACGTCAGCTCTGTTTCGGGTTGCAGTTCATCGCGCAAGGTCCCAGGAAGGTACTCTCTAAAGGTAGATGCCACCCAAATCTCTGTGCGGCTGCTGTGCGGTGCGTACAGGGCCCAACTCGCCCAGTGATCCCACAAACCGAATCGTTCAAGAACTGGCATGCCAATCGCCAGCAGGGCTACGGCCCACCCCAACCGCAGCCTGCCAACAGACTGCGTGTTAGGCAACACGTCGATGCTATCTGTTCGTGTCGCCAACACAAACAGCAATAGCGCTTGAACTGCAAATTGAAAATTCCACAATACGACGCCCCTACTGTGGTTGAGCCCAAGCGGCCCGAGTAAAACCACCAGGCCTAAGTGTAAAACGCAAGCCGCACTACCGGCTACTCTACGCGTTGAGCGAAACATCAGGCCCGCCGCGATGACTAGCTCGGTGAGCGGCAGCAAGGCGATCAGCCAGAGCGACGTGGCTTGCGGCACTTCTGGTCGCAGCCTAACCAGCCGAGCTCCACCGCTCCAAAAGTCCTGGCCGACCGTATGCAAGAATTCGAAGTCGAGCTTGCCTAATGCAGAATAGAAATACACACTGATCACAATCCACAGGATGAATCGCTGGGCTTGTCGCGCTTCGCAAATGAGCCACAGCAGGCAAAATAGCAGCAACTGGTAAAACCAGGGTTGGCAACGATGTTGGTCCAGCGCAATCAGCCCTGAGCCACTCGCCACAACGACTAACATCCCGAGCTTTGCGAGTTTTGCTGTCGCTGTCGACATGACAGCGAGACCACTGCATAGAGCCGCCAAGAATAACCAGTCAACTTCAGGCGGCAATTCGCATAGGCTACTGAAGAGTGGTACGGCTGGAAATTCCGATGTCAGCGTCCACAGCCGCCATGTCGCGGCAATCAACAGCCCCGTCATCACGGCCGTCCACCGACGCAGTAGATTGTTCTGGACGTCGAAGCCAGTGGCAGACAATGCCCCATGACTGGGCCAGCAAATGCCTAATGGATATTTAGGATGTGAGCGGAATTTCGACGAGCTGCCCGCAGCGTGGACAGTGAAAACGCCAGCTCTTGAATTGCCCATGCTGGACTCCGCTGGGGATAGGTACCTGCACGTATATTCGGCAGCATTTGAATAACACGCGCGCGGCTTCAGGTCGAACTCGCTTTGGCCGATTGGGTGGCGAGTTGGCGTCTGTAGCGGGAAATGTTCTCGGGCTTGGATCAGACGTTAGGTCGAGTTCGCTTTCTTCGTCCATCGTGAAAGACCATGACAATTGTAGTGCTTGCTAGACTTTTTCTCACAGCGGTCGCACAATGACCACGGAGTTGATTCCCAGCATGCCGAATGAATTGTTAAGTATGTAGCGGATACGTGTGACTTCCTTGGGTTGGTTGCCTACCAGTCCATCCAGCGCACAATCCGGATCAAGGTTGTCTAGGTTGATGGTCGCGTGGCAGACATTGTCTTTGAAGCTTGGCAGATTGCCAGCCAGTTCCAACGCGCCGGCCGCTCCCATCGTATGACCGATAAAGCTCTTGGTGTTATTGAAATAGGTGCTAGGGCAATCGTGAAAAACTTTGCGCAGCGCCTGGCACTCTTGCGAATCGCCACTGGAAGTCCCAGTCGCATGAGTGCTCACGATATCGATCGCATCGGCCGACAAGCCTCCCCGCTGGAGCGCGAGTTCTACGCATTGTGCCTGCCGCTCAGGGTTGGGCAACACAAAGTCAGTAGCATCGGTATTCATAGCGTATGAAACAATCTCAGCGATCACGTTCGCCCCCCGCAGGCGAGCGTCGCTGAGTCGTTCGAGCACATACAAACAGGCTCCCTCCGAAACTACAATCCCGTTGCGTTCTTTGTCGAAGGGTCGGCAGGCCTTCGTAGGGTCATCATGATGAGCCAAGGCGCCTTGGCTCTTGAAGCTGGCAAAAATCCCAAATGTGTGAATGCTTTCCGACACGCCGCCGGCTAACGCGATGTCGCATTCGCCCAGCCGCAGCATCTGCGCTCCTTGAATGATGCCCGCATTACCAGCCGCACAGGCCGCTCCGATGGTGTAGTGAGGACCGGTCACACCCAAGTTGAGCGCCACCTCGCCGGCCGGATTGTTGGCCACAGTCCGTGGATTGTGATGGTGCGACCAAAACTGGGTGTCGTAGTCGAAGCCCTTGATCTGGTAGATTTCGTTCTCGGTCTCGACATTTCCGTGTTCGGTCACACCGATGTAAATGCCCACTCGCGACTTTTCGACGTTCTCCCACTCGAGCCCGCTGCGCCGGATGGCTTCATTGGCCGCCCAAATCCCCACGGCACCCGCGCGGGTGCCGCGACGCACGTCCTTTTTCGATTGATACTGCGTCGCAGGAAAATCGCAAATTCCAGCCAGCGTTTTGCCGACATAGCGAATTTCGTAATCTTGAACGCCGCTACGGTTGTTGAGCAAATTGTCGCGGAGAGTCTCCAAGTCGTTACCGTTGGGGCTGGTCAATCCCACAGCCGTCATCACGATCCGCTGCTCGTCGGGTAATAGCATGGCCTTGTCGGTCGCAATCATAGCACCATCAATTCAGCGTTTAAGAAGTCATTGGATCGCGGCAATAGTCGGAAAAAAATTTACCCATAGGCAGCGCCGTTTTGACGGCAGGCTGCCGCCGACGCAAGCGTAGGGTCAAGCTGGAAATAATTGTCACTCGGTTCTCCGAACCGACAGCGGAAAGTCGGTCGCAATCGGCTCGGAGAGCCGAGCGACGTTGGAAAAGCCGACACTTATTTGCCGCTTGATCCTTAAAAACTATCGCTTCGATATCATTCTAGCAAGGGCTTACCAAATGCGCCGGTAGGCAGTCAGTCGGATGTCGGCGGTCGGTGGTTCACCGGACCACGCCAATTAGCTGACATTCAAAATCAGCGTTTTCGTACGAGTTGGCGCTGCCCAATTAAGAGGCGAGCTATAATGAGCTTCGGCCTATTTGTCATTTCTTCAAGATTGCCATGCCTTATGAACTCACTGCCTATTGGTCGGGTACTGGGATTGCTGCTTTTGATCGCTACACCCTGGTCGGAAACTCGTGGGGACGTCTTTAGGTACAAAGACGGTCGCGTGATTGCCGGAAAAGTGGTTGACGAGAGTAAGGAAACCGTAAACAAGCTCTCGGTCCGAGTATGGGCCGTCGAAGTGGACATGGGAGTCTTCGTGCGCGTGCTCGAGTCCGAGCTTCAAAACAATGGTTTTGAACCGCTGGCCGACAGTCGGCGGGAATATGAAAAGCGAGTGGTCGCAGTCGAGCAGTCAGTCGCTGGACATTCCGCAGAAATTAGCCAGTGTTCCAAAGATGGTCTGCTCGACTTGGCCAATGCCCATTACCTACGCGTCCTGGATATGGATCCCGACAATCGCCCGGCTCGAGAGGCCACGGGCTATGACATGGATACAAACGGACGTTGGGTGAAGAAGGAAGTTGTCATGGGGGAGCAGCGCGGTAAAGTCAAATTTAAGGGGCGCTGGCGGTTTCCAGAATCAATCCAAATCGAACAGAACAAGGAAGAGCTACGTCAACGAGTTGGGGCTGCCACGCGCGACCTCAACCGCTGGCATTCCACGGCGCTCACCGCCCGTGGGGCCCGCTACGACGAAGCCATCCGCAATCTCCAGCAAATAGAAGATCCGCTGGCCACCAGCATGATGGCCGAATTCCTGCTGGATACCCGCAAGCCTGCACCGCTAGAATTGAAATTGATCTACGTTAGCAAGCTCGCGAAATTCAAGAACGTCGATTCGGCTCATGCGCTGGCCCGCGCTACCATGCTCGACCCAAACCCCCAAATTCGAACGCTCTGCATGAATGCACTCACTCAATACGGGCGCGAAGTTGCCATCCCAATTTTTATGGGCTATTTGTCCAATGACAATAATGGGCTCGTCAATAGCGCGGCAGAGGGGCTAGGACAATTGCGAGCGGAAAACGCGGTCTTGCCTTTGATCGACGCGCTCGTCACCAAACACGTTCAAGAACAAAACAGTGCAGGCATCAGCGCAAGTCCAACCAGCGGAACTTTCTCGACTGGCCAAAAACCGCCCATCGAACGAGACATATCAAATCAATCCGTACTCGCCACCCTTCAGCAGCTCACCGGACAAGCAGCATTGGGATTCGACGAGGGTCGTTGGATCGCTTGGTATGCCAGCGTTCATGCTCCGCCAGCGTTCGATTTAAGACGTGATCGCTAGCGCCCTGGGGCACACTAGGAAACTGGGAGCTCACTAGGAAACAAGGCCAGCGACACAGATTGACGCTCCGTGTGCTGGCCTCCGATCTTACAGCCTTGCGGCGTATTTTCTGAATTCCTGGCTTTCCGAGTAACTGAAATTACTTGGCGCCGGCAAGCTCTTTCTTGCGTCGCGAAATAATAATCTCTTCCTGCACGTTGCTGGGGCACTTGCGGTAGGTTAGCAATTCCATGGTAAACGTACCTTGCCCCTTGGTCATGCTGCGAAGGTCGGTGGCATAACCGAAAGTCTCAGCCAAGGGGACTTCCGCAATAATGTAAGAAATCGTATCGCGAATATCAGTTGAAACGATCAGACCGCGGCGGCGAATGACGTCGCCGACAACATCGCCCTGGTAGAGCTCTGGACATTCGATTTCGCACTTCATGATCGGTTCCAGCAACATGGGCTTCGACTTCTGCATCGACTCGCGGAAGCAGCCTTGCGCGGCGATGTAGAAGGCGCGTTCGGACGAGTCGACATCGTGGTAGCTGCCGTCGCGAAGGTCGATGCGCACGCCAACCACTGGATACTCTGCCAATGGGCCCTTGGTGAGCGAATCTCGCATGCCCTTTTCAACTGGGGCAATAAATTGCTTCGGAATACGTCCACCGACGATATGCTCTTCGAACTCGAAGACAGTCCCTTCGGTGCTGATTGGAGTCATTTCGCCGACGATGTGCGCGAATTGGCCCGAACCACCAGTCTGCTTCTTGTGCTTGTAATTAAATTCGACCTTTTCGCCAGGAGCTTCGCGATAGGAAACCTTGGGCGCACCGGCTTCGATCTCGATCTTGTATTCGCGCCGCATACGTTCGATGTAGATTTCGAGGTGCAATTCTCCCATCCCGCAGATGATTGTTTCGCTGGTCTCCTCGTCGTTGTAGACTTGGAAAGTCGGATCCTCTTTGCGGAATCGCTGCAGGGCCTTGACCATTTTGTCGGCGTCGGCGCGAGCCGGATGGACCGACACTTTGATAACGGGTTCGGGTACAAACATGCTTTCCAACGAGCAGTAGTCGCGATCTGCAGCGTAGGTATCGCCCGACGCGCAATCGATGCCCATGATGGCGACGATATCGCCAGCTTCCGCCGAATCGATTTCTTCGCGCTCGTCGGCATGCATGCGAACGATTCGACTAAAGCGATCTTTTCGACCGGTTCGCTGGTTGACGTACATTTCACCTTTGTTGATCTTGCCTTGATAAACACGCAAGAACGTCAACTGGCCATAGGGATCTTCGACGATCTTGAAGGCCATTCCTACAAACGGTTCGGTGATATCGGGCTTGAGTAGGATACGCTGCGTATCATCGCCGACTTTCCGCGCCTTGATTTCGCGATCTAGTGGGCTGGGTAGGTAGCGCACCACCGCGTCTAGCAGCGGCTGCACGCCCTTATTCTTGAACGCCGAGCCTACAAAAACGGGAGTCAGCCCCTGAGTTTGAACCGCATCTTTGATGACCTTGTGGACCAACTCTTCGGTGACACTCTCTTCGCTCAGGAGCAACTCCATCATTTCGTCGTTATACATCGACAAACTTTCCAGCATCGCTTGGCGATACTCCTTGGCTTCGTCGACCATATCGGCAGGAATAGCAGATTCTTCGACCACGATGCCTTGATCGCCCGTGAAGGTCAGGGCCTTCATGGTGACTAAGTCAATCACACCCGCAAACGTCTCACCTGCACCGATGGGCAATTGCACAAGTACGGCGTCCGTATTGAGTTTCTCGCGCATCATGGCGACAACTTTTTTTGCATTGGCACCCGTACGGTCCATCTTGTTGATAAAGGCCAAACGCGGAATGTTGTATCGCCGCATTTGCCGGTCAACCGTCAGCGATTGGCTTTGCACTCCGCCCACCGAGCACAGTACGAGCACTGCACCGTCGAGCACGCGCAGACTGCGCTCCACTTCGATGGTGAAGTCCACGTGGCCGGGCGTGTCAATTAAGTTGATTTGGTGCGAGTCGGCAATATTATTGGTTACGGCGCCACCCCAAGCTACTGTGGTTGCGGCGCTGGTGATGGTAATGCCACGCTCCTGCTCGAGCTCCATATGGTCCATGGTCGCGCCGTCGCCGCCGCCCTTGACCTCTTCAATCTTGTGAATTCGTCCGGTGTAAAACAGAATTCGCTCGCTCAAAGTCGTTTTGCCAGAGTCGATGTGAGCGCTAATGCCGATGTTGCGTACTTTTGCGAGTTCCATAATTCACCTAAGAGAGACTTAACAAATTCAGAGTCAGAAAGCGTCTGATCTCTGCCGTAATTTCCAAACCAAATTTCCAAACCAAATTTCCAAACCAACTTCTAGACCGAACCCCTGCGAAAGATGTTCAGTCACGCCCGGCGATCTGGACCAGTTGAGACAAGTCCGGCGGCGACCTATCCAAACCACCCGTAAGCACTAGTTTGGGGAATTTATTCAAGCATTCTCTACAGTCAATTCCAAGCTCGTGTGCCGCTTTCCGCGATCAGACGCCTTTTTAACACCCTGCTGGAGAGGGCCATTCCGCTCAAACGCCCAAATTCACCCAATTCCCGTCGCAGCCATAGTTT
This sequence comes from Pirellulaceae bacterium, assembly GCA_041741955.1. GTDB lineage: Bacteria > Planctomycetota > Planctomycetia > Pirellulales > Pirellulaceae > Aureliella. Next base: position 19,027 of record JBGSJL010000343.1, on the reverse strand, counting down.
ACAGCTTCCACTGATCCTCGAAAGCCCAAAAACGAAGCTGTCAGTTAGCAAACACGGTGGGAAAATGCGTGGATTTGATTAATTTGCGACAGGTGGGAACTCATCGCACCCCATGGGATGCCCTGCACCTAGTTCGACCGAGCAAGTGGGTTAGGAACTGATGAGAGGGGCAGGAACGAGAAAGGCATGTTGGAAATACATGACAAAAGCTCCTTGGCCAGCCACAAGTTGAGCAACATACAAGGCTCCGACATAAACCAGCACGCTGGCGAGTGCTAAGCTACGCGCGGGCCAGCGCAAAACCCAGTGGCGTACCTTCGCGTCCGGCTTGGAGCGACGGCTATCGGCGTAGCCCATGGCTGCTCCCAGAATGATCTTAGCGGGCAACATGAACGCGACGAATACTAGGCTGGGTGCCCAGACGAGCTCCGCAGGCGTGGCTTCGATGCGCAGTAAATACAATGGAATACACAGTCCGCACAATAACAATAGGCTGAGCGCGTGTGCCCAGGGAGCGAATAGAAACCGTTTGCGAACTGCCCTTACCGCGAACATGGCGGCAAAGCGATTCTCTACGGCTAGTTGAATCTGCAAGAATGGGAGATAAAGCATGATCACGGTCATCGCTGCCGCGCCGGCCAAGCCTACCAGTGCGGCGGCCTCAAAGTCGCTCGCGCGCTGGCCGATGATCATGCACGAGACGGGCAAAGCGGTCCACAGCAGAGCGCCAGCAGCGGCGCGTGTACCGAGCCACCACAGTCTTGGAATTTGCAAACCATTTGTCAGTTCGAACAAATCGTCCGCTGCGCGAGCCCAAGTGCACGGTCGTCCAATATTTTTCAGAAACCGAATGGGAGCTGGCCACAAGAAGTGCCAACATCTTCCGCCGCGCATAGCCGCCCAGACGACTTGCAGCACCCAAGCGAACGTGATGGCAAAGGCCGCCAAACGCCAGGCTCGAGCCGAATTGGAACCGGGCTGTAGCAATTGAGCTGAGTAGGATAGGTCGCTGACGAACCACACGGGCAGCCAGAACAAACCGGCCATCAATGCAAAGCCCGCTATCCTGCCCGCGACCCGTGCGCCGGGAAAAGCCGACGACCAGGGACGCCGTTTGGCGAGATTGGCCGCCGAATTAAGCAGATACCCGAGACTTGCCAGTTGCACGATCGGGATGGCAGAAACGATGGCGAGCAGCACGCATAAACTCAGCATTTCCCACAACCGCGACAGACCCCAACTCGGCCAGCGATACCAGGCAAGTCGCTCGACTTTCATGCGTGGCATGGCCAAGCCCTGGACGTCAGTAACGTTCGAGGCTGAATCTTGCAGATTTCCGCTTGGCGGCGACAGCCGGCCAATCGAAGGAACCGACAGTTCGTCCAAGTAACTTGGGCTGACTCGCGGCGGCAGCCGGCTGCGGTTTTCATCTACAATAGGTGGTTGCATAGCTAGCCATTCGCAAATCGGCTCGAATTCTTGCCAAGAACGGGACGCAGCGAGCGAAAAATTACTGAACGCCGACTCATAATACTCGAACCAAAGCATTCGCTGATGGTCCAAAACACCCAACATTCGGTCAAGCGAAGAATTCTTCAGCCGCTGTTGATGCTAGTGGCTGTCTTGGTCGGTTTGACCGTGGTCGCGGCCACTTTAAGCGAACGACCAGAAATTAAGCTGTCGGCAGGCCGAGCACAGACTTATATCGACGGTCGGTTCGCAGATACGCTGGCCACCGTCAATCAACAACTTGATGAACCCGTCGTTCAAGCCGATCTCCGGTTCGCTCCGGCTGCCGATAATCTGACCGTAGCCCGACGGCTTTCAATGGCCCTGGTTGGCAGCGGTCTGTCGCTTGAAGAAGTACGCGCGCTGGAGCTAGTCCCGGCAGAAAAGCAAGTCGAGTGGTGGACTGATTATCTTCTGCGGGACAGACGCTGGGCAGACTATTTTGCCGAACGATTCTCGCGGGCTTTTGTAGGAACGAACAATGGACCGTTCCTGCTGTTTCGGCGCCGCAAGTTTAACGCTTGGTTGGCAGATCAATTCCGCGAGGGCGTGGGCTACGACAAAATTGTGCGTTCGATGCTCAGTTCGGAAGGGCTGTGGACGGATACTCCGCAAGTCAATTTTGTGACCGCTACGATGGATGAAGGTGAAGACCAACGCGGCGATCCCATTCGATTGGCCGGGCGCACATCGCGAGCCTTCCTAGCTCAGCGGATCGATTGCCTCCAATGTCACGACGATTTTTTGGGTCAGCACAATTTCGGTAGCCTGGCCGATCCGATCGAGGGAGCCCAGGAGCACTTTCATGCGCTGGCCGCTTTCTATGCTGGAACCGCGCTGGCCGATCCCGTGTTTCGTGGCATCACCGAAGACGATCGCAGCTATCTCTACAAATTCCTCGGCGAAAGCGACGAGCGGAACATAGAACCCGCAGTTCCATTTTTTCCGGAGCTGCTGCCTGACGAAGGCAAACCGCGCGCAAGACTAGCGCACTGGGTCACACACAAAGACAACCGGGCGTTTTCGCGGGCAACAGTGAATCGAATTTGGGCATTGATGTTTTCGCTTCCGCTCGTGGAGCCCGTCGATAGCATTCCACTGGATGACAGCGTGCCGCCAGCCTTGGACTCGCTGGCAGACGACTTTGCAGCGCACGGCTTCGATCTGCGGCGACTGGTTCGATTGATCGCATCGACCGATGCCTTTCGTCGCGACAGCCGAGCTGAATTTCCGATATCGGAAGACCACGAGCGAACGTGGGCTGTATTTCCGATCACACAGTTACGTCCGGAACAAGTGGCAGGCAGCTTGTTCCAAGCCTGCAAGTTGACGGCCATCGACGAATCTAGCTCGATTTTTACCCGTCTGAAAGTATTTGGTGAGACCCAAGAATTCCTGCGACGTTTTGGGGATCGTGGCGAGGACGAATTTGAAAGCGAAGCCGTCACTATCCCGCAACGCCTAGTAATGATGAACGGCAACTTGGTATCCGAACGCACCAAAGTCGACTTGGTGAACAATGCTGGCTCGCGTATCGCGGCGCTGGTAAGCGATGACACACGAGCGATTGAATTGGTTTTCTTAAGCGGACTCAATCGGCGACCTGCGGAATCGGAAACAAACTCCCTGGTTGAGCACTTGGCGGGCAAGTCGCGAAATGCCCGCAGCCGCGCGATGGGCGATATCTACTGGGCGATGCTCAACTCCACCGAATTCTCTTGGAATCATTAGAGCTATGTGTACCAATCCTGTTGAATCCTATGGCGACAATTTTGCGGTCGGGTGTGCTGGCTATCAACGCCTGCACAGCCAGAAGTCGAGTCGACAGGGTTTGAGCCGAACCCGTATGGATCGGCGAGGGATGCTGCAAATGGGCTTCGCCGCCACTAGCGGACTGTGGCTGACTAGTCTCGCCGAGCAGTTGTCGCGCGCGGCAGAGGGCGCTGGAGGCTCGCGGCCCAAGTCACTGCTGATGCTCTGGCTCCAAGGTGGTCCGAGCCAACTGGAAACGTTCGACCCGCACCCAGGGTCATTTATCGGTGGCGATACCAAGAGTATTCCAACCACGATTTCGGGCTACGAGATTGCCGATACGCTTCCCGCTACGGCGGAGCAGATGCACCACGCGACACTGGTTCGGTCTGTGATCAGCAAGGAGGGAGATCACGAGCGCGCGACCTATCACTTGAAGACCGGTTGGCGACCCGATCCGACACTGCAGCACCCTTCGATTGGCTCGATTATCTGCCATCAATCGGAGAGCAATATTGAAATTCCCAGACACATTTCCATCTTGGCCTCGCAGGCGCCCGCCCGCGGCGGTTATCTGGGCCCCCAGTACGACGCATTCCAAATCGGCGATCCGGCAGAGGGTGTTCCCAATCTCAAACCTCGCGTAGATGCCGGTACGCTGGAGCAGCGTCGCGGACCGTTGCTTCAGTCCCTGGAAGCAGAGTTCCAAAGAGGTCGGATGCAGGGTTTGAATCGCCATCGAACTCTGCATGAAACGGCCACGTTGGGCGCGCTGACGATGATGAACAGCCAACAGCTGTCGGCGTTTGACGTCCAGTCCGAGGGCGAAACGGTTGTGCGGCAGTTTGGCGATACGCCCTTCGGTCGCGGCTGTCTAGCCGCTGTCCGCTTACTGAGCAGCGGCGTGCGGTGCGTTGAAGTGGAATTAGGTGGCTGGGACTCGCATATCAACAATCATGAACTGCAATCGGGACAAGCGAAAATAATGGATAGGGCGCTAGCTGCCACGCTGAGCGAGCTCGCCGCGCGCGACATGCTCGAAAATACAATTGTCTTTTGCGGCGGTGAATTTGGGCGAACTCCACGGATCAATGCCGCCGGAGGTCGAGATCATTGGCCCCATGGCTTCAGTACTCTGTTAGCTGGCGGCAAGTTCCGACGCGGCTATGTCCACGGGGCAACAGCCTCCAATCCAGATCGCAAATTGCTTGAACGCCAGGAAGATGTTCCACTGGACCCGAGCAAACTGACTGAGAAAATCGTATCCGTGCCCGATTTGCACGCAACTCTGTTGAGCGCGCTGGACATCGACCATGAAACGGAAATGATGACGCCCATCGGTCGACCGCTGAAATGGAGCGATGGCCACGTGGTTCAGGAGCTCTTGTCCTAACCTAAAACTCGTTTGGCGCAGACAACTCGGTGCTGAGCGGTGACTTGACATACATCGCCCCGTGGTGTGTTGACAGCCGAGCAAGCACTGATTAACTTTATAATCGGTCGGACCGCACCCGATTTGTGCGGAGTTAAATCGTGTTCTCGCATCGTTTCATAGCCGTCTGCTTGCTGGTACTCTACGGAGTGCCCTCGTTAATTGGGCCTCACTGGCACCATCATGAGATTTCGTGCCACGATTGCTCGCACATTGCCGCGACTTCTTCTTCGCCCGAGGTCGACTCTGAGTGCTCTACGTCTTCATCCGCTGCGAAATTCTGCTGTAGCGGACATACCCATGCGGACTCAACCGCGACCGTAGATGTTCAACTTGTCGAGCATTCCGAGAACAAGTCCGCAGCCCCCAGTTGGATCGTTCTGGAAGTCCATGATCCATGCGCGATCTGTGCTTTCTATGCGCAAGCGCAAAGTCCAGTTGTCGGCAATGTCACCGCTGAAGCTGGCGTTCTGATTGCAGCTTCTTCAGCACCAGAATATCTGTTTCTATCTCGGTTTCATTCGGACAGCCAAGCCCGCGGACCTCCCTGCTGAGCTTTCTCAAAGCGGTACCAGTGCGGGTTGAATTGTAACCTTGCAGGTCTCGCTTTTCTTACTTGCCGTTTGGTAACGCTCCTGTTTTGAATTTCAGGCGTTAGCCGTGGGCATCTACAAATCGCAGCGTCAAGCCCCGTGAAGCCCGCGCTTCGTACTCGTGCTCAGTCCGCAGGACGGAACTCGTACTCGTGCCGTTTAGAGTGCGAGTAGCGTTTCGGTGAGCATGAGTACCAGCACGAGCGGCACATGGATCTGTAGGTAAAGACATGGTGAGCGCCTGAAGTTCAACAGGGAAAAGTAGCGCGATGACTGGCGACAGAATTCGTCCCCCGATGCGGGTAGTACACCTTATTCGGTCCGACCAACCCGTGTTGTGTGCTGCGCTATTCGGGGGACGTTTTTGTCCAGATCGTTCATTCACTCTCGGCCTTTTTATTTCGGAGTAAATCATGCCCTCTGCAGAGTCTCGTATTCGACGTGCCTTCACGCTGGTCGAATTGTTGGTGGTGATCGCCATCATCGGAGTCCTCGTAGGACTACTGTTACCAGCGGTGCAGGCGGCGCGTGAAGCCGCCCGGCGCATGCAGTGCGCCAACAATCTCAAGCAAATGGCGCTGGCGGTCCACAATTATGAATCCGTGCATGGGGCGTTTCCGTTGACGACGACTGGCCCCAGTCGCACCACGCCGCAGCTTGGAAATGGCTTCTATAGCTGGATGGCGATGGTCTTGCCACAAATCGAGCAAGCTCCGCTGTACAACTCAATCCAATTTGGTGAGTCCATGACGGATGCCAAGAGTTTTACAAACAGTGCGGACTACACGCAATTAAAGATCTCATCCACGCATGTCAACGCCGCTGCGGCGGCAGCATTGGTCGCGACTTTTCTGTGTCCGTCGGATAGTGTTACGGCCACGGCCACGTTGGGAAGCGCGGGAGCGGCACCGAGTTCGTATGCAGGCAATCTGGGCTGGGTCCGCGGTGCCACCGGAGCCAGTGGACTGTCTTCGCCGTTAGCTAACGCCAATGGGGCCATGCCACTGATCAATCCCGTGCAGCGCGATCCGTGGCAAGTACCGTCGATAAAGTTTCGCGACTTCATCGATGGAACATCGCACACTGCGCTGATCGCCGAACGACTTATTAATAACTCCGAAGGCAGCAGCGGGCCGTTCGGGACCACCATGCAAGGAAATCTCAAGCCATCGGTGATGTCCTTCTGTGCTGGCTCGGGAACCAGCCCGCGATCGCTTACCAATTGGGTGACCTACTGTGGAGGTGTCAGTGTTCCAGACGCCACCTATTCCCTGCCGCATGGACGAAGTTGGATTTCGGGTTGGACTCTAGCCGCCAACTTGTACATGCACGTGATGCCAATCAACTCCAGGAACTGCCATTTGTATGGTGGTGAAGATGATGGCACGAATATCGTCTCAGCTAGCAGCAATCATGTTGGCGGAGCTCAGCTTGCATTCACCGATGGGCACGTGAACTTTGTCAGTCAAAACACCGATCCTGTTGTGTGGTGGTCCATTGGCTCGCGCAATGGAGGTGAAACAAAAGTCGACCTTCCGTAAGTCACGAATACGCAATCCATTTTTATCAGGAAAAGATGATCATGAAAATTTGTTTGAGTTCCATAGTGTTTGCAATCTGTGCCGCGATCGCGACTTCGCAAACGAGGGCCGAAGTCTACATTATCGGCCACGCCGACTTAGGTGTTGGCTTCGAAAATAACAACCTACATTTGCACCTCCATGCAGAGGATACATTGGGTTTATTTGGGGGTGGAACTCGTCCGGCTGGCGAGTACGAGCCGGACGATTTGTTGATTGGCGTGCCTGGTCCCTCGGTAGCTCGACCGGTGGGTTCGCAATGGAATTTCCTGGCCAGTAGCGCTGGAGCGCCGATTTGGTTTCTTCCGCAAGGTTCCGATCCGAACAAGCCGTTTCTGGGATTAGGCACGGAAGATCTGCTGGTTGCTGATGGCTGGACGACCCCTCTGACTTGGTCGTTCAACTCGATCACCACGATATCTGGCAGCACATCTGAGTTTTCGATGTGGCAGAGCGATGCATTCGGGAGCCCTTCCGTGTTCGCCTCGACGCTCGTACCCACCACGAATCCCCTGGGCGCCAACAAATGGGCACAGAGTGCTTTCAGCCACGATCACTTCAACTATGGGTTCACCGGCGAAGGTGTCTACGATGTGAATTTTACGATCGCGGGCACCAATGCAACTCTGAATCAGTCGTTTTCCGATACGGCTTCGTATCGTTTTGCAACAGGCCTCGCGATCGCTTCTGTTCCCGAACCCAGTAGCCTAGCGCTGCTGGGACTGGTAGCCACGTCCGTCGTGCTGCTTCGCAAACGCCGCCGCCAAGGTGAAGTATGCGACTGGAAATCCTAAGTCAATTTCTAGATGTTCCAACGAGTCACGGACTAGTTGGCCGGCTTGATACACTTGCCACCCACGACTTTTGTCCGTGGGTGAATCGGTATGTGTATTGGCTCAAAGAGCCGGTCGGTTGGTTTGTGGTGGCGCTGGCGATCAGTGTCTTGGTAGGCGCTTTTCTCAGTCCATTGGGCTGGACGGTCGCAGCGGGACTCTGCGCAATTCTGATCTTGGGTCTGGGATTTCCTTGGCTGGCTGTGCGGATGATCCACTGCGAATTACGCCCTGTCAATTCGGAGCTTTATGAGCGGGATGCTTCCCAGTTAGAATTGACCGTTCGCAATCGGTTGCCACTGCCAATTATGGGTTTGATGGTCGAAGGCTATTTGTCTCAAAGCGGTCTGAGCTCACACGATGCATTCGAACCTGCAGTTCCGGACGTGGCGTTAACGCGTGTGCCCGCGCTCAGCACAGCAGTTTATCGCTTGTCCATCCAACCCGAATATCGGGGATGCTATCCAGTTCAACGGCCAAGCGTGGCCTGCGCGTTTCCCCTGGGAATTTGGACGGCCCGCCGACCGATCGGAAAAGTCGTACCTGTTACCGTTTGGCCGCTATTGATCCCGATTACGAGTGAATTGGAGTTTCCAGGAAGCCGTCTGGCGGAAGTTGGAACTGGGCAGAGAGCCAGTTCCCAGGGCGAGTTTCTGGGAGTCCGCGAATTTCGCCGCGGTGATTCGCTCAAGAGTATTCACTGGGTGCAATCGGCTAGAAACGATCGATTGATCGTGTGCGAGCGGGGCGGTCCCCAGCAGCAAGCGGTCGAGCTGCATCTGTGGACCGCCAGCAGCCGGGGCAGCCTTGCGGATCGTCGCGAGAATCTAGCTTGGCGGGTGCGCATTGTAGCGAGCTTGGTCGACTTGCTGGTCTCTCGTCATCTCCCATTTCATCTGTTGATCGACGGGAAACGCACGCGCTTGCCAAACGGCGAGGCCGCACGAAGATTTGCTTGGGACCGTCTGGCTGCGATTCCTTTGGATCAACCACTGGCGACGGGTGGCAATCCAAGTGCGAAGTGTGAAGTGAATTCGAAAGCGGCGTTCTCAACCAGTCGAATTCTTATTGGGGCGGAGCTGGACAATGGCCAGCCACTGCCTGCACAGCTTGTACGCTGCGAAGTCAAGTTTGCGACCAGCGGATTGCGGAGCCATGCACTTGAGAGTACGGGCCTGCTTGACTTGGACAAAGATATCCCAGAGCAACTCGACCACTTACTCATGGAGGCGTCTCATGCCAGCCATGTTGCCTAGTCGGGTTAGAGTCAAGATCGCGCAAGTAGGTACAGCGGCGCGGCCAGTCATGCGTCGAAACGTGCTGACGAATCCTATTTTTAGTTCGCAGGTATCAAGCCGCCGCCGCGTCGGCTCAATTTCATTGGCGATAATCGGTATCGCGACCCTGAACTTTCGCCGCACGGACTATGACAGCAACTGGGTCTTGCTAGCCGAGTTCCTGATGGGCATTACGCTGGTAGCCCTGGCTGGAATGCTGGCGCGAGGAAAATTTTCGACCAAGGTTTCGACACCCGAGGCTAGCGCCTTCGGCACGCGCCCATCTGTGGGTACGACAACCGAGACTAGCGCCTTCGGCACGCGCACTTCGAAGAGGCTCGGTAGCGCTATTCTGGTTGCGATAGCTGTTCTATTGCCTTGGCTAGTCGATCGTGTGGCTCGCAGCTTCGGCTTCGGCAATGGTATGGAGATTGTCATGCTCAGCAGTCTGGCTTGGGGTGGAATAGCAGCCGCCTGTGTGGGGCAGCTATCGCGAACTGTTAGCCTGTCGATCGTCTGTAGCGGATTTTTGACTTTGTTCACGACCTTTATCTCCGACAACTGGGTGACCACGCTTTTCGCATATGCCTGGGGTGGGTTATGCCTGTGGTGGCTGGTGGCAAATCACTGGGAAAAAGTCGAAGCCTGCGCGGCCACGCAGGTCAAATCGGACCAGTCGCAGCGCTGGGTTGTGCTGGGCCTTGGCTGTTTGGCATTCGCGATCGCCACGTTTGCGGTATCGAACCGCATTCCCGTGCTGCGAAAATTACGTGCTGAGGTCATGCCCACCAGCGGTGGAACAGGTGCTAAGGACGCAGCGGCCCACAGCGGCGTAGGAGACGGCGATGCGCTAATTGCCGCGCGCGACCATGCAACCTCTTTCGGCGCCGTGGAAACGGATCTCTTCCTGGATTCGGAGAAGCCGAGTCTATTTGATGTGTTTAGCGAGGAGTTTGGTGAGCCACGCAAAAAGGATCGCGTGGAGAAAGCTCAAGCCCTCTCGCCAAAGGAAACTCGCAGCGACGAGGGTAAATTTTCGGAAGCCAATCGTTCTTCGACTGGCGACACGTTTAGTACTGAGCGCGACCCGCCGCGCGAACGCCCTGAACTCAATGAGCTGGCCTCCGAAGCGCTATTCTTCTGGTCTGGAGAGTCGCGAGTGCATTTGGCTGTCGCACGCTATGACGAGTTTGACGCTATCCAGTGGAAGTCGTCGTCTTCGGACATCAGCACTTCCGAACCGACCATGATCAATGTGGGAGAGCGAGCTTGGTTCCAGCCACCTGGTCAGCCGGTGCAGAACTCGATCAGTCCGTTTGTGGGCGCGATCCCCGAAGCGATCAAGTTTACGCGCTACAACTCGGCAGCTATTCCAACACGCGCCGGTTTGCAGCTATGGAGTATCGATCAGCTAACTCGGACAGATTTTTTTGCGATGGCAACCGACGGCTGTTTGACGATGCCAGGCCGCGAGCATGTCCCCGACTACACCGTGGTTCGTTTTGTCGACAGTCTGATGGATCTAGAACGCATCGAGAGCCTGCTGCAAAACTGTGCACCTGGAAAGTCGCATTCGCAGCTCTCCGAAACTTGCTCCAATGCGATTGACCAATGGTCGCATCGGTTGGCTGGCAACCAGCCGCGTGGTTGGGATCAAGTCTCAGCGGTGATTGATGGGCTGCGAACGGGGTTCAAATTCGACCGACTCAATTCGATTCCCGATACGATGCAGTTCAACAGGGAGTTTGAAGTAGCGAAGTTGGAAACCTACAATGCCACGCCGCTCGAAAGCTTCTTGGCTCAGCAGCGCGGCCCCAGCTACCTGTTTGCGACGGCGGCGGCGCTAATGCTCGAGCATTTAGGCTATGAGACGCGGCTGGTTACTGGCTTCTATGCCAATCCAGCTCACGCGGCGTCTGGAGGTGACATGGCCGTGCTGCCGCGCGATGCCCACGTCTGGATGGAGATTAATGCTGGGCACGACTATTGGATTCCCCTGGAGGCGACTCCCGGCTACCGACAACCCAGAACAACGGCCAGTTGGTGGTATCGACTTCATAAAGCCAAGCTGGCGATCGCATGGATTGCCGTAGTGTTCGCTTCATCATTGTTAGGGATTTACCTGCTACGGCGTTGGCTTTTCGAGGTGCTGTGTCGAACGAGTTGGCCGTTGGTAGCTCTGCTTGGCGATCGTCGCCGCGTGGCTTGGCTCGGGTACGTACTAGACACACGCTGGGCATTGGCTGGCTTGCCGCGAAATCCAGGCACACTGCCACGCGAACATTTTCGCAAAGCAATCGTTGTTTCGAAGCGTCCGGTTGAAGTTCCGAGCAATGCTCGGCTGCCGGAATTGTCTAGTTTGCTAGTTCGTTTTTTCAGAGAATCCGACCAACTTTTTTATGGTGGCGTGGACAAAATGACAGTTGAGGGCCAGCAGGCGACCGCCTGCATTTGGAAGCAACTGACCGTGGGACGCCTGCGTCGGCAGCTCGCACTATCGCGAAAGTCGAATGGCGTATGAGTACTGTGGTATTAGGTCATCAAACTTTGGAAAAAGCCATCAATGGTCTTCGGCAGCGTCTGAACGTTGTGTTGCTGGGCAAGCGCGACCGAATCGAAATGGTACTAGCCTGTTTGTTGGCCGGAGGTCATCTGCTGCTCGATGACCTGCCGGGCCTGGGCAAAACGACTTTGGCCAAGGCGATTGCCAACTGCTTTGGATCCAAGTTTTCGAGGGTACAGTGTACGCCAGACCTGCTCCCAACGGACATTACAGGGTTCAATCTTTTCAATCAGAAGACTCGCGAGTTTGAATTCCATAGCGGGCCCGTGTTTGCGGATATACTCCTGGCTGACGAGATAAATCGCACAACGCCCCGCACGCAGAGTGCACTTTTCGAGGCGATGGCCGAGCGGCAGGTGACCATCGATGGGAACACACGTGCGTTGTCGGCAACATTTTTCGTGATCGCCACGCAAAACCCCATCGACAGTCACGGAGCGTATCCGCTGCCCGAAGCACAGCTAGATCGCTTTGCCATGAAACTCGAAATTGGCTATCCGGATCGTCAAGCTCAACTGGCGATACTCAACCAGCACGCCGTGCACTCACTGTCTGTAGTAGAGGAGGTTGAGCAACTGACGACGGAGAACTTGCTTTCGCTACAGCAGCAGGTTGCGTGGTGCCGCATCACTGAACCATTACAGGAATATCTTATTTCGCTGTGCGAGGCGACGCGCGAACATGAATCGATCGCGCTGGGAATCAGTCCCAGAGGCATGTTGCAGTGGCAGCAAGTCGCCAAGGCTTGGGCGATCCTGCAAAATCGCGACTTTGTGATCCCCGACGACATTCAGGCAGTCGCAGGCCCTGTGCTTAGCGTGCGTCTGGTTACCCGCGGCGCGTCGACGGCGTCTACGATTGCATCCATTCTTGAATCTACTGTAGTACCGAGTTACCGATGAAGCTCAAACCCAAATTCCTACCTGCATCCACACGAACATTTGGACAGCACGATTCTTGCAAACGTCATCGGCAGTGTCAGCTCGACGCGTCTGTGAGTGAATCTGTAAATGGGAGCATATTTGGCAACAGCTACGCTCAAAATCCATGGCTCCACTCGCTGGCACGTCTGGCTAGCATTGTAGACGCAAATAGTGTGGTGCGGCGATGGTTCCTGCAATGGTCTTTGCTCAGCATATTGTCGGTGGCGCTGGTAGGTTGCAGTGAGAGTCAAGATTCGTTGCATGGTTTGGATCATGTGGTCCCCGCCCATTGGCCCAGCAGTCTGCAGGATGCAGCGGACAAGATCGAGCAGCGTGTGACCTCGATCCATTCGCAGACCGAATCTGAGGCGGCCCGCGACGAATTGCTGGACTTGATCGAGTGGGCACCGGAGATCGCGGCGGACACAGATATGTCGGAAGAGCAATGGTTGCCGATTTATCGCATGAGTGAAACGCTCCGTGGGCATCTGAATGCTGGCGATTTAGCAGTGGCTGATATTGCAGATGATTTTTCACGATTGGGCGAGTTGTTGATGGCTGCGCATGTCGAGTTTGACCAAACGGAAAATCTGGCACCAGACCAAGTACAGAGCGCTGTGGACGCTCATTGAGCTAGAACCTTTTCTCGATCGGGGTGTTCGCGATGGATGTCATAGTGGTAGGCGGTTTTGTGCGTGCGTTTCAAGGGCTGGCCGCAGCGGCACCGACGTTGATTGTGGGATTGTTCATTGCAGCAGTGTTGCGTTACTATCTGGGTCGCGAGGGAATGTTGCGATTGTTTGGCGGCGACAGTTTGCGCTCCCTGCCGCAATCGTGGCTCATCGGCATGCTGCTCCCTGTGTGCTCAATCGGTGTGATTCCGATCATTCGAGAAATGAAGCGGGTCGGCATCCGACCTGGGGCGATCACGGCTTTTGCTCTCGCGGCTCCCTTGTTCAATCCACTCTCGTTGATGTACGGACTGACCCTTTCGCGACCGTTGGTGATTGTGGGATTCGCGCTTGCTTCGCTGGCCGTAGTGACCGTGCTCGGATTCATTTGGGATCGCGTGACTACTTGGCAACCCAACGCGCAGCTTGAAGACGCTGGGATAATTGGACTGCGGCGTTTAGCAGCGTGCGCGATATTCATGGGTCGTGAACTGTGGGGGCCGACCGGTGTACTGACATGCATCGCGCTGGCGGGATTGTTAATTTTGGGAATGTTATTGCCGCACGGAGCTCTACAAAGCTCCGTAGAGCAACTCGATCCGCTCGCTCCACTCAAAATGGCCGTTGTGTCGGTACCAATTTATGCCACGCCCATGTTGACGATGAGCCAACTGGGCATGATGTTCGCGCACGGCAATTCACCCGGTGCTGCGTTTTGTCTGTTGCTGCTGGGTACGGGAGTCAACTTGGCGACGCTCTGGTGGATCTCAGCCAGCTACGGACGCAAGCCGACTGTGCTTTGGTTTTCGATGTTGTGCCTGATCGTGCTGGCCTGTGCCTACGCTGTCGATCGACCGCTGATACCGCCTGGCGTGGAGCCGGCTGGTCATACGCATGCCTTCGATATCTATACAAACCCGTTTCCTTTGGGCAGTCCGCTAAGCATGTCGAGGGTCTACGAGACCGTGAGTAAATCGGTCGGCTTTGCAGACTTCGTTGGGCTGGGAATTGCAGCTTGCGTGCTGATGTTTGGTCTACTGCTGCGCACGAATCTCAAATCTACTGCCGATGCATTCGTGGAGCAAAGCTCGGTGCAACGGGTCGAGATTCCAACCGCGGGGCTCGATCGGCATGTATCGCCGCGAGTGGTTGGTGCAACCTGCTTAGCTGGGCTGGTTGCATTTAGCGTGGTGGCGTGTTACGCCTATTACCCCGCACCCAGCGAAGTGCTGGAAGAGATGCGTTTGGCCCGCGTCGATGTCCTCAGCGGTGTCTCCAGCCGCGATTACGAGCGGACATTGCATTGGATCCCGATTCTGGATGAATGGTCCAGAAAGCTGGAAGTGGGTCACGCAATTCGTAGTTTCGAGCTCCGGCCCTACCAACAGATGCAATCCCATCTTTTACGCAAAAAATTGGAGCTGCTCGAACACGCCGTCGAACATGCGCTCGAAGCCAGCCAGACAGCGTCCAGCAGCGCCACTCTCGCAGAAGAGCTCACAGAGGCCGACGGTCTGGCTCGCGCAATCTTCGAAAATGCGAAACGTTTACATGTGGCCTTTGAATAGATCGTTTATTTGCGAAAGCCGAGCTCGAAGCGCTCGTGATTGAGGCTCACGACAAGACGGAACTTGCGGTTTCTCGCACAAGCGTGAACGCATTAAAGCGCCCTGCAGCATCGCCGGACGCTAAAACAAGCATGGTGGGAGGCAAGCTCCCACCAAGCAGTCCGATTGGTAATTCAACCAGAACAAAAGTTGACGCCAAGTAAAGCAGACTTTTGGCTACGACAAACTCGCAATTGAAGCCAATAAGAGTTAGAATAAAAAATTAGGCGAGGTCGAAAGTTTTGGTTCTGTTTTTGACGCAGCCAGGAGTGTTCATTCGATGTTTGAGAAACGGCTTCGCGCGGGTTTTACTTTAGTGGAATTGCTGGTGGTTATTGCCATCATCGGGATATTGGTAGGACTGCTCTTGCCTGCGGTGCAAGCGGCGCGCGAGGCAGCCCGCGCACTGCAGTGTCAAAATAATTTGCATCAGATTGGCTTAGCCACGCATTTGTTTCACGACAGCCATCGCGCGTTTCCACCAGCTCGTTATCAGCCGCGACCGGATGCCAGTCTCGATCGTGCATGTGGCGGCAGCGAGACGACTTGGTTGGTTCGCATCATGCCCTATTTGGAGCAGGCGAGCGCGGAGAGTCGCTGGGACTACTCGCAACCCTACGTCGAACATGAAGATGACGTGCGCGGGTTCACGCTGGCAAGCTACTGCTGTCCGTCGCGACGCTCAGTTAGCGATGCAATTGGCACCGGTATCTTGGCCGGAACCTCGACGACGTGGATCCGACTTCCCTGCGGCTGCAGCGTGCCTGTAACCACAAAAAGCTCTCAGCGCGTTTCAGGTGCGGTCGGTGACTACGGTGGAAATCATGGCGATCTGTCGCCTGGAGCGTTTGGTTTGCCAGGCGACTTTTTCTTTGGCGGTAATGGCACTGGAGTCATCATATCGAGCCATGCGAAATGCACTTCGGGTGTGCCGGTGGACTGGTCAGACAAAGTTCGGATGGGGGATGTCATGGATGGACTTTCTAATACGCTCATGGCGGGTGAAATGCATGTGCCGATCGGCAAGCTCGGCATGTCGCCCGAAGATGCGTTTATTTTCAATGGCGACCATGTTTTCAATTCGACTCGCGTAGGTGGTCCCACCGTGCCCATCATTGAAGATAATCGTGACTCGTCAAATGGATTGGTCAGTTGGGGGAGCTGGCATCCGAGTGTTTGCCACTTTACATTAGCGGATGGAAGTGTCCGAGGCATCTCGAAAGGTATCGATACCGAAACCCTCGGTAATTTGGGCAACCGCCGCGATGGAAGCGTAACTTCGTATGGTGATTAGTCGACGACAATACTTGCAATGGCGTGCAGCCTGTTTCTCACTACTGTGCATGATAGCGTTGGTTGGTTGCTCGGATCGATTGGCAACGTACCCTGTCGCAGGTCGCGTTCAATTTGCCAGCGGCAGCCCCGTGCATGTTGGAACCGTGGAGCTCAAGTCGCGCGAGCATGAGATTCAAGCTCGCGGGGAAATCGATGCCGATGGCAAATTTACGCTGACAACCTACGTCAAAGGTGATGGAGCAGTGGCGGGATTCCACGACTGTGTGATCGTCCAGTTCGTGATGACCGAGGATCTTGCCGGTCACAAACCCAGCCTGATCGGCGTAATTGACCGCCGGTACGCAAGCTACGCGACCTCTGGACTCAGCGTCGAAGTCAGCCCTGAAGGCAAGAATCAGATCGTTCTAGAGGTCGAAGGCTTGCGAAAAACGCAGCCTGAAGATCACGCTCACTGACGCGCCGCACCGCTGAATGACTAAGTTTAGCAGCAGGTGGCATGAATTGTGGCTTCTTTGAGAAAATGACGTAACAGTTTGCAGACCGTCTGGCCTTGAACCAGTGGGAGTGGTTGTAGCGAGCTGTCTGGCAGGCCCACTCTTCTGGTTCTCTGTCGTTTGCCTAAGTTGATCGAGTCTCGAATGCACGTCTTCAAGCGATCACTGCTCGCAGCCTAGTTTTTAGCGCTAGCTACGGGCGGCCAGGGGCTGCGGGCGGACCTAATTCTGGATCCAATTGGCGCGATTTCGTGGCAGATCGGCAGCCCAATCCCCTTTGCGCCGGTGACGATCTCCATCTCAGCCAATGCCAATCAACCCAGCGCCAATGTCCTTAGTGCATTTAGCGTGTGTCTTCGAATCGTACCGAGCAGCAGGGCGGTGGGGAGCCTGTTTTTTCGAGATGCAAATCCGTCACCAAACGATTCAGTATTTCCTTCATTTCTAAAAGATGCGACCTCGCAAAGGGATATTTTGGTCCGGTCCAACGCAGAGGCACGCACGGCGGACGGATTGAACTTGAGTTGGCAAAACGTTGCTGTCACGAGCTCCAGATATCTCGTTGATGCGAAAATTTTTCGCAAGAGCGACGCCCTGGGAACGTTCCTGGTCTTCGCCGATTTTGCAACCACCAACAATTTTCCAGTCGGTGAGTTTGACGGCCTTGAGTTTGCGAATGTGACCGATACACCGATACCAACCGGCAGCAGTGGAGTTTTGATAGGCCAAATCACCATTACTGCAGTGCCCGAACCAAGCGGGCTTGGACTGTGTGCCCTCTGTCTCGCGAGCAGCTTCGTACGCCGCCGAGGCCGAAACGAACGCAGCAGGCACACGCATCAATCGAGCTTGGGCAGGTTCGACGCGGGGCGGATCTGATCGTCCATTAGCTCACGAACGGAAGACGCGGCTTGCTCCCAGCGACCGGACTTGGCACTCTCGACGATGCCACTCAGCCACTTTGCTTCGTTAGGCTGCAGGGAGCCCTCGTCCTTAGACTGTGCGATTAGCTTTTCTACAGTGGCCAGCCGCTGGGCGTCCTGGCGGCTGCATACCGAAAACAAAGCAGTCGCAATTTTGTAACCTTGGTCGCCAACTTCGCCATAGCCACGATTGAGTAGCCAATAAAGGCCACTAGCTATAACAACTAGCAGGCTGATCGCAATCAATACTTTGCGATTGTCCATATTCAGAGATCTCCGATCGCAGCAACTTCACCCTCGTTCATGCTGGCAAGTTCGGCGCATAAAATGAGGTCAATCGTTTGTGGCATAAAACGCACTGATCCATCTCCGTAAAGCACATTGCCGCCACCGGGGTGTTCGGCATACATTTGACCAACGTGATAAGTTGGAAAATTCATAGGATGAATGATTGGGAACCCAGTAATATCGAGCTCGCCACCGGATGGGCCAATGTGCATTAGCGATAAAGTAGCCGCCGCATCCGGACCGTTTTCCGGTGTGCTAAAATTTGGATGAGTAAAAGCGCCAGGGACTACGCCCGCCCAAGCTTTATCGCTGAGCTTCGAGGAATGTTCGCTGACGAAAATTGTAGACGTAGTTCCGTCGGTAATGTCGCGAAAACCAACACGCGAGTTGCGGTAGAACGGTCCGTCGGCAACATTTCTGGCGTCTCCATCGATCCGCACGGTTTTGGTTGCAAATGTGTAGATGCTGGTGAACACAATACCGCTCGTGGCCGAGCCACATTCGCCCCAGCACGACTCTTGGCCATGGCTGGCAAGATAGTGCGTACGTCCAAGTCGAATTGGAGCGCCATAACGCATCAGAGCGCTGCCGGACTGGTCCCGCAATGTAAATGCTTGAGCATCTCCGCTAGACGAAGGGCACAAGAACCCAGGCAACGTTGTCTGCAGCAGCGCTTGATGACCAGCGTCCCAGATGGGCCGCCCATTGTTCAATGAGTTGGCGATATTCGTCTGCTCAATGAACGGGAGTATCATCTGATTCCAACTCCAACCTGGTGCCGCGTCCCAGGTGTCCGCGTCCAAGCCCACCCAGGCCGGTGCGACTCCGTTCCGCGTGGCATACGTGACATAGCCGCTAGGGAAAACGCGATGGGCGGCAGCGTAGTTATGGAGTGCCAGTCCAATTTGTTTTAAGTTGTTGGTGCATTGCATGCGCCGCGCCGCTTCGCGGGCGGCTTGCACAGCCGGAAGTAGCAGTCCCACCAGGATGCCAATGATTGCGATCACGACCAGCAATTCGACTAGCGTAAATCCCGGTTTGAGTGTCCCTTGCCTGGATCGACAACAAGCTGGCGATACCGCTACACAATTTCGCTGCGTCATTGAACCTCCTCTGGGTTGTCACCCATCATTTTTAACCTGAATCTAATTTAGCCAATGCTAAGTTGCATCCCGCAAGTTTAGCATTGGCTAATCTACTGTCAAGATGTTGATTGGCTTAGGATCGAACGGATAATTTGTGTCGGATTCTCAAAGTGGGATAGGCTTCCAGCCTGTCGATACCGC
>JBGSJL010000342.1:0-32811 GCA_041741955.1 Pirellulaceae bacterium | reverse complement strand
GGGTGTGTTCATGCACACCACCCAATGTCTCTATGGCCGAATCGGGCAACATACTCGTGTAGATCGGATACCTGGGCATCAGGTCTTCGATGAAACGCTTATGGAGTGTCGACAAGCTATCCGCTTGCGGAAAATCCATTTCGAAGAAGTGCCTTCCAATGGCTTCCCAAAAGGGACAGAGACCATCGTCGGACATGACTCCGCGCATTTCTGCAATGACATCTTCCGCAAACTTCTTAGGGTAAGCGGCCATAAAGGTGAATCGCGACAGACTCAGCAAGCGCCCACGCCCCTGACTGCGAAACTCGGGCAACAAGAATAGGCTGCCAATTTCAGTCGGTCCGTCGTGAATTTTCTGCAGGTGCAGCGACTCGATCGTCTGTACCTTGTCGAGCAATTCGCAGCGATGCGATTCGGTCACACGCCGATAACTATAAAATGGTTCGTAGCCGCCCGTCTTGCTGAAAATACAAGACAAGCCCACGAGTTTGCCACTGCGGGTGTCTTCCATCACCAGCACGTAGGGTTCGCCCGAAGCCTTCTCCGTTTTACGGGTGAAAGCAAAGTTTGCATGCTCGACTCGTTCGCTCAATTGTTCTTTGCTAATTTGCAACGTGGTCAAACCGTAGGTCGCTTGACCGATCAGATCCCACAATTGATCCAAATCATCCAGTTGCACGGCTCGCACGATGATCAACGCAATTGTTCCTTGTTTGTCAGAACCTCATCCATGATTCCAATCGCACAATCAATATGCTCGTTGGTGGTAATGATGGGCGGAGGCAGGAAGCGAACTCGCGAGGGATTGCTGCCCGCCAGGAAGCTCATCAGCCCCGCTTCAAAAAGTGCATGCACGAATTCGGTGGCAACTTTGCTCGAACCATCCCCAGGCGTGAGCGCGATCATCATGCCACATCCGTGGGGGCCTGAAATTTTGCCGGGGTACTTTTTGGCTAACTGTTGCAAGCGGCTGGCAAAATAATCGTGCCGCTGCATGTTCTGGCCATTGGGACCGAAACACCCCGTTCGCTGGAGCTCATCGAGCACGACCAGGGCAGCTTCAATCGAACTGCTGGCGGCGGTAAAGGTCTGGCTGAGTAGCGGTCCCTGCGGAGCGAGCTCCTCGCGATAAAGCGTGGCGCATAACTGAGTAATCTTGCCGATGGAAACGATATCTGCGAACGAGTCGAGCTTAAAATGTTGGAAGGCAAACGGCTCGCTTAACCGGCTGAAGGTCTGCACTTCGTCGAAGATAATCAACACGTTGTCCGCTTTGGCACGTACGATCAGCTTGTTAAAATACGCGCTTGAACCTGGGTAATAGCCGCCTTCGCCCGCCACCAACTCCAGCCACAAAGCCGCATACTTGCCCGGATATCGCCGCAAAAGTTTGTCCAAAGCAGCCAGCGATCGCGCCTGGGATTCCGGTGAATGCTCCGGATCTTCGGTAGGTAGGTAATCGACCGCCAAGGCCGTGGGAATACCGGTTCGATACAGTGGGCGATCGGTTAACTGCGCCATGGCGATCGAGCGACCCGCAAAGCAATTGTCCAGCGCAAGCACGCGATCGGCCGGCGCGCGATTGTGGAAGGCGATCTTCAATGCGTTTTCGTTGGCCATCGCCCCGCTAGTCGACAGTAAACAGTGGGCTAGTTTGGCACCTTTGGCGGTGGCTAATTCGAGGAGTCGTTCGCATACTTCGAGCGATGGTCGATGTTGCTGTAAGTTGCCTTGCATAACTGTATCTTGCAAAGCAGCGCGGACTCCAGCCTCAACCAGCTTGGGGTGACTGTGCCCGAGACCGTGAACGCCTATACCCGCAATAAAATCGAGCTTGATGCTTCCATCAGCTAGTTCCACCCAGGGTCCGTTGCCAATTCCGCTGCCCAAGTACGGAAAATAAGTTGCCCCGCCACGCGCGATCGCAAGTCGGTCGAGCAAATTTTGGAACCCAGCTCGCAACTCCTCGCGCGGCGGTAGGGGACCTTGGATGTCACGCTGCGCGTCGCGCAGTGCAGCTAGCAGCAATTGTTCGGCTTGGGCCACGCGCGCATCCGTTCGCAATCTGTCTGCGCACAATTGACCGGCGCGGTCTGTGGGGTCGATAGGATGAGTCATAAGGAATCTGGCCGTCTTTCTAGGGCGTGCGCTGAACAAATGGTCCAATGTTGAAACATGATTATCGTGCTGGCTAAACGCGCTGGCGTTGCAAGTCGACGAACTCACCGCCCGAAAAACGACTGAGCAAATTCACGATGACTTGGGACTTTTCGATGATGGAACTCGGTTGTACCCATTCCTGTTGACTATGAAGCGCGTCACCAATGGGTCCCAGGGTATCGATATTGGGCAGTCCGGCGGCTGCCAACTTGTTACCGTCGCAAACACCGCCCGTCGTCCTCCAGCGTATCGGCTGCGTACCGATTGACAATGTGGCACTTTCTAGGGCTCGCATTAACGGCTGCATCGCATCCGTCAACTGCTTCGGAGGCGACGTAATACCGCCGAAAAGCCGGCAGGCAAATCCCTTTTTTCCATTGAGTTCTTGGACTAGATCGTTGAGCTGCTGTTCAAACCAAACTGCGCTATCTATGTCTTCTACGCGAGCATTGAGCCTACCCACAGCCAGATCCGGAACGATGTTCAGGGCGCTACCTGCACGAACATTGGCCACGTTTACGGTTAGCCCTGGACGGGTTCCGTTCAAGGCGTCAACTTGTAGCAGTAGGCGAATTAATTCAACCACCGCGTTGCGACCTTCTTCGAAATGCCGACCCGCGTGGGCCGCTCTCCCACGCACCACGACGGTGAAGTTACCCGAACCCTTGCGCTGCGATACAAGTTCGCCACTGGGTAGGGCGGGTTCAAAGAGCAACCCAAAGTCGTACTCCGGTGCAATGCTTTGCAAAAGCCCACTCGTGCTGGGCGAGCCGAGCTCCTCGTCGGGCGTTAGCAGGACGGTCCAGCCAATTTCGTTCGCCAGCGAGAATTGATGTAGGGCTTGCAGCGCAGCTCGAATAACCAATATGCCGCCCTTGGCGTCAGCAACTCCCGGTCCGGTCAACCGATCGTCGCTCTGGAGCTCGCACGTTTGGAACGCATCGTCGGCCGCAAATACTGTGTCGTAGTGAATACATAACAGTACTCGGCGTCGTTGGTCGGGTTGAAAGTCCCAGCGCAAGGCCGGTCCGGTATCGACGGCCAGTACCTGGCCGTTGTCGTCAACATTTTGACGCGGTGGAAGAGGAATCCGCTGGAAAGTAGCATACGGCAAGTCCATGCGATCTTCGAGCCACTGAGCCACTCGAAGCAGTCCGGCTAAGTGGCTCGATCCCGAGTTTTGATTGGCCAGCTCGATCAAGTCGGCTTGGATCTTAGATTGTTGTGAGGACAACCAAGCATACGCATCCATCGTAATCGATTGATCTACCTTCCTACTGGGGCTTTCCTACTGGCTCTACTGCACGGTAAACCGATGCAGGGTTGTTTCTTGGAACTCTTCGCTCGGGTTCAGTCTGGTCGTGGGAAACTCGGGATGATTGGGCGAGTCGGGGTAATGTTGAGTTTCGAGACAGAACGCGCCATGCGCACCGAAGGGTGGGCCCATATGATTGGCCGTGTAGAGCTGGACACCAGGTTGAGTCGTCAGGATCTCCATGGTTCGCCCGCTGCTGGGATCGGTGATCTTTGCGCATGTTCTTAGCCCGCCCGCCTTGCCATTGACCACATAACAGTGATCGTAGCCCTTGGTAGCGGGCAATTGTTCGATGCGCTCGCCAAGCTTATGCGCCGATCGAAAATCCAGTGGGGTGTCTGCCACGCTTAAATACTGTCCGGTAGGTATTAGCGTATCGTCGACGGCCAATGACTGATCGCATTGAAGCGTTAGTTCGTGCTCGAGTACGTTGCCATGGCCCGCACCGGCCAAATTCCAATAAGCGTGATTCGTCAAATTTAAGACAGTCGAGCGGTCGGTCGTCGCGCGAAAAACATAGGTCAATTCGTTGGCGTTGTTCCAAGTGTACTCGGCAATCACCTTCAAGTTGCCTGGGTAGCCTTCTTGACCGGCAGGACTCAATAGACTGAAGCGTACTCCCACCGAGGACTCGCCCTCCATGGTTTCCGCTTTCCAAACTTGTTTGTCAAAGCCAATGGTGCCTCCATGCAAGTGATTGGGACCATTGTTGATGACTAACGTGTAATGCTCGCCGTCGAGCGAAAATTCCCCGCCCGCGATGCGATTGCAAAAGCGACCGACGGTCGATCCAAAATACGGGTGACCCGCCAAGTAACTATCTAATTCTGGATAGCCGAGGGTCACATTGGCCCGCTGCCCAGTTCGATCGGGAACTCTGACGCTCACCAGTATCGCCCCGTAGTTAGTGAGCTGCACAGTGTTTCCAGATGAATTCGTCAGCGTGAATAGGTCAACAGGCGTGCCGTCGTGGGTCTGGCCAAACGAGCTGCGTTGGATTGTCATACTTCTTTTTTCTGCTGTACCAGTCGTGGGTACTTGGGCGAAAGTGGCGGAGGGAAAGTTGCAAGCTAGCAATACAAAGATCGTCAGTAGCCTGCAAGTGCGATCTGTACGACGGGACGTTGGGCGGCATCGCCAAATTGAATACGAAGAATGTGGCCGGACTGGGCGAATCGCCAAGTCCCAGACGGTTGTGCCGAAGCAGATAGGTTCGAACATTTTTTTACTCGATGGCTAGGTGTTTGTTTTTAACAGTTTACCCATTTTCACTGGAATCCGCTGGTTCGTTTTGAAACAATCGCAACTGGCATATCAGCAATTTCAAATAGTTATTGAAATACCTAGATCGGCAGGCATGGTTCAGAAACCAGATACACTTTCCGCTGCGGCCTTGGCCGATACTGGCCAGCGTTACGCCCGCGAAATTGGTAGCTCGTTGAAGTTAGCGGTCCGTCGATGGCAAATCGATGATGGCAGTTCCATGGCCGCTGCGGTCGCCTACTATTTGGCCCTGTCGCTGTTCCCGATGATGTTGCTGCTCACGTCAGGGGTAGGCATGACCATGCGTTTTACGCGTTTGGGGCACGACGCCGAGTTGCAGATCCTGTTGGTCGTCTCGGAGCACTGTTCACCCACGCTTGAAGTGCAGGTCCGCGACATCCTCTTGCAGCTCCGCGAACACTCTTTGGTCGGTGGACCCTTTGGATTGCTCACGGCGATCCTGGCAGCCATCGGAGTCTTCTATCAATTCGAACGCGCTTTCGACAAGATTTGGAGGATCCCACCTCCGCCTCCGAGCGGCCTCAGCAAACTAGTACTTCGCGTCTTGACCGAGCGTTTCACAGCGTTCATGTTATTAGCTTCGCTGGGTCTAGCGATCGTTGGCATACTGGCGGCCAATGTGGCCATTGGTGCCGTCCGCGAATGGATGACTCGTTTGCATCTGCCTGGCACGGTCGCTGTGACTATCACGGACGCGACCACGACGATGTTCCTAAATACGCTGGCATTCGGCGGATTGTACCGCTGGCTACCCAAGCGGCCCGTGCTGTGGCGCGACGCCTTGCGGGGCGGGCTATTGGTATCGCTCGTTTGGGAAGTCGGACGACAAGTTTTGAGTGTGTTCCTGATTGGCATGCGGTATACAACGGCTTATGGTGTCATCGGCTCGTTCATCGCACTTCTATTGTGGTTTTATTGGGGAGTTACGATCCTGTTCTTCGGGGCCGAGTACGTACAAGTTCTTTCGCGTCGGCGGCTGAAGCCATTGAGTATGTTCACTTCCGCCTAGTTGGTTGGGTTCGGGGGGCAGGAGTCAATTGTGCGAAGCACCCGCAGGGCCGTTCCGGAAATTGACTCCTGACCCCCTAACCCTAACACGAAGCACCCGCAGGGCCGTTCCGGCAATTAACTCCTGACCCCCTAACCCGAACATGACAATGGACTAGTTGGTCTCGTGCTTCAGTCGAGCCGCGATGGTCATGAAGACGATCATCAGCCAACTGCCCAAGCAGGCGATGGTGATGATCTCAACGAAGTGGGACGCTTCGACCATGGCCAGTGCGCCAGCGATGGCACCGATCAGGAGACCCAATGCTCCAGCGGCGATCAGCGATAGGAAACTGCGGAGCATAAACAAACCGAGTGCCATACCAATAAAGAGACCAATGCCTGCACCCATGGTGGCTAACCTGCTGAGCGACTCTGTTGTCACGGTTTGATTCTGCGACAACGGCCGCAAGCAAGCGGAAACAATTGCACCAAATGTCACCAAATAGAATAGAAAGGCCAGTGTGATTGGACTGTGCTGTGCCTTTGAGGTGCTGGTCTGTGTCATGTGTATGTGCTACCGCTAGAAGGGCGAATTCAGCAAAGTACCGTCGCTGCGGTTACCGAGTTGTTGCAGGACACTATGCGCGATATTGTTGCTGAGATAATGGACAGAGCCATCTCCAAGCACGACATTGATACCGCCTGTATGACGGCTGCTGAATCCACCCACGTCGCTACCGCGATTTGGAGTGCCAGGAATGACCTGCGGTAAATCGGAGATGGCCATCCATGTTTTGGGGTCGCTGTCCGACATGCTGTGGGGAGATTCGCCCATCGCGACGCTCTCTTTTTGCCGAATGATTCCCATTCCTTGAGGTTCAATGGATAAATCTTCTTCGGAGAAAGGCATGTTCTTCGTCAAGTCTACGGCACTGGTGGGACTGCTACTGTCGCTGCTAGAGACTGATTGAAAACCGCCTTGGAAGCCTGCTGGAAGGCCACCCCCACCGCCGCCGAAGAATTGATTGAGGGGTGTGCCCATATTGCGAAGTGTGGCCCGCGTTCCGCTACTCCAGCCCAGCTCCGTGACGTCCTCCCATTTTTCGCCGACAAAAACCGTATGCGAAATGCCATCGGAGATATCTTCGAAGCGCACGTGGCTGTTCAAAAACAGCACGCCATTATTGTTGACATCGATGGGTGTCTCTCGGCTATCGTGGACGCCCGCATAGCTGGAATTGGGACCGCCCGCAGACGATGACGAAGGACAGCGCAGGATCGGCAGGGTATAAGCTCGTACTGGGAAATTGGCTTTGCTGTAGATCGACTGACTATGATCGAGTTGGCCGTACGCCACGCGTTCGTCTAGCATTGGCAATATCTGCACGATCCAACTGTGATGAAAGCCTTGCGGTAAATGCACGATAGGGCCCTTGGCGTCGACCGACCCCGGCGGCAGAACGCGGTGTGCCATTTCATAGTTGTGAAGCGCTATGCCCAGTTGCAGTAGGTTGTTTGCGCACTGCGCCCGGCGGGCCGCTTCGCGCGCCGCCTGCACGGCTGGTAGCAGCAGTCCCACTAGAATCCCAATAATCGCGATGACTACCAACAGCTCAACTAAGGTAAATGCTCGGCGTGTTCGTTTCATAAAATGGATTCCAATTCGCGTGTTGATTTAATTGGCTCTTCGAAAGGTCCTGGTAACCGTTCACAGCTAAAGGCCGTGAACGGTTTTGATTTTTTGTAGGGTGGGTCAAATCGCGATAGCGATGAAGACCCACCGATACTGCAATCACATAAAAATGGTGGGTCATCGTGGCCTATCGGCACGCTCGACCCACCCTACATCTACTTGAGCTTAGTCTCCTACCGTCTCGCTAACAGTGACCTCGCGATCTGTTCCGACAGGACTTCTGACGATGATCCTATCTTCAACGATGGAGATACTGGCCCAAGCGGCTTGCTCTGAATCCAGGGAGACGCGCAGCTCTGGTTCCAGCGTCTGCCGACCGTTTCGCTGCAAAATGATTTTACCCAACTCGAGCACTTCGCGGGCTTGCCGCAATTGATGGCGGACTGCATCGCCGCGACGGACGACCAACAGCGTTTGCATCGTTTGCGAAGTCAACAGTCCGACGATTATTAGGACAACTAACACACACATTAAGACCGTTGCCGAACGGTTGCGATTTTTTCGAACGGGCGGCATAAACGAAACTTTTGATGCGCTGCCATAGCTCCGATAGTCGACGATCATTTGTGGAACTCCTAGTTGACTATCGTGCATCGCTGTTAGGCCGCTGGAACTCAAGGTTGGCTAGGCGAGCGAACCACAGGATGGGAGGCGTACTGCTTGCGTCATCAAATTCTAGCTCGCAGACGGTCATTGGAATTCGACCGCTGGAATCGAGTTGCCAATTCGCAGATTTGAGTCTTGCCGATTCGCAATATTCTTGACTAATTTGAGCTTCACCTCGCAGCAAAATTCTCGACAAGCGGTTGCCTGTCAGCTCATAGCGAATCGACTCGGTGGGGCTACGTGCAAATCGGATACCTCGGTCTATCTCCACAGATTTCGCTTGCATAGCGTCCGTACCAAAGCGATCGCTCCATTGATTGAGCTGCTCTAACTGCCGAAAGGCAACTAAGGCTTTTTGATGAACCTGCATGGATTGGTTGAGCACCATCGCCGACAGCGAAAGAAGCGTACCAATCAATCCGATCACGGCCACCATCTCAATCAGCCCATAACCCCGGCGAAATGGTTTGTGCAATCCCTGCCCGGTTCTCGCGGTTGCTGACCTAAGAGTCTCCACTTGCTGCCTCCGCGACAGGGTTGTCGATTCTCGGTTTGTCGATTTCTGGGGGAGCGGCGTCAATCCAAAATGTCAGCGAATCGGGTTGTGCGTCTTGTCCACTGAGCACGCAGTGCAATTCAAGTGTGACGCGAATGGTAGGGATCGGTTCTGGGATGGCCGTCACGACGGCCTGCCAGCGAGGCTCGGAGAGCATTTCTGCGAGTGCATCTGAAAACGGAAGTTGTTCGATGTTTTCACGGTTGATATCTGACAGTGGCCACGTGCCGATTCGCTCGCGAGCGTTCTGCAACTCCCAGGCAATTCGGGTACTCAGCTCTCGATTTCTCAAACCGGCCTTAGTCATCGACATAAACTGACCTACGCCGATAAAGGCCGATCCGAGCAGCGCAACGGCGACCAGGATTTCTATGGTGGATGTTCCCGACCGAGATGCCGTTTGGAATGTCATGTGTTTCATGCCAGCGAGGTAATGAGTGTTGCCAAAGCTTGAAACATGGCGACTGCGAGACCACCTACGACCAGCGCCAGAAACAACGTGAACAGGACAACGGCCAGTTGCACCAAGTTCGAGTAGCGGTTCAGCATCTTAGCCATTTTCCAAGCCGACAATTGCCTTAAGTGCGAGGCAGGGTCGCGCTGATCAAAAATCAACTCAAACGCTTGGCTTTCGCGCAAACTGAGCAAGCGTGCACCTACAAAAGCGCGCTGTGGAGACATGCCTCCAGCCAGCAATTGGGCGGCGCGTTGATAGCGGCGAGCGATATTTTCAACGACCACCAACCGGCTGGTGGCCTGGCAGGCTCGAATTAAATCGGGCTCGGCCTTCAGCGCATAGGAAAACGCCATGAAGCCCAAGTTGCGGTAGTAGTCGTGGCACAGCCAGCGCAGTGGAGCCAAACGCAATAACCAAGGAAACATCCAGATCAGGCACGCAATCAAAGCGCCAGTAAACAAAACGAACATGGTGATGTAAAGCAAAGTTACGATGCCACTGTGTGTCAGGCTATCGGCAACCATCCGCGCGGCGCGCATGGCCGGCGGCAACGGAGCACCCATTTCTTGGAATATCACTGTGAATGTTGGTAAGACGAACACCAGGATCCCAGCGACGACGGGTATCACGAATACGGCCCAAGAGAGGACAATTAGTCGACCTAACAGTCTCTCGGCCTCTACTTCGACCTGCAGTGGTGTGACTACTTCGGTGCTACTGCGGGCAACGTTCCCCTGCGGATCATCGCCGGATACAGCGCTGAGCGGGTAGTTTGCAGCCAAACGAACCGATAAAGTTTCGTAGACACTGCGAGATATCCCTTGCTGTTCCAGCGCAGACCACCACGTGATTCCCGTAGATAGACTTCGTCGCAGGGCAGCCGATTTTCGATGCAGCCAGCCGCGATTCTCAGTCCAAAACGCTTCAGCCACCGTGAACTGCAGAGTTGGTTTCTCTGTCGACATGGCAGTCAGCAACAGCGCAGAACGCTCCAGACGCCGGTTTTTGAGAGTGATTATGAATCCGAACCCTGCCAGGAGGAACAGCCAGGTCAACCCGAGCAGATTGGCACGTAGCCCGATCGACAGCAAAGAAAAAGCGAACATCAATCCAATCAGGCTGCGGGTCATGACCATGCCGGTTGAACGTCGTCCAAGGTCCGCGCTGCCTTCTGCCAAGCGCACCGCTACGAACAGACTAAAAGCCAGTGGAAAGAAGATCAACCAATTGGAAGAAAAAGCTGTTAACACGGCCTAAGCCAACGATGTGAGCATTGAGATCAAGGGAAGCAAACTGACAACATAGGTACATAGCGACGACCAAATGATCGTGCCAACTACAAGCAGAAGAAATGCAGGCAGGATGGCTGTTAAAGTTCTGCAATGTTGCTGAGTGAGTTGGCCAATCAGCCCGATGGTCTCGTGTAAGGCAACTTGTATTTCATGGCCGCGCGAATCAAGCAAATAAAGTGCAGGTCGGCACAGGCCGTCGCAGAGTGCAGATGCGGTCAGCGAACGGCCCCAAGGCATACCACTCTTAATGCGCTCGGCAACGGAACTGGCTACGATCGCTAGGCTACCGTGACGCAGGCTGCGCGCTGCGATCTCGCAGGTATCTACGGGCGAAACGCCCTGAGCGATAAAAATCTGGTACCGCTCGAGAATTTCGCGAAGGCAAATCCAGCGAAGGGGACGTCCGATGAGCAATACGCCTCCTAGCACCGCGCTGAGTGCCCACGGTGGACCGAGAAGTGCAATGGCTGCCATAACGCATAGCAACCATACGAATAAAATCGACAGGCCTACCATCGCATGATGTTGGTCCTCGATTGCGGCTCGCATTTCTTGGCCGCCACGCAATCCAAGATCTTCCAAGGCAATGAGATGCGAAGTATTCCGCAACACCAAACTGAAAATCAAACCGACGGTCAGGGCGATTCCGAGCAGCACGATGGGATAGGCAATGATGCCGACGAGTTCATGCCGACTAGTGCTAGCACTGGCCCTTATTTTCACCGCATCGAGTATGAGTCTAGTGGGGTCTGGGACGCTCAAGGCCTCACCCACCAAATTGCCAAGCTCGCGGGGCATAGTAGTCTGCGTTTGGCCGATAGCCTCTTCCAGCGGTCGGCCAGCGTCCAGTTGCTTGGCCAGCTCCGCCAGCGAGGTCTTCCAGCGAAGCGGGGCCAGTTGCGCGGCCAGGCGCAGCTTGAGCGCGTCCACGGCCATGGTGCTGTGTAAGATTTCGGCTTGAATCGGCTCTGGCAAAACGAATTTCCAAACAGGAGTTGTCTTTAGCTACAATGCTAACATGCTCGGCAGGCGGCTGCTTGTGATACCTACACAAATTTGCGCGCATCATGTCCCGTGTGAGCCCGATCGATGTCCAGCAAGCGTAACAGATACTCGTAAGTAACACTTGAATTAATGTGAGCGATGCGCAGATTGCCAATTTTCGAAGATCTCGATCCCGCTCGCGATAGCTATGCGACCCACGTAGTCGATCGAGTATTACAGGCGGCGGTGGCAGTGGGAGCTAGCGATATTCACTTCGATTCGACACCTGCGGGAATTGCCGTTAAGTGGCGCGTCGCTGGTAGTTTGATTGGCGTTTGCGAAATCGCGGATGGCAAGTCTACAAGTATCTTAGGGCGTATCAAAGCCCTGGCTCGCTTAATTACATACCGCTACGACGTGCCGCAGGAAGGTCGTTTGGTATTGGCGGATCAAAAGCTGGAGGCGCGCGTGGGGACCCTACCAACGTTGCACGGCGAACGGGCGGTCATTCGAATTGTCGCCAAGCAAACACACGACTGGCTGCCCAGCCAACTCGGCTTGCCGGAAACCACGCTGCTTCGACTCGTATCGAGCCTGCAAGCCTACTCGGGAGTTATCCTCATTACCGGCACGGCTGGGTCCGGGAAGACAACGACCGCCTACGCCTGTTTGCGTCAAATTTTGAGTGATTTGGCGCTGCGGCGGAATGTTGTCACGCTTGAAGATCCCGTCGAGGCCGAACTGGCGGGCGCAGCGCAGTCGCAAATCAATCCCAGTGTTGGCTACGACTGGTCCGCAGGTTTGAAGGCGTTGCTGAGGCAGGATCCGGAAGTTATGTTGGTCGGCGAGATTCGCGACGCGGAGACCGCTGCAGTGGTTTTTCAAGCGGCACTAACAGGGCAACTGGTTATCAGCACCATGCATGCACGCAGCACTGCGGACGCCATCCGACGACTGCTAGATATGCAGGTGCCGATCCAGCACATGCGCAGCGCGCTAAGTGGTCTGATCTGTCAACGCCTGGTTCGCAGGCTCTGCCCAAGTTGTCATGGGTCTTTGCATTCAGCCAGCCCAGTGTGCGAGGCTTGCTTGGGTGTTGGTTTCTCAGGACGAGTGCTCCTATCAGAAATGTTCCCCAATATCGAAGGCCAGCTCGCGCGTGTACTACAGCAAGACGCCGATAGTTCTACAATTCATGCCTCAGCCCAGTCGCTGGGAATGCAAAGTCTGGCTAAACAAGCGGCCCAAGAGGTTGCGCGGGGACACGTCAATGCCTTTGAAATCGGGCGGCATTTTATCGATGCCCAATATGAGTAGATCGCAGAATCGACATACGCCCTCGTCTGTTGGGAGCATGCCTCCGACGAACGCCGCTTGGGTGTCCTATTATGGCTGATTCAAAGCGGAACAAAACTTCAGATGGCGACGGTACTCAGTGAACCCTTTGGAACAAACTAAGTCCAGCACAGACGCTTCCTCAGCGGACTCTCGGCTGACCCTAAAAGAGCAACTGGCTCTGTGTCAGCAAGTCGCTCGCTTGGTGCGCAGCCGACTGCCCATCTCGGGGCAGCTATCGCAGCTATCTAGCGATGCCTCTTCGTCGCTGGCTCGTACAGCAAACTCGTTGGATCAGCAGCTTGCTGGCGGCAAATCGTTGAGGCAAGCGCTGGCCGGAGAAAATTCGAGAG
Source organism: Pirellulaceae bacterium (assembly GCA_041741955.1). Classification (GTDB taxonomy): domain Bacteria; phylum Planctomycetota; class Planctomycetia; order Pirellulales; family Pirellulaceae; genus Aureliella. The sequence goes on along the minus strand of JBGSJL010000342.1, from coordinate 19,786 downwards.
ACTCGCGAATCTTGGCCGCTTGTATCGATGCGGGTGAGCAAAGTGGGCGACTGGACGAGATGCTTGATCATTGGATGGAAATGCATCTCGATCTCGATCGATATTCGCGATTAGTGCGCTCGGCTCTGCTCTATCCGGCGCTATTGATTGCGATAACTCTCTGTTCGCTCGGCTACGTGTTTTGGCGCTTGATTCCCGAATATCGTACGACCTACGCCATGTTCAATGTTGATTTACCAACCTGGCTTGCGCACTTGGTCAATTTGCGCGAGCGCATGGGAGTCCTTGTACTCTTGCTGTTTGCGTTATTGGTATTGCCCCTCGCCATCTGGTTTTTGCGGCGACGGAAATTGGATGCAAGCGGCCTGCCTCGGGAAATTGCCAGTCGTTTGCGCGTGCAGTCTTTGGCTACGCAGTTGTTGCAGACAAGCGTGGCTAGTGGCCTACCGCTGAGTCAGAGCATTCCACTGAGCGTGCTGGCGAGTGGCGGCGACCCTTCATCCGCCGAGCGCTCCTTCGATCTCGTGCGGCAACAGACGGCGATTCCTCAATTGGCGCGCGAGACATTTATGTTGCTCGCTTCATTGCACGCCGGTTTGGTATCGCAGCCAGAAGCCAGCGAGCATCTCGCGACCGTGGCCAGCTACCTCAGGCAACAAGCCGCTGCTCGGGCCGCACGCGAAGCTCGCTGGTTGCCCATGTTAGTCGCTTTAATTGTGGGCGGTTTGACCATTGTTACTTATGTAACCCTAATCTATTTGCCTTGGATCCTCCTGCTGCAAAGCATTGTCGCTGTTTAGCTTAGAAATCACGGTCAGAGTTACGTTCATCATCAAAACGTAAACCTGAATTTCAACTCCAACTTTAACTGTGGCTGTGTTCCCAGATCATCGACTTAGTATCAAGCGGAAAATAAGTGGGATAGGCTTCCAGCCTGCCTTGCGGGAAACGACAGGCTGGAAGCCTATCCCACGTTCAGAATCAGACAGTAATTTTCCACACGATCCTTAGAAAAAGACTTTGGCAAGAATATTGGGGCAAGAAAATAGAACACCACGAACGATTAGGGGAAAAAGCAGTCTGCAAATTTGCACGGAAAGCAGAAAAACGCGATCACATTTGCTCTTGATAGCAACTGCCTAAACAGGTAAGGGTAAAGGTTGTCTTTGTATGAAAAGTTGCTCAGGCCGTTTGGGCGGTCCGCGATTTCCGTAGGTGAATCACCAAGGCCAATCATGCCGCGCATTTTGATAAGTGCCTCCTTCTCCGAATCCGAACTTGCACGCCAGACTCCCGGGGGGACTGGTAGGTGGCAGGAGTTCCAATTCGTTTTTTCTCCCACCGATGAACCCATCGATGGCTGGGTGGTGTACGACGACCTACGCCAACCGTTGGAACAAATGTGCCCTCCCGAGAACACGCTGCTGATCACCGGGGAACCGGCCAGCATACGGCAATATCGTAGTCGCTTTACGAGTCAGTTTTCTCAAGTCTGGACCGCGCAAGCTGGGATCAAGCACCCCAGGCTTTCTTATTGCAATGAAGGGCAACCCTGGCACTACGCTCGGCGGTCAAGCATGTGCCATGGCCAGCCTCTGAGTTTTGATCAACTCGCCGCGTTAGGGCGACCGCACAAACCCAGAATGCTCAGTGTCATTTGTAGCTCCAAGACCATTACGCCGGACCAGCGGCAGCGACGCGAGTTCGTCAGCTTCCTAGAAACCGAGCTGGGATGCGACATCGATGTCTACGGTCGCGGCATCCGTCCGCTGACTGACAAAGCCGATGCGATCTTTCCCTATAAATATCACATCGTGCTCGAAAACGACCATGCCGAACACTTCATGACCGAAAAGATTTCTGATGCTTACCTGGGATGGAGCTACCCCATCTACTTTGGCGGCTCGGAAGCCAATCATCGCTTTCCCGAAGGCAGCTTCACGGCGATCGACATCTACCAGCCAGAGCAAGCACTGGCCATCATTCGCGACTGTCTTGACGCTAATACTTATGAAGCCTCTGGATCGCAGATCGCCGCTGCGCGCGAGTCTGTGTTGACCGACAACAACCTATTTTCTATGGTCGCAAGTTACTGGCGGGCAAATTTGAGAGCGAGCCGCGCCAGACCGACGACGCTGCTGCCCAAGTCGTATCGCACCAGTTTGGTACTCCATCAAATCGGCCGCGCGGTAGCCGGCTCGCGACGTGCAGCCTAGAAAACTACGGGAGAAAAAGTACCATCAACCGCGACCCACTCATCTCTGTCGTCATGCCCGTCTACAACGGTGAACGCTACTTGGTCGACGCTGTAGCCAGCATCCTTTCGCAAACCACGAATGACTTGGAGCTGGTGTGCATCAACGATGGCAGCGACGATCGCAGCCCACAGATTCTGGAGTGGTTCGCGACACAGGACTCTCGAATTCGCGTTGTGCATCAACCCAACTGCGGAATTGTCGACGCATTGAACGCGGGCTGCGCCGCGGCCCGCGCTCCGCTAATCTGCCGTATGGACTGCGATGATGTAGCGCTACCGGACCGTTTGGAACGGCAAGCCAACTTCATGCGGCACAATCCGGATTGTACCGTCGTCGGCGGCGCGATTCTGGAAATCGATGCCGACTCAGATCCGCTTACGATCAGTCGTTTGCCACAAACGCACGCTGAAATCATCGACAACCTCCTCCATCGCCGAGCGGGCCATTTTCATCCGACAACAATGATCCGCGCCGCAGACATAGAGGCCGTGGCTGGATACCGCCGTGAATTTCAATGGGTCGAAGATCATGACTTATGGCTACGACTAGCCCAGCGCGGGCGGCTGGCCAATCTACCCGAACCCGTATTGTGCTACCGTCAGCATGCAACCAGCGTTTGCTGGCAGCGCTCAACGGAACAGCGAGAGCTCATGAACCGTTTGCTCTCCGAGGCTTACAGGGCGCGAGGCAGATCGGTACCCGCTAGTCTTTTGCTAAACTCGGAAACGAGCCGCTCTGCAGCCGGTCCGGGCAAGTGGGTGCGAATGGCCGCGCGCGGCGGTTACGTACAGAGCACCTGGAAGCATCTGCGCAAGCTGCATCAGAGCCCTACGCGCTGGACGTATCGCACGAGGATGACGATCGAGGCACTAGTTCGATTGGGCTTCGGTTGTGCTGGTACCATCTTTGCTGGCACTACGACCATTCAAGTACCGACGTTCGCGGATTGGCACAGACGGCTAGCCGACCATCAAGCGACATGGCAGCCATCCTGTCAGCGAGTTGCGTGATTGCACTAGCGCGGTCGAGCAGCGCGGATTTGCACGGGCAGGCCAAACGTTTCTTCGAAAAGGCTGCCGCTCTGACGCAGCGCAAGTTGCTCGACGGACACGTCTTCAACTCCTTTGGCGGTAATCACCAGTCGCTTGCCATCACCGCGACACTGAATATCGCTAATTCTTTGGCTGCGAGAATCGTCCAGAGCGATGGCCAACCTCAAGATGGCGGCCAACTTGGATACCGCGACGCGATCCATGCGATCCAGGGCAGAATAGCCTTCGTGCTGAGGCTGCGGACTACTTCGTCGATGGTAGCGAGCCACCAGCGCCACCAGTAGCACATCCTTGCGACTGAGCCCAAACAACTCGCTATTGCGTATCAGGTACATCGAATGCTTATGATTGCTGCGGGCGTTGATGTACATCCCAACTTCATGGAGCAGGGCAGCCAGGTATAGCAATAGCTCCATTTTGGGTTCCAGTTGGTGCTCCGATTGCAACTCGGCGAACAACTTGCGACAAAGCGTGGCCACATGCCGGGCGTGTTTTTCATTAAAATCAAAACGCCGCCCCAGACCGATTGCCGAGCGAATAATTTGACTCCGAAAATTGGCCGTCCAGACGTCGCGGATCGCTAAGTCCTGTAGCAAGCCGTCGCGGAGATTCGTATCGGATATTGCAATTTCCTGCTGGTTGAAACCTCGCGCGATTAAAACATAAGACAACAGCGCAGGCGCGATCGTTTCGGCATCTTGAAAACTGACACCAAACTTTTGTACTGCCTCGTCATCGCTCATCACCAGCATTTTTCGAGTCAACGCGCTAAGTTTGTCGACGGACAGGTAGGCCAACGTGGTTGGATCCCAATCTTCGAGCAGATTGGCTGCCGCAAAACGTACATCGCCACCGATGGCCACCATCTCCAAGTGCGATTCGCTTTGCACATGCTCGCGAATTTGTGCGACAACACGCTCGATTTGACTTTCCATAATCGCGCGCTGCTTAGTCGGTGGAGCATCGAACTTTTCGAGCATTTCCAGCAGGCGCAGCGAGCCCAGTCGGTATGTGTGTGAAAACAGCACGTTACCCGACTGCACGACTAAGACCTCGGTGCTTCCGCCGCCCACTTCCACCACCACACACTTACTGGATGCCAGTTTAGGATCCGCCTGCAACTGGGGCTGGATGCCCATGTACGTAATACGATTAACCTCCGCTTCGTCCAGCGGCTCGATGTCCATGGCAGTGGCGATATAGACGCGATCCAAAAAGGCCAAACGGTTCACCGCTTCGCGGACCGCGCTGGTTGCGATAACTCGCATCTGATCCGGTCGCGTGATGCCATACTCTAAGAGCAGTCGCCGATAACTCTTCAGAACGCGGACACAATCTTCGATCGAACTTTTGCGAATTCTACGCTGAGTAAAAGTGTCCTTCCCCAGTGTAACGGCTTGAGAAAGGCTTTCCAGCAAATGGACGTTTCCATCGCTGTCGATATCTGCAATGGCCATACGAATGCTCGTGGCACCAATATCGATCACCGCGACAGGACGCTTTTCACGTGGGACTGGAGGTGTCGGGCGCGGTGGAGTGGCGTTCATATAGCTTCAGAATTACGAGTGGTTCATGTCAGGGCTGCCACCAGTCTAGACGAACACTCTGATAATCTGAATAGGAAGTGCCAAGTCACCGGAGTTCACCTGCAAAACTTGTTGCTGGGGACTAATCAAAGCCGACTCCATTGCCTAAGTCGCTCGAGCAACTCGCTTTCCGAACCGAACTGATAGGTCGCCCAGCCCCGCCGAGCAGCTGCGGCTATGTTTTCAGCCCGATCATCGGTGAAGAAAATCGACGCTCCCTGACAACCCGCATGATCCTCGCAAACTTCATAGATGCGCGCGGCAGGCTTCATGCTCCCCACTTCGTAGCTCAGCACACACGGACGAAACCAATCGCCAACGACCGGCCAGCCTTGAGCAGCGATCCAGTGCCAATGCGCTTCGCAGGTATTGGACAATATTCCCATCGGAATACCTAAATCTTTTACGAAATCAATCACGGCCAGGATCGGCAGATTGGGTTGGAAGATCGCACTGATCGCTTCCAAGATTTCAGCCGCCGGCAATTCACAATCGAGTGCCGCGTTCACTTGCTCAGAGAATTGCTGGCTGGAAACCAAGCCGGTCTCGTAACGGTTTTGTAAGTCGGAATCAAACACGACCTGCCGCACCAAGCTGGAAGATCGCTGAGCCGCGTGGGCCAGTTGATCCACGGCAATTTGGTGATCGAAGTTGACCAGTACCATGCCCAAGTCAAAATATACGAAGCGATCCGGCATGCTTTACTTGATTTCACGAATACGAATATTGCGATACCAGGCCTCGGTGGGCGGACCCGAGTGGATTTGCAAGCCGATGATGCCATCGCGGGCAATCTTTGCATCCTCCTCGACATACTCGATGGTCGCATGGCCATTCACAAAAAGATTGATTTTTTCGCCCACGGCTCGAATCCACAACTCGTTCCATCCACCCTCTTTGACCCACGAGGGCAGATCCTTGGCAGGGCCTTCGGCCAACATTTTCTTGCGTCGCGACTCGTCGTACAAACCACCCCAAACGGGACGATCCCAAGCTACGCCCACATCGCATTGGTAGCCGCTGACTTCGTGATCGTTGGGAACCCGCTGCGAACGAAATTGAACGCCCGCGTTGTTGCCTTGCCCCTGTAGCTTGACTTCCAGCCGCAGCTCGAAGTCACCATACTTTTTCTCAGTACACAGAAATTCATTGTTCGGAATTTTGGACTTAAGCGACCCAGCCACAATCGCATCCTGCTCGACACGAAAATATTCTAGATTGCCTTCCCAACCCGATAGCGACTTGCCATCAAAGAGCTTTACGAACTCCTTTTCCGCATCAACCGACTGCGAGCAAACGGGATCGGTCAAGCTGGCGGCAATCGCCATACAAAAGATCAGAGCATAAAGACGCATGACGTGTGCCTCATAGGAGCTGCAACCAAACCTGAAGAATGAGCAGGTCGTGATTTTCTAGTCCAAGCTCAATCTAACGAGATTCAAGCTCGAATTCTACCCACTCGGCTTCCACTACGGGACGAGTCAAACGAAATGAGCGGGAAAGTACTTCTGATTTCTGCCAACCTTCGTCGATCTCAGTGGGCTCAAAAGCCGTTGCTCCTCGCCGATAGATCGTGAATCGCAGGTCCGTATGCCGAGCATCAGCGATCCAATATTCGCGAACGCCGGCTGCGTAGTAGGCCACTGGCAATCGCCGGAGGTCTTTGCCTACCGACGAATCACTAACGATCTCAATCAGGATATCGACGGCACCCTCAATTTCTACACAGTCACCACTTTGCTTAGCCTTGGGCGTCAAACGAACTCGGCGCTGCCGGATCGAATCGCGCGACAGGAGTATCACGTCGGGTTCGGCTGAAAGGCCAGCCTCTTCCGAGGCCACCCGCGTAGAGTCTGCCACAACCAGCCACTCGGAACGTTTTACCAACTTCGACAGCGTGCTTACGAATTCCGACTTGAGGCGACCATGTGCAAAAAGTTGCTCGGGCGACATGTCGATTTCGATCCTTCCACCGAGATAGTCAATCCGTCCAATCTCAGGAAATTTCCCGTCCTGAGACCACATGCGAAACGACAGCAGATCGGTGATGCCGTCGGGAATCAGGATCTGGTCCTCATAAATGATTGCTGTCATACGTTGGCTCTAATGAAAACGCCATACAAGCTGCTAATAATTTTCAATTATTGTAGCCGATTCGGGTGCCCTAAAACCAACAAACTTCCAAATTTGAAGTTGCGTAAGGTGGAATCACTGGCACCAAACTCGCTGCGGGGCCCACGGCTAGCGCCAGACGTTCACCACAGAACAGAACCTGCGGTTTCTCACACTAGCGCCTCGAGCGCATACAAAAAAAAGCACGCCTGCAAAAAGTGCAGGCGCGCGATTGAATCATTAACCAAATTGAATGCTATTCCGCTGCTACCTCGGCTTCCTTAATGGTGGCACTAGGCGTTTGCTCGGGTTTTAATTGGCCAGCGAGTGGCTTGCGAGGCAGCAGTTCATCGCGCATGGCCGTTTGGTAGACAAAAGTGGCCATGATGATGGAAGCCTTTTTGACATCATCTTCCTGAATCCGCTCGTAAACATCCATGCTCGAATGGTGAGTACGCGTGTCGTACTCGAGTTTGTCCTGGATGAACTGGAAGCCGGGAATGCCAATCGCGTCGAAAGACTGATGGTCGGTCCCGCCGGTGTTGGCTACCGAAACGGTGGTCGCACCTTGATCGGCGAACGGAGCCAGCCAGGCTCTAAAAATCGAACGCACCTGTTCGTTGCCTTGGAGATAAATGCCGCGGATGGCCCCTGTACCATTGTCCAAGTTGTAGTAGGCCGAAATTTTCTCGTACTCAGGCTTAACTTCGAAAGTCGTCGGACTGCGCCGATCGCGTTCTTCCGAGCTTATTGCTTTTCCGAAGTGGTCGGTAACATAGGCACGCGAGCCCAAGAGTCCTTGCTCCTCGCCTGTCCAGAGGGCAATCCGGACGGTCCGTCGCGGTTGGGCATCGATGGCCTTCAGGATCCGCACGGCTTCTAAGGCCACCGCGCAACCCACGGCATTATCGGTCGCTCCGGTGCCTGCCTGCCACGAATCGAAGTGAGCGCCCAACATGACGACCTGGTCCTTCAAGTCGGTGCCTTCGATTTCCGCGACAATGTTGAACGAATGAGCATCTTTGTCTTTGTGAAATCGCGTCAGGATATCGACTTCGACTTCGGGCTTAGCACCTTTTTGCAACATGCGCACCAGTTGGTTGTAGTGCTCCGCTGCCATTACCGCCTGCGGAATGATATCTGTCGACTCGGTAGCCCATGGTCTCGGGCCGCGACTAAAGCGACTCTCTGTTTCACCCGCATCGTCCGACTTGGTAGGCATCGTAACCGAAGACACAAATACGTTGCCACCATCGCCTCGACCGGGCTCCAGGATCACCGCAGCGCCTTCGCGATAGGCTAGTTCCCATTTGTCGGCGCGGAGTTTCATTGCGTTGCGAAACTCTTGCTGGGGATCGACGGCAGGCTGCACTTCCGGCTTGGGCGTGCTGGGTTCTGAGGACGAGGCAACTTCTGCTGGTTTGACTTCTGGCTTGTCTGCTGGTTTGTCTTCTGGCTTGTCTGCGATCGCGGGCTGAGCGGCTTCCGTCTTTACGGCATCAGTTTTAGTTTCTTCGGTCTTAGATTCTTCGCTGGGTGCGGTGGACGGACTTCGCGAGGGTGTTCCGCGGCGACGCGGGGAAATGGACTGGGCGTTGGCCAATCGTAGCAGGGCTTCGTCTGTGTTTCGTGTGGCTGGAGCTTCGAACAAAGCCGGCACATCTCGCGGTTCGCCTATTAGGACAATAGCGCGAGACAACTTTCCACGATATGCTTCCAATTCTTCGGGCGTCTTGGCATCCAGGTAGATCGGTACTGAACGAACCGTTCGGCTAGTGCTCGGCGACCAAGCTTTGACGTGCGCAATCATCGGTGCAAAACGGGGCTCGACCATATTGACGACGCAGCCTTCTAGAGTCCAACCGCGGCCAAAGGGTCCCCATGTTTCGAGGTGCGCGTTTTGAAGTCCCCAGCTTTCTAACTGCTTGACCGTCCACTGGGCAGCTTCGTCCGCCAGCGGCGAACCGGTTAACCGAGGGCCATGCACGTCGGTCAAAAAGCTGATCGTGTTCATGATCTGCGAAGCATCGGTTCCTTCGCGCTTGATCTTTTCGACCATCTCAGTATCGACTTCGTCCGTCGGTAACTGAGCCTGCACGGGGCTTGCGCCAGCCACTGCAAAGGCAACATACAACATTGAGCACAACACTATAGATCTGCGCATACTATTCCAATCTTTTCGAAATAAGGGAATCTGCAACGCCTTCACGAGGTACATTTCCGCATGAGCCGCCGAGTTGAAAATCACGAACCAAATACTTCACGCTGCTTGAATCGAAAGTCAACGCGCACTCTACAGTCTAATCGAAATACGAAACATTATTCTAGTCATCAGCCGTGCGTCGACGGTAAACAGTAGCGCCGTCGGAGGCAAGTTTCCAATGGACGTGCGCGTTTGACGAAAAGTCTGCTTAACTTCCTACACTTTCACAACAGACCTAAGATTGCTGGAAAGCGGCTATGCCGGCCAACAACCGCTCGTTCTCCTCTTCGGTGCCGATTGAAATACGAACGCAGTTGGGTAGGTCCCAGCGCTGGCCACCGCTGATGAGCACATTTCGTTGGGCCAAATAACTCACCAGCGGCCCACAGTCACTGCCGACATCCACCCACGCAAAACAAGCATCGCTATCGTTCATCTTCCAACCAAAGCCAGGGAAATCGCGCTTCCACGTCGCTTGGATCGTGTGATTCAGTTTCCGGGAGGCTGAGATATGTTCTTGATCGTCAATCGCGGCATCGGCAGCGATCACACCGGCCATGCTGAGCGATAGACCACCGAGCATGTAGGGACGTAACATGTCGATCACGCACGAGGCACCCACTCCGTAGCCCAATCGCAGGCCGGCTAGTCCATAGATCTTTGAGAATGTACGAGCCACCAAAACGTTCTTGCGATCCTTGGCCAATTCCATTGCGGAGACCGCTGCATGGTCCTCAAGGAATTCGATGTACGCTTCGTCCACTAGCAGCAATCCGTCCGCTGGCGTCGCATCGGCCAATTTCTCGATCTCTGACAGCGTGAGCGTCGAGCCCGTGGGATTGTTGGGATTGCAGACGACGACCACTTTGGTATCGCCATCGATCGCGGACAGCATGGCTTTGACGTCGATGCGATTGAGTGCGTCCAGCGGGACCATCCTGCGCGTTATATTCGACCCAGGAATGTTTGCTGCATCCGCGCCAACTGCCGAGTAACCAGGGTGCGCTTCGACCACGTTTCCTCCATGCGAGCAGTACGCCCAAGCGATGGCCTTTAGGATTTCCGAGGACCCGACTCCCAGCAGCAGATCGTTATCTCCGGTGGGCTGCGGGACGCGTTTGAGGGACAAACCTTGCGCTGGCTCGCTGAACGGAAGTCCATGCATCTTTCGCAGTTTGCTTTCCAGTCGTGGACTTTCTCCGAGCGGGTAACGGCACAGTTGGGACATCGATTGCTGGAGTGCGGCCAATGATTTCTGGGACGGTCCCAGCGGATTTTCGTTGAACAGAATCCTGGCAATTTTCGCAGTCGGTTCGGAGGCTTCTGACCAGCGAAGCTCGCCCGCCAAACCCGATAGCGCTAGCGCACCTGTAAAAGACAGACCAGAGACAAATCCTCGACGTGAAACTTCCATCGCAACATCCTCGCATAGATCGGAAAACGAAATGTGGGGCCGATACATGAACTGCATGGCCTTGACTTTGAACGCTTCCGCCTAAACTGGACGCCTCCGAATCTATCACAGAAATGACGACTTCGCAAAGAAAATCTGGCAACTCAAATCGGTGCCAAAGGACCGCGAGTTGAATAGGGAGCAGAAGCTTGCGATGCCTCGACACAATGGCTCAGCAGTTGCCATTGAGTCGCCTCCCATGAAAATAATTTTTTATCAAATCGCCGCCAGAACGCCTGCTTGGAAGCGCTAAGGCGGCGAACCGTCGAAAGATGGGACTCACTTCAGTCCCTTAGCTTAGAACTCCCTGCACGCTAACACGATACGCATCTAGGAAAGTTGAATGCTTCGCCATCTAGAACAAATTTGTAGCCTCTACGACTTATCGCCGCATTGTCGCGAATTTGGAGTGCGAGCGATTTGTCGCCGCTTTGGCATACCCAAGTGCTTGAACAAAACGGGAATAGGTTCTCTGAGAGTTCCTAGAGGAACAACTTTAGGGCCACCCAGCCGCACAAGGCATGACGATCGAACGCCCAACGTAAATCGATCGATCCATTTGGCTCGAGCTCGATGGCGATAGGAAAGCTAGGACAAGTCCCAGCACTCCAAATTTGCCAGCGTAACAGCCTCTATCTAACGATCGCCCGCCCGTGGTCCAATAACTGGGGACCACTTCATTCATCTGACGCGGCGGCGGCTAAGGCTTAAACATATCGCAGAAAGTACGGTTAAAACCAATGAGCACGGCTCGGGGACAGCAACGATCCGAATGAGTCCGTTGCTGGCAAATGTGCTACTAGTTAAACGCTCGTCAGCGATCGATTGGAAATAGCTCGGCCCCAAGTCGCCGTCGTTAAGATCGACCACAAAAGTGCCACTATTCACTCCGCTGGTATCGATGATGAGCTTCGCAACCAGTTGGTCGGCGCTCCCCAGAGTACGTAGATCCGAATTGCTGACGAAAGAGATTCCAGCGGAGGCATATTGAGCGAAGCCGGTTAGCGGATCTCGGGATATGTCGACAGCGCTTCCGTCCCAAAGCGTACCGTCGAAACTAATCCCACCCAGACTGGTTCCTGCGGCGGCACCCTGAAAAACTGGAGCCGTGCCAGGAGTTCCGGTGCCGCTGCCCAAACGAACGTTCAGTTGCAGCCCGCCAACCGTAGGGATCGGTGCAGCCACAGAGCTGCTGAATCTTGCAAATACTGAAACCGTCTGATTTGCCAAGTTCGGCTGTAAATCGATATCACCGATGCTTAGTATCAGATCGGCCCGTGAAGTGGAGGCTGTGCCGATGTTCGCAGCGAAGACGCAAACTGTTAAGAGGAATTTGTACATTACACTGGGCTCCGTGGGTTGAATAACTTCTGCAGAATTGCTCGATAGTCGGCTGCTGCGAGTCATCCAGGGTCTAGTTATTGGCACTTCAGGGAACTGGCACTTCAGGGAATCGTCACTAATCGTAGGGCTGTTAGTCCGCTGGCTGGGCTGTTGCGAGCGATCGACACATCTGAAATGTCAACCCGACGATCGCGATCCAGATCGTAGGGAAAATCGATGGGTGCCGGAGACAAACCGCTGCGTGGATGGTTTCGAACATCGCTAACATCTGTAATGTCCACGACGGCTGCGGTCCCAGCCGCGTTGGGACTGCCTGTTTCGCCTGTCTGATGGCCCCAATAATGAACGTCGCCGACACCCGTTTGAGCCGTGTTCAACATGCGGACTTGCAGCCACTGATTCCTAATGGCGTTGTCTGCGAAAATGATCGTCACTCGATCGCTGCCATCGACGCCCGCCCCACGCCGTATGAGTACGGAGGCTACGGAGAAACTAGGAAGGCTAGCCCAAGTGGCAGGCGCATTGTTATTGCCGATACGGAATTCAAAATCTGCCGCCGTCGGTGTGCCTGGCAGATTCACTACATCAATCATGATGCCGTTCAGGCCACGAGAATAGTTTGTATAGTTGCCATAACTCGCGGCTTGTCCTGTTCCGGGAAGGTAGGCCCACTTGTTGGAGTTGGGGGCCACCGCTGCGTCATCGGTTGCAGTCGCTGCAACCTCGTTGTTATCCCACGCCGAATTATTGTAGAAGACATGCCGGCCGCGCACGCTGGGCGGTGCCAAGGTCTGCAAACTCGCGCGAATAAAATATCTGTACCGACCATCTCCGCCGTCGTTGGGAGAGTAGACACCATTGACTACGATGCCGCTGATAAAACTGGTGACGATGACCGTACATTCGCTGATGCCGGGTGGTAGCACGATCGACAAACGCGGGTCTTGGGTTTGATTGAACCCAAAGGGACCAACTCCGTCATCCGCAATCGCTAAAAAGCCAGGATCCAATTGATCAATCGCCGGAGTCGCCCCCCCCGCGAAATAATTGATGTTGGTGATCCTTCCTGCAAACACCCACACGAACGGATCAAAGTCCGGCTCCAGCATCCAGCGATCCACGGCTAGGTCGAGGCGCTGACCAGGCACTCCAGAGACAACCCAATAGCGGGCAGTCATGGGATCGTCGACGAAGCTCGAACTCGAAATTTCATCGGACTGGTCGATGCTTGTCGTAGGCAGCGGCATTGGTATGAACACTTGTCCCCACCCTGCTTGGGTCAGCAAACCGACCCATATAACGGCCGCCTGGATAAGGATTCCACTTTTCATGACTACAAATACTCTACTTCTTGTTCTGGGGATCCGCGCAATGTGCGGAATTGGGCTGAGGTTGATCCTGCGCTAGCAACGATTGCGGGACAGTCGATCTCAGCTTTTCGTAGAGGAATTCTTTATGCCGGTCGCTAGATCGCGGAATGCGCAGGATGAATTGTTAGGAGCAGTCCAGCTTCCCCACAGCAGCGATTATCGTGCCGGCGCCAGAGCAGAGTGCCGGCACTTGGAAGGGCTAAACATGTTTATACGCTCGAAATCCTCTCGGCGAGGTCGCGTCCAGAGTTCGCAGAATTCGTTCGCGTCGCGACGACGAATCATGTTAGAGTTGCTTGAGCCGCGCTATTTGTTGGCAGGTCAATCAACGCCCGCAACGGCCAGCTTGACCAGGTTCTACGAGGGCGTTTCTCAATTGGAAACCTTTGGGCGCAGAATCGAAGAGTCGGTCGCCGCGGTGGCTCCCGCAGCTAGCCTCGCCAACTCGCCCATCTTGGAAGACGGGCTCGATGGTCTATTGGGCATCGGCGATGCGCTCCGCAGTTTCAGTGGACAACTCCTACAGCCAGCTGAGATCATTTTTGCCGATGGAGTCAATTCAGCTCCGGATCCCACCTACAATTTGACTTCACCGTTGGAATACCAAGTGACCATGGATGGTGCGGCACCTCGCGAGTTTCGTGCCACTGTACCAGCTACCTTGCCCACGGGTATCAGCGAACGCCGCGAAGCTTGGCGAAGTGCATTGCAGGCATCGCTAGTGACCGGCGGAGTTGCGGACCAATTGGAATGGGTTGTATCGACTTCCGTGCCAGCAGGTGAATCGAGCAGTGCGCTCGTCCTGAGAGCGAAAAACAACTCGATTGGCCGTCTCCATTTCACTTCCGCTCGAGTCGTGGCGGCCTCCGCCAACGCTCCCAGCCTTGGCCAGCCGATCTCCGACGTCACGTTTCAAGTTACCAACCTGACCCTAAGAACTCTGGATGGTGCGTCCAGCAGTCCGCAATCTTCGCCACCAATCTCGATCGGCAACCTGACAGTCAGTTTGCCGCGCGCCGCCCAAGGCGAAAATGCGGTCAAGACGAATGACAATGCCACGTTAGCTGATCTGGCGGACGATCTTAATCGCGCCTTTACGGCGACCAATGTTCGTTTTCCGAGTCAAAACTTCGATGGAGCGAACTCGGAGGACGCCAGTCAAACGAATCGCAGTTTAGGAACATACCTGCACGCCACAGTTTCTAGTTTGTCGGGGAACAACCGATTGGCAATCGTCTCCAGACATGGTTCGGTGCAGTCATTTGGTTTGTCTGGCGCCGGATTGTCACTGATCGGCTTTACTGGCGCGACGGGCCTAACGGCATCCGATATTGGCGATGCATTCACCAAGCTCGGGCTGCGCGGGCAATCGGCGAGTCGCCAGGGAAACGTAACACTCATTGATCAGGTGGCCGCAAATCCGGCGGTTTTGGGTTCCACAATTCGTAATCTACTGACGACGCGTTTGGGAGTCTCGGGCACAATCAAGTTTGATCCGAGTGAAGCCAATCCCATCTCGGTTCAGTTTCCCGTCAGTTTTAATTCCACTAAAAGCAGCCCAGTCAATCTGGACTTGAACCGTTCGATAAACATTCCTGGCATTGGAACGTTGGAGTTCACGTCGCAGGCGACCGCCACCGGCGATGTGAAGCTGAACAATTCGATTCTGGTGGGCATATCTTTGGAAGGGAATGACCGCAGCCCTACAACACTCTTATCTCCCCTGGCCGATCTGGCCGATCGCCGCGGGATACGACCGATCGTCGGCGTGGCTGGCACGCAACCGATCTCGTCGGCAGTGCTAGCCAATGACATCTCATTTGTCGTCAAGACGCGAGCCGCAACGGGTGCATTGGTCCCTACCACGATTCACGTTAAACGCAGCGACACCATCACGAACACTCGTATCGAAGACTTGATCTCCGACATCAATCTTGCAATTGCAAACCAGGATTTGCAGCAACGTATCGAAGCCAAATGGGTCGACGGTCGCTTTCATTTGCGGGCCGTTGATCGCACGATCAGCTACCTGGAAGTCGTAGCGGGCGCAATGGCTCCCGGGCTCGTCTCTTCGGTAACTGCACTTGGACTGGGCAGTGGTCGAGCGGCAACCCTCCGCAGTACCGATATTCCCAGTGGTTCCAACTCGGTCGTCTATCCCGACTTGGTGATCGAGTTCGATCCCAGTGGTGCTTCAACTCGTCGCAGCGTGAACCTGGATGGCGCGGTAACGATGCAAGATGCGATCAATCTGATCAATGCGCATACCGGTTTTAGCAATTTCGCGTCGTTGGTGAATGGCAATGTCATGCTGCGCTCGATCATGCCCTTCCGTGTTGTCGCTGGTGCTGTCGGAGGCATTCGCAGCGAAGCCGCTTCGGCATTGGGGATTTTAGGTTCGTCGCGCGTCGTGGGTGGAACCAATGAATTGACGGGCGGTGGGTCGGATCGACTGGACTTGGGAGATCGGGTTTACTTGGTCACGCGTGACCCGATGACAAACTTACCAACTTCGACGCTGGGCGTCGATCTGAAATTCACTGCCAGCGATGTCAACATGGGCGTTGGACTTGGAGCGCTAGGCTTGTACGCAACCTCGGATGAATTGAGGTTTGGTTTTCAGCTCAACGCCGCCCTGACCGACCCGGGAATAGGGGCAAACAATGATGATCGTTTGACGCTGCGTGAACTGATGCGCAGCAGTCCCTCCGATTTGTTTTCAACCATCTCAGTTGGCGGGCTACCCCCGGCAGCTAATTTTAACACGGGCGGCACACTGGCGGTTAAAGGGTCACTGTTTGATGGTGCGGCGACCGGGGCTGGAACATTCACCACCGATCAGACGCTCGCGAAACTCAAGCTGGTCCAACCTGGTGACATTACGACTCTGAGCCTTGAGCTCGATACTTCGCAAACCAATTTCTCGGGGTTGCTATCTCAGTTGCGTAGGCTGACGCCGGAGCAAATCGTTGACGTGGTGCGTGGTGTGGTAACCCAATGGACGGATGCAAATTCACCACTTGGGAAACTACTGAGATTGGAACTTCCGGTGGTGGGCAGTTCCTTTGGTGATGCCTTGGACTTCGTCGACAAGCTCGATGCAGCGGTTCAAAAGTTGACCACCCATGTTGACGACCGGTTGCTACAAACCGGATTGAATGAACTGGAATCAGCGGTCGCGAACCTACCGATCGCGGACGCTGTGACGGAACGCATACGCGCGGCAATTCAGGACGCGCGTGTCGACGTCGAAACAGTGCGTGCGGCGGGCGCGCCCCAGCTGGCTGCCGTGACCACGCGATTGATCGCGGCAATATCCACCATCGAGCGCGAGGCGACCCGCTTGCCAGGTTCCGTGGGCGGTGTGGTGACCGGTCAGCTGCGAACGCAACTCGATGCTGTGAAGAGTTTGCTACCTTCGGTCGATCAGATTGCCAGTCGGCTGGCCGATGCAATTCGTCGACAACTCCCTGGTCTCGATAGCGTTGACTTCAAATTCGACATTGTGAATGCTGGCACAACCGCCTCACCACTGTGGACCGTGCTGGTCGGATTGAACATCGACGAACAGATTCAACGGCCGATTGAGCCACCTGAAATATCGACATCATTAGGACCAATCAATGTTTCGGTGCGCGGTTCTGCTACACCTTTGGTCGTCTCCGCGCGAGTTGGCGTTGGCGGAGCAATCATGTTATCAGCAACACCGGAACTGCGTGTGTTGATCAACCCTCCCGCTACATTGAACGGCCAGCCGATTCAGGCGGTAAAGACGGAGTTTGTGCTGGGAGCGCGGGCTGTCGGGGATGTGACAGCCGGGGTAAGAATCGGCGGACTGTCGATTGTCGACGGATCGATTCATATCAACGTCTCAGATTCGGCAGCGGGCAACGCGACACCCGGTAACGGCAATGCAAGTGTTGGCTTTGCCTTCAACACGACGACGGGACCTTTGGGAGCCGTGCCGCTGAATGCCTTGTCCAGCGTGCCATTGACTGCGACATCGATCGGCTCAGTCAACGCCAGAGTCGACGCGAGCCTACTAGGAAGAACAGTCCCCAATGCAGCGACTGTTTCAGCGAGTATGGCCAATTTGGTCGCTGGCACTCTTCCAACGATTACGTTAAATGAATCTCAATTGGCAGGTTTGTTGACCGATTTCGATTTCGATTTGACGACTATTCTTGCCGGTATCAACACGTTTCTGGAAACACTACAAGAGACGCTGCGCAACGAGCTGGATGAACTACCGCTGATCGGTAGTCAACTTGCAGACCTGGGAGGCTTGATCGAAGGTCTCCGCGTTAACTTCTACGAAAAACTCCAACAGATCTTCGCTGCGTTCCCCATTCGCAATCTAGAGGACGCGCGAGACGCTACACAACTCGGTTTGTACCAAGCTTTTGAAGCGTCTGGGGTTTCTGGACTGACTCTACTGAACTATCCTGGAACCACTGCAGGCGTCGATTTTCGGGACATCATCGTCGTCTTGGACAATGACAAGTTTGAGATTCGCGCCGTCGTTGCATTCAATCGTACGATATCCATAGATGTCTATTTCGATGCGAAATTGCCAGGACTGCCATTGGCAGCCGCAGGGCAAGGTGGCGTGAATGTGACCGTGGGCGCGGCCGCGTATGTGGGGCTAGGTGTTGGCCGCACGTCGGGCTTCTACCTACTCCCCAGCCCGCTTACCACAAATGTGGGTATGTTGCCCGCTGGCCGGGAACTGGCCTTTAGCTTGACGGTCGGTCTGAGGCCGACCGCCCTTGAAGTTGACCTGTTTGCATTGAAAGTCAATGCGACCAATCGAGACACGCGGCTCCAAGTCGCCGTGACTGCCGACTTCTACAATCGCGACGCCATAGCATCCAACGCTCCCTTTACGCTGAACAAACTTGGGGCTACTTTTTCTGGAGGAGGAACAGCCAAATTGGACTTCATGCTGGCAGCGGCTGCTGGACCACTACCAAAAATCCAAGCCGATTTGATTGCCCAGTTCGGTATCAACTTCGGGCCTAGTGGAATTGTGCTGACGAACAACCCAGGTGATAGTTTTGCCTTGAACAACATACAATTGGATGTCGGAGATTTCCTGAGGCAGTTTATTGGGCCAGCGGCGGAGAAAATTCGACAAGCCCTAAATCCGATCGATCCTCTCCTGGGTCTGCTACAGCGCGAGGTGCCGGGGATCTCGGAGATATCCAAGTTGGCTGGTCAAGGTCCCGTGACGTTGCTCGACCTGGCGCTGGCGGAAGTCAAGCGCGAGGTGGCTTCCGAGACGCGTCGTTTCGTCAATTTCTTATCCGCACTTAAAAATCTCAACTCGCGTTTGTCGAGTATAAGTTCCAGTGGCTTCATTAACTTTGGAAGTGTCTCGTTCGCCACCGCGAATCTCATGACCAGAGACTGGAATTTAACGGCTACACCCGACATTACCTCCAATCCCCCAGCATTGCCTGCGGGTCTGAGAGGCTTGGTGAATTCCCTGCGGAGGGACACCGATGAACTACCGGCTCAACTACCCAATGGCGGGGCACCACCGACCGGTACGCCCGCCGATGATGGACTGGGTATCAAGTTCCACATTTTGGACAATCCTGCGACTCTGGTGCGCGTCTTACTCGGTCAAACAGTCGAACTCATCACCTGGGATATTCCAGAGCTGAACCTGGATTTCTCGTGGTCGCAATCGTTTCCAGTCCTGCCCACACCGCCGATCAGCGTCGAAATCGGGTTGAATGCGGCCTTCAGTTTAGCCCTCGGTGTCGGTTTCGATTCGCGCGGACTTCAAACCGACAATCTACTCGATGGCTTTTTCATCAACGACCTCCGTGACGGGGTTGATATCGAGGAGTTGAAAGTTTCCTTAGGAGTCACTGCGGCCGCGCTGCTAGATCTGGGTATCGCCTCTGCGGGTATTGAAGGTTCCATCAATGGATTGATTTCTGCCAATTGGCGCGATCCCAATGGCGATGGAAAACTCTACGCCAGCGAGATCGCTAGCATCGTTAGCAACGATGGACTGTCGTGTGTGTTTGATCTATCGGCCGAGCTGCGAGCCAAGTTGGCACTGGTCTGGGAAGTTCTGTTCTTTGACGGCACCGTCGACATTATTGATCTTACTTTGTTCGAAATCAACAACAAGAATTCGTGCCCCGCCAAGGTTCCTGCGCACGTTTCCAACGGCTCGGCGGAATCTGGATTGGAAGGCGAACGTAAGTTCAGTAACGTTCTGCCGCAACACATTGCCGAATACTTGGGACCCACCGACGCTCCCGGAGGAATCGCTCCCAACGGAGCACTGGTGCTTCATGCAGGCGCGTTTGCCGGCCTACGGTCCGGCGGCCGTAGCACCGATGTTTCGGAAGACTTTACGTTGACTCGCCTAGCACCTGGTGTCGTACG
>JBGSJL010000341.1:0-12888 GCA_041741955.1 Pirellulaceae bacterium | reverse complement strand
CCGGGACTTACAGCCACATCGCCATGTTCGAGCAGCATCATGGCAAAATCCAGGGTATTCATGCGCTGCAGCCACCGCGGCGGAACTTTGGCCCAGACAAACATACCCGCTCGGGGGACGGACATCTCCCAGCCAATACGCTGTAGGCCATCCACCAACGCGTCGCGTCGGACTTGGTAGATCTCAGACTGTCGCTCGATCGCCGCTTCGGTATCCCGCAGCGCCACTATGGCTGCGATTTGGATGGCTTGGAACATGCCATAGTCGTAATAACCCTTGATCGTGGCCAAACCACGAATCATGTCAGGATTGCCTACGCAAAAGCCAACTCGCCAACCGGCCATGTTGTAGCCTTTGCTCATCGTCGTAAACTCGACGCCGACGTCGATGGCCCCTGGCGAAGCGAGAAAACTGGGCGGAGTGTAGCCGTCAAAGGCCACATCGGAGTACGCAAAGTCGCTGATGACCATAAAGCCGTAGCGCTTTGCCAACTTGACAATTTCCGTAAAAAATTCTTGCTCGACCGTCACCGTTGAAGGGTTGTGTGGGTAGTTGATGATTAGAAGTTTTGGCCGCGGGTAAAAGTGTTGGCAGGTGTAGGCGATGTTCTTGAGGAACTGTTCGCTGTCGGCCACTTCCAAAGCAACCACGTTTCCTGCGGCCAAGATCACGCCGTACATGTGAACTGGGAAATAGGGAGCGGGGATCATGGCGGTATCGCCGGGTCCCATCAGCGCCAAGCACATGTGGCTGAAGCCTTCTTTACTGCCCAGGCAAACTATGGCCTCGGTCTCTGGGTCGAGCCTGACACCGTACTTGCGGAAATACTTGCTGGTCAGCTCGCGACGCAGGTTTAGCAGGCCATTGGACTTGCTGTAGCCGTGATTGCGTTCGTCGTAGGTGGCTTCCACCATTTTTTCCATGACGATTCGCTCGGGCGGATCGGAGGGATTACCCATCCCCAAATCGATCACGTCCGCGCCGGCTCGCCGCTTTTGGTAGAGCGTATTATTGATGCGCCCGAATAGGTAGGGAGGCAAGCGCTGCACGCGCGACGCGTACTCGATGCGAAAGGGCTGCCCATGGTTGTCATTGGGAACGGAAGCTGGAGTGTTCGAGTCTGGCATTTCAGTTCAACGCGAAAAAAAAGACTTCAACAGGGTGAATGATAACAGTGTGCATGCATCAAGCGCTGCCTACCATTCTCGTCTGAGCTGGCAAATCTAGCCATAGGTCTCGCTGCCTCAACGCGATTCCTCGCGCGACCAGTGGCTCTTGATGCGAGCCGATCCGGTGAGCGTTTGCAGCACGACACAGTACTTTTCGGCCAATTTCACCAGCTTCTCCAGCACGGCATCCTCTGCGGCGGATTGCAATCTAAAGTGCAGCGAAAGCGACGTGAGGCCGATCGGGCAGTCTCGGTCGACACCCAATGTTCCGCGAAAATCCATCTCCGCCGTCGCCTCGACGTGGGCTGCGATGAGTTCGATGGACATGGCCGTGGCCACGGCGGCCAGCGTGACCCCACTGCAGGCTACCAGCGACTGTAGCAACATGTCGCCAGAGCACACCTGGCTGCCGTCGCCGCCAGCGGCTGGGTGCAAGCCGGCTACGACCAAGCCACCGTCGGACTTTACCGCACAAGCGACTTGACCGAGTAATACCCGCCCAGTGGCGGACATGACCACTCGAGCGCTGGCCGGTTCGTCGCGATAACGCTGCTTTAGGGGCGCCTGAACAGAGCGGAGTTTTTCGGCATCGATCGGCGGCTCCAGCATATCTTCGGTCCTGATGGTACGTGCGATTTGTATCGCTGCATTATTAGGTGACATTACTGGGCAACATTACTGGGCAACAAGGTAGCCTAGGATCGCGCCCAATAGAAGCGCGGGTGGTACTGCCACGACGATCGTGAGGGCAACAATCATCCCTGCGCTCAGCCGCGACTCGGAAGACGGCCTGCGGGTCGCAGTTGAAATTGCTTTGGCGGTTATCGAGCTAAGGTGGCCGCTGTCGGAGCCAAATTCCGGCAACGGTTGCTTTTCGTATTCTTGATACTGCGAATCGGATCGCTGGAGTTGACTGTCCGGCAGCGCACCATCGCTATGGGCACCTGCGGGCGTCAGCGAGCTGCTCGACTCATGCCAAGTTTCCGTGGCAAGCTGCTCGACCCGACGCGTATCCGTGGAGAGCTCATGCGTGGCTCTATCTTGGTCGTGGGAAGGCGGAGGTGGCGCCATCCAGGGCGAACGAGATAGCCCCATGCTACTGGTACCAAACGCTTCGTTGGCCCAAGGTTCCAATCGCGACGCGACCTCTGCGGCGTTGGCGATTCGCTTGCTCACATCCTTTTCCATCATGTCCGCAATGATGTCGACAAAGTCCTCGGTGATGTCGATCGCAAAGCGCCGCGGATGCCAGGGCGTTTCATCGAGTTGACGACGCAATTTCGAGGTTGTGTCGCCTCCGGGAAACGGGACTTTGCCACACACGGCATAGTACAAAGTACAGCCCAAAGAATAGATGTCCGAGGCGGGTTGAATCATCAGCGGCGTGCGAATTTGTTCCGGCGAAATATAGTCGGTTGTGCCCACGATTTTCCCAGCCCGCGGGTCTGTGAGTAGATCCTTGGTAAAACCAGCCAAACCTACATCGGAGACTTTGGCATCTCCAGAGGGTGTAACCAAAATGTTGCCTGGCTTGACGTCGCGGTGTACCAGCCCCTTGCGATGTGCATAATCGAGCCCTAGTGCGGCATGCATGATGATCTTAGCGGCCTGCTGCACAGGCAAAGCGCCGTGGGATTTAACGAGCCGACGTAGGTCCATACCGGGCACGTATTCGGTGACCAAGTAGTGAACGTTTCCATCTTGACCGGCGTCAAAGGCACGCACCAAATAGGCGCAATCTAAGCCGGCTTGCATCCGGATCTCGCGTCGGAAACTGTCGCGAGCTTCCTGGGTCGCGCGGGCCAGCGGCAACACCTTGACCGCGCATTCGCGGCCCATCAATTGATGGACGCCCTTAAACACTTGGCCCATACCACCCTGACCAATCCAGTCGGTAATGATGTACGGACCTAGATTCAGCTTCGTGCGTCCCTCCAGCAATTGATCGGCTTGGTACGGAGTGAGCGTTTCTTGCTCGATCAACACATCGGCAAGTAGGCGGTCCGGCAATGGCGCGTCTACCGGCAGCCCCTGCTGGTTCTGCCGATGTCGCGCGATTCGGGTGCAATATTCGAGCTGCTGTGCATTGGTGAGTCCGCTAGCAATGGCCGAGGAGCAAAACAGGGATTCGGCTTTCGTGGACATCCAACGTCACTCTTGACTAAGTTTTTTCGCGGTTTGCAGTCCCGAAACAAACTCACAGGACTGAATGAGCTTGCCCAATTTGCGTGGCGATAGCACAATCTAGCTTTCCCCAGAATCATCGGCCCCACTGATTATACAGCAGCGCATGAGCGGACGCCTTATCGCAATCGGAGACATCCATGGATGCTCGTTGGCACTGGACACTATACTCGCCGCCATCCAACCCATGGCGGAAGATCAACTGGTTGCACTAGGTGACTACGTCGACCGCGGGCCAGACACCAAGGGTGTCATCGATCGACTCATCGATCTAGGACACAAGTGTAACCTCGTGTGTTTGCACGGCAATCACGAAGAAATGATGCTCGATGTCGTTCGCGACAATCAACCACCCTACCGTTGGCTACAGTACGGTGGCGTGGAAACGCTAGACTCGTATGGGTTTGCGGGCGACATGGGTGTCATTCCCCAATCGCACCATGAATTTTTTGCCGCCATGAAAGACTACTTCGAGACCGATGAATTCTTCTTTGTCCATGCCAATTACGATCCCGAACTGCCGATCCACGAGCAACCCAGAGTCCTGTTGCGCTGGCACAAACTGACAGATTCAACTCCCCGACCACATCGCAACGGCAAGCGAGCCGTCGTGGGGCACACGCACGACCGTGGCGGTGAGATTTTTGACATCGGCCACCTCGTTTGCATCGACACGTATTGCTATGGCGGCGGGTGGCTGACAGCTCTCGAACTCAATACCGGCCAATTATGGCAGTCCAATATGCAGGGCGAGCTCCGCACGCAGGGGCAATAGCCCAGGGTTAGTTCGGCGGAATATATCGCCCGACCGGAAAAACTTGCCAGGTTTACTCAATCAGCCCGGCCAGGAAAGCCGAAACTGAAAGCAGGGCAACGTCTGCTCCTGAGCATTTGATGCTCAGTTAATGCTTTCAAAATCCAAGCGCGGCGAGCTCGCCGCGCTTAGTGGGGCTGAGTCATGAGCAAATCCGCTTTCAATTCGCTTCAAGTCCGACTGGTTGCTGGCTTGCCTGCTGCCCGTCGAATCCTGGCCATGGCTGCACTGATGGCTTCAGCGGTGCCCGCTTCGGTGGCCTGCGCCCAGCTCAGAAGTGGTCGCACACAGCGGGAATTGCCCAGCGAGACTGTCCGACCCGCCGGTGGCTCGCGGCCCGCGCCAGCCGTACATAGCAGTTCCTCAAACGCAAAGATGGCTGTCACCACGGCAGTCCATAACAACGACGAGTATTGCCCAGATTGCGCCAGCGGAAATCAAGTCAGTCATTTCGGAGGGGCCATCGTATCGGAGGGTGGTGCCTACAGCGGCATGAGCTACGACTCGAGCGGTTGCGATGGACTGCATTGTAGTAGTTTCGGGTGTGGTGGTTGTGGAAGCCTAGGCTGCTCGAGCTGCAGCGACTACTCCGACATTGCACCGACTTGCGCTGCGACGGCCTGTGCGCCAGCCTGTGGTCCGCTCATGGCGCTATGGTGTCGGACGGCTGTCCGCGCTGAAGTCCCCCTGTTCTGGCGACGCGCGCAGGGGCCGCCTGCATTGGTAACAACTTCACCCAGCGGAACAAGCGCCGACTTGGCGGGCGAGCTGGGGCGGGCTACCACCAGTACCCTGCTGGGCAACAGCATTCTTAGCGACACGGCGACCGCAGGCGTGCGCCTAACGATGTCCACTTGGTTGGGTTGTGAAGACCGCTATGGACTGATGTTCCGGTACTGGAATGCGGGCAAGCAGGATGACACATTCAACTTTAGCTCCGACACGTTTCCAATTATCGCGCGTCCGTTTTTGGATACGACGCAGGCTAATGCGCCCGTGCAAAACACTCAGCTTATTTCTTTTCCGGGCGACAGCATCGGAAATATATCTGTCAATGCAACCTCTAAAGTGGACGGCCTCGAGCTATCGCTTAAGCGCCTACTCTACCAAGATCGCTTTACGCGCGTGGACTGGCTGTATGGCTACCAACGCGTATCGATCGACGAAAGCCTACGGATTCAGAGCAACACAACGGTAACGGGAAATGTGCCGGGATTGCAAGGCGCTTCGATCGCGGTCAGCGACAACTTCCGCGCTCAAAACGACTTCAATGGCCTTGCCTACGGACTGATGGGCTCGCGGGAAGTTGCATGTTGGAAAATGGAATCGCTCATTCGACTGGGGCTCGGCAACTTAAGGCGCAAAGTAGACATTGCAGGCTCCACCACGACGACGTCGGATGGCAACAGTGTCACGTCGTCCCAAGGACTGCTGGCTCGCAACACCAACAACACACCCTTCGTGGATGACACCTTTGTCGTGATTCCAGAAGTCGGCTTTAATCTTGCCTGTCAGATCCGCTCAGGCCTCGATTTCAACATTGGCTACAACTACATGTTGATCCCTAAAGTTGGTCAAGCAAGTCAGCAGATCAACAATAATTTGGCGGTGAATCTGTCCGACCCACTCACGGGCGGCCTTGACCCAGCGCTAAACTTTCGCGAACGCAAATACTGGATTAACTCGCTGGGTCTCGGTCTGCAGTTGAGGTATTAAATGTCTGATGGCTCCGCAGTAAACGATCCGTTTGCTTGGGCACCCATCAGCCAACTCATGGGGCTGGAGGTTCAGCCCGGAGCAAGTGGCCAAGCCGAGGTCTTTCTGGACGTCGACGAAAGAATGCACAATCCCATGGGTAAGGTACATGGAGGAGTGATCGCGCTGCTGGCCGATGCGGCGATGGGAATTGCCTTCGGCCGAACTCTCGACAGCGACAAATTTAGTTTTGCCACTGTCGAGATCAAAACAAACTTTCTACGTCCTGTCAAAAGGACTCGGCTCAAAGCGTCCGCTCGACTGGTCGGTCGCGGACTGCGCATTGGTTTCGTCGAAGCAACCATTGTCGACGGGCATGGCAAATTAGTGGCAACAGCCAGTTGTACTTGTACCGTCACCACTCTAACTACAGCGACCAACCATCGCGATACTCGCGCTGGACAAACTGGTTGATCGCAGCATCGTTAGTACATTTCAGGTTTTTGGCGTCCCACTCGTAGCGCTTGCCCGCTTCGCCACGTAGGGCCAAAATGCCAACCAGCATGGTTTCAGTCAAACGTCCGGCATGTCCGAAGTTCGACATGGTGCCTGGCTTGTAATCGCCCTTGATCGACTGGACGAACTCCCATTTCTGGCGTTGGTCATTGGTTCCTTCATAGGGTATGCGCGGCAAAGTTTGCTCGGGCGTGACGAAGTCGGTGGTGGTCTGTCCCTTGCGAATGACTACGAAGTCCTTGCCGTAATCATCGGGTGAAAAGATCATGCCGTCGGTACCGACGACCACGGCACCGCTGGTCTTCTTGTCGGTCTTACCCGATCGCACGTCAGCCACTCGCTTCTGGAAAGAGGCTGGCAACTGCTCCAGTATTTCGTCTGGCGGTAGATTGCCACCATCGTACCAGTAGAAATTGGTCGCCACCAAGCCATCGCGTTCGGGGAATTCAAATTTCAGCGTAGACGAAGCGGGATATTGCTCGTTGTCCACAATGCCGGAATTCTTAACTGCGGTAACAGCGATGGGATCCCACAGATTGACCGCCATGACTGGCATGTTGGTCGTGTGGCAGGCCATGTCTCCCAAAGCGCCAGTTCCAAAATCAACCCAGCCCCGCCACTTGAACGAGTGATAGATCTGATCCTTGAAGGGCCGCATGGGTGCTGGTCCAATCCATGCATCCCAGTTCAATCCCTCGGGCACTGGATCGCTTCCTGCTGGGCGCCCTTCGCCCTGTGGCCAAATCGGACGGTTGGTCCACACGTGAACTTCTGTGACTTTGCCGATCACGCCGGACCGAATGACCTCGACGGCCGTTCGCAAACCATCTTCGCTGGTGCCTTGATTGCCCATTTGCGTGACGACTCCCATTTGCTTGGAAGTCTCGGCCATCAAGCGTGCTTCGCCGATCGACCACGTTAGCGGTTTTTGGCAGTAGACGTGTTTCTTCATTTTCATGGCCTTCATGGCTGCGCACGCGTGGTTGTGATCGGGCGTACTGACAGTCACGATGTCCACCTTGTCGCCCAGTTGATCGAGCATCTCGCGATAATCTTGGAATTGCTTAGCATCCGGAAATTCGCGACTCTTCTTTGTCAGCGTATCAAGATCTACATCGCACAGCCCTACGATGCTCACGCCCTGCTCGGAGATGTGGCTGGTATCGCTGCCGCCCTTACCACCCACGCCGACGCAAGCGGCAGATAGAGCTTGCAGGGGCGAAGCGTAAGTGCGCGATTGGGCGCTGGTACCTAGCCAAACTCCGGCAGACAGAGCGGCTGATGTACCCACGAATTCGCGTCTGGATTTTCGACTCGACATTTGTTTTTTCCTCAAAGGTTGGGTGAGAGACTGGAAAAGTTGTTAGGAGGGAAGTTGCAAGCCGCCCCAGTATAAATCGCGGCCCACCTGAAAAACAAGCCGCTCAACTCTCGGCTTCGATACTCGCGGACATACTGCCTACGCACTGGGTTGCCAGCGGGTCTTTGCCGAAGGCATGAATTTGATCGCGTTTGAGCTCGGCATGCTCCTTGGTCGTCGTCAAGCAAATAGCGCGTCCCGAGCTATCGACCTGCTTGGCCAATTCCATCGCTTTTTCGAACGTGTGTCCGAAAAGCTGCTGGAGCATCGATATGACATAATCAAATGTATGCTCGGAATCATCCCAGAGCATCACGTGAAAGCGCGGTTGGCGCTTAGGCTTTTCACGTTGTGCCTGTTGCTTCGCCTGCACTACCGACTCCGGTTCCATGACCGCACTATTGGAATCTGCCATCGACTTATCACTCCCTAGACCTACTATCCGACGAGCCACGCGCGCACTTTGCGGCTATATTGTTACGCTCGCTACCATTGTAACCCTCTACCCGCCTGGAATAGCAAGCACATTCCATCCAGCCGGCACGGAAAATAGGTTGAAATGACAGATTTGATCGAGATTGACCAGTACCTTCAGCAAACTCAACGCAACCACTTAGATCAACTTAAAGAACTGCTGCGCATCCCAAGTATCAGTGCAGACCCAGCGTACAGGGACTCAGTCAAAGTGGCGGCCCAAAGCGTCTTAGCAACTTTGACCAACGCGGGCCTAAAAACCCAGCTCATTGCAACCGACGGTCCACCGCTGGTCTATGCAGAGAGCCCGCCCGTGCCCGGAAAGCCAGTTGCCCTGATCTACGGTCACTATGATGTTCAGCCACCAGACCCCCTCGATTTATGGGTCACGCCGCCTTTTGAACCCACTGAGCGAGACGGAAATCTATTTGCTCGCGGAGCGACAGACGACAAAGGCCAAGTGCTGACCCACGTCCTCTCGGTCGCAGCTTGGGCCGCGACGGGTAAGCCGCTACCGCTGCAAGTGAAATTTTTGATCGAAGGGGAAGAAGAGGTCGGCAGCGAACAGTTCGAGCACTTTTTAAGCCAACCCGGCGCGGCCGACAAATTGGCTTGCGACGTGATTGTGATCAGCGATTCGTCCCAGTACGCCAAGGGGCAGCCTGCGATTACTTACGGCCTCCGCGGGATCGCCTACTTCGAACTGCACTTCTTTGGCCCCAAGCAAGACCTGCACTCCGGCAGCTTCGGCGGGGCCGTCAACAACCCGGCCATCGCGCTCTCTAAATTCCTGGCCAGTATCGTAGACAATTCAGGTCGTATTCAATTGCCTGGCTTCTACGACGCGGTACAAGCCATCGAGGACAGCGAACGCAAGATGTGGTCGGGACTCAACTTTAGCGATGCGGACTTTGCCAAACAGTTGGGTGTCGATGCACTGCACGGCGAAGTCGATTTTTCAACGCTCGAGCGCCGCTGGGCTCGGCCAACTTTCGACGTACACGGGCTGTGGAGTGGCTACCAAGGCGAGGGCGGCAAGACGATCATCCCCGCCAAAGCGGGTGCCAAGATCAGTTTTCGACTGGTGCCCAATCAGTCGCCGGAGACGGTGGCCGCACAGTTGAAACAATTCGTCGCTGAGAACCCACCGCCAGGTATCCGCATCGAAGTCAAGGACTTACACGGCGGACGCGGTGTGGTGGTCAATCCACAGAGTCCCTACATCGCAGCTGCCCAAACGGCGATCGCTCACGCCTTCGGCAAGCCAGCCGTCCTGATCCGCGAAGGTGGCTCGATCCCCATTGTGGCGCAAATGGTCGAGCAACTGGGCGCCGACGTGCTGCTGTTGGGTTGGGGACTGGACGACGATGGAGCTCACAGCCCCAACGAGAAGTTTTGCATCGCTGACTACTTTAGTGGCATCCGCGCCAGTAGCCATCTGTGGCAAGAGCTCTCGCAAATCTGCTAGTCCTAATACCGATTCGTGGGCGTACTGGGCTGAGGATTCTGCACAGTCCAACCGCCGGCTGGGGCGGTGCCAGCCATCGTGTTTTGCGCGATCTTCACGTTGAGCGAAGCCACGCGCTGGTAGAGGTCCGGTTGCAGGCTGTTGATCGCCAAACTCTGCTGATAATTCTGTAGGGCTTGATTCAGGTCGCCCGAAGATTCGCGCATCTGGCCGCGGGCTGTCCACGCGCGATGGTCGTTGGGATTCAGCGCGAGCGCTTCATCCAAATACTGTTCGGCTGTTTTGGTCTGACCGTATTCCTGGTAGAGCCGTGCCAATTCGATCCGCGCATCGGCCATGCCTGGATTGTTTGCCGCCCAATTTTTCAGTAGAGTCATCGCGCTGTCAGGTCGTCCCGATTCGGCCAACAATACGGCTAGACCACGATGGCAATCGACATGATTGCCCTGCAGGTCTAGGCACTGATTGTACAGCGACTCGGCCTGCTCGATCATCTTGGCATCCTTCTGCGACACACCGAGCTTATGATAGGTCGAGGCAAGATTGTAATACGTGTCGGGATTGGACGGATCCGAACTCTGCGCGGTCTGGAATTGCTGAAGTGCTTCGGCATAACGCCCCTGTTGGTACATGCGCACGCCCAGTGTGTTCTGTCCCATACTGGTCACACGGCAGCCGGAGTTTAGGCCGATGAGGCACAGCAGCGCCAGGCAATACCATGCGCGATAGGCCAGGCCGTGCCACGCGCGAGAGTTTAGAAGAGTGGACATAGACAGTTTCCCCGTCCCAGGTTTGCAGTCGGCGCAGGTGCGCACTTTCTGCCGATTGACCGCGAGACTTTAGTAAAAATTGGAATTTCACCTCAATAGGACTTTTTCGAATGCTAGCAAAATACATCTAATTCTGTCTGCTTGTGAACTTCGGACGCTAGCCGTGGGCATCGCCTGTACAGCCCCTCATCCCCAACCCTTCTCCCCCGGAGTACCGAGGGCGAAGGGAGCAAAGATTTCAGGCTTGTGCCGTGCATTTCGATTCTGCCCAGGCTTTCTGTTTTCCGTCATTCGCAATTTTCAGCTTTTTTTCCATTCTCCGACTCATAAACTCGGCCACCGTTCGTCCTTTATCCCGAGCGGCAGGCAGCCGGTCGCTCGCCATCCAAGGAAATGTACTTGATGTCCTCCTCCGCTCCCGACGAGCCGCATGATAGCGGCCAACTCGATTCTGCCAGCTCACGGCATCCGCCTGCGCAGTGGGTCGAACAAATCGTGGCGAAGTGGGAGGTGCCGCTGGTGGCCTACACCCGCAGTCGCTTGGCGGGCGATTGGGAGTCGGCCCGCGACGTGGTGCAGGAAGCCTTTGCAAAACTCTGCCGACAGTTGTGGCCTGACATCGAGTCCAAGGCAACAGCTTGGCTCTACAAAACTTGTCGCAATCATGCGATCGACATTACTCGACGAGAGGGACGAATTCACATGATCCATGTAGGTAATCACGCAACCACGCTCGATGATCGCGGGACAGCCTCGCCCATCGAGCGTTTGGAGCTTGGCGAACAACTCGAACAATTGCGCTTGCACATCGAGCACTTGCCCGATCAGCAACAAGAGATCTTGCGACTGCGACTTCAGGATGGCTTGAGCTACAAACAGATTGCCGACGTGACTGGGCTGACCGTCACCAACGTCGGCTATCACTTGCATGCGGCCATCGTCAGTTTGCGTAGCCAATCGATCCACTGAAAAAAATACTACGGCAATCATTAATCAACATTCAAGGCATATAAACCATGAGCAAACCAAACGAACCCGCTTGGGAAGAGTGGCAGTTGACCGCTTTTGTACTCGACGAACTCGACCCAGCCACGACCCAGCAGATCATCGCCGCCGCCGCCGAAGATGCGCGGCTCTCGACGGAGATTGCCGCACTGCGCAAGACACTCGACCAAGTCACACAAGTCTTTCGAGCTGAATCGAAACTCGACGCAGTCGTCGCGCTGGCGGACCCGTCCCAGCCCGCCGCAGTTGTGGGCTCGCGCTCGGCTCGGGCCACATCGCGCCGCCCATTGCTATGGCTGGGCCTGTTAGGCATGGCCGCTTCGCTACTAGTAGCCCTGTACCTGTCGACTGATCTAGTCCAGCACTGGACCGTCGCCGTGCAAAGCACCCAAGTTGATTTGCCGCTGGCCCGAAAAAGTGAGCGCGAGCCGCAGCAAGTTCAGTTCGGAACGGGTGTCGAGCGGAAGGTCGAGCAGAAGGCAGCAGATGGTCTGGCTGCCATGCCTCAGAGCGCACCATACTCGGCAGCTCCAACGAGTGGCGAAGCGTTGACGGATTTCTACGGTGTCGAGGACGCCGCTGCCGCCGCGCCAGAAGGTTGGGCAGACAAGCCCAGTGGCACGATGGTTGGCGGATATGGCGGCGAAGGAGGAGCTGGCGGACCTGCTACTTCTTCATTTGCACTAAGTCCAAATGGCCCAGTCGGCGGTGGAGGCTACGGTGGCGGTGCGGGCTACGGCGGCATGGGCGGCGGTTATGGCGGCAAGGACGGTGGCTATGGCGGTGCGGGTGGACCAGGCGGAGGCCGTGGCGGCAATTTAGAGAAACGGCCCAGCCTAGCACTACCCTCAATCGCCAATGGCAAAGCTGAAGCTGGCAAGTCGCTTGGCCTCGCCACAGAAGCCAACGAATTCGACGAAGCTCCTTTGTATGATGCAACTCCGCTCAGCGAGCTGGGTGAACCATACAGCGAACGCGAACAAGGTTTTACCGATGGGTATAGTCAGTTAGAATCAAAGCTCGCCGACAGTCAGCCAGCTTCGCCTGAGGGCGGTGAAATTATGCTAGGCGGTATCAAGCGTCATCGGCTCGGTGTCGACGTCCAAGTCGGCGAGGAAATTGAGCTGGCGACTATTCCTGGTAATCGTTGGGATACCGAGCGCACGCTAGATCTGCTGCGACGCAAATCGAACGTCGATAGCTCCGGGGATCGCTTCGAAGCGATCGTCGAAAATAAATTCCAGCGCGTCGACGATGCGCCTCTGAGCACGTTTTCCATCGATGTCGATAGCGCTTCCTACACCAAGTGTCGACAACTGCTGCTGGCCGGTCAACGTCCACCCGCAGCGGCCGTTCGCATCGAAGAGTTCATCAACTATTTTGATTACGAATACAACGGCCCGCAGGGCGACGATCCGTTTGGTGCCAACTTG
>JBGSJL010000340.1:0-10818 GCA_041741955.1 Pirellulaceae bacterium | reverse complement strand
CCGCTAAACGTGGGATAGGCTTCCAGCCTGTCGATTCCGCTAAACGTGGGATAGGCTTCCAGCCTGTCGATTCCGCTAAACGTGGGATAGGCTTCCAGCCTGTCGATTCCGCTAAACGTGGGATAGGCTTCCAGCCTGTCGATTCCGCTAAACGTGGGATAGGCTCCCAGCCTGTCGATTCCGCTATGACAGGCTGGAAGCCTATCCCACCTATCCTGCGCTCGACGATACGCTTTAGTATCGCAGAGAGTCGTCAATAGGTCCAATGCATTGTGGTACTATGAGTCATGCATAAAACGCATCGTAAATCTTCACCAGAAGCTGAGCTAGGGCTATGGAAATTGACCAACTACGTTACTTCCTACAAGTTGCGGAGCGTAAGAATTTTACCAGAGCTGCCGAAGAGTTAATGATCTCGCAATCAGCTCTCAGCCGTTCGATCCAGCGGCTGGAAGAAGACCTTGGCCAACCGGTATTCGAGCGGAAGTCGCGATCCGTTAGCCTAACCGATGCCGGAGTACTGCTCCAGTCTCGGGCGCAGCAGGTACTGACGATCCTTGAAGACACCAAAGCTGAAATTACCGACGATGGCCAAAGCGGCCGCGTACGCGTGGGCGCCATTCCCACCATTGCCCCGTATTTCCTTCCCAATTTGCTGCGTCAATTCTCATCGGAGTTTCCCAAGGCGTCACTGATTGTGCAGGAAAATACTACGGAGGTGCTACTCAAGAGCTGTACACAGGGCGAGATTGACCTCGCCATCCTCGCCCTGCCAGTGCCTGCCAAGTACTTGGAAGTTGAAGAGCTCTTCGAGGAGGAACTGCTACTGGTCCTACCGCCCGATCATCCGTTGGTGAACAGGCCGAATATCCGTCTGAGCGATATCGAACCGCTGCCATTCGTCCTGCTTGATGAAGCGCATTGCCTCACCGGGAACATCGTGACATTTTGTCGGCAGCGATCCTTCCAACCTGTGGCCGTTGAGCGAACTAGCCAACTCGCGATGGTGCAAGAGCTGGTCTCATTGTCACATGGCGTGTCCATGATTCCCCACATGGCCCGCGTATTAGACCAAAGCGACCGGCGTGTCTATCGTTCATTGGCCGGCCGAAAACCGACGCGTAAAGTCGCTGTTGTGTGGAATCCATACCGCTTCCAAAGCCGGCTCATCGCTGCCTTCCGCGCGCGATTGCGCACTTATCCGAACGGATGAATACCTAATTCGAAGGCAATCTGCCTTAAGCATGGCGGTTGGCGGCCAGAGCGAGCGGGGCAAACGCGGTCGCCGCCAATGAAATCAATAAACCTGCACCCAGCAATGCTAGCCCATAGAAGGGAATGATGGGTAGTAGCGGCTGGAGGGCGATTAGCGTCGAAGCGACATAGCAAATCCAGGCGGCCAACGCGATGTAAAAATATCGTCTGCTGAGAAAATTAGAAGTCAGAGAACGACAAAGCGCCCAAATGCATAGGCCGGCGATAGCTGTGCTCAGGATATAAGCATAGCCCATCCAAACGTAGCGAAATGTCCATCCGTGTGCTGCATCCCAAATGGCCGCTACATAGTGAGCTCCTAAAATGAATATGAGCGCGACCAACCAGCGAGGATGAATCGCGGACCATAGTCCGCCTGCCAACATCATGGCCGTTGAACTGACAACCACAAAAGCACAACTGACGAGCATGCTTAGCCACCAGTAGACGGGGAGATCTGCGGGCAACAACTCAGCTGCAGCAGCAGCCTGTCGAACCAGCGCGACCCAAAGCGGCCAGTCGCCGGAAAGCCAACCCTGCGCGAGCGCAACGAACCATAGCCACAACCAGCCCAGCCAAGTACAAGCGGAGATCAATATTATTTTAATCGCAATCAGTTGATCATTCCGAAAGGGTCGGGTCGCATCGAAGGCAGGCAGACTAACAGCACCCTGCTTGGCTCGGATCCCCAAAGCCCCGTCGGCACCGATCAGCTGGTAGGCAAGTGGAAAAGAAACAATCGCGGCCAGCCAGAATTGTGGTTCGTGATCGGCCGTGGCATTCCAAATCGAAGACCCGACTAAAACACACAACGGCAAAAGTGGAGCGACAGCCGCAAAGACCAACGTGCGCACACCAAATCTCCGCAGCTCATACCAACATTGTGCGGACAGTGGAGAACGAAAGTGCTCTTGGTTTGTCGTGGCTAAAATTACGGGTCGGTTCCGGAAACTGCTGGCCCAGCGTGTTACAACATTTTCCAACCACCAGTGCTCACCATGCCGCTGCCGCTCGACGCCCGAAACCGTCAATGCGGTGGCCAGAATTGGTAGCGAGAACATTGCAACGTACTCGTACCATGCCAACATGAAGTAACTAGGCTTACCAATCGCAATCAGAAGTACGTCATCAGAATGCCGAGTGTAGTGAAACAATGTCAGTCCGCCAATTAATAGTAGCCCGAACAGAATCAGATTGCAGACCTTTCCCCAGAAGGTGGTGGCAATCCAAGCTGCCGCAGTCAAGCCGCAAACGGTACAGGCGCTGAGTAGGGCAGGAAACAGCAGCGGCACCGAATATCCCAGCAGCAGCCTGAAGAAAACGGCTGGAATCAGATAGCAAATCGGCCCCATGGTCGCTATGTAAATCATAGGCACAAGCACTAGCATCCAAGTTGAAACGGGGCGCGTAAAGCCGATTCGAAAACTGTAGCCAGCTTGACTGCTTTCGAAGGAGTGTCGCCATGATTGCGAAAAGCAACTGGAAACACCGGCCACGAGCACGAAGATGCCACACAGAACAGGCCCGACAGAAGAGTCGTCGAAATTTGCGTCAAGTGCTCTCACGCTTCCCAGTAGGAGCACGAAAGACATTTGCGCGATCGCGACCAACAGTAGTTCGCTCCGGCTGGTGCGCCATAGTTCCCAGAGGATTGCGCGCGTGGGTGTATTCATCGGCTGTTTACCGTGTGTTCTGTCGAACTACGACCGGCTCGTGCCACAAAGATTTCCTGTAGGCTGGCACTGCGTGATTGCAGGATTTCAGCACCGATTGCTAGTGCGGCTTGATGATTCAATTCTGTCGGACCCTGGCAAACGACTTTCCATGACTGGCCACTTTGCAGCAGACCCGCTTCCATTTCGGCGGAGAGAAGTTGCGGTAGGTCGATCGACTTCCGCGGAGATTCGAAACGCAGGATCATCCGTGCGTGTTGCAGCTTGATGTCGTCGATGTCGCCCTCAAGGACCAGCTTGCCATGGTCGATCATAAAGATACGGTCCGACATCTGTTCCACTTCGTCGAGCAAGTGCGACGAAAAGATGGCGGTCCGGCCGTCGTCAGCCACCGTGCGCACCAGCGTATTTAGAATGTCTTTGCGGATGACAGCATCCAGGCCCGTTGATGGCTCGTCGAGCACCAGCAGTTCTGGTCGATGGGCCACCGCGACGATTAAACCGATTTGAGCTCGCATGCCCTTGGACAAGTTCTTAACCTTCTTGGAAGGATCGATTTGAAACAGTTCGAGCAGTTCACGTGCATAGGCGGGATCCCACAGCGGATGGAACGCCTGCGTGTATCGCAGCAGTTCGTGGATGCGCATCCACTCCGGCAAGTCGCGGTCTTCGGAGAGATATCCGATGCGTTGCAATACCTGTACCGGTTGCGTGACGGGATCCAGTCCAAAGACACGCACGCGGCCGTGTTTTGCCCGCAACAACCCCAGCAGATGTTTGATCAGTGTGGTTTTGCCCGCTCCATTGGCGCCCACCAAGCCGTATACCAGGCCTGGCTGGCACACGAGGCTCAAGTTGTCCAGCGCGAGCGTGGCACCAAATTGCCGCGTGAGCCCGGTAACCTCAACAACGTTTGGCGGATTCGGCAGTAGTGTCATCGGACTTCCCCCTAGAGATCGATTGCATCAATATGGATTGACGTGCCCGCACGAGCCGGATGATTTCTTCTAAGTCAAAATTCATCTGATTGGCCTCGGCCAGGAGTGTGTCAGCCCGCTGAGCGAGGATTTTCTTTTGTTCTTTGCGGCTCAGTCGACTCCCGAGTGCGGCCACGAACGTGCCAGCACCCTGCCGCTTGGTCAGCAGCCGTTCCTGCTCGAGCGCATCGTAGGCCTTGACGATCGTATTGGGGGTCACCAACAACTGTTCAGCCAGCCCGCGAATCGTCGGCAGTTCGTCGCCGGCAACTAGTTGACCCGATGCGATCAAATACTTGATTTGCGTTGCGATCTGTCGGTAGATGGGAACGCCATCTTGCAGCGAGATGTCGATATGCACCCGAGGCTCCTACTGTAGCACTGTTGCAGTAGTATGATACAATCGCTGCGGAGCTGTCAAGTGGCAGGCGAGTAGAAAGCGTGAAAGTCAAGCGCCAGCGGTACGGCTCGCGGTAGACCGCTAAAAGTTTGGTATTGCTCCGCTGTTTTGGGTGAATACTCTTTGATGCCGCTTGTGTTCCGCTTTTTCAGCCCAGAGGGCGACAAAACCTTTGCCGGTGGCGTCAGCCGCCGATGTCCGTTTTCACCGCAGGTAGCCCGGAGGGCGACACGCAAAACGCATTTAAATCCATGTTTCGCCCTCTGGGCTGTGGGTGTAGTCAGGTGCGATCCGGTGGCTTACGCCTAATGGCAGTGAATGTTTTGCCCTCTTGGCCAAAAGCCTGTTGCCGATATCAGGAACAAAACCAGAGCAACAAATGCCAACACACAACCTCAAACTTTTAGTAGTTCAGGCTAATGCCATTGTCGTTACCCACAGTTTTAAATGTCGTACTCGTACTCGTACTCGTACTCGTACTCAGCGAAACGGTACTCACACTCGAAACACCGCGAGTACGAGTGCGAGATAGGAACCCAGGACTTGCCTGGGCCGGACGCCTGGATTTGCCGGAAATGACACGGCTGGTGGCGACGATCAACGAGAAGTGCTCTTCAGCCTAAACTAAAAACGAAGCTTGAACTCGTTGTCCAAGTACCAGTTCAAACTTAGGTTCAAGTTCAAGCTTAAGTTCAAGTTCAAGTCCAATTAAGCTTAAGTTTAGTTTAAGTAGCTGGATTCCGTGAACGGTTTCGAAGCGACAACATGCTAACGCTGGGCAAACAATGCTAACGCTGGGCAAACAGTGGTCAGGCGTCCAATACGCGCTTTGAAGAATATTCTTGCAAGGGCTTTAGAATGTTTCGCTTTCAATCGCGGCCGAGACGTGGTCGTGCGGGTCGGTTGGAGCACCCGGTACGACGGGGGTCACGTTGACTTTGCTGCGTTTGAGTTCTTCAATCTGAGCTGCCATGCGCTGGAGCAGGTTGGCGATTTCGTTACCTGCGTTTTCGCCGACGTGTACCGCTAGAGCTTTGCGGGCGTTGTAGCTAAGGCCAATGTTGTTACTCATGAAGAGAGAATCCTAGTTGGGAAACAAGATGGAGAGGACGAGAGAAGTCGTAAGTACAAGTCTATTCAACGGTTACACTTTTGGCTAAATTCCGAGGCTTGTCGACGTCGCAGCCGCGAATGAGCGCAATTTCATACGACAGCAATTGCAACGGGATGACCGCGATAATCGGCTGTAGGAAATCTTCGATTTGCGGAATTCTGATAACGGCATCGGCGATAGTGTTGACCTGCGGGTCATCATGGTCAACGATTGCGATGACTGGGCCGCCACGGGCTTTGACTTCTTGCAAATTGCTGAGAACTTTGTCGTAGACGGTTCCTTGCGGCACGATGAATACAGAAGGAGTGTGTTGGTCGACCAGTGCAATCGGACCGTGCTTCATTTCGGCGGCGGGGTAGCCTTCGGCATGGATGTAGCTGATTTCTTTGAGCTTCAGTGCGCCTTCGAGGGCTGTTGGGAAATTGTAATTGCGACCTAAGTACAAAAAGTTGGTTGCATCGGCGTAACGCTGAGCAATCTTTTTCACTTCGGCGTGGCAGGCCAATGTTTCTTCGAGCACTCGAGGCAGTGCTTCCAGTTGTTCGATGATCCGCAAGCCGGCTTCGAAGCTCAGATGCCGAAGGCGACCGAAGTACAGAGCCAACATGGCCAGTACGGTCAGTTGTGACGTAAATGCTTTTGTCGAGGCCACACCGATTTCCGGTCCGGCGTGCAAGTAGACTCCGCCATCGGACTCCTGAGCAATGCTGCTGCCGATGACATTGCAGATTGCCATCGTGTGATGGCCTTTGCGTTTCATTTCGCGTAAAGCGGCCAGTGTGTCGGCTGTTTCTCCACTTTGGGTAATGCCAAATACAATGGTGTCGTGATCCACGGGAGGATTGCGATATCGCAGTTCGCTGGCATATTCGACTTCGACAGGAATCCTCGCTAACTCTTCGATCAGATACTCGCCAACCAGCGCTGAATGCCAACTCGTACCGCACCCCGTGAGGATGATGCGCTGCACACCGCGCATTTGCTGAGTCGTCAGATTGAGGCCTCCGAACTTGGCTGTCGCGTTGTCGCGGTCCAGGCGGCCACGCAGCGCGTTGGTAACGGATTGCGGCTGTTCATAAATTTCTTTGAGCATGTAGTGCGCGTAGCCTTCAAGGCTGACGTCGATCGAATCGCTCGATAGCGTTTGAATATTGGGACGGACGCGCCCCTGGTCGCGATGCAGGACTTGGATGTTGTCGGGTCGAATCACGGCCAATTGATGGTCGGCCAAGTAGATGATGCGCTCCGTGAAGCCAACCAACGGCGAGGTGTCGCTGGCAATAAATTGTTCGTTCTTGCCAACGCCAACTACCAACGGACTGCCACAACGCGCAGCGATGAGTAGGTCTGAAAAATCGCGAAACATGATCACTAAGCCATAAGTTCCACGCAGTTGGGCGATGGAATCTTGAACGGCTTCGACGCAGTCCTGGACCGACGTAGGCCCTTCGTTTTCTGACATGCGTGACTTAAGGTTATCTGCGATCAGGTGGGATACGACTTCGCTGTCGGTCTGCGAACGGAACACGTAGCCTTTGCTCAGCAGTGTTTGCTTGAGCGATTCGTAGTTCTCAATCACGCCATTATGGGCCAAGGCCAGTAACCCTTGCCCCCCAGCATGTGGGTGAGCATTTTCTTGAGTGGCTGGACCGTGTGTAGCCCAGCGCGTGTGACCGATCCCCAGCGTGCCCACCATGGCAGAGCGCTTAACAGCGGCAACCAGCTCGGATACTCGACCGGCCGTTTTGGTGA
Source organism: Pirellulaceae bacterium (assembly GCA_041741955.1). GTDB lineage: Bacteria > Planctomycetota > Planctomycetia > Pirellulales > Pirellulaceae > Aureliella. The sequence goes on along the minus strand of JBGSJL010000340.1, from coordinate 3,648 downwards.
CGCGAATACCTTCTGCGGGCCGCAGCGTGGCGATGCCTGCGCTGTCGTAACCTCGGTATTCCAGCCGCTGAAGTCCAGCTAGGAGGAAGGGACACGCATCTTTGCTGCCGATGTAGCCAACTATTCCGCACATTGCATTGAATCTCGAAGTTTGTCCTGACTCGAGTTGTCGGAAGAGTACCTCAGTCGGCACAATCCCGATAACCCTAAAACCGATAGCTCTACTCTACAAACTACCTTATCTCGCAGCCTACCTCGAAAACGGCAGGCAGGCGGGTGCAAACTCTGTTTTTGGCTCAAAACGCAACTTCGCTCGGAAGGTCGTGCGGTTTCTAAGTTATCGCTGGGGCAAGCCCTGGCTGGCGCTGGAAAAGTTCGCGGGAATCAAACACCGGCCAGCACAACTTTTGTAGAATCGTGCATGGGCACACATCTTAATTTATCGACGGGATTCTGGAGCATGCATTCATTCAGCTCAAGTCGCGATTGGTTTCGCAATAGTTCCCAAAGTTCGCCAAGTCGGCGTCGGGCTCGCCGCGGGCTATGCGGTTGGGAAGCATTGGAAGTGCGACGATTGTTGGCGGCTGACATTGGCTCCGATTTCACACCCGATTTTCTCGTCGAAAAAAAAACAGAGGTAGCTCGCGATGCGCTTCGCCCCGTACTATTGAGAGCCGAGCTAGAGCCCCTGCCGGCCTTTGGTCCGCAACTTGCGCCGCTAGAGGGACCGTTTATTAACTCGGAGACCTTTCGCTTGCACAGCAAGCCCGACTCAAACTTCACGATCTACCTTGATTTCGATGGACATATCACAGAAGGCACCACCTGGAATCAAGCCCAGAACCTGCCAAGCATCGTCAGTCCAGCCTACGATCGCGGTGGGACTCCAGGTGTATTTACACAGCTTGAATTGGATCTGATTCAAAACGCTTGGATTCGCGTCTCAGAGGACTTTGCGGCCTTTGATGTCGATGTCACGACGGAGGATCCTGGCGCTGAAGCGCTCCGCAAGGACACAACCGGTACCGATACGCGCTGGGGTGTACGGGTCATAATGACCGTCGACAACTTCGCTGCGTGTGGATGTGGCGGCTTTGCCTATTTGAATTCATTTCAAGATTCCACGGATGAACCGTCATTCGTCTTTAACAACAGCCTCGACGGCGTGAGCGAAACCATTTCGCACGAAGTGGGTCACCAGCTCTCTCTGAACCACGATGGATTAACTTCGCCCGTGACGGAGTATTACAGTGGCCATGGCTCTGGCGCGACCAGTTGGGGACCGATTTTGGGTGCCTCATTCAGTCGCACGGTGACCCAGTGGGACAAAGGAGAATATTTTAACGCCAACAACACCGGCGACGACCTGCTGGCGATTACCACTCAGAATGGCTTTGGATACCGCGCCGATGATTTCGGTAATACGCGGGCTACGGCCGAGAGCCTCACCGTTGCCGGTTCCACGCTGGTAACTGGGTTGGGGATCATCGAGCGTAACACAGACGTTGACTTTTTCAAGTTTGACACCGGCACGGGCAATGTCTCGTTCACAATTGCGCCTCAAGCTGACCGTCCCAATCTCGATGTTTGGGCTGGAATCTACAGTGCGGTTGGGACCTTGATCGCCCAATCAAATCCACTGGGCAGCCTCACAGCACAACTTACGAATGTGTTTTTGACAGCGGGCACCTACTACTTGAAAGTCGATGGCGTGGGCTCGCACGGAGTCTACAACGCGATTACGGATAGTGTGGAAGATCCAACTGTTTCCCAGCCCTGGAAAAATAGCTCGCCAACCGGCTATTCTCAATACGGTAGCTTGGGACAGTATAGAGTCGTCGGAACAATTGTGGCCCCGACCGCGAACCAGTTTGCGATTGCCCCATTATTGGCCGACCAGCGCGAAGGAAACAACGGCACGACTAATTTCACTTTTTCGATAACTCGCAACGGCGATACTTCAGTCGCCTCCTCCGTCGACTACCGCGTCCTCCGAGCTCGACAGCCAGCACCCGGAACCAAAGCACCAGCGACCGTTTCACCAGCCGATTTTTTGGGAGGAGTCTTGCCTTCCGGTAGCGTCGCGTTTCTCAATGGCGAAGCCAGCAAACAAATCACGTTGGTTGTTAATGGCGACACTCAAATTGAGCCCGACGAACACTTCGTTGTCGAACTGATTAACGCCCCGGCAGGCTGGGGCTATGCGGACAGTCGCGCTCCGGGCGTGATTCAAGGTGACGAATCGCGTGTCAACGTACAAAATGGAGTGCAATTCCGTTGGCGGCAGGAAAACTTCAGTTCCGCCAGCGGCGACAACTGGGCGATCGACAATGTTTCAGTAACCAATACATCCTTCAGCGACGATTTTGATCCTAGCATAGACTTTTCGCAGTGGTCGAGCATTGTCAATGGAACGGCCAGCACAGCGTTTGGCGGAACGGGTAACTCACTTCGTTTCAGCGGCCCAAATAGTCGTACCGCCACCACAAATGCTATTCGCGCCCAAAGCGGCGACACACTTCAATTCAGTTTGATTTTTGGCAACACTTCCTCCGGCGAAAATGTAATTCTCGAATACACAATCGACAGTGGTCAGAATTGGAAATTGATTCGCAACTATGATCAGAACTTTTACAAGTCGTGGACCAGTTTTTCGGTGCCCATTCCAAGTAACGCCAGCTCGAGTGCCCTCGCGCTGCCCGAAGGAAATTCGGGCGCCACAACATTTCCATTCACTGTGTTTCGCACGGACAACCTCGATAAATCGATTGACGTCAGTTGGAGCGTTGCGGGGACTGGATCAAGTCCTGCGAGTGCCAATGATTTCGTGGGCGGCGTGTGGCCCTCGGGTCTACTGACGTTTGCGGCGGGACAATCCTCGCAGACCCTCAGTATTCTCGTCGCGGGCGATACCGACTTCGAAGCGGATGAAACATTCGAATTGCAATTGACTGCATCCACGGGTGGGTTGCTGGGTATCGATCGCCGTGCAGGCACGATCCTTAACGACGACAGTCCTTTTTCATTGGATTTTGGTGACGCGCCCGATGCCGCTTATGGCACACTACTTGCCTCCAATGGCCCACGGCATACCGCCACGGGCCCATTTCTCGGAAAGTTGATCGATACCGAAGCCGATGGACAACCCACAGCCAATGCCAATGGGGACGGGGCAGACGAAGATGGGGTCCGTTTCCCTAACCTATTGATTGCTGGTACTACGGTCAGCATCGAGGTGACGTCTTCGACAGGCGGCGGGATATTGGACTACTTTTTTGATTTCGACGGCTCAGGTGGTTTTGGAAACGTAGCCAATGAAATTTTTTCGATCGGGCTCAGCGGTGGCACACAGTTGATACCGGTGACGATCCCTGTCGGATCGGTGAGTAATACGTTTGCGCGTTTTCGGTTGAGCACGGCTGGCGGGCTTGGACCACGTGGGCTCGCCCCGACGGGCGAAGTCGAAGACTACGCCATCAGTATTTTTAGCTCACTACCGCCACTGGACTTTGGCGATGCGCCAAGTTCCTATGCCACACTAGCGGCCAGCGATGGGCCACGGCATGTGATGGCTGGCCCGCGTCTGGGAGTATTGGTGGATGCGGAAGTGGAGGGACAGCCTAGTCCCATGTCGACTGCCGATGGGGC
>JBGSJL010000339.1:0-5955 GCA_041741955.1 Pirellulaceae bacterium | reverse complement strand
TAAGCATCTAAACGTTCGACACCAACTGTCCAATTCACAGCATACGAAGGCCAGAGGGAATGGCTATTCTGCGCGGGATGGGCACTGGAGGCTGTTCCTGCCTGATGTATTTGGTATTGTCCCTAGTGTAACGGCACCTTTTGTTGAGCGCATCGGTTCGCAAATTCGATTTAACTGATCCAGGTAGGACGGATCCGTATTGGTCCGTCGTTGATTTTCGTCGGCACACAGGGAGCGAGAGGTGATGAGCAAGGCAATTAGTAGCCTGCTGCTGAAGACCTCTAGCCGCCACCAGCCATGGCAGATTGCCCTGGCGATCTCCTTGGGAGTACTGGCGGGTCTTCTTCCCAAGTTGAATTTAACTTTCTGCCTCGTTGGATTGGTTTGTTATGCATTGCCGATCCATCTTCCACTGGCGACCGCGACTTGCATCCTCGTAAGTCTGACCGTCCATTGGCTGGTCGCACCGGCGTTTGCTATCGCCGCAGGTCGCTTGGGCCTGTGGTCCCTCACAGACCCACTGCTTGGCGATTTATGGATGCGGCTAGACGCGATGCCTTTGGTACCATGGTTTAGACTGCACAATACGGTCACCCACGGAAGCTGGCTTATTGGCTCTGCCTGCCTAGTGCCAGTTTTTTTGGGTTGCCACGCACTAGCTCGGCACTTGGAACTCGATGGCTCGCCAATCGCCTGCCAGAGCCGTCGCTCGGCTGCTTTGGCGGATCCTGCCTTCGAACAGGAACTGATTCCTGTCGTTTCAATCGTTTCGTCGGAATTAATTCTCTATCCGCAATTGCCGATCGCTAGTGTCGAGTCGATCCTGCTAGTTGCAGAGCAACGACGTTACGTTCCGCGTATCGAATTTGCGGCTAACGAAGAAACGCACGCCGTGCAACTTGTCCAGCGGGAGCTCGAAAGGGAACTCGAGCGGCTGCTTGCAAGCTGCCAAGACGCAGAGCCACACGCCAACAGCAACTATGGCAAGAAGCCGCAGGGCGAAGACACCTATGGCGAGGAACGCTATGGTAACGGCCCCTATGCCGCAGAACCTTACACCGAAGAATCTCTGGAGATGAATGCCGAGCGGGTTGCGCGTCGAGCTGGGCAAATGGTAGAGCTCGTAGACGAACTCCTTGCCAGCGAACTCCTTGCCAGCCAACACGCTCAGCAAGCCGAGACCATCGATTCTCAGCCACCATGGCTCGATGACTCGCCAATCGCAGAATTTTTTGAGAATGCTGCGGACTCTGTCATTTTTCAAAGCGAGTCTAGCGTAGACGCAGCCGACGACACACCAGTCTCGGCACAAGTTTCCGAAACCAAAATTCGATCCAGCGGGGCTAGCTATTTAGATACGCAAATCGAAATCACGCGACGCTTGGAACCCGCACCGAGCAATCCAAGGACTAACGAGGAAGTTCATCGAATGCAGTCGACGTTTGCTTCGGAGCAGTCTCCGGCCAGAGAGTATTCCGCGACGGCTAGCTCGCAGGTTCAACTGATCAAGGCGCACGATACGCATGCAGCTCAGTTTGGGCGCAGTTTGTCCGCGGTCGACGCACCGACACGACGCATCGTGCCTGAAGTTCCCAAGGAAGAAGCCCTTCGCTACTTGCTGCACCACCTCAAAGCGATTCGAGATAAGGTCTAGTGCGACATGTTGATCAGTAAACGGCGCTTGCAATGGTCTGCCATTGCGCTCTTGGTCCTGTGCGCGGCAATGCTGTTTCGCCCCACGCGTCAGCTGATTGACCAATTGGCAGTGTCCAATCTTGTGGACCCGCGCATTACCGTGGGCGAATTGATTGGACACACCAGCCACTCTGTATTGGAAGTTCGCAACCTTGAGTGGTCCGACTCGGACCAAGCTGGCGCGATGGCAATTCGTGCTCGCATCGGTTGGTTTGTGCTGGGTAAAAACGCGCTGGCCCATGGGCAGCTTGGCCTTCAAAAATTTGTGGCGCACGATGTATGTGTTCACTTAAATAGCGGCTCAAAGCCACTGCCTGTGCATATCGACCCGTGGAAGCTACACGTGGCAAAACGCGTCGCTGACTTGGACTGGGACAACATTCGAAAAAATCTTCCTTCAATCCTTGCCATCAGAGAGTTGAACGAGTCCTGGAGCAGCCGCATTGAACGTTGGGTTGTGCGCTCCAAACAAATCGTTTTGCAGGCGGAGTTGATCGACCGAGAGACTTCCGTCATGGACAATCCGCTGCGATTCGAAGAGTCCATTCGTGAAAAAATTGCCAGACTCGAAGTCCTACGAGAAGAACAATCACTACTAACCGAGCAGTTCGCGAACATACATAACACGCTGGCCACCGAGTCGACGCGTATTAACGGTCAGCAGGCAGCAGACCTGGCAAACATTGCCCAGTTAATCGGCGGCGATCAAAGCGAGATTAAGCTTGACGAGCAGCGCAAAGCACTGTGCATCGAATTGCAGCAGGAAATCGCCCAGGCCCTGTGGAATCGCTTTCAGGCTTTTGCCGAAGCGGGCCAGCAACTAAGGGCCATACAGCTTTCTCGGCAATCGCCGGACTACGACCGAAATATTCGCGCTCCGCATGCAGGCACGTCACGCGTCCCGAGCAATGTCGACTTCAAGCTGTCTGGAATGTTTGCGTCCGGTGATCAAGAATCGCCGTTCACTGCTTCGGGTCGCTGGTCGACCGGTCAAGGGCTAAAACATGCGTCTAAATCGAGCCTCGCCATCCTCGCGAAATTTGAGACGAATCAGGCATCTGTAGAAGTCAAGACTCGCTTCGATTTGCAATCCACTGCACCCACGCACATTCAGCTCACTGCACGCCACTTGGGCTCCAGCGATCAGGCGTTTGATGCGCACCTCACCGCCGACGACTCGCATCTCAATGGAACTCTGTCGATCACCTCGGCAGCATTGGAATGGATCGAGAGCGAATCGCTTGCTCAATTGCTGGGCTCTGAAAAGCAAACCGAGCACCTCTGCACTCCGCTGCAATTCCAATTGGCCGGAACCTGGGAACAACCGCAAACGCTCGCGTCGGTTGAAGCCCCCAATTGGTTGGCGAAATGCGTTCATGACCAACAACATCGCCAAATCGAAAGTCAACTTCAGCAGGCCCGACACGTTCTGCAGGACGATTTTCAGCAGGAGCTCTCCAAGCTGCAGGAACTTATCCATCTAGCCGCCCAGCAGGGTAGATCAGAGCTAGGCAGCCATAGTCAGCAGTTGCTGGCCACCCAAACACGGCTGCAGCAACATCTCGACAAAATGACTGGTACCGAGTTCGCGCGTCGCCCCAGTTCTACTATTCGTTAGTTGCTATTTGCGATCGTTCAAAACTCTATTCGACAGCGCATGAGCTTCCGCACATCCAAAGTTCGAATTGCCAGCCACGAAACCCGGCCCGCGCAACCCGACTCAGCACTTCTATGACTGCACACACGGATTGACTAGACTACAACCCTCTGACAATTTGCGATTGCGCAGTTGAGGTCGTACTCTAATCTACCCATGGGCGAAAAAAGTGTTGCGTGCTCTTTGGGGAATAACACGAAAATGCAAGCCCTGGAAAATTTGTTGTCTTTGCCGGCTGGGCGTAATCGTCGCGTGTTGGTTTGCTATGGCGGACCGTGTGCAAGCCCAAATACAATTCCGCGATGACTCTTCGGCTATCGATTTTGTACACGAAGATGGTGCCGATGAAGAAGGATATTTGATTAGCTTGATGGCTAGCGGACTTGCGCTCCTGGATTTCGACAACGACCGATTAATCGATGTTTATCTTCTAAGTGGTGCGAAACTGGCCAGCGGATCCGACTCTTTAACTCCCCAGGTAGCGCTCGATAGATCCACTACCGGCGGCAGCAAGTTGTTTCGCAACTTGGGGGCCAGCCGATTTGTGGAAGTTTCGATTGACAGCGGTGCGGGTTTCGCCGCTCACGCCCTGGGCGCTGCGGCAGCCGACTTCGACAACGACGGTTTTAAAGATTTGGCGATTTCTAATTTTGGCTCGATCACCTTGCTGAAGAACAACGGTGATGGCACATTTGCAGACGCGACGCAAACTTGCCAATTGGCAGATTCTGGCATCCATTTCGGTGCAGGGTTAGCCTTTTTGGATATCGAAAATGATGGAGACTTAGATCTCTACGCGGCGGACTACGTCATGTTCGATTTCGAACGCTTCGCTGCATTGGCCCCTACCAGTTTTCCTTATCCTCCCGGACCTTTGCACTTTGAGCATCGTGAGGATCGGCTGTTCGTCAATAACGGCGACGGTACGTTTACGGACGGAAGCAGGGCAGCGGGCATTGCTGGTGTCAAAAGTCCGAGCATGGGCGTGGTCTGTGGCGATTTCGATAACGACGATGATACGGATATTTTTGTTTGTTCCGACGCACGTCCCAATTTGATGTTCATCAATGACGGCCAGGGAAAATTCTCCCAGCAAGCAGAGCTACTAGGGGTCGCCTACAACGCCGCCGGTGTGCCAGTTGGCAGCATGGGTGCGGAGGCGGCGGACGTCGATAACGACGGTGCTGAGGATCTCTTCATTACCGATTACTCGGGTCAAATGCCCATCTTGTTTCGCAATACGCCCGAGTTCGGATTTCAAGACGTGACGCGCGTCAGCAATGCGGGCCGCGATGTGATACCTCATGCCAATTGGGGTGCTGGCATCGCTGACTTTGATAACGACGGCGACCGAGACCTACTGATCGGCAATGGCCACTTGCTCAAATGGGCCAATCGCATCGAACAAGCAACGAGCTTCAAGGTACGCAACACGCTGCTGAACAATGATGGCCACGGAATATTTTTTAACAGCACGGACTCAGCCGGCGACGGTTTGCAGATCGTCGAAAGTTCGCGTGGATTGGCTTTCGATGACTTGGATAATGATGGCGACATCGACTGCATCGCCAACAATAGCGATGCACCTGCAAGCTATTTGCAAAACACTTCTCCCCAAGAAAACAACTGGATTGAAATTCAATTGGTAGGCCTAGCTTTCAATCGAGATGGGGTTGGTGCGAAAGTCACCGTAACGAGCGGCGATTTAGTGCAAGTGGCCGAAGTACGCAGCGGCCGGGGCTATCAAAGTCACTATGGTTCGAGGCTTCACTTCGGACTTGGCAGGCGCAGCCGAATAGACCAAGTGGAACTCCGCTGGCTAGGCAAGGTAAGCATCATCCCAGCCCTAGAAGTCAACCGACTTCACATTCTGCGCGAGCCATAAGTCCGCTCACCACGTGAACCTCAGCCGCTAGCCTGGACTGCTAAAAGTTTGTAGTTGTGAAGGATAACAGCTCTTGAAACCACTGACCGCTGGGGACGTGTTTGCCGTTTGTTCTGTTGGGATATGTTTGGATGTGCCGAGGGACGTGCGATTTATAAGTTGCGATTCTTTAGTGGGTTGAGAATGCATTTACACGATGCTAGCAAAAGCACTCTCCCACCTTATAAATCGCACGTCGCAAGCTGTGGATTTTGATAGCCTGGGTTGGATTAGAGTGAGCGTAGCGAACGGAGCGCAACCCAGGATACGTCTGCGGCTCCCGATTGCGTTAGCTGCAAAGCAGCGGATTTTGATAGCCTGGGGTGGAGCGCGGCGCGCCAAAGCGAGCCAAGCGGAACCCCAGGATGACCCACCGCAAAACCCATCCATCTCCCCGTTTTTATAGCGATCGAGGGATGATTTTCATCAACGTCTGAAACCCATTCGAGGTCGCAATCAGGTTGGTCCTCGATCATGAATGCATCCTCAGTTGACGTCGACCACCCAACCACCGCGCTTGTCAACGATAAATGTGAATTGCGTGCGCGCCGTAAATTCAACCGCATGATTTCCACGGGCGGCCGTGAGATTGCGGACTCGGCGATGATCCGTTCATCGTTAAACAAATCCCCTCGTCCGCATATTCGTCCAACCTGTGTTGCGAGGTCTGCCGCTGTGT
>JBGSJL010000338.1:0-2751 GCA_041741955.1 Pirellulaceae bacterium | reverse complement strand
GATACCACCCAAACGCTGATCTGGCGCAATGTGCACGACATCGATGGCAACCCAGCAGTAACCCGCGACCGCGGCTTCGCCCGCTTCAACGTCGCCACCCCGTGTAACCCAGCCGGCAGCACGACGCTCGTCCAAGGCTGGAACCGTCTGCAAATCGCAGGCAAGCGCCAGACTCATGGACGCAACTTTGTTTCGATGCCAGTCTTCACAGGATACATTGACAGTGTTTCCGGCTCCACTGTGACGACGACGACATCCGGCAAGGGAACGGACCTGTCATCCTTGCTCACGGTAGCAGCAAGCCGCTACTACGTTGAAATCACGAATGGCGCGGCAGCTGGGCACCGCTATGACTTGTCATCGGCTGGTGTGGATACTTTCGTATTGAACCTAGCGAGTGCGAACAACACCACCAACACGCTTGTCAGCGGTATTGCTGGTAGCAACTTCGTCCTCCGCCGTCATGAGACGCTTGGAGAGATCTATGTCAACAGCGAGTGGAATGCAGCAGCTGCCGTGGGTAGCGCGGACCAGATTCTTATTTATGCGGGAACCGGTTACCTGACCTACTTCAACGCAGCCGGCACTACGCCACGCTGGTTGCTCCAAGGTGGTGCGCCCATCAGCCAGAACAACCTGATCATTCCTCCGAGTCGTGGTATGCTTGTGGTTCACGCCCAAGACAATGACTCGAATGAAGTGTTGGAATTGGGCGATTTGCGCTATAACAACTTCAGAAGACCGCTGACACGTGGCACGACTGGATTTAATTTCACTTCGCTTGGTTACCCGTTCGATGCAACACCGTTCGAGCTGAGTATGATCGCAACGAATAACTTTGTGGCTGCCGCCTCACCAGGAAGTGCAACGCAGATCCAGAACTGGGTAGGAGACACGACGATCGATTCGAGCGGCTGGACGACCAACTTCCTCTCAGCGAGTGGCTCGACAGGAAGGTGGAGACTTCAAGGTTCTGTGAATACAATTACCAGCAACTCCTTACTGTTCAAATACAGCCGTTCTGCGCAAGTTCTGGTCATTCAAGATAAGCTCGACTGGACTCATCCCTTGCCGTGGAATCCCGCGCCATGGGTTCAACCACCGCTCGAATAAACCAGCTCAGAAGCATGAAACTTTACATTGGCTCCGCAATATATTTTAATAAATTAATTACTAAATAACATGAAATCTAGAACTTTTCGAAATACAATGTGGATCGTGGTCTCTCCACTCTTTTTTGCAGGAGGCATCTTGCATGCGCAGACTGTGGCTTGGGGCACGAGTTTCAGTGAGGCGGGTCCGATCGCTTACAACTCGAATGGCAGCGTGGATATCGCCCAAAATATATGGACTCTGGGTTATTTCACCACTGGGTTTGTTCCAAATGCCAACAACTTCACAGATTGGGTTGGCAACTGGAATAGGGTCAGTAATCTTGTGGTTCAGGAGAATCCTCCGGGTTCGGGGAATTTCGAGAACGATCCTCGCCACGTTAACTTCGGAGACATTACGAGTCCATTTTGGGTCGTTAGCATGAACACTTTGGATGTAGGTTCAGATGCAGCAGGCAGGCAGGCGTATATTTTCGCTTACAACAATCTTTCGTTGATTGGAACCCCGCAGGGTGAGGCGTTGCTTTTTCGTCAGAATGGTCTGTTGATGCCAGCGGCTCCGAGTCAAATCACGTTCGACATAGCAAACGGTCCGGAAGCGGCTGACAACGATTTCACGGTGATTTGGGGAAGGGTTGACCGCGACATGATCCAGCCTGGTGGGGTGCTGCAAGGTGGTGGTGTTATTACCAACCTTATTCCTGATTCTGCGGCACCTGAAGGTCTAGGGACCTTTGAAGCCCAGTTTGCGACTTGGCCCATTCCAGAGCCTTCGTCGGCATTCTTGGTAATCTGCGGTGCTTCCGTGGCTTTGCTTCGTCGCCGGAGAATCGCGTAAGAATTGATATAGAGGATTGTTCTTTTCTGTCGCCCATCTCTTTCAGTAGGGGTGGGCGCTTTTTTGATCAGTGACGATAGTTTTTCGGTCAGCTGGGACCGATTGAACCACAATCTGAATGCGCTTGGCTGGGTGTTTCAGAAAAGAGACTCTTTCCCAGAAGCCATTCCCCCGATTCGATACACTCGAGGATTCGAGGTAGAGATCTTAGGGACTCCCTTGAATTAATTCGACATTTCTGAAAGCATTTGGGCAGCCGCTGGCAATGATATTCTTATGAATCATTTGCCCAGAGCGGAGAGGCGGTAGCGGCATTTTTCATAAGGTCTCATCGACTTCTTATCAAGTTGTACTCCCTCGGGATATTCTCCATCCACGAGTATCGTGGCTGGATGAGCTCCTTTGCAGGTCATCCCCTCTGCCATGCCCAGCGCCTTGGCCACACGGGTTAACGGATCGCCATTCCAATAGTTTTCCAACACTCCGAAAACCCGTTCAATCGGATTGTACTTGCTGTGATTGGGCGGATAGCAGGCCAACGGAACATCCGCCTGATGAAGCACCGCAAATTCCACCCAACGCTTGAGCCACTGTCTCCGCAGGCCGTTGTTTTCCGGTCAATTGTCGAAGTTGATCAAAAGGGTATGCGGAGAATAACCGTTTTTTGAGCGACGGCCAGATTTCCGAAAGCCGGTCCACCATGAAATCCGCCGTCGCGCTGCCAGTCGTGAAGCACAACCACGTTTCGGCTGTCTCAGGCCGATGAATACCAAAGGGAGTGAGTTTCGCATCAGGCTCAAG
>JBGSJL010000337.1:0-7284 GCA_041741955.1 Pirellulaceae bacterium | reverse complement strand
CAGCAGCAGTCCGCCGACAGCCAGCGGCCAGCCGGCCATGGACCGTGGGCAGGCTACCTCGGCTCCCATGCGAACGAAGGCTCTTTCAAGTTGAACCCAAGCCTGAAAGTTGCTCAACATGCCAATGTGGACGACATGGTGAACGCGGAACGTACCGCTGGGCTCGAGCGCAAGCTGCATGTCGACCGTCGGTAGAGTCAACACGTCTGCATTCCAAGCTGCATGTTCATCCACTTGTCGAGCGGCCTCCAGCAGCGTGCTGCTAAACAGCGCAGCGTCCATGCCATAGGCAATCAAACGCGGTTTTTGACTGAGGATGAACATGATCAACCCTAATCCGTAAAGTACGAATAGAGCTAACCAAACCCAAGCATGCCAGCGCGAAGCGGCTTGAGCAGGAAAGAATAACTGCATGGGGCCAATCGCAATCAGTCCGCTGGCCGCGATACCCAAAGTCAGCGTGTCGCGCCAGCCGGTGGTAACCAGTGGTCTCTTTCGCAAACGCAAAACTCCCACCAAAACGAAGTAAATGGCCACGGGTATTGCAGCCAGGGCGAAGTGTAGAGCGGGCATCTGGATATCTGGGCTTGGTGCTACGAGGCAAGAAATGTGTGACTTACGCAGTGTTACGCTATGTTAACCGGAGAACAAGGGAACGGTTATAACGAATGAGATTAAAAAGCAGGCAAGTTTTCATGCTGGCCGACCACTATTTGCTAATTACTCTGACGCTCAATTCTGGGATATGTAGCAAATGCTAGACTTGTGCGACACACCCTCCCTGCGGGCTTAGAACTGGACCCAAGCATGCTCAATCCTGCTCCCAATCGCTCAGCGAATCAAAAATTGTGTGCAGTGCCTCCCACCACGGTAAGCGATTCGCCAGTTGGAGTTGTTGCTGCCGTCCATGATGCGCCCTTTCGCAACTCGCCGACCAAGAGCTCGAGCGTCATCGAGCGTATCGAAGCGGGCTTCAATGCGGCTGAGGCTTTGCTGAATGACAAACCGGCGGCGCCCATCGAACTGACGATTGTCATTCCCGTTTACAACGAACCAGTTACCGTTTTTGAAATTATCGAGCGAGTCCGCAAGCTGCCAATTCAAAAACAGATTGTGGTCGTGGACGACGGTAGTACCGACGGCACCAGCGGGCATCTCCAGCGCCTGATCGGTGTGCCCGATGTACTGCTACTCAAACATGCGGTGAATCGTGGCAAGGGTGCCGCATTGCAAACTGGATTTGCCCACGCCCGAGGCAGCATCGTGATTGTCCAGGACGCAGATTTGGAATATGACCCTCAGGATATTCTGCGGGTGATTGCGCCACTGCAAACCGGCGAATGCGATGTTGCCTACGGCTCGCGATACCTGCAAAACGCGCAACAGGACCCTTCGCGACTGCATCGGTTCGGCAACTGGGCGTTAACAACGCTTAGCAATCTGCTGACCGGCCATCGCTTGACGGATATGGAGACGTGCTACAAAGCCTTTCGCCGAGAGTTGTTGCAGGATATCCGGATCGAGCAGTTGCGATTTGGGTTCGAGCCGGAGATCACCGCCAAGCTGGCTCATCGCGGTGTGACGATTCGCGAAGTCGGCATCTCGTATGCCTGCCGCAGCCATGCCGAGGGAAAAAAGATCGGGTGGCGCGATCTGTTCAGCGCCATCTATTGCATCGTCCGCTACCGTTTCAGTCGCTGAACATGCTGCTCTGCGGCCTTGAATCTGATAAAATAAGCTTCTGTTGATCGTAGTTCATCGAAGTCGTCGCCATTCATCGAAGTCGTTCCCGTTGCGGCGGCAAACTCGCGCTCGAACCCAAGGGCTGTTATGTTGCCTACTCTCAATTACCCATCGCGATCGGCCCTGGCTTCCGCTGCGTTTTCGATTTTTCTGATGGTTACTGCCTACCAGCCGAGCCACGCGCAGCTCGTCGACTCGATCCGGAATTTCTTTCGAGATCCGCTACTGGCAGCCATCGATAAAGGTCTCGCGCCCGGCGGCGACTTGGCTTGGGAACTCACGCAGTTAGAAGACGCACCGATCCATTCCAAAGCGCATGGCGAGGCTGTCCTGCGGGCGCTGGATAGTCTTTCCACTCGCGACCATGGCCAAACCGAATCTTGGAATACGGTCCAGTACGAAGTCGTCAATCTATTCCGTAATGTCGACGACATCGATTCTCCCGCATATGAGATCTTGTGGCGACGCGGTATCCCCGAGCTAGCCAGACTTTACGAACAGGGGCGAGATAACATCCAGCAGGATATTCGGAATGCTCGGCCGCTGAATTCTGAAAGCATGGACGACGTTGTTACAATGCTCGAAGTCTTGGCTGCTTTCGGTACGCGCGAAGGCACGGACTGCGTGCTCGAAGCCGTACGCAGCAACTTTCTACAGTCCAACTACCAGTGGCACGCGGTTCTCTCAAACTATGTCTACCATGACTTTGGGATCAAACATCCGCAGGCCGAGCGGCTGTTCGAGGAGCTCAGCCGCCAACTGCCAGAGAGCGAGAGCATTGCCGCTGCGTTCCTAGAAGCAGCCAACTCGGCGGCCTTCGCTGATGAAGAATTTATCCATCCCTTCTCTAGCCCCGCTGGTCTGGCACAGCTCAAACAATGGTTAACACCCGAATACGATGGGGATGTAGACATCGAACGGGCGCTAAGTGCGACAGTGGCTTTGGCCTTTCTCGATCCTCCAGCCCAAGGCTTGCTGCTAGAACTTGCCGACCGCCATCCCAAGAGTCAAGTACGCACCCAAGCGGCTTGGGCGGCCGCGCACGCAGGCCTTGAGTCCGGTTTTACACGCTTGGCCGAATTGTGCATGGACGTCCACTGCTCAAGCCTGGCCATATTTTACTTGGAGGACTTTGAACGCGAGGATCTGATACCCGCAGGCATTGACGAACCGCAGTTCGCCGCCAAGGCAGAATTCTCTGAGTGGCTGCAAAACGAAAATGAACTCGGGCATCCGCCACAGGAATTAGAAATTATCGATCAACGCGAGCTGAATTGGTTCGATAGCGACACGCCGACTTTATTCACTTTGTTGCGCTACCGCTCTGCTGGCGAAACAGTGCTCGACGAAGATGAAACGGGTGTTGGTATTGTCGGTTCAATGACGTGGAGCTTCTTTTCCGAGCACATGGACCAGTTGCCTGCCGAAGACGTCTATGCCATCCACTACGTTTTCGAAGCCGTCAACGCCGAGTTGATTAAGGAAGTCGACCAACCCGATGTGCAGTTTACCGGCGAATGGCTCGAGCAGTGGACGCTGGGACCGCTCGAAGAAATCACCTTCGAAACGGCCCATTGGTTCAACGACGCACTGGGTTACCCGCAGCCCAATGCGGCTGTCGCGAAGGCTCTGCAAGCGGGTCATGCGGGATTCGCGGTGTTCGATGCGGAACGCAGTCGTTGGTATTCCGCTACTGAGTTTCCCGAAGGTATCAGCCCAAGTTCGGTTCTGCGCGCACACGTCGGTCGGCAGATGCTGGGTCTGCCACCCGCTGAAACACGCACGCTACCAAGCCTCGAAACAAAATCGATATCTCCCGAGCTAATCGTGCAGCACTACGAAACTTGGTTGCATTTGCTACCAACACTTAGCACTTCCCGTCAACTCGATCTGCTGTACAACGACAGCCGGCTTGGAAGGCACTTCGAAGCCTACACCGCGGCCAAAGCCAAACTGTCCGACAAAACTGTCGATCAAGTATTTGCCGAGACTTTCGAACGCCTGCTAACGCTCTCTCGCAGTATGGCCCACGAAGACCTGCCCACTTCGCTAGATTCGTTTTCGATTGTAGGCAGTAAGTTTGAAGGCTACGCGCAGTTATTGGCCAAACAAAAACCGCAGGCGATCGCCGAGCTAATACGACTGCTTGAACCCTATTGGGGCCATAATCTTGGGCGCAGCCAGCTTGGCAAAGCGGCCCACTTGGCGGGCCTGCAAGCCGAGGCACGCCGCATCCTAGAAAAGCAATTCGCCGTTGGCGATCAAAGTATCTACAGCGGCACCGATTCCCGCATCCTGGCTCAAATCTGGCACGCAGATGGCAAAGTCGCTGAAGCCAAAGAACTTCTAAAGAAAGCCATCGAGCAGGTCCGTCAAGATCAAAGCGACGCAACCCATGAGGATTACCCTGCGGAATACATTCAGGAACTGAAGCAAGATCTAGCTGAAAATCTGCAGGCCTACGAACAGCTTTTTGGCGAGCAGGTCGACTCAGTGGACCTGCGATAGATGTGCCAATCCACGTCATCGGTCCAATCTGCAACCTGCGACAGACCCACCTGCGACAGACCCACCTGCGACACAGTGCAGATTTTGTTACACTCATGGACATGATCAGCCACTCGATTTACTCACAGCATGTCCGCCACATATTCGTCTGCCTGGCTTTGCTAGTCGCAACCGGATGTAGCCCAGAAAACAAAAACAGCACTCTGGAAACGCCACCCACCGCGACCAAGGATCTGACAACTGATTCTACGGCAACTCCAATGCGAATGACCGACGACGCCTTTCGCTTCGCCGCCTATGAAGGCAAAGTGGAATTGCTAAAGGAGGGTCTTGAGGCAGGCAACGACGTGAATGCGGCCGATCCTGAAAAACGGTTAACCCCGCTGCACATGGCCGCCTACAATGGCCACAGCCTCGCCGTCCAGTTCTTGATCGATAATGGTGCAACCGTCGACGCGCGCGATAGCGAAGGCAAGACAGCGCTGCTACATGCCTGCACTGGACCATTCGTGGAGACGGTGCGACTGCTGCTCGCCAGCGGTGCGGACGTAAATGCCGCTGAGAGCACGGAAGCCTTTACACCACTGATGATGGCCGCAGGATTGGGCGAAGTGGAAGTGGTTAAACTGCTGCTGGAATACAGGGCCACCACCGAGACGCTCGACGACGACGGCGACTCGGCCTTGAAGCACGCACAGAACAGTGGCCACGCGCAAATTGTCGAGCTACTCGAGAAACGTTAGTCCGGGAAACGGTGTCCGACACCAAAAGCCGGAACGGCCCTGCGGGTGCTTCGCACTTTTGGTGTCGGGCACCTTCTCCAGAGTCTTTATTTTGTCCCGCTGGCAACCAGGAATTTTTTGATGAGTAAAATCGCCGCATCTGACCATCCTGTGCATGAATTGATTGCGCAGCGTTGGAGTCCCTACGACTTTTCCAACCGACCGGTGTCTGACGAAGATTTGCGAGGTCTCTTTGAAGCGGCGCGTTGGGCCGCTTCGTCCTACAACGAACAACCCTGGACCTACATTGTCGCCACCCAAAAAGATCCCGAAGCGTTTGCAAAAGTGCTCGCCTGCTTGGTGGAACCCAATCAAGCCTGGGCTCAAGCCGCTCCAGTATTAGTGCTGTGTTGTACGAGCGGAAAGTTCTCCCGCAATGGCAAACCCAACGGCTGCGCGCTGCACGACTTGGGACTTGCCGCTGGCAACATATGCCTAGAAGCTACCGCACGCGGACTGTCGATCCACCAGATGGCTGGTATCCTACCCGCAAAAGCTGTCGCCACCTTTGGCGTGCCCGAAGGCGTACAAGTCGCGACCGCCATGGCGATCGGCTACGCCACCGAGCCGCAAAAATTGTCCGAAAATTTCAAGCAGACCGACACCGAGCCGCGTCAGCGCAAACCGCTCAGCGAATTTGTCTTTTCGGGGCGCTGGGGCGACTCGTCCAGTCTGGTCAAGTAGCCCGTTCAAGGCCAAACGCTGTGAACGGTTGTGATTTTTTGTAGGGTGGGTCAAATCGCGATAGCGATGAAGACCCACCGATATTGGAATCACATACCCGAGGTCGGAGCGACGTCGTAGTTGTACCACAGGCATTCCGTCTTGGTCGGCTTGATTTTCTGCGGGCTGGCTTTGTTGTCGATCGTAATTTCCAGGCAGTGCCAACCGAATCGTTGTGCGGCGTCCCGGTAGATTGGATGAGGATAGCCGCTCAGTAGGAACTTGCCTTCCAGACCGCCCAGCGTCGTCAATAACTCTTCATGCTGATCGGCGCTCATTTCGCAGGAGTAGGCATTCTTGACGACGCGCGTCTCCGCAAGATATGGCGGATCGCAGTAAAAGAATGAATGTTGGTCATCTTCGCGCTTGATAAGCTGAACTGCATCGTCGCAGAAAATAACCACACGCTCAAGTCGTGCGTGCGCAGCGGGTAGGCCATCAATGGCCGACAGCCACGAGGAAACCTGTTCATTCATGCCCCGCCGAGTTCTGGCACGCGACATCGTCGCAAAGTCACTGCCCAGCCCCTGCCGAGATTGGCGGAAGCGCACGAAGAAGTCGACCGCTCGATCCAGCGGCTCCTCGGCCACCGATTGTCTCGCCTCATCGAAAGTCGGCTTGGAAAAAGGCGTCAGCGAAAGTCGCCACTGGAACTCTGGAAATAACTCTTTGGACTGAAGTACTTTCCAGAAGTTGACAAGATCGCCGTAGACATCGTTGACAACTTCGGAATGACCTTCAATAAATTCGGCAGGTTTATTGAAGAGTAAAGCTCCTCCACCGAAGAATGGCTCGACGTAATGCGTATGCACGGGCATCAGCTCCACGATGCGCGCCGCCAAGTAGGATTTGCCGCCATGCCACTTGATAGGTGCCGAAGGTTTTAAACTGACCATTTACTCTCTCTGCTGCTTACTACTCGGCTGCATACTATAGCAGTATCGGTGGGTCTTCATCGCTATCGCGATTTGACCCACCCTACAAAAAATCACACCCGTGAACGGTTACCTATTATAGCGCCTAATTCTCTAGCTTCGCATTGTGAAAGACGTCTTGAACGTCGTCGCAATCGTTGAGCATGTTGATAAATTTGTCAAACATGGGTCGATCCTCGCCGCTAATTTCGGTCTGCGACTGGGGTATGAAAGTGATCTCTTCGACGTCCAGTTCCCTCCCAGGTAGGGCTTCCAGCAGCGCACTCTTGGCCTTGAAAAATTCAGTGGCTGGAGCGAACAACGTAATCTGGCCGTTCTCGCACTCGACATCATTGACGTCGACATCGGCAGCCAACATGGCTTCAAGCACTTCTTCGCCGTTTTCACCCTTGAAGGACAGCACGGCCAAGTGCTCGAACAAATGCGCAACAGAACCCGGTGCGCCCATTTTTGAACCAGTCTTCGTAAAACAATTTCTCACATCGGTAATCGTGCGATTGTTGTTGTCGGTCAAACAGTCGATGATGATCGAGCACCCTCCCGGACCAAAACCCTCGTACCGCGCTAGCACAAAATCCTCACCTCCAGCACCA
>JBGSJL010000336.1:0-2245 GCA_041741955.1 Pirellulaceae bacterium | reverse complement strand
CCCAGCGATTCGCTCTAACTGGTAATAGAGCGTCATGCGCTTGGCCATCGCGATGGGCGTAACCAAAAAACGCCATGTGAGCACGGCTAAAAAATTCCCGAGTAACAAGCCCAGTATTAAATCCTGGAGACTCGCGCCAGCGGCCAGGAACAGGGGGCCGATCATAAATTCGGTCCCAGCCGCGTGTTCGCCAGCGTACATACCCCAAAATTTTCCAGACCCCAGCAGAGCCGCCTCCGGTACCGGTTCTCGCTCGTACTCTCCGCCCGAATCCGAGTTAGTTTTGCTCATTAGTATCCTTCACGCATTAAATGTTTCCCAACAACTGCGTGCTATTGCACTGCGGCTGATTGTTCGGCGCTACGGCCCGCCAGAATGCTACTTTCGTAGTCGCGAGTCTGATCTAGCCACTTGGATCCCACGGGTACTTGGGATGCTTGGCAATAGTAATCCCAGACAGCGCCCAGTGGCATTGTTTTCTGTTCCTCCAGGATCGCCAAGCGGGATGTATAGTCGCCGTCGCGCTCGTACTGCTTGAGCAATTCTGTCGGCTCCAGCAGTGCAGCCAGCAGCGCCTTGAGTGTGTTGCGTATCCCGATAACCCACGCAGCGACGCGGTTGATACTAGCGTCAAAGTAGTCCAGCCCGATATGAATTCGCGGTAGATAATCGCCGCGAACGATCTCCTGCATCACGGCTTGCAGTTCGTCGGAATAAGTGACGACGTGGTCGCTGTCCCAACGTACGCCGCGACTGACATGCAGTAGCAATTCCGGCACATACATCATCACCGAGGAAATTTTGTCAGATATAACTTCGGTGGGATGAAAGTGACCCGCGTCGAGACATAACATTTTGTTGCGAGTGATCGCATAGCCTAAGTAAAACTCATGCGAACCGACGACGTAACTTTCACTGCCAATTCCGAACAGCTTGCACTCGACTGCATCCAGCGTCTGCTGGGGCGGAAGTTTTTCTTCGAAGATAGTGTCTAAAGACGCAGCCAATCTCTCGCGAGGCTCCGATCTCGAAGCGGGCGAGTCCTTATACCCATCGGGTACCCAAAAATTATGGATACATGGATTACCTTGCGCGGCACCCATGGCTGCTGCAATCTTTCGGCAGGCGATACCATGATCGATCCAAAAGCGGCGTATGCCACTGTCGACGTGCGCCAGTGTGAAGCCATCGGCGGCCTTGTCATGCGAAAAGAAGCTGGGGTTAAAATCGAGACTAACTCCCTGACTGCGTCCCCACTCGATCCAGCCTTGGAAGTGCTCAACCTCGATTTCATCGCGTTCGACCCGCTGAGGGAACTCGCCATACAGTGCATGGAGATTGAGACGGTGTTTACCAGGGACCAGCGAGTAAGCAAGTTCCAGGTCGCTGCGAAGCTCGCAGGCCGTGCGCGCTCGGCCGGGGTAGTTTCCAGTTACAGCCAGTCCATTGCCCAGCGCACCTTCATTTCCCTCAAATCCAACAACATCATCACCTTGCCAACAATGTACGGAGATGGCGATGGAACTCAAACGCGCCAGTGCGTTCCGCGCGTCGACACCCAGGGCCGCATAGCGTTCGACGGCTAACTGGTACGCATTTTCTAGCTTGGCCGATTCCGACATCGAATGCTTCCGAATCTATGTGAGAGCAGAGTATCTATGTGAGAGCAGAGTTGGTCACAAATTTTTCAGGTCGACAGTTGCCCAGTCCGATAGCCATGCTTCACGCTAACCATGCTTCAAGATGCCAAACCGCCCGAGACTTGAACGCCGTGGTCGTTGATATCAAAACTTAGCACACTTTGCTCGGCGTAGCTGCCCCGGTGTTTGGCGATATACAGTCCGCGCTTCATAGGCCCACCTTCGAGTTTTCTGCCCAAATAAATTACGGTGTTGGCACCTGCAGCCAAGTCGCCGTCGGCCAGAGGTTCGGTCATCAGTTGGTCGAGCATCGCGTGCTTGGTCGTCACCAGCACCAGCGCGCTGGACTGCGAAGCATCGTAGGCGTGCGACTCGACGTTGGCTTCGTTTTGCCGGAAGCGTTCGCGCAGCACTTCCCGCGCTAGCCAATCATGCTCCTGCCGCAGCATACGATGGTAAATCATTTCGACTAAGTCCAATTGCAGCGAGTCGCTGGACGAGAGTTGGGGTTCGATGCCATCGACGATAAAACGTCGCGTTCCATGGATTAAGTGTCCGTACACAAAGCGAAACAACTGTGGCATGCGGCGATTCATTGCGGATTG
>JBGSJL010000335.1:0-59931 GCA_041741955.1 Pirellulaceae bacterium | reverse complement strand
CTTCAATGAACCTTCGGACCAGATCGTTATATGGACTCGCGCTGCATGGCGACCGGTCAGAAACGCCGCACGCGTTGGCGAGCAAACAGGCATGGCGTAAGCATCCGTGAACCGCACCCCTTCACTGGCCAGCCTGTCGATGTGCGGCGTTTCATGCAAGTCCGCACCATAGCAACCAACATCGGACCAGCCCAGATCGTCGGCCAGAATAAAGACGATGTTGGGGCGTTCAGCGGCGCAGGCCGAACTACACAGCATCGCGAACATCCAGTGAACTAACTTGAATCGCAACATGGCATTGCTTAATGATTCTTGTTGGTCACAGTTCACGGTCTTGTTCCATGTACGAATGTTCTAAATGCAATTCTTACACTGATTAGTATTCTATACGGTTGGTGACATCCACTGTGGCTGACAACTCGATTTGATGTCTCCATCGAACCTATGCGCGTTTATAATAGTGCGTAGCCCAGTTCTCGCTGACCCTGATTGCCAATAAGAATGGCGACTTGCTCCTTGCGACGACTTCACGGAACCAGACTTACTTAATTTAAGATGCAAAAAATCACGATGGACGTTAGCGAAAATTCTTTAGCGATTGTCAATGATGCAGGGGACACTCAAGTTTTTCAGGGGTATGCACTGTACTGATCAGGGGGCATTCGTATCGACGACGCGCTTGATCGATTTCATCATACCTTTCAATCCTAACAGTAGTCGATCGTTGTGATCGCGCGGATCGTAGATACCATCTGCGTCACCCAGCAAAGTACTGAACATGGCACACAGTTCAAGCAATTGATGCCAGTCCCGACAGCAGCGCGCCAGGCGACTCATCACGATGCCCACATGTGCGAGCAACACCTGTGCTAAGAGTCGCTGAAATCCAGTCCGCCCTTCAATGCTACGTCCGCTGACTCCGAGATCATCGTCGATCACTTCAATCCGTGCGCGTGGTATCGGACTATGTCTTCCATCATTCAACCTAGATGGACAGCTATCTCCTTGCGAAATGCTGTGACCCCAGCGACACGGTGTCCACAAGCTTGCTGTGCCCCACGGGCAACCTCGGCAGCACCCGATAGCCTGTCGAAGCGGCGGGGTACTGCCATAAGGATCAAACGACTCTCCGCAGGAGGCAAGGTGCTATTACGGGCCAGGATTGAGTAGAATCGCCTCCAGCTCTCCTTCCGGAAACCAAACAATGGATTGAATTCGCCAGCCTTCACGTTCAAGCCGTAATCGCACTCGAAATTCGTTTGACCTATCCGATTTCGCGCCCAGCTTCCCCACGACTGTCGCTAAGTCCATGTTCGCGCTAATGGAGCTTGGCTCAAACCATGCCTGGTCCATAAACGGCAATTTCGAAAGTATCTTACGGTTGTCCCATTGGTCGCGTTGGCTGGAGTGTATCCAACTGCTGGGCGTTTGACCTTCAGACGACTGAGTTGGTCCGGCGGTCAGTTGTCGAAAAAATTCTGTAACTACCCTACCCGGATCTTTGAAATCGGACTCCAGTAATCCATCGATCCACCGATATAAGACGAACGCGATTGCCCTATTCTGGTCGGCCAACGGAATTTGTTGCGTTTTCGAGCTACCGTCGATTGAACGCTGGAGCTTCATTTCACTAGTCCATGAAAAATTCATCCATTCTCCATTGAAGATCTCTTGCAAACTACCAGACAATTCGCGGTCTTTGTCCGCAAGCATCGCGCGTACCTTCTCCAACACAGTACGCGGTTGCAACGACTCGGGTAAGCGTTGGTAGGCGGCTAGCAATTCGATCGATTCAGAGACAAAGACTTGGCCGATTGTCGCGGCGGGTAGGTCACCCATGCCGCCCATGCCACCCATGCCGCCACCCATGCCACCGAATGAGTGGTAGAAACGCTTGACAGCTTCTGGCATAACGCTCCAAGAGTTTCGTTCATAGGTGCTCATTTGAATCTGGATCATATTTTTAAGGAGCATATCATTTGAAGCGGCCCATAGCTCCATTCGCTGAGCGATGAAACCAGCAATCAGTGTCAAATGCTCGGACTCTTCCGAATCTTCCTCTGAATCGGTGCGTACATAAATTGAATCGAGTTGCCAAAGTATCTCGTGCAGGTTTTCGGTCGCAATGGCTTCGCGAACGAGTTTGAGTCGAGCGTTGAGTCGGATTGCCTTTGCTTCCGGGTCGCTTGGAGGTGGCTGAGAAATAGATTGAAAACCGAATGTATTTGCCGGATTTCCATAGTATTGAGCAATGCCAAAAGCTGTTCTGGGATAATTTTCGTAGAGATACTTGTTCAGCGGATCACTGTGGGGAATAAAGGAGAGAAGGCTGCTTTTACTCTGCTGTCGAACCAAAAGTCGTCGCTGCAGACCTCCATCGTTGGCAAGCCAATCTTCCGTAGCCTGCCAAGTCAAAGGGAGTCTCGTCCACTCAACTTGACGCGCGCCTAGTGGTTCAATCGACACTTTCAGCAAACATTCCTGTATGAGACTCAGTACATGATCGTCATGGTTGCCCAACCACTGGGCGATCTTTGCATCTATCTGTTCGTACGGCACCCATTGAACAAATCGAAACCAATTAAGGCCGGTCAGAAAGCCGTTTCGCTCGGCCGAAGCCTGAATGAATGGAGAGAGTTTTGCTTTCTCGTGGCTGGGCAGAGCCTTCTCGATTGTTGCCAGTGAAACGAGCCACGTCTGATAGTCACGCTCCAAGTGGATTTGCCGTAAGTGGTCGAGGATTGTTTTGCCTTTAAAACTTGCATACCTGTACTCCTCCGAGATGAGCCCTGTGGGGAGCCAATCCGGTGAACTCTCGGCATATGGGCCTGCCGCCGGCTCGTCGGCCCGATAATCTGAATTTGGCGTTTCACGGCGAATATTGGCAAGCACCGTTTCTCCGCGTTTCAGCACGATACGCTCCGGTTCCAAGATGATCGCGTCGGATGCGCTATCCAATTTGATCTCGTAATCCCCAGCTTGCAGTCTCGTCAAAGATGTGCCCTGAATGATGGTGAGCGAGTCATTCTTCGTTCCATCCACGGCCGCTATGTGAACTTGTAAGCCTTCAACTTCGGATTGAATCACCAAATTCCCCTTGGAGTTCTCGATGATGACCGTCCATCCGAGATAGGCTAAGAATGGAAAAAATGCTACTGCAATCGACGGCCAAATCCGAAACCAATTCTTAGCTGACTTACCATCCAGTCTCGCGTTTGCGACCGGATGATGCGGGTTATCCTGACCTTCACGCGGGCCGTTATCCATTTCTTCCGGCAATTGCTCTGCACGGTTTGCAAGACCGAGCAAGTCGGCGTTACTGCAGAAGACTTCGAGCGCTTCAGCTACATGTGCAGCACTTGCAGGCCGTGCGCATGGGTTAGTCTTTAGGAGTTGATCGATTAACTTGGCCAAAGGCTCTGGTACATCGGCCCGTAAGGTTGTTACTTTGAGTGGCTCATGATTCGACAGCACCCGTAACTTTTCTAAGGGAGACTGGTTTGGCAGTATCGCCACGGGGAGTTGCCCTGTCAGCAATCTAAACAAGGTTGCGCCTAGCGAATACAGATCGCTGCGGTGATCAACACTCGCGCTTCGCTCGGCTTGTTCGGGAGCCATATAGTCCAAGGTACCTAAGAATTGGCCAACGGTTGTTAACTCGCCCAGCGGGCTGTCCCACTGATTCAGCATGACAAGGCCGAAATCAAGTAGTTTCACGTTGCCTGTAGAATCGAGCATCACATTCGATGGCTTGATATCGCGGTGGACCATTCCCATTTGGTGAGCGTGAGCCAACCCTAGGGCGATTTGTCTTCCAATCTCACAAACGTCCGCAATGCAAAGCGGTCCAAAAAGCCGAGCAATCTTGCCGAGATCGAATCCTGGAATTAGCTCCATTGCCAAATACAGGTAGCCAGCATCTGTCCCAGCGTCGGTTGAGGTTACAATCGCAGGATGATTGAGTTTGCCAGCGGCATGAATTTCTCGCTCGAATCGTTCAATCGCACAAGGATTAGCCATCCCAAGCGGTAACAGTTTTAGAGCAACATCCCTGTGCAATTTCTTATGTTCGGCTTGATAGACACTTCCCATTCCACCGCGACCAATGGGTCGGATCAATCGATAGGGTCCGACTTGTTCTCGCACCGGATTAAGCGTTGCTGAATACCAGGCAGCATTTCCTGGACTTGCGGGTACTTTGCTGGAAGCGATCGCTTGGCGAATAACTTCGTCTTCGTCGACCAAACCATGCAACGACAAATCTTTCTCTGTTTCGTCTTGAATCTGAGCCAACGTCGGCAATAGATCAACTTCCATTTGGCTCAGAATCTGATTGCAGGCTTTACAGCTGTCAAGATGTAAATCCACGCTTGCGGCTGTGGAATCATCCGCTAAGCCTTGAAGGTAATCACCCAGGACCGACTTGTGAGGACAAGAAATATTGATGGGTGCTATATCAGGTGTTGGTAGCGACATGAATTAAGTTTATCCTGTGGTCGATTGGAAAACATTGCTGGACGGCTTAAAATCGGGTCACCGAAAGTGCGTCCACTTATAGAGTCGCTTCGGGCGTGACACGATTTTTCAGTTTTCAAAGGTCGGACAAATGCACCAGTCCTCAGAACCCAGACAGGAACCTGACCAAGCGCTGAGTTCACCTTCAATGAGTGGTACGCGGCCCTCGCTGGTCGAGGGCCTTCGAATCGGCAATCCGCTGGCTTGGGAACGATTGGTGGCATGTTACCAGCCTCGATTGATTGGTTGGTGCCGCAGTCGAGGATTGGACGATGCCGCGACCAATGACGTTCTACAAGAAGTTTGGGTCGCTGTTGCTAGATCGCTGCCACGGTTTACGTCGACCATCGGCAAGGGAGCATTTCGAGCTTGGATGTGGCGAATTGTGCAGCGCCGAATGATTGACTTTCGTCGTCAACAATTACGGGGACCAGTCGGGACCGGTGGTTCTACGATGCTTGGTCGACTAGCCAGCCTTCCAGAAGAGATTGAATCAGGTTCCAGCGAGCATAGTGGGACTGGCATTCAGGGAAAAAAGTTGAATACCGAATTGCAAAGTGCCTTAGATCGTATTTCAGTTGATTTTGAGCCAAGAACGTGGCAAGCCTTTTTACGTACCGCGATGGACGGCCGCTCGACCGAGCAAGTCGCATGTGAATTTGGTATGAGCGCTGTTGGTGTGAGGCAGATTCGCAGTCGAATTTTGCGCCGTATTCGGATTGAGTTGGAGCAAAAGCAGGGGGCAAGCGATGAATAACTGGATTGAAAGCGCACTGCTTGGCAGCGCACTATTTAAGGGAAGTGGTTTGCTTCTGGCAACTTATCTGTCGATCTGGATTATGCGAAAAACTTCGCTGTGTATGGCTGGGTTCTCAGTATTGCTCTGCCTGGTCTTGGTAGCCATTCAACTTCGAGCCCGCGCTCTTGAACCGCAAGACGAATCACGGACTGCTTTGGTCATGGATCGCGGCGTGGTTCTCCGAGGAAGTATAACCGGACCAGATGGCAAACCGGTTACTAAAGGGTTGGTCGTATGGGTGTCGAATCCTTACTTCGCTACAGGTGTCAACGAAGTCAAGATACAGTCGGATGGAACATTTCAATTGCCAAGTGTCGAGCCTGGCCAGTACCCTATCACGGTACTGGCACCAGGATTCGCGCCAGATCAACGTGAAGTCGAATCGAGCCAGGGATCGACGACTTGCAATTTCCAGCTCGAGCCCGGGAATCCGATCCACATCAAGATCGTCGATATTAACGATAATCCAATACCAAATGCAACTGTTTCGTTTGTACGGGATGGCTGGCGCGGAACGACGGCGATCTACAACAACGATCATCCGAACGTCCCAGCTTCCGGCATTCCTCGACAAGCTAACGAGGAGGGCATCTTCAACTGGGACTGGGCACCGTCTGACGAAGTGACTTACAACATCTACAAATCGGGCTACAACACCAAGACAGTAACGCTGGTCGCAAAGGGGGAAGCGCATCGCGTTGTACTTACCTACCCGATGACGATTTCCGGAAGTGTCGTCGACGCGAAATCCGGTAAACCGATTGACCATTTTAAGGTCATCCCCGTCAAAGCATTTCGTTTTGACTTCTATTCGACTGATTTCCAGGAAAGCCGAAGTGCCGTTGGCGAAAATGGAAAGTATGAACTTCGAATCGATTCTCGGGGAGAGCCAACAGATCGCCATCGCGTAAGGATCGAGGCAGATGGATACCGCACGGCCCTTGGTATCAACTCGCTGGCAGCCGGCGAGCCGCCCTTGGTTGAAGATTTTTGTCTTCAGCCAGTGGCACCTCTGGTAGGTCGGGTGGTAACCCAGGGTGACGAGCCCGCCAAAAAGTTTCAAGTCGCTATCGGTACGGCAACTACCTCACCGCATTTTGATTTCGATTTCCCTGAAACCGTTTCCGGACAGGCTTTTGAAGTGGAAGGTGACAGCACGTTCAAGATCGCTGCATCGTTCGAGCCTCAACGGCTGCGTGTCTTCAATGATGACGGGTTTGCAGAGCTGGTCGTGCAGCCAGATCAGGATGAAATTGGAACAGTGGTTCTGCAGCCCTACGCCAATGTTTCGGGGCGTTTGATGCAAGGCGGCGTTCCAATGGGTAACGAGAGCGTCGACTTCTACCCACTCGTTCAACGGAGACTCAAGGAAGCCAGGTTTCAGGAAAGCTTCCATACTCAAACTGATCCTGATGGCTACTTCGATTTTGGCCGGCTGCCACCCGTTGCTGGCAGCGTCCAGGCCTATTTGGGCCCATGGCGCGAATCAACCTTGACTTCAAGTCAGTCCGTGCCACTCAATTTACGACCTGGCGACCACCAACAATTAGTCCTCAGTGGTCGCGGAATTCCTGTCTCTGGACGCGTGGTCGCAACGGGTAGAAGTAATGACGAATTCTTAAAACGATGGTCGTTAAACTTCTTCGTTAATCGCCAAGAAGGAGTACGTCTTCCGCTCGATGCTTCTCCCCTGAGCATTCCATCCAACTCGGGTGCAATCGAGAACGCATGGCTCAAGCACACCGACTTTTCGGCATGGCTGGTGACGAAGCAGTGCCACTTCGTAAAGCTACGCGATGATGGGTTCTTCAACATTCATGGTGTAACTGCTGGCGAGTACGACTTGGTGATTCAGCTTTACGAGCAACCTGCCGGTTGCCTAGTCGAGGCCGTAGGAACGCGCGTGGTGCCAGTGACCTTAACTGCTGAGCAGGTCAGTGCGGGCGCCCTGGATCTCGGAGCAATAGAGGTTGAGTGTCGATCCGGTCCGCGGCCTGGTTCTGACATGCGTGCCTACGAGTTCGTCAACTCCGATGGCCGAGTCGTCCATGTTAGCGATTTGAGCGGTCGCTACATTCTATTGCATGTTTGGGCCAGTTGGTGCGCACCCTGCTTGGCTTCCATGCCGCAACTCAGAGCTGACGTTGCCGATTTGGAGACGGCCCCATTCACAGCGATCGGAATCAACGTTGACGCAGATAAAACACGCGGACAAGCCGCTGCAGAGAATCACGGCCTAGCCTGGGCACAGAATTATGTTGGAGAAGATTCAGATCTTGCTCACCAGTTGGCCGTCAGTTCTGTCCCAGCGTACTATCTCATCGGTCCCAACGGAACCTTAGTCGGCTCCTCAAGCGAGTGGAAGGAAATTCAGAATCTACTACAGGAAAAGCTTGAGCATTAGCGGTTGATCAGATGCCGGAACATTCCTAAGAAAGGAGAATCCGATGCGAGAGGAGCAAGAGTGACAACGCTGTCGTTCGCATCGACGGTGAGCATTTATAAGATCAAAAGATGGTCCGTCATCCTCGGAGGTTGTTGTTAGGAATTGAATAGGAGTTCTTCGAGCTGTGCGACAGCTTGTGTGAACTCGCCGTTGTTGATTGTGAAATTGAGGGTTAGGTAGGTACAATAGTCTCGAACTCAATCGATTCGAAAAATAAAAACGTATGGCTAGCTCTGAAGAACGGCTTGCAAACCTAGAAAGCAATGTAAAGCAACTAAAACTCGCGAGTGTTAGCGGAACTGGTCTGCCGACGAAGAACCGTGTCGAACAAAGAGATTGACTCATGCTGAAATCTGTGGAAGGTATTTGTCGAGACGGCAAAGTGGAACTCATTGAGCCGCTTCCCGAGGGAGCTGATGGACGATTTATTGTGACCTTCCTGGCCACGGCCGGATTAGATCTGGCCAGTCGTGGAATCGATGAATTCCAAGCTGCGGTGTTGCGCGGCAAGCTGGCTACATTTGCGGAAGATTGGCAGTCGACCGAAATGGATGGCTATGATGCCCTTTAAGGCAACTCAATAAACCTACTCCGCGTTGAGAATCCTCTTCAGCGCGAGCTGGTTTTGTTTGGAATCGAAAAGCGCGGCAACGGGAATGCGGAAACCGGTGACGACGACCGATTCGATCTCTCCGTCGGTCAGCTTGCGTGCCAAATGATACGCGGCTTCACCGCTGCGAATCAAATACTGCTCGATTGTCTGTTCGTCGCAATCGATAATCCAATACTCTTTGATTCCATGCAGACCATAATCGTCCCATTTCACGCCACGATCGCGATGTGCAGTTGAGTCCGAAAGGACTTCGACGACAAAATCGGGTGGGGGAAACTCTACAGTGTCACCATTAAATGCCGCAGCTTTCTCGACACCAAAAAAACAGACGTCTGGTTCGTAATCGTTGCGGGTCAAGCAGATCAGTGCCTTCTCAGTGAACACTTCACCAAGTTCATTGGCGATCACGAAATGCCGCAGCAAACTCACCAGATTATCGGTTACGCGCAAGTGTTTAGCCTTAGCGGGCGAATGCATCACGATGGCCCCGCCTATGAACTCCGCTTTAACGCTGGGACTCAAGTCATCGCGAAACTGCGCTCGCCGCTGCTGCTCGTCGCGCAGCGTCGTATTAATGCACTCAGCGATCCGAGGCAAGTCAGGGCGCGACATCAGCGACGCCATCTCAAATTCTTCCAGCATAAAATCCCCACTTACGAAACTGTTTTCCCTCATCCTTCAGTTTAACACAAACTAGCTGCAAAGTAGGCTCCTGGCGTGTTTAGATGTTCCGTGTTTGACACGACTTTTCGCATACCAATTTTGCCGCGCGAGCGAGTATGCCCCCATTTCTGCACGCTTTGGGCAACCACAGCGTCCAAAGGCCAGAGACGAGAGCCCAGAGTTGTTTTGTGTGGGACTTGCGATCGAAGCTGAGACGAACCAAAATATCGCCGGTTCCATGTTCGCCACGTTCGTGTCAATGACGTTACTAGTTGGACAGGAAAATTTATGAGTACCACCGCACCCAAGGGGCTTAAGTGGACCTACGAAGACTACGCGAATTTGCTCGAGGATGGGCTTCGTCACGAGATCATTGATCGAGCACACTTTGTGAACCCCTCGCCCAGTACTCAACATCAAACTGTCTCGAAGCGGTTGCAGTATCAGCTCTATACAAAAATCGAACTGGCGGGCCTTGGATTGCTGTTCTCCGCTCCGATGGATGTCCAGTTGTCCGAGTTCGATATCGTGCAACCCGATCTCGTCATCATCCTCAATGAGAACATACGCAAGATCACCCCGACGAAAATCAAGGTCGCACCCATTTGGTGGTCGAAATCATTTCGCCATCAACGGCGGGACATGATCGGACGATCAACAAAGATCTATACGAGCGATCCGGTGTGAGCGAATACTGGATCGTTGACCCGCTTGATCAGCAAGTCGAGCAGTGGGTACTCCGCGAAGAGAGATATGTACTCATACCCGAAACCCAACTGATCTGTCTGTGCTGTGTGAGCGATATCGAAGTGGATTTCGATAAGGTTTGGTAGGACGATTCAAACGTCACAGGATCGAATTTACGGTTGCTCTTACTAGCGGTGGTGCTGGCCGTTGCCACCTTCTTGGTAGAAGATTTGGGCCAGAAAATTAGGGCAGGAAAATGGCGGGGGTCATAAATATTCATGCCCCTATTTTCTTGCCAAGCTCGATAGGCAAACCAGCTAGACGCAAACCAGGAACACTGCAACGCAACCCTAGAGGGGGACGTTCAAACCGCACTATGATATAGATGGCTGCCAACGCTTGAGAGCATCCTCGAGAGCGTCCTCAACACTACGAAGATGGACGCCTGTTGACAACAGCTTGGATGAGTCTAGCAGGCAGTTCGAGCGTGGCGTACTGGCAGCCAGCCGATAAAACTGTTCATCATTTTCCCAGTACTCAAAGATTTTCTTCGGCTTAAGGATCGTCTGAATCAGCTCAACGACCTGCCGCGTACTAATGAAGCCCGGATTGGTAATGTTGTAGATTCCGAAGGCTGCTCGCATCTGCCAAAGATCCAAACAGGCAGCGACAAAGTCATCCAAGTGCGAAATCGCATTGTAGTTGTCATAGGTTTTGGGATAGCGCATGAGCTTCGAAAGATAATTTCTTGGGCAGTCACGTTCGTTGAATGGAATGCGCAGTCGCCACAGATAGACTTGTCGATCGCCGGCCAAGGTTTCTTCGCCAAGTGCCTTTGAGCCGCTGTAGAAGCTACAGGGGGGTCGTCGGAAGCTAAAATTGGGTTCGTCCAACTCGGTAAATCCATGTATGGATGTAGGCTGGTTTTTGAGCCTATCGCGCATGGCTGATGTTGTCAGATCAGGTTCGATGCGGCGAGAAAGTCCGTCGTCGACAATGGCTCCTGAATAGATGCATCCCGAAGAAACATGTCCCCAAGGAACGCCTACAGCCTGGCAGGCGTTGGACAACGTCAGAGGTAGGATTGCGTTACCCTGCAAGGCATCCGCCCGCGCGGACTCACAGGCATCGACATTTGGTTTTCCAGTATAGCCAGCTGCATTGATTAGAAAGTCAGGTCGCTTGTTTCTGAGGAAATCCAACAAACTGCAATAGTTCCGGTAGTCGATTTGGTCACGTGTGATGACGAAGAACGGTAGCCCGCGCAGCGCTAACATTCGCTCAAAGGCTTGACCGATGTAGCCTGTTGCTCCTAGAAGGGCTATCACGTTACTTCAGCTCCAATCGCAAATACTCGGTCTAAAAATTGATACAGGCCTGTTCGCACCAGTCTTGCCAAACCCCGCGAAACAATTGTTCCAGATTCCGCGTGAATCGGTTGGCATCCATCAATGTCGAGGTTGACATCCGGTTACGCAATGTTCGTCTCAGTTCGCGAATTCGAGAAATATCGAGGCATAGTTCGCGGGCAATGTTTACGTATTGCCCAACATCGGTAGCCACCAACTCCTGCAAGCCAATGTTTGAAAGAAGGCTCAATCCGCCACGGCCAACGGCAGTTTGACCTGCCAAACTAACGACTGGGACTCCCATCCACAGTGCGTCGCAGGTGGTCGTTCCACCCGCGTAAGGGAAGGTGTCTAGCATAACATCTACGTCTTTAAAATTATCGAAATAGTCATACAGACTCAGATGCGGTACTGTTTCTACTCGGTTGGAATCAATAGAGTACCGGCTCAGAAAACTCTTCAACCTGGCCAATTGGGAGTCATCACCGGTGCTGATGCGAAGCCGCGAGCTGGGGATTTGGCCGAGAATTTCGCACCACGTACTCAGCGTCTGCGGGGTTACCTTACAAAAATTATTCATGCTGCCAAGAGTTACATATTGATTACGATCAGCGGGAAGCATTGCAGCCACAGGTAGATTGAGAGCGGGTCGATAGCACCAATAGCAGTCGGAAAGAAATAACGAGCGTTCCGTATAACCAGCAGGCTGCTGGGGATTCGGTTCCAAATAGGGATCGGTCAGTCGATAATCCATGACGTCCAGTCCGGTGGTCCCGACATAGGCCAAATAAGTTACCTGGATCGGCGCAGGTTTGCGCGCAAAAACCAACAAACGGTGGTGCGCCATGTGCATGGAAAGGTCCACCAAGATGTCGATTTGGTCTTGGCGAATCAAATTCGCAAGATCCTCATCGGTGGTATTGCTCACCTCTCGCCACACGTGGGCTGAGTTGCGAAGGGCCTGTGTGGTCGCGTCGACTCGGCGTCCCGACGAGTAGACATAAACGCTAAAATTCCGCGTGTCGTGAGACTCCAGGATGGGTAGCATGAATCGACCTACGGGATGTGCGCACATGTCGGGCGATACATAGCCGATGCGCAAGGGTCTATCTAAGATAGGTGAATTCTGCCAGGGCTGAATTTCTTCGGCCAGCGGCATTGCGAACGAGGAGTTCCACCGGCGACATTCGGCCAGCACATCCAGAGATGAATAGTTGGAATGGAAGAGCATAGTGCACACCAAATTACTGTGCGCCCACATCAAGTCCGGCTGTAGTTTCAGGGCG
Source organism: Pirellulaceae bacterium (assembly GCA_041741955.1). Classification (GTDB taxonomy): domain Bacteria; phylum Planctomycetota; class Planctomycetia; order Pirellulales; family Pirellulaceae; genus Aureliella. Next base: position 47,573 of record JBGSJL010000335.1, on the reverse strand, counting down.
CGCCGGTACGCAGCCAGAGCTTCGTCCAGTCGTGCTTGAAGCCCAAAGACGTTGCCGAGGTTACACCAGGCATTAGCCATATTTGGATTGAGGTCCACGGCTAGTTGATATTGCTCTTGCGCTTTGCCGCTCAACTTTCTCGCTTCGTAAGCAGCACCCAACAGGTTTCTTAGCTCAGCCGAGCTGGAAAAACGCACGACTGCACTCTCCAAGAATTCGGTGGCTTCGACTAGCCGATAACTTTCCAATAGCAGTAACGACAGTTCCAGGGTCGGCTGAAAATCGTCTGGGGCTAGCTCGACAGCCGCGCGATAATTGTCGATGGCCAACTCTGTTTTGCCGTTAACCTGTCGAGCTCGCGCCAGCCAGGCCCAGGTCCAGGCTGCGTGCGGATCCAATTGGGTCGCGTGCTGCAGATAGTTTTCCGCTTCGAGTAGATATCCTTCATCGATAAGTATCCGAGCGGCATGGGCAAAGGCAGTAGCCAGCTCCGGTTCCAAGCCGATGGCCCGCTCGAAGCAGTTCATAGCAGCCTGATTCTCATGCAGCTGATAATAGAGCACGCCAATGTCAAAAAATGCTTGGGCTGAATCAGAGCATAGCTGGTGCGCACACTGCACTGCGGCGAGAGCTGCGGGAGCGTCATCGCGTTCTAGGAGAGCTTTGGCAAGTCCAACTTGAGTCGAAAATGCATCGGGACCACTACTCGATGTGTGTTTTTGCATACTAGGTACGATCCCCGCGTATTGCTTCAATCTTCATATTGCTCAACGCGCTCGAAATGTGCGACAATGCCTGAAGTGTGCACGAAACCGCGGGCTACGGAAGGGCCATTGGCGGGACCAAGGTGTGCGGTAAAACTGCAAAAGCTGTGGCAAATTGGCACAGCTAAACGATTTTCCCTACATTCGTTATGTTGATTTGTTGAGCGGTACCGATTGTGCTTTTGGAGTTATGCAACACACCACAAGTTGTGTCTGGATGTAAACTTCAGGCGTTATCCGTCGGTACCAACCGTGCGGCACCAACCGTGCGGCAAGGTCCAGGGCTTGCGCCTAAGGTTCACGAGGCAACAAAAATGGACGGACCCGCAGGTTTTTGGCACTAGCGCTTCGGCTCCGCTGTGGACACCCGATTAATCACACAGACACTTTTGAGCTAGAAAAAAGTAATGGCGACCGTTGTTACGAATGCTGGAGCGAGCAGCCATGCCGCACCAAGCGAAATGGAAAGCTTTAGCTACGATGACGGCATTGTACGTATGTTCGCGACAGCGACAATCGTCTGGGGACTGGTCGCCACCTTGGTGGGACTAATTGTTGCCGTCTTTTTAGTGATGCCCTCGCTAACGGGTGGACTCCCCTGGTTTGCATTTGGCCGGCTGCGTCCACTCCATACTAATGCTGCCATCTTTGCATTCGCGGGGAACGCAATCTTTGCAGCCATCTATTACAGCACTCAGCGCCTGTGCAAAGCGAGGATGTGGAGCGACGCGCTCAGTCGCCTACACTTTTGGGGTTGGCAGGCGATTATTGTTGCCGCTGCAGTCACACTACCGCTAGGAATTACGCAAAGTAAAGAATATGCCGAGCTTGAATGGCCAATCGACATTGCTATCGCAGTGGTTTGGCTGGTTATATTCGGAGGCAATTTTTTAATGACATTGATCCATCGACGCGAACGGCATATGTACGTCGCCTTGTGGTTTTATATTTCGACGATCGTTACGATTGCGATGCTGCATGTGTTCAACAATCTCGTGATTCCCACGGGTTGGTTCCATAGCTATTCGGTCTACGCGGGTGTTCAAGATGCGTTTATGCAGTGGTGGTATGGTCACAATGCAGTTGCATTCTTTTTGACCACACCCTTCTTGGGTTTGATGTATTACTTTTTGCCCAAAGCTGCCGAGCGTCCAATTTTTAGTTACAAGCTAAGCATCATACACTTCTGGTCACTGGTATTCATTTACATTTGGGCCGGCCCTCACCATTTGCACTATACGTCGCTGCCCGAGTGGGCCAGCACGCTTGGGATGCTGTTTAGTTTGATGCTCTGGATGCCCAGTTGGGGAGGTATGATTAATGGCTTGCTGACGCTCCGCGGGGCTTGGCATAAAGTTGCCGCTGATCCAATCCTGAAGTTTTTTGTAGTTGGCATAACGTTTTATGGCATGAGCACATTTGAAGGTCCACTGCTCTCGATCAAGAGCGTCAACGCCTTGAGCCATTATACGGACTGGACGATCGCGCACGTGCACTCTGGTACACTCGGCTGGAACGGGTTTATGACTTTCGGCATGTTGTACTGGTTATTGCCGCGACTGTATCAGACCAAGCTATGGAGTCCCAAGCTGATGGGCTTGCACTTCTGGATTGGTACGCTTGGGATTCTCTTGTACATCATACCGATTTATGCAGCCGGCTTGATGCAAGGTTTAATGTGGCGGGCGATCGATGGAGACACCGGACAACTTATGTATCCCGACTTCATAGAGACCACTCAGAGTATTGTGCCGCTTTGGTGGCTACGCGTCCTGGGCGGCCTGCTGTTCGTAGCTGGTATGTGCATGTTGGCTCTGAACGCCTTCATGACCTGGGCTACCCGCCCCGCTACCTACGTAGTTCCTGTCTACGCGGCCCCACGTTTGTCGAAGCATTACACGGAGCATACGGTGCAGCCGGTAAGCGAACTTGCAAGCGTGCCTGTGCTTGAATTGGGAAAGAAACTGGACGTATGGAGTCAAATGGGTTGGCATCGGCAGTGGGAACGGCTGCCTGTCAAGTTTACCATCTTGGCAACATTGGCCGTAGTTGTGGCCACGCTGTTTGAATTTATCCCCACATTCTTGATTCGCAGCAATGTTCCGACGATCGCTACGGTCACACCTTATACTCCGCTGGAACTCGCCGGTCGTCAAATTTATGTATCTGAAGGATGCTACAACTGCCACTCCCAGCAGGTTCGACCGATGATTGCCGAAACGAAACGTTACGGAGAATACAGCAAACCTGGCGAGTTCATCTATGACCGGCCGTTTCAGTGGGGTAGTCGGCGCATTGGTCCGGACCTGGCTCGCGAAGGTGGCAAGCAGAGTAGCTTTTGGCATTGGACGCATTTCGAAAATCCGGAGCTCGTTTCCGAGGGTTCGGTGATGCCAAGTTACGATCACTTGCTAACCGCAGACTTAAAATTCTCGGGCATTGCTCAACTGGTTAAAACTGCTCATATGCTTGGTGCGCCCTACGACAAAGAGTTAGAAGACAGCGATTCCCTGGCGCGACGACAGGGCGAAGAGATCGCCGCCGATATCGTCAAACAGGGCGGCCCAGCTGGCGTGCATGAGAAGCAGGCAATTGCTTTGATTGCCTACATACAACGCTTGGGTGTCGATATTTTTAAGAGTCCGGCCTCAGCCGAAGGCGATGTTTCACCCAGTGAAGTACCCGATGGAGAAAACACAGAAGCATCTCTGGCTGCTGCAAAACACTAGTCCGAGTTGTTCGCAGTCGGTCGTTCATCACCTACTTTGTGCAGCATGTTTTATTTGAAACGATTTCCTGATGGTAAAAGATATTGTCAATGCCCTCGATTACTCGGATTGCGCTGAAGCAGCCTTACTTCTCTTTGTTGGTGCTTTTGTCATTGTAAGTTACGGCGCGCTGCGATTGAGTCGACAGGCTACTGAGCGATTCGCATCGATACCATTAAGCGATGAAGTAAAGGATCCATTTGATGGAAAATAATGCGCTGATGGACCATGCTTATGATGGCATTCAAGAATTTGATAACCCGCTGCCTGGCTGGTGGAAGTGGATGTTTGTGGGCACGATCGTATTTAGCATTTTCTATGCGATGTACTTCCATATCGGCGCTCCGGGGCGCTCTGTGTCCGACCAATACGATCAGGCGTTGGCCGCCAATACGCGACTTCAGTTCGCCGAGATTGGCGATTTGCAGCCAACGGCCGAAAATATACTGTTGTATGCAAGCAAAAAGAGCTGGCTCAGTGTCGGACAAACAGTTTTCAAAGCCAACTGCATATCCTGCCATGGGCGAGACGGCGAGGGCAAAGTCGGTCCTAATTTAACCGATGAGTTTTATAAGAATGTGCGGAAAGTCGAGGACATCGCGCGCATAATCAATCAGGGTGCTGGGAATGGTGCGATGCCCGCTTGGGCAAACCGTCTGCATCCAAATGAAGTGGTGCTGGTTTCATCCTACGTGGCCTCGCTTCGGGGGGTGAAAACCGCAAGCAAAGGTAAAGGACCCGAAGGCGGACAAATTCCCGCATGGCCCGATCCGCCTGTAGAGTTGCAAAAACCTGCTGTAGAGTTGCAAAAACCTGAGGCTCAACCACCCAAAGAAGGCTAGAAACATCGATGAACGAGCGCCACTCGAAACCTTCACAAACCATACCCAAAGGTGTCAATCCAAAGGTTTCAGGTCGCGAGTTGCCTGGAAGCAACGCCCTTTTGGTCGCTCCTGAGCACGTACTTAGCACGCTTGAGCGCGACGGGTCGCGTCGCTGGTTGAGGCCAAAGCTTTCCAAAGGACCATGGTGGCACCGCCGCCGTGCCGTCGCGTACCTACTCATGGTGATCTTTGTCGCAATCCCCTACCTTCGCATTGCGGGCAAACCGTTTATTCAATTGAACATCGTTGCTCGCGAATTCACATTCTTCGGACACACATTTTTACCGACAGATACTTTGCTGCTAGCGCTCGGCCTGTTAGCTGCTTTCATTACTATCGTTTTTATCACAGCAATTACGGGCCGGGCCTGGTGCGGGTGGGCTTGTCCTCAAACGGTATATATCGAGTATCTCTTCCGACCAATTGATCGACTGTTTGAGGGCACACTTGGCAAAGGAGGACAACCCAAGGAACGCATGTCTGTGCTGAATCAGTTAGCTAGATTATTGATTTATGTAGTGTTATGCATGTTCCTAGCACACACATTCCTGGCCTACTTTGTAGGTACGGAGCAATTAGCGAAGTGGATCCGCAGTTCACCGTTCGACCATCCTGTTGCTTTTATGGTAATGGCGACCACGACCGGCCTGCTAACATACGATTTTTACTACTTCCGCGAGCAAACGTGTTTGATTGCATGTCCCTACGGTCGCTTCCAGTCAGTAATGCTGGATCCTCAGTCACTGATTGTTGCCTACGACTACCATCGCGGTGAACCTAGAAAAAAAGGCAAACACAATCCCGAGGACCAGGCAGGCCATTGCGTCGATTGCAACCAATGCGTTGTGGTCTGCCCCACGGGAATTGACATTCGAAACGGTCTACAGATGGAGTGTATTAATTGCACGCAGTGTATCGATGCCTGCGATTCAGTGATGGCCAAAGTTGGCTCTCCCTTGGGCTTGATTCGCTACACTTCGCTGGATGCGCTTGCCGATCGACCGCGCAAATTGTTGCGGGCTAGAACACTCATTTACGCCGTTTTATTGCTGGGAGTGGCTTCAGGCTTGGTCTACGCAGTTTCAACCAAATACGGCGTTGAAGCCAGGATCATTCGTGGCAAGGGAGCGCCCTTTACAACCGTCGACCGGGGCGTGATCTCCAACAGCTTCGGCATGCGGCTTGTGAATCGAACCGATGAATTGCAGGCCTACAAATTGCGCATACTCACTCCCCTGGCAGCAACTCTTGAAGTGATCGATGAAACTACGCTATCGCTCGAACCAAACCAAACCTGCCTTGTGCCGCTCAACATACGTTTTCCAAGGAGCTTGACCACTGGGGATGGAAACGAACCGATCGTGGTGGAAGTATCCGATAGCTCCCAACACAAACACCAAATTAGCTTCCGCCTTCTAGGACCTAAACAGTAGATGATCCCCTCAGCAATAGCCAGAACTAACCAGTTCTCAGCCACGGGCCACAATTTGAGCCGCGAAGAGCTGACACGTGCCGAAAATAGAGCGCGGCGATTTTGGATGGCGGGGATCTGCGGCATGTTAGGCTTACAGGTGTTGATAGGCGTAGGCTCGGTGTTCCTCGCCGTTGGTGATCCGTCTGTCGCTATAGTTCCCAATTACCATCAAGCCGCCTTAGACTGGGATGCCACACAGCGTGCGCGTCATATGACCGCTAGGTTGGGATGGAAGGTCGTATTGGACATTGCGCCGTTGAGTGCCGACAGTGATAAAAGACTCATTCGGGTCGCTGCCCGGGACGCCGCTGGTAAACCGATTGGGATGCTGAATATCACCGCCAAAGTCTACCACCACGCGCGCGGATCGGAAATTTATGAAATGCAATTTACCGAAGTTGAAACCGGTGATTACGAAGCTAGAACCAGCCTGGTAGCGTCGGGAATCTGGCAATTCCAACTGCAAATGGAAGGTGACCACGGCATTGCTAGTCAATCCAGTGAAATATGGGCCCCTTGAATATGTGTCCGCAAAAATTCGCGCTGGAATGTCGCATTAAAACTAGACTGTAAAAATATTTAGGCTCACGACCGACCCAAAACAATGAGTCGCGATTTTGGCTTAGGAATTACGATACCATGTGGATGTTAGTAACCGCCGTTATCACCGCCAGCATACTGGGCAGTATGCACTGCGTTGGCATGTGTGGACCACTGGCCATTTGGGCTAGCGGAGCAGGTGAACAGCGTCTCGCGGCGCAAATGGCGATTGCAACTTCGCTGTACCACATTGGGCGATTGCTTACTTACGCGCTGGCAGGACTCGTAGCCGGACTAGCTGGGCAGTTGGTCGATTTGGGGGGCGAAACACTGGGGATTCAACTGGTCGCTGCCCGGACCGTTGGCTCCTTCATGATCTTGTTCGGATTGATGAGACTCGCCGATCTCGCCCAACAAAATTGGCGTACCCAAAAGAGACCCACCGTACTGCCGCTGAAGCCAACCAGAATGACCCAAGTCTTACTAAGGCTGCGTCCGCATGTTTTCCGGCTTCCGCTTGCAACTCGGGGTTTGGTGACTGGTCTGTTAACGGCACTGCTACCCTGCGGCTGGTTGTATCTTTTCACATTAGTTGCGGCTGGTACAGGTAGCATAACGATGGGACCTGTTGTCATGATCGCCTTTTGGCTGGGTACCGTTCCCGCCTTAGTTGGCTTGGTGACTGGAACGCAGGCGCTGGCGGTGCGTTTCCGAAAGCTTGTTCCCTTAGCTGCGGCCGTGCTGTTGATTGTCGGCGGTGGCTACACGGCTGCAGGCCGAGGCTTTGCCAATCTAAACTCGCTGTCGGATATTAAAATCCACCGCGGAGCGGACTTTGTGTACGGCAAGAAACACAATTCCGACGAAACTCTGGCGAAAGAAGTTGCGCAAATTATCCAGTCGCCATTGCCTTGCTGCATCGCTCCGCACTCCGATGCTGCGACGTCACCAGTTCAGGGAACTGCGACACCTTGACCCGTGCAGATTTGAATTCCGATTTCCTACAGGCTCAAACGATCGACTCGTGCCCAGCGTCGGAGTTCACCAACGGTACCCTCGGTGTTAGTGCGGGTACAGTGAGCCAGTGGGGCAGCCTGCCGTGCGTGCACTGTGGTCTAGCCACTGAATGCAGCGCAGCTAGCGATCCGAACGAAATTTTCTGTTGCTCAGGCTGCTTAGGTGCGTATCAGTTGATCCACGGTTGGGGCCTACAGGATTTCTATGCGTTACGCGACCAGATGAAACTCTCAGGCGCCGCACAGCCCGCCGGCAAGAGTTCAAGATACGAGCAATTTGACATACCTGAATTTCTGGGGCCGTCCCAGCCCGTCCTGCTCAGCGATGGGAATTGCGCAGCCGAGTTTGCAGTGCATGGACTGCATTGTGCGGCATGCGCATGGCTGATTGAAAACGCGGCAGCTCGCGAGCCGGGCTTGCTTTCGGCACGCGTAAGAATGAGCGATCACTCAATCCGTTTCGTATTCGCACCCGAGCAAACCAAGCTCAGTCGAATTGCACAATTATTGGATGGGTTCGGCTATAGCCTAGCACCCATAGATCCAAATCGCGACGATCAAGTTCAACGAACCAGTCGCCGCTTACTGGGTCAGATTGCTATAGCCGGTTTCTGTGCTGCAAATGCTATGTGGATCGCGGTCGCACTTTATGCAGGGGAATTTTCGGGACTTGCCGCAGAGCATCGATATTTCCTCGGGCTCATTGGAACGGCCCTTGGTGTAGCAACCGTAGTTGGACCTGGACGCACTTTCTTCGTTGGTGCCTTGGCTGCAATACGGACTCGAACGCCTCATATGGATCTGCCTGTTGCGTTGGGGCTGACCGTTGGCACCGTGGTCGGGACTGTCAATGCAATCGCCGGTCGCGGGCAAATTTACTTCGATTCTATGGCCACGCTCGTATTTTTCTTGTTGATCGGACGCTGGATTCAGTTTCGACAGCAGCAACAGGCTGCCAAGGCAGTTGATCTCATGCTCAGGATCACACCGCGACAAGCCAATTTGGTAGGGCGGGACGGACAGGAGAAGATCGTGCTGGTCGATACACTGATGGTCGGTGATACCATTCGAGTCGCAGCTGGCGAAAGCGTTGCGGCAGACGGAACCATTCAAGTCGGCCGCTCCACAATAGACCGTAGTTTGCTGACAGGCGAAAGTGAGCCGGTCCATGTGGCGATTGGCGATTGCATAGCTGCCGGAACTATAAACATTTCTGCACCTTTCGATTTGGAAGTCACTTCGACAGGACGCGAAAGCCGCATCGGTCGCGTGTTGCAGTCCGTCGAAGCCGCCGCTGCGGAACGAACCCCCATGGTGCAACTCGCCGACCGCATCGGTGGCATTTTTGTAGTTGCCGTTACGCTTTTGGCTTGTGTTACATTTGTTTTTTGGCTGCCGAGCGGCTTATCGTTGGCTACTTCAAACGCGACGGCGCTCCTGATTGTGGCTTGCCCGTGTGCACTTGCACTGGCAACTCCGCTAACGATTGCCGTTGGACTTGGGCGAGCAGCTAAGCGCCATATCTTGATCCGCGATGGTCAAGTCCTGCAACAACTTGCAAGCGTAGGTACTCTTTGGTTTGACAAGACGGGAACATTGACGGAAGGCCAACAACGGGTGTCCACACGACTCGGCTCGAGCGAAGGTCTCCGCTTGGCAGCAGGTGTGGAGAACGCGTGTCGACATCCCGTGGCCCAAGCTATCGTTCGCGAGGTGATGCGCCTGCGCTTGAGCCTTCCCACCGATGTAAAATTGGAACGTGTCGTCCAGGGAGGCGTCGTGGGCGTGGCAGATGGACATCGCGTATGTGCCGGAAACCTACAATTCATTAAAGCCAACGATGTCGCGTTAAGCGCTGAATTTGAGCGGAAACTCTTTCGGCTTGCTCGCCGTGGAGAGAGCCCGATCTTGATCGCCATTGATGGGGTAACCGTTTCGCTGCTGGGGATGTCAGACCCTCTTCGGGCAGGTGCCCGGGAATTGGTGGCAGAGCTTGCCAGCCATGGCTGGCGTCTCGGAATTTTATCTGGAGACCATCCTGCTATTGTGCAGCGAGTGGCCGAACAACTTGGCCTTCCACTTGATCGTAGTTTCGGGGGCCTAACACCCGAAGAGAAATTAGCTGCGATTCGAGAATCCCGTCGCAGCGGGCGATCTGTGGTAATGGTCGGCGATGGGGCCAATGACGCAGCTGCCCTAGCGGCAGCCGATGTCGGCGTGGCATTGCGGGGTGGCGCTGAAATCAGCCTACAGGCTGCCCCGGTGTTTATTGCTTCGGGAAGACTAAACAGCCTGTCAACTCTGTTGGCTGGAGCACAACGCACGACACAGGTAGTCTATATGAACTTTGTATTGTCCCTGGGCTATAATGTCCTGGTAGTCAGCCTGGCCATATTTGGGAAGATTACTCCGTTAGTTGCGGCCGTTTTGATGCCAATTAGCTCCGTGAGTGTTCTGGCACTCACACTGTCCATACCGAGTTTCCGAGCGCCAAAACCATGAGTGTTCTGTTTATTGCTTTGCCAGTTGCAATTCTGTTGGGCGGATCGGCTTTGATTGCTTGTGTTCTGTGTATTCGCGGCGGACAGTACGATGACCTCGAGACTCCAGCAGTCCGAATACTCGTTGAAGACCAGCGACATTCCAGTAAGGATTAGAACCGAACGTTCTACACACAGCGTAAACCGCCGCTGCGTTTAAAAAAATTAAATTGAGATTTTCGCGATAGGATTGATTCCGATGAAAAAGTTCGTTGGGCTTGGCTTAACGCTGTTTGCTATTTGCCTGCCTGTCGGTTGTCGAAAGCAGCCTATTACAGCCTTTGAACCTAACATGGTTTACGCAAAGTCGGTTGAGATCGACACGGGCTACTCGATGCAGCAAGCGTTGCTTGAGACACAGCTTGCATTGACTCAATTTTTTGGTACGCCCGATACACCGCTGCTGCCAGAGGTGGTTGGCAAGGATGAAGACTACGCGTCGCTGGTCAATATGGATCGGCTGCGGCAAGCGGCTGGTCCCGCGGGCGCTGCTGGTCAGGGTCTTTATCGACAACACTGCGCGACCTGCCACGGCGTAGTGGGTAATGGAAGAGGCGAAACTGCGGCACTGCTTCCGGTCTATCCTCGCGATTACCGCATGGGCAAATTCAAATTCAAAGACACCACGCGCAGCGCGAAACCGACACGCGAGAACCTGACCTACGCAATCAAGAATGGCGTCAGCGGCACGGCCATGAAGCCCATACCGGAGCTAACGGATGCGGATATTGAATCTCTAGTGGACTATGTAATCTACCTCTCCTGGCGCGGCGAACTCGAACGAGCCATGTTGTTGGAAGGTGGAGAAATCGCATTCGAAGAGGGCGAGTCGCTATTCAACGAATCTTCCGAAGACTTCGCAGACCAACTTGAGTTTGCGAACGATACAGTGCTTGAGATCGCAGATAGCTGGCTCGAAGCCGCAGATCGTATCAAGGATGTGCCCGAACCCGAAGGCATTCCGGTGCCACAGACCATCGAGGAACTGCGTGCTGCGCTAGCCGAAACAGGCGACTCGGAGATCAAGCAATCGGTCGTGAAGGGCAAGCAGATTTTCCAATCCGAAGTGGCCGCTTGCGCAAAGTGCCATGGACCGGAAGGTTACGGCGACGGTCCCCAAAAGGATTACGACGATTGGACGAAGGAATGGACGGTGCGCATCGGCATCGACCCCAATGACGCGGCCGCCCAAGTTCCCTTGGTCGCGCGTGGCGCACTGCCGCCGCGAGTTATTTCACCCCGAGATTTTAGGGATGGACTCTTCCGCGGCGGCAGTGAACCAGAGCATATCTTCCGCCGTATTGCCGCCGGAATCGATGGAACTCCCATGCCTGCCGCCACCATCCCTCCAGGTGACATTTGGCACTTGGTGAACTTCGTGCGCTCCCTGGCCGAACCGCCCCAAGAGGACGCGCTATAGGCCCGATTTGTCAATGTGACGCGCCGCGCAACTTGTAGGCGACGGAACCTTGGGACAAAGCTTTATCGGACAAATAGTTCGATACCCACCCAGACCGGAGTCCAATGCCGTAGACTCCTGCATTTAAAGCTCCACCAAAGCTACTCCGAGCAGCCAGCAGAAAGACAGAGAATTTCGAATGCGGCTTGCGAACCCAGTGGTCAGCTATTACCGTAGGGGTTAAGTAATTATTGCTGGTAGTCGCGCTCTCCCCTCTCTCGGCCTGCCTTGCGACTACACAACATACCAGCCCACGCGTACTTGTTTACCAATATCCTTTCGTAGATTGCCTCGCGATCTGTCGGATTCGTTCGACTTGCTTCAAGGATTTACTTCGAAAAATGCCCATGATTGTATGGAGTCACAGCAGCCGAAGATTTCTCAGCCGCCCGCATAACGAGGGACGAGTGTTTTTCAATTGCCTCTGGCTTTGCTGCTTGCTGATGGGGTCAACCGCTGTTGGCCAAGAAGAGTTGAAGTCTGATGATGGCGACACCAAGTCCGATGCGCCGGTCCACTCGGCTGCGTCACCCGAGTCCGAAGTGCCGACCGTCGCGCTGGTGGGTGCTGAGATACATACGCTGGGCAAGCAAGGCGTGATCGAAAATGGAGTCGTACTGCTGTGCAAGGACAAAATTTTCAAAGTCGGCGGCCGCGAACTCGAAATTCCACCTGGCGTCGAGACTCTCGATGTATCTGGGCTGGTCATGACACCAGGTTTGATCGACGCCAGTAGTCGACTGTGGCTGACCGAGGCAGCCGCAGATGCAACGGCCACCGATGCGTCGCTGAATGTCTTGGATGGTATCGATGGCTACAGCGATTCGTGGCAAGAAGTTATTCGGCACGGGGTAACGACGGTCTACGTGCAGCCTGCAAGCGGTGGAACACTCGGAGGGTATGGTGCGGTACTTTCGGTCGCGCCTGGCGACGCGGGTCCCACGGTGATCAGCGAGTACGCGGCGCTGCAAGCTTCGCTAGGAGTTGGAGCGACCAACAATCGTGCTCGAACCCAACAATACGATCGTACCAAGAAGGCGTTTGCGGAAGCGTCCGACTACCAAAAGAAATGGGACGAGTACCACGAGTTCGTAAAGAAAAAGCAGGAGACCGGCAACAAGGAAGCCGTCCCAAGTAAGGAGTCCACTGAGAAGAAGGTAGCGACTGACCAAGAAGAAGCGGTTCCAGGGAAGGAGGCAACTGAAAAGAAGGACGCAACTGAAAAGAAGGACGCTGAGAAACCCGCCAGTGATAAGAAGGATGCAGCGAGCAGCGATGAAAAGCCTGAGTCCAAAGCGAGCGAAGACAAACAGGAAAAGGCACCCAAGGAACCTAAGCTAGACGTCGCCAAAGAGCGATTGGCGAAAGTGGTCAACGGTCAGATACCCTTGCGGCTTGAAATCCATACGGCCGACGACGCGCATTACGCGCACGAGCTACAGAAGGAATTCCCTAAGCTGCAAGTTATATGGAGTGGATTGGACGATCTAGGATCAGCGACCGAAAGCATTCGCCTTTCGACTGCTCCGGTAGTGCTGGGCCCTTGGCTGTCGTCGGAATCCAATTACCGGACCGACCCCGATAGCAAACGGGGCTGGGCGCATGCCTTCGATGGCTATGATGGTACCTTCGTGATTGCCTCGGCAGGTACCTCAAATCGTAGTTCGCGTCTTTTACGAGCTCACTTTGCATCAGCCATCGCTTCCGGAATGGACGCTCACAAAGCCCTGCTGGCGGTAACCTTGAATGCCGCCCGAGCGCTCGGCGTCGATGACCAGATCGGCAGCGTCGAAGCCGGCAAGCGCGCGGACTTGGTTTGTTTTCGGGGACTCCCAACGGACGTTTCAGCCACCGTGGCTCTGGTCGTTGTAGCGGGCCAAGTTGTACACCAAGCCACCTCGGCCAAAGAATCTAAAGAACATCCTTTTGCACCGGAGCCGATCGCCGAGGTGGTCGAGGTGCAGAACCTCCAAGCAACTAAGTTTGCGATTAGGACCAAGAATTACTTGCATAAAGACGGCACGACTGCACCGCAGACCTTGGTGATCGACGCTGGGCAGGGCGCTGTCGTAGGCATTGAAACCATTGACTTCGAAATGGAAGCAGGCGTGCAGGTCGTGGATGTTGGCAGCGCCTGGGTCACACCCGGACTTTACTCGGCTCACGCCACACTGGGCCTCAATCGCCTGGTGGACCCAGAACTTTCCGATGCTACCGATGTCGATGCTGCCGATGCGATCACTGCCGACTTCGAAGGCGAAGCCAAGAGAGTCCGGGAGGGTATGCTACGCGTACTGTTGTGTCCGGGTGACAGCAATACGATTTCAGGCAGGGCGAGCGTGGTACGGTTGGGCGCGCGGGAACAAGTTCTGGTTCGCGATGCGGCCATGAAATTTACCTTGACCGACTCGGCTCGATCGCTGGATCGATTCCCCGCCAGCTTGACTGGGCAGTTGCAATTGATCAAAGAGTCGCTCTCTGGCCAATTGCTGGACTCGCGACTCTTTCTCCCACCATCGACACAAGACAGGTTGGCTAAGCAGCGTTCCGAAAAGCTGACGTCGGTCGCGGCGGGTAAAACTTGGACGCTGCTGGTCGTCTCGTCGGATGCGGATATCCGAGCTGCCTTGGACTTGATCGAGCAGCAGAAGCTGAAGGCCGCTCTGGTCGGAGCTATGCAGCTCGAACCGTTCGTGGATCGCATTAAAGCACTCGACGTAGCCGTCATCGCACGTCCGGTCAGCGTCAAAGACTACAACTGGTATTTGCAAGATTTGGCGGAGGCTGCTGGGGCCGGAGTTCGCATCTATTTCGCTGGCGAAAGCGCAGAACAACTGAGACTGACCGCAGCCCTAGCAACTGAAGCCGGCATGGAGCCCGCGCGTGCCTTGGCGGGTTTGTGTTATGGGCCCGATGCGGTGTCGCCCAATGAATCCAAAGCCGCGGACTTGGTGGTCTGGTCTGCGTCGCCACTAGATTTCAGTGCTCGTCCACTAGGCGTGATCGTGGATGGCACAGTCGTGTCGATGGATCCAGCACCACGAGGTACCCATGAAGACTAAATTGATGGAACAACCACAGAGAATTTCTTGCGTGATTCGTTCAAGCCTGAGACTTCTACCGGCGATTGCCGGATGCTGCATGATTGCAACGACGAGCCTAAGCGGATTTGCGGAGGACCAGTCTCGGACACTGATCAAAGCCAAACACATTTATACCGTCGATGGAAATGTGCTTTCGCCCGGTCAAGTCTTGATACATGACGGGAAGATCTCTTTCGTGGGCGAGTCGATTGAGTTGGCTCTGCCAGTGCTCGAAGTGGAAGTCGATACGCTGATCCCTGGCATCATCAACGCATCCAGCCGAGCAGGGTTGCAGGGTGGCGATGCGGAAGTCTCGCGCGAAGTGACTCCCGAGTTTGATACGGCCAGCACGATAGATTGGCGATCGCGAGACTTTGTAGAAGCAGTTAGCCAAGGCGTCACAACGGTTCAGGTGCTGCCCGAGACAGAGAACGTTTTTTCGGGTTTTGCCTGCATACTGAAAACGGCGGGCGAAATGGACCAACGTTTGGTCAGCGCTGAGCATGGCGTGCTGCTGGCGATCAGCAGTGATCCGACGTCGCGCAATCGCTCGCGGAGTCGACCTGACAGTATTTATGTTCGATTGCCGACCAACCGCATGGGAGTCGTGTGGATCATTCGCCATACCTTGCACCAAACTAAGTTGGGACAACCACTCGCTGGACTCAGTCCCAAGACGATGGGGATTCTACAGGGGATTATCGACGGTTCGCGACCCGTATTGAGTGTCAGCCGCACCGACTTTGACATTCGCAGCGCGCTGGAACTGGGCGATACCTACGGCTTCCTACCGACCATTTATGGAGGCGACGAAGTCTACCGTATGATCGACGAGTTTAAGGAAAGCAAAGCAGAACTGGTCTATACCGCCCTAACGGCCAACCTGACGGGCCGCAGCCTGCGTGGCCAAGAGGGCACGGAACTGCGATGGAATGTGCCTGGAAAATTGAACACATCGGGTATCACTTTCTGTTTGGCGGGCGATAACCTGCTGGTCCAAGCCCAGTTCGCGGTTCGATTCGGTCTGCCAAGAGAAACAGCCCTGGCAGCAATTACTTTGATACCGGCCAAGATACTGAAATTGGATGATCGATTGGGCTCGATCTCGACCGGTAAAGTAGCGGACATGGTCGCACTCAGTGGAGACCCATTGCAACCAACGTCATCCGTTGTGTGGACGATGGTGGGTGGCAAGATTTACGACAACTTCGAGAGTAAGAAATGAAGCACTATCACTCGCGCAATGCAATCTGCGTTTGGGCCGCCCTGTGTTCACTTGGTTTGGGTGCATCCAATCGAGCCGTTGCCGCCGGTCCGCTGGCTATCCAAGGTGCAACGATCATCACCGTGTCCGGCGATACTATCGAAAACGGAACTGTGCTGATTCGCGATGGCATCATCGAGGCCGTTGGGACATCCATAGATATTCCTGGCGAAGCCCATGTCATTGACGGTAGCGGCAAAGTTGTCATGCCGGGATTTATCGATGCTCACAGCGCTTTGGGCATGAGTCAAGCCAACGAGCAAGCAGCTGTGGTGCCGTTTCTATCGGTCGTTGACTCGATCGATCCAGTGGCCATTTACTTCGAAGAGTGTCGAAGAAATGGCATCACCTCTGCGGCTGTGGTGCCCGGCAACAGCACGTTGATCGGTGGCAAGGCCGCTATTGTGAAAACTGCGGGCCAGTATGTGAACGATATGATTGTCCGTCGCGACTGGGCATTGAAGATCTCCTTGCGTCCCACTAGCGGCAGCCGCATGAGCCAAATGGCGCTGCTGCGAAAAGAACTCGACGCGGCAAAGAAGGCACTGGACGCGAAGGATGAGGTCGGCAAAGAGGATAAAGACAGCAAGGACGAAGAGGCAGCTAAGAAGGATGAGCCGGAAAAAGAACCGGTGGTGAAATCAGGCGACGGAAATCCAGACGAAGCGAGTGATAAAGAAGAGAGTACTGACGAAAGTGCTAGCGATGCAAAAGACATTGGGCTAGAGACGCTGAAGCTGGCCGTGCAGGGAAAAATGCCTGTCTATATTTATTGCGAAGTGGCCATGGATGTGGCTGCCGCAGTGAAGCTGGTCGACGATTACGGCCTGAAGCCGGTGTACGTGCTGGGCCAAGAATGTTATCAAGCCGCCAAGTTGCTCGCCAAGCAAAAGCAAACCGTTGTGCTTGATCCCACGCTCGTTTACTGGAAAACAAACCCACGCACGCGGGAGGACGAGAAGATCGAGTTGCCAGTGATTTATCGGGCAGATGGCGTGCCCTTTATTTTTCAAGTAAGCGATTCGGACAGCCGCACGACGCTCGGTACAAGTTATTTTTGGTACCAGGCTGCAACGGCTGTAAAATACGGGATGACGGAGCGCGAAGCCCTCGCGGCGCTCACGCTTGAGCCCGCCAAGCTGCTAGAGATTGCTGATCGTGTTGGTAGCATCGAAGTTGGCAAAGAAGCGGACTTGGTGGTGCTGACAGGTCAACCACTTGATATCGCGACCTGGGTCGATGTCACAATCGTCAGCGGTCAAGTCGTCTACGAGCGCGACAAAGATGAGAAGCTGAAGCGACTGTTATCCCCGGAGGCCGAATGAGCATGAGAGTGATGGCCGAATGCAAGGGTCCTTGGCAGCGCGCGATCCGTAGCGAGCTGGCCGTGCTGTGGCTGTGCGCTTTGCTGGCCACGCCCAGCTTTGGGCAAGCTGTAGATGCTTATTTTGCTCGATCCATTTGGACCGGTGATGGCGAACCGATCCCCAATGGCGTGCTGATAGTACGCGCTGGCCGTATCGTGGCTGTCGGTCCACGGGATCAAGTCGCCGTACCGCTGCGGGCCAAGCTTCACGAGTTGGGGTCGGCGACGCTTATCCCAGGTTTAGTTATTGCGCAAACCAACATCGTCGAGTCGACGCGAGCAGAGGATTATGCGATTAGCCCAGAGGTGCGAGCCGTCGATGGCTTCGATCCGTTCGGTGACTATCAAGCCCTGCTGGCAGCCGGTATTACCACCGTGCAAATTTCCGCTGGCGGCAATCGCCTGGTGCCTGGTCAGGGTGCGGTGGTAAAGCTGGCGGGTGAAGATTCTACCGAACAAATCTTGTCAGAAGTCGAAAGCCTCCGCTTCATCTTGACACGCGAAGGTCTCTCGCCACCCACCGTCTACGAACCACCGGTCGGAGCCGTTTCGGTCGAACGGCCGGTCGAGCCGACCAAGCCCCAGTTGGGTACTAGTCTGGCCCAAGCAGTCGTTGGACTCGAAGCACTACTATCCGAAGCAGTAGGAAATGATCCGCAGGCTGACATTCGACTGCAAGCGCTCGCGAGCGTCATCAAAGCAAAGCTGGTGACACGCTGGTCGGCGGGCAGCAACGCCGAAGTCCGCGCGGCACTGCACTTGGCAAAGAAATTCGAGTTGCCGTGGATTGTGGTCGATCCACTCGAAGTTGATTTGTTGGCATCAAAAGAAGTTTGGGAAAGCGAACTATCGCGCGGCGTCATTCTCAATCCAGAATTGCGGCCCGGTAGAATCACTAATCCCTCGGTCCCCCGCGAGGGTGCCAAGCCTGAACTGCCGGTCTGGCAACGCGCGCGACTATTGATCGATGCTGGAGCGGAAGATCGTTTGGCGCTGAGAGCTGCGACCGACCAAGATCTAAATACGTTGTTGTTCACGGCTTCTGTGTTGGGTCGCGGCGGGCTGTCGTCGATTCAAATTCTGAAAACCATCACTTCCAATCCAGCTCGTATGCTCGGCGTTGCGAACCGTGTTGGCAGTCTAAAAGTTGATGCCGATGCCGACTTTGTGGTTTTGTCCGGCGCACCGTTCGCGCCTGGAACTAAATTGCTGGCAACGTTTACGGACGGACAGTCTGTTTTCGAAAGTAAATCCAAAAACGAACACGCCTCGGTGATTCGCGCGGCGAAGATCTACACAACTAAAGGGGTGCTCGAGGCAAGCAGCGTGGCGATTGCGGGCGGCAAGATCGCGGGTTTGGGAGCCGACGTTTCCATACCACAAGGATCCAAAGTTCGCGACTTTGGCGATGCTGTCATTATTCCAGGCATGATCGATTGGTCGAGCAGTTTGGGACTGGGTGGTAGCCTCAGCGAAAGCATCGCGCTGGGTACAAAGCTGGGGCCGCTGCTGGTTCGAGATGATGATCAAGTTGCATTGGGGCGTCAGGGTGGTGTAACGACGGCGCTCTTTAGTTCAACCCGTCTGCCCAGTCCGGTACTCGCTTTTAAATTGACGGACTCGCCTACGCCGCTAAAAGATCCGGTGGCATTGCGTTTCGAAGTCAACGGAAATTTGACCGAAACCGAGGCCAGCTTGGGACGCACGCTCAAAGCTGGCAAGGCCTATGCCGATGCTTGGACGAAGTACGATGCTGAGTTCGCCGAATACCAACAGCAACTAGCAAAATACGAAATAGAAAAAGGCAAATACGACGCCGCGATAAAAGCTGAAGCCGACAGGCAGGCGGCAGAAGACAAAAAGGCAGAAGAAGAAAAGAAAAAACAAGCAGCCGCCGAGGATAAAAGCAAGGATAGCGATAAGCCAAGCGTGCAGGATGAAAGCCAGAAACAGGACGCTTCGAAGTCGGACAAAGATAGCGGTAAACCGGACGAAGCAAAAACAGCCAGTGTAAAGACGAGCGACGACAAAACGGATCCGGCCAATGCGGCTACGACGACCGAAGCGAAAGATGCCGACAAAGCCGATGTACCAACGACTGTCGAGCCCAAAAAGCCATCAGAGCCCAAGAAACCGAGCTCGAATTCCAACCTAGACATATATCGCGACTTGTTTGCGAAAAAGATCGTCGCCATGGTCGACGCTGCGGACGTGAAAGCCGTCGACCTGGCGGTCAAACTGTTTCGAGAAGAATTTGGATTGAAAACTGCCATCGTGGCTGGTGAAGCCGCCGCGCGTCGAGCCGAGTTGCTGGCCAAGCACGAGGTGTTTGTCGTTGTTGGCCCCACGCTAGTTGGCACCGACGCGGAGGGCGAATTGCTCAACTATGCGGCAGAACTGGCGATCGCCAGAGTGTCCATCGGCTTCCAGTCCAACGCATCGACCGGCGTCGGTGAGTTGCCTGCGGCGATTAGCTATGCGGTCTACGAAGGACTTGGTAGCGCCGATGCACTCCAAGGTTTAACTACAAGTACGGCGAAATTTTTGGGACTTGAAAGCGTTGGAGCCATCGAAGTCGGTAAAGATGCTGACCTCGTCGTACTCAGCGGGTCGCCTCTGTTACTTTCAACAGAAGTGTTGGCAGTGATGATCGACGGCAGGTGGGTCTACGAAAAGGAAAGCAACTGATGGTACAAAGTATGAAATTCGCCCTGCGCTTTCTATTGAGCCGCGACACTACCAGCACTTGCGTAGCCGCTTGTCTTCTCGTTTACGGCTTGGTACGTGTTGTCCAGGCCGATGAGTCAGTCAAGCCCCGCTATGCGATCCAGGTCGGCAAGGTGATCACTTCGGCTGGCGAGCCAATTATCAACGGAACGATTCTCGTTTCGGGTGGCAAGATTGAAGCGGTTGGAAAGACGATTGAGATCGCAGTGCCCGAGGGCTACCAGACAATCCAGCACAAGGACTGTTTTGCGATGCCCGGCCTGATTGACGCGCACTCGCATGTGGGCGGATCAGGCGATTTGAACGAAATGGTGTACCAAACAAATCCCGAGCTTAGAAACTGGGATCAAATCATTCCGCACAATGATGACCTCAAAGTCGCTATCGCAGGCGGTGTCACAACCATCTGCTACATCCCTGGCAGCGGCACCAACATGGGCGGTTGGGGCACGCTGATGAAAACTGGGCCGGGCAGAGTCTCCGACGTGATCATCCGTGCGCCTGGCGTATTGAAAATCGCCCAGTCTGGGAACCCGGAACGGCGTGACGGTGAAGTTGGCTCCGGTCGCATGGGTATGAACTACGTCATCCGTCAGCAACTGGAGGAGGGACGAGTCTATGTGCGGCAGTGGGATGACTTTGAAGCGGGCCGGCTGAAAGTTGCACCGCAAGTCAACTTGCGTTTGGAGTACTTCAAGCCACTCTTCCGCCAAGAAATTCCAGTAGTGGTTCATACGCAAGCCTACCAGGTCGTTCAATCAACGCTACGCATTTTGCATGACGAGATGAATTTGAAAGTAGTTATCGACCACGGTACTTTCGACAGCTACAAGTTGAGCGATGAGATCATCAAACGCAATATACCTGTCATGGCTGGCCCTCGCGGTTTGCGCTACGATCCGGAGGATGGTCAAATCAAAGGTATCGTCGCCGAATTTGCCAAGCGTGGAGTGACCTGGCTCGGCGTGAATACCGATGCGCCCGTGATTCCTCAAGAGGAGTTGGCCTTTCAAGCTACCATGGCCGTACGCTATGGGTGGAGGGAAGAAGATGCCGTGAGTGGACTGACGATCGAAGTCGCCAAGGCACTAATGATTGATGATCGCGTTGGCTCGCTCGAACCTGGTAAAGACGCGGACATTCTAATTACGACCGGCTCGATCATCGATCCGCGAAACTACGTCAAACAGGTCTTCATCGACGGAGCCAGCGTGTACGACATCGCCAAGGACCGTCGCCGTTTCTAGTTTCCTTGTTCAAATTTCCCGCATCCTGTCTGGTTCGTCAACGAAGTCGGTCAAAGAATTTATCCCATGCGAATCCTTCAACTAAGCATCGAGCCGAAGATTACTGTCGGTACTCCGTTGTGGCATACACTTCAAGCCTGTGAATTTGAGCCGACAGGCTGGAAGCCTATCCCACTTATTTTCCGCTCGATGCTAAACGACAACTTCAAAGCGCTCGCCCGCTGTTCGCGCCGGTGGTTCGCCATCGTTGCCATTTGCTTAGCCCCTGCGAATCATCTGTTTGCGCAGCGTACGCTGGCGATTAGGGGTGCGACGATTGAAACCGCTTCAGAGTTGGGCGCTCTCGAGAACGCGACATTACTGATCCGAGACGGAAAGATCGAAGCGATCGGCAGCGATGTAAAAATTCCTGTTTCCGCGCAGATCGTGAATGCAACGGGCAAAACGATTACGCCGGGCTTCGTGGATCCTTATTTCGTCGTAACGATCGGGCGTACCGCTCAAATCACTGAGTCGCGGACGATCGTTTTTAACGGACGAGTCATCACGATTGGCGGCGGAGCGCCGTCCATTGCAACAGCGTTTGCTAAAGTCGCAGACGGATTGGACCTTTCAAGTGTAAATTGGCACCCTGCGTGCCGTAGTGGCATCACGACGTTTCATATCGTGGCCAGTGGCTATGCCCAGTCGCTAATCGCCCAGTCGCTAATCGCCCAGTCGCTAGTCGCCCAGTCGTTCTTCGACCCTTCGTCGATCACTCAGCCGACGGGTGACTCAAAGGGTGGCGTTGATGTCGGAGTTCAAGAGGCCAACGGAAAAGTGTTGATTGCTGTCTCGAACGACACCAAGAGTTTGGATGTACTCCGCACTAATCTGAAACCCGTTGAGTCGCGCGGCGGCGTCCGCAGCGGTCTCAACGGTGGTCCCAGCGGTGGAGCTCCACCGCCTTCCCGTGCGGGATCCAACTCTGCACCCAGTAGTGGGCCTCCGCCTGGAGGGCCTACCGAGGGTTCGGCCTCCAATGCAGCCACGATTTCGTCCACTGCCAGTTTGTGGTCTGCTATTCGCGATGGCAAGTCGCCAGTTTTTGTAAACGTGAACAATGCATCTGCGATTTTGCATGCCGATGCGATCCTCGCCGAGTACCCGAAAGCCAAAATCGCTTTGATCGCGAGTGGCTCCAATGTTTTTAGCACATTGGAGATGCTCGATGGAAAACGATATACGGTCATTTTGTCACCCACCATTGACCGAAAGCCCAACACGGCGGAACGCGTGAATGTGGCGAAATTGCTGTCCGAGAAAGATGTCGGCTTTGTGTTTTCTCTTTCGCTGGGTCGCAGCGATTTCCTAGTGCACCAACCAACACCGCTGTTTGGGCCGGCCATGCTAGTCCGCGCTGGGCTCGACCGGCAGACTGCTTTAAAAGCGCTGACCATTGGGCCGGCCAAATTATTGGGAATTGAAAAAGAAGTCGGCTCGCTCGAAATCGGCAAGCAAGCGAACTTCGTTGTATTCGACACAGATCCCTTTTCGGTAACGGCTGGTATTGAACAAGTTTATATTTCAGGAGTGCCGATCCATGATTGATTCTGTCCGCGTATCGGTATTTGTTGCGGCATTGCTATTTACGTTGTTAGTGTTGGACACGCCCGCCATGGGTCAACGACCCCAACGCAGACCCGAGCGACCCGAGCGACCCGCTGGCGGTGTGGGCAACACCGCCGACAACAAGGCCAGCGAGGACAAGACCGAAAAAGAAGCGGCAGATTCTGAGAAAGCAGAGCCGGAAAAACTGAAGAAAATTTTGGCGATTGTCGGTGGCGATATCATCACCGTGACGCGCGAGACAATTCGCGGAGGCACGCTTCTCATCGAAGATGGCAAGATCACGGCACTTGGAACGCAAGTTGATATCCCCGAAGGCACTGAACAAATCGACGCATCTGGGAAGATTCTATGCCCTGGATTTGTCGCGCTAAGCGTATCGAGCGTCGGCATCAATGCTTCGAGCGATGCTTCGGCCAAGTCGGCGGACGGCCTAGATCCGTTTGACAGCAACGTTCGTTTGGCAGTCGGAGTGGGTATCACGACGGGCTGCCAACGAATTAGCCCTGGCGGCGGCGGCACGCGGGGGCGACGCGGTCCCGAGGAAGACTATCCCATAACCGAGCGGTTTCCAGGTCTCGATCCCGACCTAGCGGAATTGATGCTTGCTCAGGAACAGACGGAAGTAGACTACGGCCAATACGTGTCGACCTGTCCGTGCTGCGGACTGCCCGTCTTGCCGACAGAGCCACTCGCGATTCCCAAGCCAACTCCGATAGCCACTGGAAGCTCGGCAGTCATCAAGATGTCCTACGGTGTTTTGGATGGAATGCTGTTAGCTGAAAATGTATTCCTGGATGCTAATTCGGGCTCATTGATCGGCGCGGCCAACCAGCGAAATTGGCGCGAACAAATCGAGCTGGCGAGGCAATATTTGAAGGACCAGGCCGAGCATGAACAGGCCACTGCGGCTGGTAAGAAGCAGCCGCCTCCCAAGAAACCCGTCAAAGACGACGTGCTGCGACTGGTCAAAAAGGAAGTCGCCATGCGCATCCCTGCGAATTCAGTTTCCGAAATGCAGAGCTTAATCGAGTTATCCAAGGAACTGGACTATAAGGTAGTCATCGATGGCGCTGCGGAATGTTGGGTCATGGGCCGCGAACTGGCAGAGGCCGACGCGTCGGTAATACTGACACCACGGACCAGGCGATCGCCAAGCTTTGGAGCCGAGGATCGCACGGGCACTTGGATTGAAGCTTCCCGCGTCATGCAGGCGCAGGGTGTTCCCTTTGCCATCAATGCGCTGAGCAACTCAATCAGCTTGGGTGGATTGGCGGGTCGCGATCTAACCAGCTTACCGTTGGAAGCCGCCTTTGCCGTGCGAGGCGGTGCCAGCGAGCCCACCGCGCTCGCCGCCATCACGATCGTACCAGCCACCATGATGGGTCTGGAAAAGCGGATCGGCAGTTTGGAGGTTGGCAAGGATGCAGACGTGTTGATTCTTAACGGTCAGCCTCTCGACTACCGCACCTATGTAGAGACCGCCATCGTCAATGGCCACGTCGTCTACGAGCGTGACCAAGCGCGTGTCCTGCCGGTCTACGATCGCTGAATAGTTAACAGCTAGGACAAGTCTCAGCACTCCAAATTTCGAGCTTGCGCGACTCGTTGCCGCTTCGGTTCGCCAGGGAGTTGGAACAAAGCGGTAATATGCTTTGCGCAAGAAAAAAAGTCGGAAACTTCACTCGCGGCTCCGAGTGGTGTGCTCGTAGATCCATGTGTGGCAGCGATCGAGCACCTTTGCGACCAATGGCAAATCATCGCGCGCAAAGGACTGCGACTCCCGCCATTGTTCGCCGCTCTTGTAGATCCTACAGACCGTCACATTATGCCGAATGCCTCCTTGTTCGGTTGGGTTTTCCCAGATCGCCGCAACAATGCGTCCGAAGCGAATTTCTTTGACGGGCCGAGGTTTAGAACTCGAATTGTCTACGGCTGGTTGATGAACCAGCGAATTGTGACCATGAGATTGCCGGAAATTTGATGTCATTGCCTAGGCTCCTGAGGAGAATGGAGTTTACGAACTACATGTTAGGTAGACGAACGACACGGCAGAAACTTACACGGGTTCACAAATATTCTGTTTTTCCGGCATCTTGTACCTGTGGTCAGCGGCACTCTGGCCAAATTCCCAGACGCTAGCCTGAGCTTGTTGCAGCTTGCCAGCCGGTTAAACTATGGGGACTGAGCAAACCTCCTAGGGGATGGACTTCCACGGCATGACTGATCGTCGCGCTGTACTTAGCGTGAAACGCGGGGCGCTGCCCCAACCTTTAACACTGGCCGATGCTGCGGGCCAAGTGGCCGACTTGGCTGCGCTTCGGCGGACCACACAGTGCGCCCGCGGCGACGGAAAAGTATCATTGGAAGGCCTGTGGTTAGGTGCACTGCCGCCGCTGGCTGCGGGTTGGTTAAGATGCGACCCTAGGCCAATTTTGCTGGTGTTGCCTCAGGTCGCCGAAGCCGAAGCCGTCGCAGCGGAAATTAGCGAACTGTCTGGACAGGCAGCCGATGTGTTCCCGCCTGGGAGCGAAGAAACTGAGCTCGAATCGCTGGCGCATCAGGAAACGGCCCAGCGCCTGCACGTACTCAGTCGCCTGTATAAATTTACCACCGCTCCAGACGGCAACCCCGAGCTGCCCGTCATTGCGACGACGCTCCCCGCACTGCTACATAGTGTCCCGAGCCCCAACTCGCTCGAAGGCGACAAACAAGTGCTTGTGTCGGGCAAGCGAGTTGATCTAACTGCGCTCCGCAAATGGCTGCTCCAAGCGGGCTATCACGCCACCAGCTCGGTCCAGTTGCCAGGCGAGTTTGCAGTGCGCGGCGGAATCCTAGATATTTTTCCACCCGATGAAGTACTACCCATTCGCGTAGAGCTCTTCGACGACGAGATCGAATCGCTACGCTCGTTTGATGTGGTATCCCAGCGGAGTATCGAAAAGCGCCAGCAACTTCAACTGTTGGCCGTACAGGGTTCGGTCGCACAAGACGGTTCGCTGCTTGACTACTTGCCCGATGACACGCTGATCATTATCTACGAGCAGCGTTCGATCGCGGCCGCTGGACAGATGTTCCTACAGCGCGTCCCGTTTCCAGAACGGTATGTTGCACCGGAATTGATTTGGCAGAGGTTGGCGGTAAGAAATATTGTCTATGCCTCTCAGTTGGCAGAAGACGGCTATTTGGGCGAACTGTTGCGGTTGCCCTTAGGGAATGTAGAACGCATTGGCGGCGATTTGGAGAAGTTGGCCCATGACATCGACTTGCATAGCGGCCAGCGATCGCTGGTCGTGGTTGCCATGAACGAAGGCGAGCGCGAGCGACTGCGAGACCTCTTGTCTGGTTCCAACGCTCTGCAACAAAATCGTCTTACGGTTGTGGTCAGCCACCTTCAAAACGGCTTCGAAGTACTACCCGACGGTCTCCTGGTGTTGACAGCTGGGCAGTTGCTTCGCCGTTCGCATGTCCGTCGCATAACCAAGCGCACCAAGAGCAAGCCCATCGACAGCTTTCTGGACCTGCGTCCGGGCGACTTGGTAGTACACCTTTCGCATGGAATTGGCGTCTATCGCGGCACGGAGCTTCTGGAGAAGCATGGTCAAAAGTTTGAGCACTTAGTACTCGAGTTCGATGCGGGTACCAAACTATACGTACCGAGCTCTAAGATCGAGTTGGTTCAGCGTTACGTGGGTGGTACCAAGAGCCGCCCGAAGCTTGCAAAAATTGGAGGCCTGTCTTGGGCTAAGCAGAAGAAAGCGGCTGAACGCGCCGTGCAGGATATGGCCGTTGAGCTGCTCGAGTTGCAAGCTCGCCGGCGCAGTCAACCGGGTATTGTCTTTGGGCATGACAGCATTTGGCAGAATCAGTTCGATGCTTCTTTTTCGTATGTGGAAACGCCGGACCAGTTAACGGCGATTGCTGCGGTCAAAAACGATATGACGCAGTCTCGGCCGATGGATAGACTGATTTGCGGCGACGTGGGTTTCGGAAAAACCGAGGTGGCCATGCGAGCCGCATTTAAAGCCATCGATTGCGGCTATCAAGTCGCGGTATTGGTGCCGACGACGGTCTTAGCCGAGCAGCATTACAAGACGTTCCGCGAGAGGATGGCGGAGTTCCCATTTGATATCGAGAAACTTAGTCGCTTTGCCTCTCCGGCGGAGCAGCGTGAGACCGTCAGGGGCATCGGCAGCGGTCGAGTCGATCTGGTCGTAGGCACTCATCGTATCGCGTCCAAGGATCTAAAATTCTACAACTTGGGATTGCTGATCATCGATGAAGAGCAGCGATTCGGTGTTGAGATTAAAGAGCGTCTGAAGCATATTCGCACGAATGTCGATGTGATGACGCTCTCGGCCACGCCCATTCCACGTACCCTGCACATGTCTTTGGTGGGCGTGCGCGACATCTCCAACTTAGAGACACCCCCAGAGAATCGACTCAGCGTGGAAACGCGCACTATCCGTTTTGACGAAAATCTGATTCGCAATGCGGTCTTGCGCGAGCTAAATCGTGGTGGCCAAATCTACTTTGTACATAATCGTGTCAACGATATCGAAGAGGTCGCCGCTAAGCTGCGTCGAATTGTTCCCGAAGCTAGTTTGACGATCGGACATGGGCAGATGGCCGAAGGCCAACTCGAACAGGTCATGATCGACTTTATCGAACACCGCTTTGACATCTTGCTAGCGACAACGATTATCGAAAGCGGATTGGATATACCCAACGCAAATACGATCTTTATCGACGATGCCAATCGCTATGGGCTGGCGGAATTGCATCAACTTCGCGGACGCGTAGGACGTTACAAACACCAAGCCTACTGCTATCTGGTCGTCGACAGACACAAACATCTTTCACCCGATGCGGCTCGGCGACTGCATGCGATCGAAGAATACAGTCAGATCGGGGCGGGTTTTGGGATTGCGATGCGCGATCTCGAGATTCGTGGAGCGGGCAACTTGCTCGGAACGCAACAAAGCGGACATATTGCCGCCATTGGTTACGAGCTTTATTGCCAACTGCTAGGTAACGCAGTTCGCGAGCTCACTCATCAACCTCCCAAGCTGTCGGTCGATGTAGAAATTGATATCCCCGTGCAGGCGTTCCTGCCGGTCGAGTATGTGCCTGAGCTTCGCCATCGAATCGACATCTATCGACGCTTAAGCCGAATTGCTGACGTACGCGAGTTGGACGATTTGCGCGAAGAGTTGCAGGATCGTTTCGGTCGCGTTCCCAAGAGCGTCAGCTTGTTGCTCCAAGTTGCAGAGCTCAAGATCGATGCGGCGCTATGGTTTGTTCGCTCGCTACAGATCGAAGATAGTTTTCTAGTGATGACCTATAGCAATCGTCAACGGATTGAGCACTTGGCCAAGCTACACGATCGACGTCTTAGGATTGTCGATGGCCAAAAAGCCTATTGGGTTACGCAGCCCAAGAACGGCAAGATCGACTGGCTCACCGAAGCTCGAACCGCTTTTCGTTCGGCTTAGCCGGTGCGCTCGTAGCAGGCAACCTCCCTAGGCCGTTAGATTAGTGCTGCACTGGATAGCAAAACCTATACGAGAATCGAAATATGCCAGCCGGCTGTGCGTTAGGGCGCGCGGAGGGTGCCAAAAAATTTGCAAGAGTCGATCCCTAAACCTCAATCCAAACATCAAAACAATCGGGAAAATGTTTGCTGAGAGTCGATGTTGCGACTCGTCGGAATGCCCTGCGTCGCTAAAATTTGAAGCTTGGGCGAAAGCACGCCGCTTCGCCACTGCACGGTACAGGTAGTAAATGAACGAAGAGACACTTCAGCAAGTCCAATTAGCCTATGGTGTCGAAAACTGGTCCGCCGGTTATTTCGATATTAGTACGCGTGGCACGATCATTGTTCGGCCAGCCAAGGACGACGTGCGGTATGCCGACCTGAAAGAGATTGTCGATCAACTGCTTTCGAAGGGCAAAGTCCGTCTGCCGCTGCTACTGCGATTCCCACAGATCCTGACGGCCCAGCTCAGAGTTCTGTCTGCGGCCTACCAATCTGCAATTGCCGAATTCGGTTATTCAGGACAGCACTATCCGCTGTATCCGATGAAGGTCAATCCACGTCGAGAAGTGGTCGAGGAATTTCTGCGCGAGGGCGACCGCTGTCGCATCGGACTGGAGTGTGGCAGTAAGGCCGAATTGTTTGCTGCTATCGCACAGGAGCAAAGCGCCGACTCACTGCTGCTCTGCAATGGATTCAAAGACGAACTGTTCGTACGTACGGCCTTGCTAGGCGTCAAAGCTGGCAAGCGCGTGACGATCGTGGTCGAGAAGCTCAACGAACTGCGGATGGTGCTCAAGCTGGCTCAGGAGGTAGGTGTCGCGCCCTGGATCGGCTTGAGGGCCAAGCTCTACTCGCGAGGCTCGGGCAAGTGGGCTTCATCGGGAGGCGACTCGGCTAAATTTGGTTTGACGACTTCCGAGATTCTCGAATGCGTGCGTCTTCTGCGCGAAGCCAAGCTCGACCATCAACTGAAGTTGCTACACTTCCATATCGGCTCGCAGATCACCGACATCAAACGTGTCAAGAACGCGATGAAGGAAGCAGCGCGAGTCTATTGCAAATTGCGGCAAATCGATTGCGGCATCGAGTTCGTGGATATTGGTGGTGGCCTGGGTGTCGACTACGACGGCTCCAAAACACGATTCGATTCGAGCGTCAATTATACGGTTCAAGAGTTTGCGAACGATGTGGTGTATGCATTTAAGTGGATTTGCGATGAAGAGAACGTGCCCACTCCTCACCTCGTGACCGAAAGCGGTCGTTTCATGACTGCCTACCATACGGTATTCATTACGTGCATTCGCGACGAAATCGAAACTTTTGCCGACGACCAACCTGTTGTTCTAATCGACGAAGACGACCCGCAAGTCATCACCGAGCTCAAGGATTTGTGCGATTCGATCAATACGAAGAACTACAACGAATACTATCACGACGCACTCCAATTGAAGGACGAATTGCAGATCCAATTCAATCTCGGGTTGGTGAGTTTGGAAGACCGCGCCAAGGGAGACGTGCTGTTTTGGGAAATCTGCGCTCGCTCGCTCCGCGAGGCGGAAGAAGACGGCTTTCCCGACGAAGAATTCGAACAGCTCAAACGCAACTTGGCGCAAAAATACTTGTGCAACTTCTCGCTGTTCCGCTCCGCACCCGACAGTTGGGCCATAAGGCAGTTATTTCCGATCGTGCCGATCCATCGCTTGGACGAAAAACCCACCGACTATGCGACGCTCGTCGACGTGACCTGCGACAGCGACGGAAAAATCGATCGTTTTGTAGATCTGAAGGACGTCAAGCAGACTTTAGAACTGCACAATTGGGACCCAGGCGACGAGTACTATTTGGGAATCTTCTTGGTCGGTGCTTACCAAGAAGTGATGGGCAGCCATCATAACCTGTTCGGGCATCCCAATGAGGCTCACATATCCATCGACAGTGACGGAAGATATCACGTCACCAAAATCGTACCTGGCAGCCGTATCGACGACATGATGCAGTTCGCCCGCTACGATTGCGCTCAACTGGCCGAATCGTATAAGCGCCAACTGTCCGCGCAGGTCGTGGCGGGACAAATCCCGCAAGAAGAAGCCGACTTGTTGTTGCAAGAGTATGAACAGGTCGCCGGACGAAGTACCTACCTCGAGTGAGCGAACGTACGATTATCTTTTATCTGCCAGCTTACTCTTGGGGCCGGCTGACTTGGCTCTCGGACCCCGGGTGGAAACTTCCCTGCGAAATGAAATTGGCGGTTAGCTCGGCTGTTTGACGCCTAAATAACACGCCGGAGTGGAAGCTGGGTACGACTATGGATTCCTTGGCACCGAGCAATGAGGTGCTTTCGCGGCGAACTACAAAATCGTTTTCTGCCGCGATAATGCCAACTTCGTATCTTTCCGGCAGGGATTGCG
This sequence comes from Pirellulaceae bacterium, assembly GCA_041741955.1. Taxonomy (GTDB): domain Bacteria; phylum Planctomycetota; class Planctomycetia; order Pirellulales; family Pirellulaceae; genus Aureliella. The sequence goes on along the minus strand of JBGSJL010000335.1, from coordinate 16,886 downwards.
GGAGGCGACAAGCAAAGCCATTGGGTCGATCGCTGAGCTGGAGTAGGGGTCTACTTAGCCAGCCCAGCGAACTGGGAAACAACGATGCGGCATGCGAGCCATGGTTTGGCGGGCAAAGCATGACGATCCGCTGTAGTTTGTCGAGCCCAGGAACAAGCAGCGCTTGCCTGGTGACCAGCGAGCCCATGCTATGTGCCACGATATGAATTTTCTCTAGCGACGTCTGGCTTTGCAATTGGTCCAGCTCGGCCCGAAAACGATGTGCATGAGCTTCGATACTCCCAATCAGGCTGTGGTAACCCCAATTGACGGTCGCGAATCCGGCTTGTTGGAGTATGCGGGCCAGCGGCAGCATGAGCCAGCGATGGCCTCCGTAACCGTGTATGATTACAATCGCTTGGTTATTCAAGAGTTTGGCATCTGATTTAGAGTGGACATGTTGAAATGAAATGCTCCAAGTTGGCGATTTGCCGGCTGCTCTGCGGTCTCCTTCATAGTAACGCATGGTCGATCGAGCCGGTTCGAGTGGCGGACGGAATTGACTTGCCCCACACAGATTGGCCGTGGTGGCGAGGCCCGCTGCGCAATGGCACGGCGGACGCCAAACAAACGCCGCCCACCGAGTTTGGTCCGGAGCAGAACGTCATTTGGAGAGCCGAAGTTCCTGGCCGTGGCTATGGCTCGCCAACCGTGGTTGGAACTCGAGTCTTCTTAGCTACCTGCGACGAAGCCAGCGGCTCGCAATCGCTAATGTGTTTTTCTCGCGAAACGGGTGAAGTACTGTGGAGCGAGGTGGTGCATAGTTCGGGTGCTATGCGCAAAAATAACAAGTCCACAGGCGCTTCAAGTACACCAGCTTGCGACGGAGAACGAGTCTTCATCAACTTCCCAAACAACGGCGGGCTTTATACGACCGCATTGGATCTGGAAGGTCGACTGCTTTGGCAGCAGCGCGTGTCCAGTTACGTCATGCATCAAGGCTACGGTGCCTCGCCGGCGCTTTACCAAAACCTAGTGATTGCTTCGGCTGATAACAAAGCTGGCGGAGCAATTGTCGGTATGTCGCGAGAGACCGGAGCAGTCGTATGGCGGCGCGAACGGCCGCAGAAACCCAATTATCCAACGCCCACCCTGCTGCATACTTGTGGCAAAGATCAATTGATCCAAGTTGGTTGCGACAGTGTAATGAGCTACGATCCCCTTACCGGCAATACCAATTGGGAAATGCAAGGTGCGACGACCGAATGCGTTACCTCGACGATTACCAACGGTACCCTGGTTTACACCAGTGGCGGCTACCCTAAAAACCACATGTCTGCCATTCGCGCCGATGGTTCTGGAGAAGTCGTCTGGGAAAATAAAGAGCGACTCTACGTGCCCTCGTTGGTCATCCTAGGCGATCATCTTTATGGCATTCTGGATGCGGGTATCACTGTATGTTGGCAAGCAGACTCTGGCAAAGAGTTATGGAAAAAACGCCTCGGCGGTACGTTTTCCGCCTCGCCGGTGCTCGTTGGCGACCAACTGTTTATGACCAACGAGGAGGGTGACTTCTTTGTACTGCGTGCCAACCCAGATGCCTTTGAGCTTTTGGCAAAGAATCAACTCGGCCAGGAGGTTTTCGCCACACCGACGATTGTCGGAAGCCGCATCTACCATCGCGTGGCCCATCGCGACGCTAGCGGCCTACGACAAGAAGTTCTGTATTGCCTGGGGCAGCCTCGGTAGCCTAATAATTTAGGCTCCATTTTCGAGCAGTTTTTTTTTGTCAAATCTCGGTTGCTTTTTTGGATTTGAATTCCGAAGCCGCCAGGCGACGATACGTGTGCGAAGCTGGAAGCATCACAGCGGCAAGGTGACGGTTGTCGCTTCGCGAGCTTTGCGTTTGGTTGGTTAGCATTCCTTAGTGAGTGTGCCTGCTAAGTTGCGCAGCGGACGACTCGCAGGGTGTGCTTGCTACCTTGCGTCAAGGCGCTGAGGATGAAAACTGTTCGCGAGTCAATTCGCATGATTTCGAAATGGTCGTGCCAGCCAGCAGTTGGCTTGACGCGTATAGATTGCTGCCCAGCGGCACGCTGACGGTCACCTTCACGCGTCGTGTTGCGTTGGTGATGACTGCGGGCGTGACGGTGACGCTGGCATTATTGATCGACAAAATACTCAAAATCGCATTAGCCGAACTTTGCACTTCAGCGCTGGTAGCGCCCGGCACGATGGCACGGCGAGCTGCCTCGTAGGCCGCGTTCTCAGCCGTGTTGCGAATTGTGTTGGCACGCGAGAAATCGATCGCACCAAATAGCAACATCACCAGTATCGGCAGCACAATGGCGATTTCGATAGCCGTTGTACCGCGACGCGACTTTGCGATTCGTTTTTTTGAATGGAGCAACATGCGTTTCCTTTTTTGGCTCGTGCCATTAGTCGATAAGTACGACGGCCAAGTGTCGGGCCATTTCTACGAACGCGTCTTGCAGTGTGTCCGCATCGCTGGCGTGGTAGTGGCGTCCGCCGGTAGCGGCAGCCACATCTTTCATATCCTGCTGATCGGCATCCAGGAAAGTGACCGTGTAAACCGTAATGCCCGCTAGCTTGGCATCCTGCGCGGCCTCGATGGCGGGACGACCCATGTTCCACTTGCCGTCCGTCATAACGATCATGGTTTTCGAAGCGTAGGCTCGCGTTCCTGGACCGGTGAGGACTTCTACCCCCAAATCGATTCCCGCCGCGATATTGGTACCACCTAGCATGACATCATTTCCGCGATTGGAAATTGCGGTGGCGATGGCTGGGAAGTTGGTACCCAGTGGTACATCCACTGTAGATGCTGGAAACGTGCGTCCAGTGAGTCCACCTTCGTAATCGGCGAGAGTGATTTGCGAGCCCCACGTCACGAGCGATACCTTTTGGTAAGCGTTGGACGATGACACGATACTTAGAAAGGAATTAATACCCACGCTCAGTGCGGCCCAGCGGCTGCCGACCGATTGAGGCGGGTAAATGATGGGATCCGATGGACCCGCAGGTGTGCCGGGTGGGTAGGCAAAGTCGACGCCAGATGTATCGAAACACATCGAATGGGAACGATCAACGACCAAACAGATTTCGTTCTCAGAGAAGGCGGCCGTAGCCGTGGTCGACGGCGAATAGCTGCCTCGCCCAGTGACATTCGACAGCATCAAAGGCACTGTCTTGGTGGCAACGACGCGGACGGAAGTCACCGGAGTTGCATTGGGATCGAACGTCCACTTGTTGATGTCGTTGCTGGTCGCCCTCCCCAGTTGAATATCGGAGGCGGTCAGCTGAAGCGACTGGCCATTTACGGTATTCGCCGCTGCTAGTGTGATGGCGGCATCAATGGCGGCGACTGTGGAGTCCTGTCGAGCCAGGGCCTCTGTACCAGCTCGTGCGGCAGCGTCGGTCGCGGCCCGCATTTCCGTACGGACGAGCTGCATATAGGCTACGTTGATGGATACAGCCGCCATGATCAGGAAGACAGCCAGCATGATCACCACCAGGACGATGGCCGTTCCTTCGCGAGAATACTTCAGTGTAAGCATAAGAAGTTTCCTCTATTGTTTGACCATCACGATGGTGCTTTGCAGATCCTTGCCGGTAAAAAACATATTGATGCCACCGAGATTGTTTGATGCTGGCACACGAACTTGACAACTTACGCGCGTGCCGCGTCGCCAAGTGGACTCTAGGTCGGGTGTGAATTGAACGGTGGCGCCGGAGATCGTGCGAGCTGAAATAATTTCTTGAGCGCGAATTTGCCCGGCAACTTTGGTGCCGCCCGTTCCCGTTGACACGCGGACCGCTTCGTAAGCCGCGGCTGTGGCGGCTTGCTTGAGATAGATTGCGTTGCAGGCTTCGATAGAACCAAAGACCACGATGACTAAAATCGGTATGCTTACGGCGAACTCGACGACTGCTATGCCGCTGCGAATTGCCACGTGATGGCCACGTGGTGGCGTGAGAAAACGCTGGCTAGACATCTTCGCGATCGACTTCGAGATACTGAAATAGGAACTTCGCATTCCTATTTTCTAGGTCGCGATCCTCCCAACGTCGCTCCACCTGCTGCGACACGCGTCACGATTGAGCCGATTTCGGGGCGATCTCAATCCAACGGTAACGATTGTAGGGGCCCAGCGGCTGGCTACACTTTTCGCCCGGTCTCTTCGATACCCAGTACCTTTGAAAACTGTCGCAGCGTTTCCTCTAGCTTTTGATGGGCGAGAAAGGATGCCAAGAGCCCAAGAGCGGTGATGAAGACTCCCAGTAGAACGAGCTCGCCGGGCAAATCTTTTCTGGCAACTAGCGCGGCAATGGCGGTGAGCGGAATAGCTGCCGCTGACATGAGATACCACAGGCTGTGTTTGCGAACCTGAGCGCAGCGGTGGGCGAACTGCGGATCGCGCATCGAAGGTGCGATGACTTTGGGATAGTACACGAGTATCGCCAGCAGTGTCATGCCAAAGTAGGGATAGACCCAGGCAACCCCTCCGCACAGCACCAGTGACAGGAAGAAGTGGGCCGCATCCAGGCCCCCGAATTCAGGGTGCATGGATGCGAAGGTCAGCGCGAATACGATGCCCGATACCGACCAAAGAATGCCGCAAATTAGCGTGGCCTTGTTGCCGATGTTCCATAGGGCCGATATCTCCCCTTCTTGGACGGCCTGCCCCTGCTTGCCACGATGTACCATACTCGCTATTGGCAGCATAATGATTAGGAACAGGATGATTCCCAGCGGGTAGACCACACCATTGACCCAGTCCGAAACATATTCAAAATCGGGCACGATCTTGGGCACTGTCTCTTCCATGGCAACCATTCGTCGATGGTTGTAGTCGTAATTGAAAACAGAAGCCGCCGTGTTCGGACCAAAGATGACGATGGCCGAAATCAACAACACGGGCGTGCGCAGAAACCGGCCGGGCAGGCTGGTGGGCGTCGGTTCAAAACGCACGGCTAGCTCTGGATGCAAAGCGAGTCGCAGTCGAGCCGCAGTTTCCTTTCCAGAGGCGGGGCGTTTATTGGGGTCGACCTCCAGCAGACCCCGCAGGACTTGTTCCAGCACACGCTCGGTAGGGCTGGAAGCTGGCTGGATCGGCGCAAAAGCCTGGTTGCGAATGCGTCGCTGCAGTCCGACGGCTTCCGTCCAACTGGATGCGAGATCGGTTAGCGTCCAAGGTCGTTTGCCTTGCCATAGCTCCCACAGTACGATGCCCAGCGCATACAGATCGGAGCGACCATCGAGCTGGTCGGCCGTCATTGGATCGACCGGATCAGCTACCTGGAGCTGCTCGGGCGACATGTAGGCCAGCGAACCACCAAAGTAGGCCGCTGCGCCAGCCCGTCCCGACAAACCGCTGCAACTGACATTGAAGTCCGCAAGTTTTGGGATGGCTTCCGAATTGAGCAAAATGTTGGCTGGCTTCACGTCGCGGTGCAACACGCCTTTTTCCGAGGCGTATCCCAATCCTTCCGCCAATTGGATACCGATCCAGGCGACGGCTTCGGCCCAATTCAACGCCGCGACTTCAGCGCGAATCTGCGACTGCTCTGGTATCGACTGATTGGCACCGAGTAGATTTTGATCGACGGATTCCAGGATATGTTTACCGTTGCGCTGGCCGGATGGAAGGCCGCGGATTAGCTTGATGCAATCGGCGAGCGTGCCTCCGGCCAGGTATTGCATGTACAGGAGAATGGCGGGCGGCTGCGTGATCTCGCGTTGATCATAAACGCGAACGACATTGGCATGATCCAGTTGCGATAGCGCTTGGGGCTCTTCGCTACCACGCGAAGTGGCTTTGAGGGCAACCAGTCGCTGCATGGAAACTTGCTTGGCCAAGTAGACTCGCGCAAAAGCACCTTGACCCAGTTGTTTGAGCACATGAAAGTCGTCGACGACCGAACCCACCTGCAGCTCGGGAACTTTGCTCGCCCCGTGCGTGTCGAGATTGGTATCGCCGCCGGCCAGCCACTTGCCGATGGTATCCGCCAAATCGGGAAACCTCTGGCGGTAGTCGTCCCAGCGCGGCTTCTCGCCAGCCGCCCGTCGAAGCTGCACCTCTTCGAGCACTAGATCGAACGGGATACTTTCCTGTGGTAGAACCTTGCCCGCCGCAGGCCAGTAAAACTCCAGTGTCCGCAGCACGCCCTGCTGAGCCGATATCGCCAAATCGTACTTGATGAGCTCGACGACGATGAGCTGCATCGAGGGCAATGGAATGTCCGGGATCAAGCCCAAGAGCTGAGCCGGACTATCCACCGGCGCAATCGCGGACAACTGCTCTAAGCACAATTCCAGCAGCGCAAAGGATGCTTCGATCGTGTTTTCATCGACCGGTTCGGTTGGCTCGATGCTGGTGGAAGTCATGGTGGCTCGGGTAACCGCAGCAAGTGGCGAAGGTCGAAGCACGTCTCAAACTCGGCCCTGATTATAACTGGTGTCTCTGCAGTCAGCATATAGAAGTTGCGTGCTCCACCCCGGCAGCCCAAAGACTTCATGGTATTTCTCGGGCGCAGCGGTTACCAATGCAGTTGATTTGGGTAAGATACTGCCGGGTAAGGATCAAACGGAAAATAAGTGGCATAGGCTGCCAGCCTGTCATGCGGGAATCGACTTGGCTGGCAGCCTATCCCACGTTCAGAATCAGACAGTAATTTTCCGCACGATCCTAAGCACTGGTACGGTCGGCCCGCCGCGACCTGGACGTGACAGCCTTAGAGGGGTTCGGATGCCGCCAAAAAAGAAATGGAATTTTGGGACTCATGATCGAGCCGAAATTCAAGCTTTTGCTGACCGTTGCGAGATTTCTCCTATCGTCGCCCAACTACTGCTCAAGCGTGGAATCAACGACTCGGCGAATGCCAAACTGTTCTTAGATGCTAAGCTAAGCGATTTGCGCCCACCCGAAGAGCTGCCGGGTGTGGTGGCGGCTGTGAAGCGGATCTCCCAGGCCATTAAGTCCCACGAAGAAATCGTGGTCTACGGCGATTACGACGCAGACGGTATGACCTCCACTGCGATTTTATATCGCTGCCTGAGTCTGCTTAAAGCCAAGGTTTCCTACCATTTGCCCAATCGCATGGAAGAAGGCTACGGGCTGCACGTCGGTTCGATCGAAACCTTGGCAGCCCGAGGCAAAAAGCTGATCATTACCGTGGACTGCGGAATCGCCAGCATCGAAGCGGCGCAGCGGGCCAACGCGCTGGGGCTATCGCTGGTGATCACAGACCACCATCGCTTTGGCGACGAATTGCCGCTGGCCGATGCGATTGTCCACCCTGCTCTGCCAGGCTCGAATTATCCCTTTACAGGTTTGTGCGGAGCGGGCGTTGCATTCAAGCTAGCTTGGGCTCTATGCCAACACGAGTGCGGTGCGCAGAAAGTTTCCGACGCGCTGCGCAATTTCCTGCTACAGGCCGTTGGACTGGCAGCGATTGGGACGGTGGCTGATGTGGTGCCGCTGCTCGATGAAAACCGCATCCTCGTTCGCAATGGATTGAAGACCCTTCAGAAAGATCCACCGCTTGGATTGCGGAAATTGATGGAGCTGACAAAAGTTAGCGAGAAGCGCGAACTAAGCTCCGAAGATATCGGCTTTACGCTCGCACCACGTTTGAACGCGGCTGGCAGATTGGGGCAAGCTCAATTGGGGGTCGAACTGCTGATCACCGAAGATGAAGCCCGCGCTGAGGCACTGGCCAATTATATCCAAGTGCTCAACGACAACCGCAACAAACTCGAGCGCAGCATCCATCTCGCGGCCCACAAGCAACTCAAAGAAATTCATTCCCCTGAGGACGATCCCGCGTTTGTGCTGGCTTCGCCGACTTGGCATCCAGGCGTGATTGGCATCGTGGCTGGCAAGTTGGCGGAGAAGTACCACCGGCCGGTCATTCTAATCGCCTTAGATAAACTCGGCACGAAACCGGGCACCGGTTCGGCCCGCAGTCCCAACGGAGTCAATCTGCACGAAGCGTTCCAGGAATGCCAATCGCTACTGGTGTCCGGCGGCGGTCACGCTGCGGCGGCTGGCCTACGGATTGAAGAGTCAAACCTCAACGCTTTTCGCTCCGCATTTATGGAAGCGGTCGCGGAGCAAATGGATAACGAGAAAAGCGAAGCGGAGATTTCCTTCGACGCTGAAGCGGCGCTGGGACAGTTGGATCTGTCCGTACTTGGACAAATCGAAAAGCTAGCCCCGTTTGGCATGGGTAATCCGAGACCGATTTTTTGCGCTGTGGGCGTCGAGCTGGCTGAACCTCCCAAACCGTTGGGAGATAGCGGCAAACATCTAAGCGTACAACTCGTGCAACACGGACATCGCATGCGGGCCGTGGCATTCGGTCAGGCCGAGGAATGGTTGCCTCAATTGGCGGATGTTTCGGGTAGGGTCGATTTGGCGTTCCGCCCCGTGATTAATGAATTCCGCGGTTACCGCAAAGTTGAGCTGCACTTGGTCGATTGGCGTGTCCATGTAGCCGCAGAGACAGCCCCCTCACATGCCCTGCGCGGCCCAACCAAGGCAGAATCTGTAGCTGCCGCTCCCAAGATCTCCAAGTAACCCCCACGACCCTTCAGGAGCAGCGTCATTGCCGAGCGTCAATACATGGGCAATATGTTCCGCGTGATCGCCTAAGAATAAAAAAGTGCGAGACGAAAATGCATGTCAGCGAAGATGAACCGAAAGAGGTCAACATCATGGCCTCAGGCAAAACTATCTCCGATAGAACTAGTTTTTTTGTTTGAAGGCAAGCTACCGACCGCGCCCTACTTGCGAAGCTCGCAGTCGACTGCGACCCGCCGTTCAACAAATACGTCATTGGGAAGTTGCCGAGAATTGCGTTTGGCCTCGCCGCCTGCGCAATGCCAACGAGCACAGTGCCAGCCAGCACAGACCAACCCAACTCGGTTCGGGAACGGCTGTCACCGTGGTCAACGCAAAACTGCTTCGTGAAAAATCAAGTGGAACAGCGTTGATGTCTGCATCGAAAAACTCGGTGTGCGCGGCGACTAGTTCGATTTGATAGACATCGCCCGCCGCTTGCGGTGGCTGACGCTGAGCCAACTCGACTCGCGCCATCAACAGCGGCATGGCACCAACTCTGACCGCCGAAATGTCCCGGGTCGTGTCGGCTCCGTTCAGAATATCGCCGCCCACTTCCGTGGAAGCTACGAAGATGTCCGGATCGGCCTTGGAAGCGAAAATATAGTTCGGCATGAACTGCTCTGAATTGGTTTGTCGACTAATACTGCTCGGATCGTTCTTGGCAAATGTGTCTTGAAAAATCAACTCGCCGCCAGGCATTTGGCCCAGGCTATTGGGTTGCGGCTTGATCTTGAGCTGAAAATTGAACCCAGCCACCGAATGGAAACTTTCGACGGACGTATTCGGAGGCTGAAACGAGCTGACGTAAATATCCACGTAGCCGCGTCCACCTGCGGTGATTTCTGCGGGCCGTAAATCGAAGATCAAATCGGCTCGGCTAGACTGCAACAGCCCCACCGCGAACACGAGAAACGACGCAAAACGAAAAATCATATTCTTGTCCTTTGAGAAAATTTTCAATCGTCCAGTAGAGTTTTGAGTGACGGATTCAGTTTTCGCGCGCTGTTGACTGCTGCTGTGGTTCGCAGTAGGTCGGACGAGGTAACCATGCCCGAACCGTCGATGTCTCCATTAAGATTTACACCGACGCGGTTCTGTTGTGTTTGTACAATTGCACGGTCTGCAGCAGTGGCTTCAGCATCGCCGTCGGCGTCGCCCAGCAGTCGATGGAATTCAAACACTTTGTCCACCGCGTCTAGGTAATCATTGTCGCCATTGCCGTCGATGCGGATGCGGTACATGCCGTCGTACAAATTGCTGGTTCGCGATCCGGCGACTCCATTGAAGGCGACTTTACTGGTAATACCGTCGGTACCGAAGTCCAATCTCACGCGGTTGCCGATGACGCGAATATCACTAGCGCTCAAAGCCAACCCTGTACCCGGCATCGCATTGCCTGCATCGGTATTCAAATCAAAGTACTCGATGGCAAACGGATTGAGCAGCAGCAGGTTTGTGAGTCCCTGCGAATCGTTGAAAAGTACGTCGACGTACTGAATGTACGATCGTTGTTGAGCGCCAAGCTGCACGTCGATGCCGGTGGCGGTCAATGGGGCGTTGGCAAAGGTCTGGGTCTTGATGACGTCTGAGACTAAATCTGGAGTGGCTTCGACATTGCCAACTTTGTCGCGACCGATCGAGAAGAAGCGGTAGGTATGAAGCTGGCCATCGGCGCGAGCTTGGTACGTGGTCGACACCGTATAAAGGCCTTGAGCGTTCGGTGTGCCCGCCGCCACAGACGCGACCAAATCAGCCACGCCATCGACAGCGACATACAAGTCAAAGAACTGCAGTGTGCTGCCGCCAGTATCGCTACCGGTCATTTGTACGTTGAACAATCCGTCGGGGTTTGCCTCGGCCGAAGTGACACGCGTGCTCGGCGGATCAAAATCGCCGACTTGAATTTGAGCTTCTGCCACTGACTTGGCCGCTTCCAAGTTGCCGGCCGCATCGCGGGCCAGACTACGGAAGAAGTACGTGTGATTGCTCTCGGCCTTGAACACCGCCGTAGGATTGACAGCGGGCACTGTGGCGAAGTGTTCGTAGATCCTCGAATCGACCGCCACGTACAGTTCGTATTCGCGAATGCCTGATACTTGGCTGCCAGCCTGACCAATCGGATCAAAACCCGAGACGCTGATCGGAATGTTTAGCGATACCGCCTTGGTCGGCAAGGCCAAAATCAAACTAACAGGCAGCGTGTTATCGGCAGCCAACACAGTGACCTGGAACATTTGCTCGACGAAGTCACCCGCCACATCCTGAGCCTTGACGACTATGTTGGACGCACCGCTGAGGTTGGTGTTGAACGCCAGTCCCAATTGACTGTCAATCAGTAACGGTGAAACCAAGGCCGCGTTGTTGTTGCTGCTGATCGAAAATTGCAATTCTGTCAGCGGTCCGTCTGTGTCGTTGAAATAGTTGAGCAGGTCCACATAGTTGGTTGCAAACGAGTAGCCTTGCGAAACGGTAAGGTTTGGAATGGTACTGGCCGTCGGCACCGCATTGGGACTGACCGAAACCGTGAGTGTGTCTGTGGTGGTGCTTAGTCCGTCGCTAACGTTGACTTGTACGTTGTACAGGCCAGCTGAGGCGAAGGTATGTTTCAGTTCAAAGGTCTTGGTAACCACATTGAAGACCAGCGGCTCGGGCGGATTGCTATCCGTCGTGTCGTAGTCAACGGTGACGGTCCAGTTGTCCAAGCCAGGATCGGTGAAGTTGACTGTGCGTTTGAATTCACGACCTTGCTTTATCGCGGCAGCCGCTCCGAGCGACAGCGTCGGTGCTACGTTGGTGACACTCAGATTAACCGTTTGCGTGATAGGCACACCCGACTCAAAATCAAAGACGGCCGCTGTCACCGTGTAATCGCCGGCTACGGTAAACACATGATAGAAATCGAACGATTTGTTCTGATTCAGCGTCATCGGAACCACCAGCGGCTCCGTGTCGCCTTGTCTGCGGATCGTTGCACTCCCAATCCAGGTATCTATGCCAATGTCCGTGAACTCTCCGGAAAAACGAACAATATCCCCCTGTTGAACGCTTGATTGCGAGGCTGAAAAGCTGGTTACTTCTGGGGCAACGTTTTGAACGTCCACCTCCAGGCTGGTTTCGCTGCTGTCTCCATCCTTATCCGTCACACGTGCCCGTAGCGTAAGCAGACCGCTGCGTGGAAAGTCGACGTGTAGACTGTTGCTGGTGACATTCTCGATTTCGAACAGGCCATCGCCGTCCAAGTCAAAGGAGTACGTGACGCCGGCTGCCAAGTCATCCGCGCTGTCGACCACCGCTTGTAAACTGAATTCGGCCGAGCCCCCTTCGTTGATGGGGTCAGCAATCGACAGGATAGGCGTTGCCGTCGGTGGCGTGTTGCGGACAGTCAGGCTGCTGACAACGGTGATTTCGCTACCGATTGCCATATCGTCATCGCGCACCCGCAGTCCGATTTCGTATGTGCCGTCATCTGACGGTGTAAAGTTGAGATCTGGAGTGCTCTGCGTAAGCAAACTATAGGGCACTCCGTTGCGCGTGATCGTCCACTGGTAGACGAAGGTATCTTCGCTACCTGGATCGACCAATGTTGCGACAAGCTGCAACGGCACCAGCTCTGCGACTTCAGATGGTAAACCGCTGATCGCCAGATTGGATGGCACGACATTGCTCACGGCGACTGTCGTCTCCTCAACGTCACTGGCAGTATTGTCGCTGTCGGTGACTTGCAAGCGAATTGTGTATAGGCCGTTGTCTTGAGGCTGGAGCAGATAGTCCGAATCGGCTCCCGAGCTGTAAACGACTCCGTTGCGAAGGACGGTCCACGCATACGAGGCAATCGTATCAAGCGGCCCAGCATCCGAGGTCGACGACGAGAACAACCGCGAGTCCCCTTCAGGCATGCTTGTCGAATCGCCTACAATGCTCGCCATCGGCTTTGCGTTTCCAACAGCTATTGCCAGCGAAGCTACAGGTTGACTGGTAGCATTAGAGTTGTCCGTGGCGGAAAAAGTGACAACGTACTGTCCCTGATCGTCGGGAGTGAAACTAAATTCCTGGCGATCGCTGTCTGCCACTTGGTAGGGTAGACCATTTTTGGTGACGGTCCACGCGTACACGAACTGAGCTGCTGGCTCAGGAAACACATGGTCCGGATCGCTGACGATGCCTTGCAAAGCAATCTGCGAACCTTCCAATGCATTGGTAGGCGCGCCGGAGATGCTGACCAGCGGCGCTCGATTGCCGACGATTAGAATAGCTTGAGGAGCAATTGAGCGGCCCCCGTCGTTATCGGTAACCGTCAAGCCAACCATGTAGTTGCCTTGATCGTCGGGAATAAATTGCAACGTCGCAGAGGTTAGACCGCTGGTTGAATAAGCCACTCCATTCTTTGTTAGTGTCCATGCGTATTGGAAAGTGTCGACAGAACCTGGATCGGTGAACAAAGCCGTCAAGTTAATCGCGACGCCTTCCAGCGAGTTCGCTGGGACACCGCCAATGCTTAGGCCTAGAGGTGCTACGTTGGCCACGGTAACTCGCACGGTGTCGCTGAACTGCGAATTGTGATCGGTGTCGCTTACCAACAGCGTGACTTCATAAAGTCCATTGTCGATGGGGGCCAGGTTATAAGTAGTCGTCGTGCCACCGTTCGATGTAACGGGAGTTGTCGAGCCGATCAGTTGTCCATTGCGGCGAGCTTCCCAATGGTAAGTGAAATTGGTGGCTACACCGGTGTTGAACGGGTCCACGATGGTTCCAGTGAATTGCAGTGCCTCGCCCTCATTGGCTCGTCGATCGACGCCGACATTGACGACTCGCACAACGCGGAAATCGACGGCCTCCGATAGAGCGCGATCGGCTGGTACAGTCAACAAGTCTTGTGTGCGGAACCAACCACTGTTGGCTGGCGCGATAGCGCGCAGCGTCCGCGTTCCATCAGCCGACAGCGAGAGACCGGCCAACCTATAAAGGCCCTGTGAATCGCTAAGCGTCAACGGTTCACCGGCGTCCAACTGATCGTTGCCATTGGCATCCACGTACACAGTGAACCCCTCAGCGCCTAGTCGATTCGAATCATTGGCGGCCAAGTTAGTAATGCTGCTGTAGATCGTTCCGTACACGCCTGCAGAAGTGACGTTGAAATCGAAACTGGCCGTAGTTGATCTGAACGTTGCTCCAGCATCTTCGGCTGTCACAGTAATACGCGTGCTGGCAGCAGAGCTGGTATTCTGAACAAGCGTTAGCCAGTCGCCGACGACCGTGGCCGAAACGCCGCCACTGAAAGCCCTGGTCCAGAAGGTCACAGGTCGGCTGAAAGCCATGTAGGTCGGACCGTCGAAATTGGCTGGCAGTGGGATGGTCTGCACTGGGGTATTGCTAAATAAGTTGTACGACAAGACACGGCTGTTCAGATTCGAATTCACGTCGTCCAGTTGAACATAAAGCCGTCCGTTGGGAGCAAAACCGATCGTGCGGGGGAGGTCGATTGCTGCGTAACTCGAAAACACGTCCCCTTGATAAACAGTGTCGGGGATCGTGATCGTCCCAGCGCTGGTTGAGTACTGCGAGGCCGAGTACAGCGACTGTAATTCGGTGTCCGACATAACGCGGTTGAAGAAGGCGCCTTCGTCCAAACTGCCTTGCAGAGCTGTCGCAAAAAAACCGGTTTGTGTTGCCCGACCGAGCAGCTTGTTCGCTTGCAGGTTGACCACCGTCCCGTTGTAAATCGACTGGGCTTCTAGCTGGCCATTGACAAACAGCTTGACCGTCTTGGCCACGTCGTCGCGGACCACGGCGACGTGAGTCCATTGACCAATCACCGGCTTAGTTAGAGTGCCAGCGATAAGGCCGTTGCCGGCCGCATAAGGTGCAGCCGAGTTGGTGGTTTGATGCCAGCCAAAGCCGTTTGTATTGAGGTACAAAGCTCCCTGGGAAATGTTTCCGCTCGCATCAAAATCAGCGAATAGATACTGAGGTGTAAGTCGATCGGGTTTGACCCACATCGCATAGCTCATGCTGCCAGGCACGTTCAGCAAGGCGCTGTTGCCCAGCCTTGCGTAGCTGGCCGCATCGCTGTTGAGGCCATTGAACTGGAACGAGCTGCCGATTCGTCCGGCCCCGGTCGCTGTTGCACCGTTGACGAGCACTGCGTTGTTGGATCCAAACGAATCATTGGCATTGCCATCGCCTCGCCACAGACTGACTGCGCCGGTTAGATTCGTGACGGTCGCTGTCGGTTGCTGCAGGTCATATCGGATGATTTGCGGTCCGCTCGGATCCGCCTGACTGACTCCATACAGTTTTCCGTCGGGACCAAAGGCTATGTCGCCTGCGATCGCCGGTGATGTTTTCAATTCACCTAACGAAGCGCCGGTGACACTGTTGAACTTGAGCAATTTACTGTTCATGGTGGAAACATAAAGCCCCCCATCGGGACCAAACGCCAAGAATTTGGGGCCAACCACGTTGGCAACAAAAACTGCTCCCGTGTTCCCCTGTGAAGGCGCGGCGATTCCCGTCGTTGGGTCGTAGCGCAGAATCTGATTGGCCTGCGTGGCAACGTACAGCAAACCATCTGGACCAAAGGCAATTTCTTCGACGAACGCACCGACGTCGGCAAAGTAGGATCCGGTTACGTCGTTGCTATCCGCGTAGCGATAAAGGGTGGTGGACTGAGCTGCAAACAAATCTCCCGCTGGTCCATAGGCCAAACCAGACGTGTAGAAGAGGTTGGACTTGCTCGGCAAACTTGCTCCCGTCGCCGAATTGATCTGCAGGGCCTCGAAACCATACTGCTGCGTCAATGTCAGCGTACTCGGTGCGTCCGGGTCATCGCCAAACAACTGCACATAAGTTGGCGTATTTGGACTAGCAGACATGTTGCGTACCGGAGTGAGCACCGGTGCGTTCAAGTTCTCAGTGAAGGTCAGCTCGGGAATGTCGATCGAGTTGAGCGGCTGAGTTTGTGTGTGTCCCACAAAGAACTGTTGATCGATGTCGGTCAGCGGATTTTTCTCGAGCGATAGCGTTTGCAACTTGGGGAGTACGTCCAGAGGTTGTCCGGTCTCGTCGACTCGCACCAATCGCACGGCATCGGCGGCGATATTACCAGCCGCAGTCGATTCCATGAAGACTTTGAATTCCCCACCAGTTACTTGAACGGTCCGCAGCGATTGCCAAGGTGCACCACCAAACGCAGCACCCTGAGGTGGCAACGCTTGATCCACGGTTCCCAGCGCGTTGCTCAGGATGAACTGGCCATTGTCCGACATATTGGACTGATCGATGTTGAACAGTGGTACTCGGCTGGCGGAGAAGTCATCGCCGGCTGCATTGCCTGACACATTGAAGCGCAGGTTGTTCGTAACGTTGCTAGGGACCGTGGTCACCCAGATTTGTCCTGGGAGCAAACCGCCCTGCAAAGTTTGTAAATCGACCGGAACTGTTCTGGAGGCTCCTTGAACTTTCAAAGCAATAGGTTCGATTAAAGCGCCAACATTCGAACTGGCGAAGCTGAGTTTCGGATTGCCGATCGTCAAGTCGGAGACGTTGATGACGGCGACCAAATCCTGCCCGAGGAAATCATAGGACAAGTCATAAAAACCTTTGTCGAGTCGGAAGACAGCCAGCAGCGCGCCCGATCGCTGGGCTTGTTCGAGCACAGTGGGGCTGAGAACTTGATCGGCGTTGAAGTTGGCTAGTCCGAACACCTCTGGTCCACCCTGCAAGCCTGGGATCAGCGGCGAATCGAATCCCGAGCCCTGCGGGTTGTACAGATTGGGTGCCGTGGCTCCCGATGCATAGATAATCGCAGTACCAATGCCAATTTGATTGATACTTCCGGCAAAGGGCTCGGTGGTGTTGTTGCCGACATAGAAGCGGCCGCCGCCATAACCGTATTGGAATCCGGAGGGATTGGCACCTTGATTCACATTGACGCTCGTGGACGGCTGGGCTTCAATGACTGAAGCGACCAAACGAACTGAGCCCCCCGTACCGCCGCCGCCCGCACCGCCGCTGGCACCATCACCTCCGGTCCCCCCAGCGCCGCCCGCACCGCCACTTCCACCCGGGGATCCATTGCCGACCTGGGGAGTTGGCATGCCCCCGGCTGCACCGCTACTCCCCGCACTTCCTAGCTGGCCAGGCTGACCCGGTTGTCCGTCTCCACCATTGGCCAATAACTGTGTGTTAGCGCCCAGGGTAATCCGTCCGCCAGTAACAATTTCAAAGGCACCACCACCCGCGCCGCCGCGACCGCCGTCA
>JBGSJL010000334.1:0-4228 GCA_041741955.1 Pirellulaceae bacterium | reverse complement strand
CGTCGGGACATGAGTTTCGCTCGGAACCAGTACTCTATCCTATCCAAGTCGGGACGATTTTGCATGCTGACCGGTGAAAGCGATATCAATCCATATCTGCAACAAGAAGTAATGTCGGCTTCGCCCGCGCGGTTGCGCTGGATGCTGATTCAGCGTGCAACCGATCTGTGCGGAATCGTGTCTCAACACTGGCGCGAAGGTCGTCATTGCGAAGCCAGCCAATGGTTGCTGCGAATCCGAGAGATTCTGGGAGAGTTGCTCGATGGCGTGAAGGACGAGTCCAACCCATTGAGTGCTACGATCGCCGACTTCTATTTGTTTTTACTGCAACTGTCGGCTGAGATTGAGCGAACCCAAGCCGTCGATCGATTGTCCGTGCTGCGCGACTTGCTTCAGATCGAGGCGGATACTTGGCGGCTGTATCTCGAAAAGCAAGGCAGCGACTCGATTCCAGCCACACACTCCGTCCCACTGTTTCCCCATTTTTTCGGTGCTCTAGATGCGGTAGCCGACGGATCGTTCAGCTTCGAAGTCTAGTTTTCTCGGCAGCGCGGTACGATTGTCCAGGCTATCGATTGTTTATCCGCGCAGCGCGCTCGTATGCCATGTTTAACCGCGCAGCGCACCCCTATGCCATGTTTAACCGCGCAGCGCTCGTATGTTGGCTCGAGCCCAGCAAGGCAGTCACCCGCAGCCACAGGAGTCACACCAATATGTTCCACACCTAGACCCAACGATCGCGGCAAGATTAGGCTAACACGCTTCGCGGTTAAACAGTCTAAACCGGCTTCAATCCCTAAATAGAGCACCAGGGCGAATGGACAGAACTTACGGTGTTCAGCGCTGTTCTTTGAAACTCAACCACGCGGCGTAGCACAGCCCACCGGATGCCAGCATGAAAATGATGTCCATCAAAATGCTGGCCGAATGAAATGGCGCCATGTTCTTCAGGCCGCCAAGCCCGAGAACTAAATCTAGTAGAAAAATCAAAAAGACCAAGCTGGCGATTACCAACCCGATAAGACACAATGCTTTCGGCATCAGCCAACCTTTTTGGCTTGAAACAGACGAGCTCAAGTGACGCCCCCGGAAGTTAAAACTTCACGCTTTGATATCCTGCTCTGGGGGGGATCCCCTTGAATATCAACCGCGGCGATGTCGAGTAAACGCAAGCGCTGTGCTAGCGTTCAGTTCTTCATGGGAGGTAGTATAATCCAAGGTTGCGAACTGTCACCTATGTCCCCCATATATCCAGCATTCCACGTCAGCCAGAACTGACAGAGTAGCCGTCCAAACGGAAAAATCAACCCAGTCCTCAAAAAGAGATCGAAAAGCGTCCATGTTGGATCTGGCATCACATACCGTACGCGAGCAGCTCAGAAGCCAAATGCCGGTTAGCCGGACCGTGGCCTATTTTGATCATGCTGCCGTAGCTCCTCTAACCGCGCCTGCTGCCCAGGCCATCGCTGACTACGCCGCCCAGGCTCGAGATCAGGGCGATCTCCCGTGGCTGGATTGGTCGGCAACGGTCGCCAGGCTCCGTACCGACGCGGCCAGCCTCTTGGGTGCCTCGCCGGACGAGGTCGCCCTGGTGCCCAACACGACCCACGGGATCGGTTTGGTCGCTGAAGGGTTTCCGTGGCAAGCCGGAGATAATGTGGTGATACCGGACAACGAGTTCCCCTCCAACGTGCTGGCTTGGAAATGGCTCCAGCGGTTGGGTGTAGAGCTGCGACGCGTGCCCGTCGACGACTCTGGCAAGCTGGATCTCAGCCTGTTGGCAAACGCTATCGACTCGCGAACGCGGATTGTGTCTCTCAGTTGGGTTGGTTTCTCCAGTGGCTACCGAGTACCGGTGGGCGAAGTCGCCGAGCTGGTCCACAGTCGCGGTGGGTTGTTCATGCTGGATGCGATCCAAGGACTGGGAGCTTTCGAAATCGATGTGGCCGAGAGTCAAGTCGACTTTTTGGCGGCCGACGGGCATAAGTGGCTGTTGGGGCCTGAAGGAGCAGGCTTGCTCTATGTCCGCCACCAACACTTGGATTTACTACAGCCGTTGGGACTCGGTTGGAACAGCCTCCAATCTGGTGGCTTTGATCCGAATTCGTCGCACATCAAGAACTCGGCTGCCCGCTATGAGGGCGGTTCGACCAATATGCCCGGCATGTTGGGGCTGCAGGCCAGCCTTGGGCTGCTCAAGTCACTGCACGAATTAAAGACCGGTCCCGGCGAGTTGTCTCCGATATCCGCAGTGATTCTTGATAATGTGCAGTGGTTGTCGGAGCAATTGCAGCGGGCGGGCTTTGAAGTTCACATGCCCTTCGAGCGTAAGCATCGCAGTGGAATTATTGGAATTACTTGGCCAAATCTCAGCTCTGGCAGCCAATCTGACGCCGAGAAAGTGTATCTTGCGGCTCGCAAGCACTGCCTGGCCACAGGCGTTGCCGTGAGTGTTCGCGCTGGGCGGTTGCGGGCCAGCACCCATGCGTACAACAATGAAGAAGACATGCAACGACTAGTCGACGCCCTCGTTGGCTTTCGCAAACTCTAGTAATCCTGTCTCGGATCGCCATTGGAAACTAGCCATGCCGAAAGAATCTCGCGTCGCGGTCTACACCGGTTCGTTCGATCCAGTCACGCTGGGACATTTGAACGTGATCGAACGAGCCAGTCGCTTGGTGGATGAATTGGTAGTTGGCGTCGGCATCAACTCCGATAAGCGTGCGCTGTTCTCTCCGGAAGAGCGCGTCGAACTGATACAACGCGTCGTGGGTCGATTTGGCAATGTTCGCGTTGAAACTTTCTCCGGTTTAGCGGTTAGCTTTGTCCGCAGTTGCGGCTCGCGGGTCATGGTCCGTGGCGTGCGACCACTGACCGATATCGCTGCTGAGTTTACGATGTTAATGGCCAATCGCCAGCTCGATTCAGACATCGAAGCCGTCTTTCTAATGGCCGACGAAGCCTACTCGCACGTTTCTAGCTCGCTAATTAAACAAATCGTCCCACTCAGCAACGACGCGATGCTGGCGCGCTTTGTACCCGTAGAAATCATCGATTCACTCCGCCAGAAAATGGTGCAAACCGATACATGAGTGGCGATCGTAACCGGCCGTTGAGCGAAACGCCTATCGAACCGCCTATCGAAACGAAAATCGAAACTCAGTCGGCAAGCTGGCTGGAGCGCTTCCGTCACATTCAGCCCAAATCGTCCGCTCGCGACCACGATCCAAAATTCGGAATCGTTTATGCCCGTGGTGCTGGTTCGCGTCTTTGGGACATGGATGGGAACGATTACATCGATCTCACTTGCGGCTACTCCGCCACGAATTTCGGACATGCTTTTCCCCCGCTCGTCGCTGCCGCTACGCGACAATTGAGTCAACTCACGCATTTGACCGGCGAAGCGCATATCGGCCGCATCGAGCTGGCAGAGCGCCTCGTGCAATTGTTGGGCTTTGACATAGCAACCACCAAGGTCCTGTTTAATACGACCGGAGCGCGAGCCATCGAGTCGGCTTGGAAGGCCGCTTACGCTTACCGTCCTGGCAAGCTCATGACGATTGGGCCCTGTTTTCATGGTCGATCGATCGCGACGCAAGCTCTCGGACAGCCCTCCGGAAGTTTGCTCCCGCTGGCACCTACCTCTCAGGTGATCGCCAGCGCCGCCGAGAACTATCCTCACTGTGCCGCCTGCCGCTTGAATCTGCATTTTCCAAGTTGCCAGTTGCGCTGTGTCGATTCAGTGTTCGAATCGATCGCCCAACAGGCCGAATCCATTTCGGCTGTCCTGGTTGAACCAGCCGCCGGTGCACGCGGCTACATTTTCCCACCGTCTGAGTTTTTTCAGCAGCTTCGCAGCGTGACCGCCAAGCGCGGTATCCTGCTGATTGCCGATGAGATACAAACCGGACTGGGGCGCTGCGGATCATTTACTTTGTCGCAGCGACAAGCTTGGCGACCGGACCTGATCGTGTTGGGCAAGAGTCTGGCCGGTGGTATTGCGCCAATTTCCGTCGTGGTGGGGCGATCGCAAATACTTGACGCAATCATGCCAGGCGCGGAATCCGAAACGTTCGCGGCTTCTCCGCTGGCAACTGCCGTAGCCCTTGAGGTCCTTTCGCAACTCGAGTCGGGCCCGTGGATGCAGCGCGGTGCGAAACTTGGCGAAGGCCTGCGTCGACTTGCAACCGACGCGTTGGCTGTGGGTTACCCAGAAAGAATTCCAAAA
>JBGSJL010000333.1:0-2794 GCA_041741955.1 Pirellulaceae bacterium | reverse complement strand
TAGTGCGGTTTGAACGTCCCCCTCTAGGGTTGCGTTGCAGTGTTCCTGGTTTGCGTCTAGCTGGTTTGCCTATCGAGCTTGGCAAGAAAATAGGGGCATGAATATTTATGACCCCCGCCATTTTCCTGCCCTAATTTTCTTGCCCAAAACTTCTACCAAGAAGGTGGCAACGGCCAGCACCACCGCTAGTAAGAGCAACCGTAAATTCGATCCTGTGACGTTTGAATCGTCCTACCAAACCTTATCGAAATCCACTTCGATATCGCTCACACAGCACAGACGGATCACTTGGCTTTTGGGTATGAGCACATATTTCTCTTCGCGGAGTACCCACTGCTCGACTTGCTTTTCAAACGGATCAACGATCCAGTACTCGCTCACACCGGATCGCTCGTAAAGGTCTTTCTTGATCGAACGATCATTTCCCGCTATTCATGGCCCATCCTCGAGCAAATTCGCGTAGTCTTCGTAGGTCCACTTAGGCCCCTTGGGTGCGGTGGTACTCATACTTCTTCCGTACCTCCAATAATCTCGTTGACACGAACGTAGCGAACATAGAACGTAGCGAACATAGAACCGCCGTTATTCTGGTTCGCCGCAGCCTCGATCGCAAGTCCCACACAAAACAACTCTGGTCTCTGGCTTTCGGGCGCAGTGGTCGCCAAAAGCGCGCAGAAATGGTGGCTCACGCGCTCGCGCGTCGAACTGGTATGCCAATTAGTATGCGAAAAGTCTTGTGAAATGCCCAACATCTAAGCCCGCCAGGAGCCTACTTTGCAGCTAGCTTGTGTTAAACTGAAGGATGAGGGAAAACAGTTTCGCAAGCGGGGATTTTATGCTGGAAGAATTTGAGATGGCGTCGCTGATGTCGCGCCCTGACTTGCCTCGGATCGCTGAGTGCATTAACACGACGCTGCGCGACGAGCAGCAGCGGCGAGCACAGTTTCGCGATGATTTGAGTCCGAGCGTTAAAGCGGAGTTCATAGCCGGGGCCATCGTGATGCATTCGCCCGCTAAGGCTAAGCACCTGCGCGTAACCGATAAATTGGTTCGTCTGCTGTCAACCTATGTCCAAACTCATGAACTTGGTGAGGTGTTCACTGAGAAGGCACTGATCTGCTTGACCCGCAACGATTACGAACCAGACGTCTGTTTTTTTGGTGTCGAGAAAGCTGCGGCATTTAATGGTGATACCGTAGAGTTTCCCCCACCCGATTTTGTCGTCGAAGTCCTGTCGGACTCAACTGCACATCGCGATCGTGGCGTGAAATGGGACGATTATGGTCTGCATGGAATCAAAGAGTATTGGATCATCGATTGTGACGAACAGACAATCGAGCAGTATTTGATTCGCAGCGGTGAAGGCGCGTATCATTTGGCACGCAAGCTGACCGACGGAGAGCTCGAATCGGTCGTAGTCACCGGTTTCCGCATTCCCGTTGCCGCGCTGTTCAATTCCAAACAAAACCAGCTCGCGCTGAAGAGGATTCTCAACGCCGAGTAAGTGTATTTGCTTGCCGTCGTCGTCAATGCGGCCAAACCTGGGGTCACAGCCTCGTCTTCGAGTGGCCTGATCGTCACTCGTTAGGCGGGTTTGCGTCTAGCTGGTATCATAGTTGACAGTTGCTACGTGGTAGTTTCTGGAGTCCTAGAATGCTGAAAAGCCCATTTCCTGGAATGGACCCGTATCTCGAGTCACTTTGGCCGGAGGTTCACGCGAGTTTGATCGTCTATGCACGAAACCAACTCAATTCACAGCTACCCAACGACCTACAGGCAAACATTGAAGAAAACTTGGCGATCACCAAAGACGACCAGCAGTCATCGATTCGCCCAGATATTCATGTTTCGCATGATCCAACGCGCCTTTCATCGAGTGCGCAGATCAGCGCTGCCGTTGTCTCTGAGCCGCTGGTGTTGCGACGCGCACCGCATCCAACGCGACATGTGGAAATTGTCGGTAAAGATGGGCAACTCATAACTGCGATTGAATTCCTTAGCCCTTGGAACAAAGTCGGAAACCGAGCGCGAGAAAAATACGCTCGCAAACAACTCGACTTTATCGACGCCGGCGTGAATCTTGTCGAGATCGATCTGGTGCGGCAAGGTTCGTACATACTTGCGGCACCGCTCGAAGAGTTTCGATCCGAGCAGCGCACGCCGTATTTAATCTGTGTCTATCGAGACGCGAGTCCAGATCAGTTCGAAGTCTACCGCGCACCTCTGGAACATCCGCTACCGAACATCCCAGTTCCACTTCGCTATGGCGAGCGCGACGCGGTTTTGCAGTTGCAACCGCTGATCGATCAGTGCTATCAGGACGGTCGCTATTACCGTCTCGATTACAGTGGCAAGCCGAGCGGCAAGTTCAATAAAGCGCTCAAGCAGTGGATTAACCAACGTCTACAAAGTGAGGGACTTCGAACGACTTAGGGGAATTGGCTAAGCATTTCGCGGATCGTTTGGCTTCATTTACCAACAAGAATCATTAAGCAATGCCATGTTGCGATTAAAGTTAGTTCACTGGATGTTCGCGATGCTGTGTAGTTCGGCCTGCGCCGCTGAACGCCCCAACATCGTCTTTATTCTGGCCGACGATCTGGGCTGGTCCGATGTTGGTTGCTATGGTGCGGACTTGCATGAAACGCCGCATATCGACAGGCTGGCCAGTGAAGGGGTGCGGTTCACGGATGCTTACGCCATGCCTGTTTGCTCGCCAACGCGTGCGGCGTTTCTGACCGGTCGCCATGCAGCGCGAGTCCATATAACGATCTGGTCCGAAGGTTCATTGAAG
>JBGSJL010000332.1:0-3353 GCA_041741955.1 Pirellulaceae bacterium | reverse complement strand
GGCGCTTCGGCTACCGTAACGATCACCGCAACCGTTGCTGCGACTCAGCGGACCGCTTTGACCAACACAGCTACTGTAACTGGGTTAGAGACTGACACTAACACCGCAAACAATACTGCGACGGCCACAACGACGGTAAATGCTTCGGTGGATTTAAATATCACCAAGACCGATTCGCCCGATGCGGTCATTGCTGGTAACCAGCTTACTTATACGATATTGGTCACCAACACCGGCCCATCAACAGCAACGGGTGTGTCCGTTTCCGATGTACTGCCAACTGGAGTAACTTTTGTTAGTGGCACCAGTACCGTAGGTACAGTTACCAATAACGCTGGAACGGTTACTGGAAACATTGGCACCTTGGCGCCCAACGCGTCTGCCACAATCACATTGGTTGTTGGGGTCAACGGAACAACCCGTGGTTCGTTGAATAATACCGCCACGGTTACGGCGACGGAAACTGATTCCAATACGGCGAACAACTCAGCCACCGCGACCACCACGGTAAATACGCAGTTTGACCTTGCGATTACCAAGGTGGATAACGTTGACCCAATCACGCCAAGCACAACGCTTACCTATACGATCGCCGTCACCAACACCGGTCCAACGACCGCTCGCGGTGTCACGGTCAGCGATACTCTCCCGACTGGATTAACGTTCTTGTCCGCTAGTTCAACCGTCGGAACAGTCACTAACAACGGTAATGCAGTCACTGGTACTCTGGGTGATTTGGCTTCAGGAGCAACCGCAACGATTACGATCAATGCGACGATTGCGTCCACGTTCCTTGGAACCCTAACGAACACAGCCACTGTTTCCACCACCGACACAGAAACCAATACTGCCAACAACACGGCAACCCAAACGACGACTGTGACCAATTTCTCCAGCATCGTCGGACAAGTATTTGTTGACACCAATCGAAATGGCATTAGAGATGCCGGTGAACCTGGCATCCCTGGCGTGGTGATGGAACTAACCGGAAATGATATCAGCCCCGCGACTGTAGGACAGAACAGCGGAGGTATAACTCCGTTGGCTGCTGTCAGCAGGACCACAACCACGGATGCCAACGGCGAATATCGGTTCGACAATTTGCTCCCTGGCACTTACACCGTTAGGCAATTGGCCTTACCGCCAGGCTTCAATGACGGACCAGATTTCCAAGGCTCCCTTGGCGGAACAGCGGGAACCAATCAGGTTTCCACTATCACTTTAGGTGCTGGGCAGACTGGAACCGCCTATAATTTCACTGCGTTCATTCCACTTAGCAAACGGCAGTTTTTGGCGTCGAGTAATTAATCAGTTATGGCTATTTCATAATGCGACCTGAGACGAATCCCGCCAGCCGGTCTTTTGTAGCGACTAGCTCATAATCTTAATGCGTCTCGCAATTTTTGCGAGACGCATTTTTTATTGACCGGTGCCCCCAACTGTCGGGCAAATTTGCTAAACTGCGACAGATCTCCAAGTCACGCCGAGATCGCTCATTAAGCGGTCAGCGTATTGGAATCCTTCCATCCACCAGCGTCGCTTTTGTCACTGCAGGGCATTCTATGTTCCAAGTCCAGCAACTTGATGATTGCTTACCCACCCCGGCACTCGTAATCGACGGTCCTACGGTTCAGGCCAATATTGATTCCATGGCAGAGTACTGTCGTGGTCATGGATTGGCATTGCGACCTCATACCAAGACTCATAAGAGCCTCAAAATTGGGGGGTTGCAATTGGCCGCCGGGGCCGTCGGTTTGACCGTCGCCAAAGCGGGAGAGGCCGAGGTATTTACTCACGCCTCTAGCGATATCCTCGTGGCCTATCCTCCCGTAGGGCCCTCGCGAAGCAGTCGCATTGCAGCATTGGCTGTCAAGCATAATATCACAGTCGGGCTGGACTCAGTCGAATCGGCTCACGCTATGTCCAGTGCTGCGAAGCATTGCGATGCCACCGTTGGGGTTTTGATCGACTTGGATGTTGGATTTCATCGAACGGGCTTGAACGACATCGATGCAATTCTCCGATTGGCGGAATTGATCGGCGAACTCCCCGCGCTTAGGTTCAGTGGCTTAATGTGTTTTCCAGGACACCTCACTCCTGACGCAGATAGTTCGCAATGGAATCCTTACAACGATTCACTCGGAAAAGTAATCGACAGGTTGAGTCAATTTGGCTCGAAGCCAGTTGTTGTCTCTGGAGGATCGACTCCGACGGCAAAGTACTCGCACCGCATACCATACCTGACAGAAATCCGTCCTGGTACGTATGTCTTCAACGATATGAATGAAGTGCGACTGGGGGTTGCTGGATTAGACGATTGTGCAGCCAGAGTTATCGCTACGGTTATTAGCCGATCGGTATCAGGCAAATTCGTTGTCGACGCTGGCTCTAAAATGCTTAGCAGCGACCTATGCGGCCCGGCTCCTCAATCAGGCTACGGATATATCATGGAATATCCGCACTGCAAGATAACGCGATTAAGCGAAGAACATGGCGAGATACAACTCTCTGATTCGGATCGAGTACCCACGATTGGCCAGCGAGTGACGATTATTCCAAACCACATTTGTCCTTGCGTCAACTTACAAAATTCGATGTGGTGGATGGATGCAAAGGGCGACATCGAAGAAATCAAAGTCGACGCACGAGGCTTAACAAATTAACTTCTTCTCTGGCAAACTATTTGAATAATCGGGGCGTGGAAAATCAGGAGGCCAGGGGTTACTGGACGGGGCTAGAGTTTTGCCGTTATGATGACGCGGTGCCGACCTCTTGTTTCGGCATGACTGTTCGCGAATTCCGCTGGTTTTCCTCCCATTCTAGGAGCCCTCGCATGCGATTCACGTTACTTCGACGCCTCGCGCTATACGCCGTTTTAGCGGTCGGTTCTCAACAATGCCTTGGTGCAGACGTTTACGGACTGAAGCCGGGAACGCCTGATATCAAATCGGCCGGTCCGCTGACTTTCACCCCCGATGGCATTCTTTTCGTGGGGGACACGAAAGCTGCCGTCATTTTCGCCATCGATCCGGAAGACCGCAGCGGCAATCCCAAAGCCGTCAAGCTTGATATCGCCAACTTCGAGAAAAAGCTGGCCGGAAAATTGGGCTTGGCTCCTGACCAAATTCAAATCAACGATTTGGCGGTAAATCCAGTGTCAGGAAATACCTTTTTGTCGCTGACGCTGGGCAGTGGTGCTGACGCCAAACCAGGACTAGTCCGGGTGGACAATCAAGAGGACATCAACAGCGTTTCATTGGACAAGATATCTTTCTCCAAAGTCCAATTGCCCAACGTACCCGACGAGCCCAGTGGGGATCAGGGCCGCCAACGCCGTCCGACTCGACAAGATT
>JBGSJL010000331.1:0-5091 GCA_041741955.1 Pirellulaceae bacterium | reverse complement strand
TGACCACCGCGACCGCCGCCTTGCCCCCCACCGCCGCCGCCAAAACCGCCGCCTCCGTAACTCATGCCGCTAGCGCCACCAGCACCTGTGGTCGCTCCGCCGCCAGCCTGACTTCCCGATGTACCGCCTCCCGAACTGGTTGTTGCACCGGAGTCTTCAGCAGGGACTTCTTCCTCGACGACGGGTGGAATGTCCAATTCCAACGCCGGATCGATCATCCAGCGATTGGCGTACAGGTCAAAGCTGGTCTCCACCAATCCTAGATTCGGGTCGACCTTCTGCACGGCCACTTGCAAGCCTATCATGCCCTCGACTTCCGTTGGCACGCTCTGCAATTGGTACATCCAATCGGTCACACCACTGGAATTCTGGTAGCTGGTCCAGGTCACTGGCTGCGAGGGTATGACGCCCGCAATCACCTGATTCATGATACTCTCGGCCACTAATTCGGCTTGCGACAATCGCTCGGCACGCAGCGCATTGTGCGTAGCCAACTGCATCGATTGCGACAAATAGGCCCCCGAAAAAGCCAGTATGGCCAGCGCCAAAATGACTTCCAGCAGGGAGATGCCGCGTCGCCCATCGCGTTCGAAAGTGCCAATATGACGAGCCGTGCTATGAGCTAACGCGCACCGGTCGTTCGCAGCGGTTGCAGATGCTAAGGTGCTGGACATACTGGTTAACCTTTGGCTTTTTTCTCGTCATCTGGCGATGTCGGTACATTGGAAATGTCGACCACGCGTGTGTGACCGGTCAGTCCACGAATTTGGACGCCTCGCACGTCGCCGCGCTCGTTTTGGATCCGAACTTCCGCCGTGCTGGTACTGCCGTCGGGATAGAAAATGACAGCCTGTCCGACTGTCTGTGTATTGATATCGCCAGCACCGCTAGATTGTGAATCTTGAGCCATCGCGTAGGCACGCATGTCGCTGGCCACATTGCAACTCACAAATAAAATCTCATCGCCGAGCTCCTTGGCTTGGGCATCTGTGCTGTCGGCACTCGTCAAAAATCCATTGGACTGCGTTTCCGCCATCGCGCCGCCTTGCAGCATCACGGTCGCGCCGCTGCCCACATTCGCCGTGTCCGACTGCAGCACCAACGGCTGAACGGTATACGTGCCTGTCCCAGGCAAACAGTTGAAAACTTGGGCTTGTCCAGTACGCATGGCCTCCAGTCGGGCCGTATCCCAAGCCAACCGCATTTCACTGGCTGCCCCGCGCAATTTTTGACGCTCGAGGATTTGATCTAACCGCGGCAGAGCAATCGCGCCGATCGTCGCAATGATCGCCAGCACTAACATGAGCTCTAGTAACGTAAATCCGGCTGGTTTGATTCGCGGGCAGTTGGTCGAGCGATAACACGGTGACGCAAGCATGATGGTGTCGATCTACAAAAATTACTGTCGCAGGCACTCACTCGCATCTAGCCCAATCGTTGGAAGCGATTCAGCTAGATGAGACGCGTTGTCGCCGTGCAGCCTCGTAGGAGGCCAAAGCTTGCCTGGGCCTCCTATCCTCGCGCTGGCTGCACTCGCAGAGTGCGACTAGCCGGTAATGTCGTCCTCATTGCCGCTTTGACCGTCGGGGCCCAAGCTGCGAATTTCAAACGTGGATCCGTTGAGCGTGTACTCGTAGGCTCGTCCCCATGGATCGGGCTTAATGGGATCTTTCTTCACTTGCATCCACTTGGTGGGATCAGCCAAATCGGCTGGCATTTCGTACAGCGCATCCAATTGAGTTGGATAGCCACCGATTTCAAGTTTGTAACTGTCCAGCATCGTCTTCAAAACGCTAATTTCGGCAGCCGCCGTGCGCTTGAACGCGCGATCCTGCACGCTGCTCATGTTGTAGACGGCGATACCTGCGATGGCCGCAATGATGACTAGCACCAGCATCACTTCCAGCAGTGTAAAGCCGCTGCGGTTGGGCCGATTGCGATTTGCTTTGCGATTCATCATGTTCAATTTCTCCAAGTCTCTTAGGTGGGTGGGGTGCACCTTCCGGAGCCCCAAAGCGGGCGAGCGAAGGCGAGTTTCGTTTCTAAATGAATCTATATGTTAAACCGCATCGGAGCTGCTAAGTAGCGGGACCATCAGAGCTAAAACGATAAAAAACACAATTCCAGCCATCAGCAGCAACATCATCGGTTCGAGCAGCCGTACTAGGATGTCCATGCGTCGAAAGGTGGTTCGCTCCAAGCTGTCTGAAATTTGCACCATGACTTTGTCGAGCGTATTGGACTCTTCAGCCACCGAGATCATCTCAACCACCTGATTGGGAAAATGTCCCGAAGCGGCCAATGGCGTGGCAAGTTTTTCACCGGCCGTTACGTTTTCACTGGCCTTCTTAATCGAAGCCGAAAGGATGCGATTGCCCGCTGCCGCGCGACTGATTTCCAGCGATTTCAGGATCGGCACACCGTTGCTCAACAGCGTTCCCAGTACGCGACAGAATCGGGCTACAGCCAGATTCAAAAAGATCGAGCCGAACAAGGGTACTTTGATCTTGGCCCAGTCCAACCAGTACTTACCTTCCTCGGTGCGGATAAACGAGACCGCGCCGAAAATGGCAGCCGTGATCGCGGCAATTAACAACCACCAGTAACTCCCAAGAAAGGCGCTGAAGGACAGCAGCATGTCCGTCGCCGCCGGTAGCTTGCCATCCTCGCGCAGCTGAGCAAACAGCGGCTCAAAGTTGGGCACGAAAAAAATGATCAGGACCGAAACTACGCCGGTACCCACAAACCCCAAAAAGACCGGATAGGCCAGCGCGCCGGCAGCGCGGCCCTTCATGTCCTCCTGCTGCTCGGTGAAAGCGGCAACACGGTCGAGCGCGTCCTCTAAGAAGCCACCCTCGGTTCCCGCCCGCGTCATGTTGACGGCCATGTCGTTGAACACGCGTGGGAACCGCGCCATGGCTTCGGGCAGCGGTTCACCCTCTTCGACTTTGGCTTTGACCTCCTCCAGCACGGCCTTGAGCGCGGGCTTGCTGGCTTGGCTGCTCATGACCGTCAATGCCCTCAGCAATGGAACACCGCTGCGTAGCAGAGACGCGAGCTGGTTGTAGGCGTTGGCCATAACCTGACCGCTGACCCGCCGGGCCCGCATTTCGCCCGCCGCTTTGGCCACTTTGATTTCGACGGGCATCAGGGCCATACTGTCCAACATGCCCAGCACATCATGCTGGCTGTTGGCCGTCAAAATTCCCGATTTTTTGTGCCCGCTTAAGTCGCGCGCCACGTAAGCAAATTCTGGCATGATTTAGGAGAGGCGATCGCCCTTGGTAACGCGGAGCACTTCTTCGACACTGGTGCGGCCTTCAATGGCCTTATCCCAAGCATCCATTCGCAGAGTTCGCATGCCCGCATTCAAGGCGGCCTGTTTGATGGCCCAGGTACTCACGCGATCGTGGGCCAATGTCTTGATCTCCTCGTTGGTAACCAGCAATTCGTAGATGCCCATTCGCCCCATGTAACCCACACTGCGACATGTGCGGCAGCCAACATTTCGGTAGAGTTGTTGACCAGCCAGCGATTCCCAAGGAAAGTCATTGGGCAGATCTTCCCGATGCGGTGTGTAGGCTTGCTTGCACGAGGTACACAACTTGCGCAGCAAGCGCTGAGCCATGATGCCTTCGACCGTACTGGATACTAGGAAGGGCTCGATACCCATGTCGACAATACGTGTAAACGCACCAGCCGCGTCATTGGTGTGCAGGGTGCTAAACACCAAGTGACCTGTCAACGAGGCTTGAATGGCGTTTTCTGCCGTCTCTTGATCTCGAATTTCGCCGACCAGTACCACGTCCGGATCGTGACGCAAAATACTTCGCAGCGAGTTTGCAAACGTCAAACCAATCTTGGCATGAACCTGAATTTGATTGATGCCATCGAGCTGGTACTCAACGGGATCTTCGGTCGTGATAATTTTGTTTTCTGGACTGCGGATTTCCAGCAGCGAACTGTAGAGCGTGGTTGTTTTACCCGAACCTGTCGGTCCGGTGACCAGCACGATACCGTGCGGCAGACGGATCAACTGACTGAAGATGCCGTAGGTATGTTTGTCCATACCTAGACCCTGGAGGTCAAACTTCATCGAGCCCTTATCGAGGATACGCATGACCATGCTTTCGCCGTGGATCATCGGGATGACCGACATACGAATATCGATCTCGCGCCCGTGTACTTTTAACTTGATGCGCCCGTCTTGCGGCAAGCGTTTTTCGGCAATATTCAAGCGAGCCATAATCTTCAAGCGACTGATAATCGCCGCTTGGAAGCGATTGATCTCCGGTGGAACGGGTTGATCGTGCAAAATACCATCGATGCGATAGCGCACCACAATTCCAGCCGACTGGGATTCTACGTGAACGTCGCTGGCCCTCGAGTCGACCGCTTCCACCAGAATTTCGTTCACGAGTCGCACCACCGATGCTTCCTGAGCCATCTCGCTCAGCTCGCTGCCGTCGGTCTCGAGGTCTTCGAGCAATTGCACTTCGTCGTCTTCGCGGGCAGCCATCAGGCCTTCGACAGTCTCAGAGCCGACGCCCAAGTGCTTTTTCATCAGCCGCGCAATTTCGCCTTTTTCGGCTACAACGGGAATGATTGTTAATCCCGTAGCAGCGCTGGCTTCGTCCAGCGCGTAGACGTCCAGCGGATCGCTGGTCGCCAGTGTCAACGAGCCATTGGTGCGGCTGAGCGGAAATAGCGAATGGCGATAGATTAGTTTCTGCGGAAAGTTCTTGACTACATCCAAATCGACTTCGGCATTGCGCAAATCGACGAACTCCATACCGAGTTCTTCACCCAGCGCCCTCAAGGCGGGTTCTTCTTCCACGAAACCCTGCCCGATAGCTGCCCCGACCAACTCGCGGCCACCCAACGACTGCGCGCGGAGTTTTTCGAGTTGACCGCTTTCGAGCAGCCCACGCCGGACTAGGATTTCACCCGCTTCGAACATTACCATTAGTTACCTCCTCGACCGCCACCGCCCTGTTGCCCACCACCACCACCAGGCCCGCCACCGCCGCCGCGTCCACCGAACCCGCCGCCACCGAACGGACTACCGCCACCGCCGAATCCGCCGCCGCC
>JBGSJL010000330.1:0-9446 GCA_041741955.1 Pirellulaceae bacterium | reverse complement strand
CGATATCTGCCATCCATGCTTGTGCCAGCCGCCGAGCGATCCCGTCGACTCGATTTGCCGTGGGCAGGATTTTATCGTCCAAGCTGTGTGCCGACCATAGGCAGCCAGTCGAACCACACAACACGATCTCCTCCGCCTCGCCAGCCCGCGCAACCGAGATGGGCTCAAAGCTGACGTGCAAACCAATCTCGCGAGCTAGGCGAAGCGTTCGTTGAAGGCTGATACCCGGCAGTATCGAGGCTTCTGGCGGCGAAATCAGGCAACTGCCATTCTCGACAATCAGGACATTTGCTTGCGCCGTCTCCGTTAGATTCCCATGCAGATCGAGCAATACCGCGCCCGCATGTGCGTGCTGGCTGTTCGCGGCACTTTGATCGGCCAGATAGTACTGCAGTCGAGCACGCGTCTTGAGCGCAGGCGACCAACACGCATTTGGAACATTGCGAGTGGCTGGGATGATCAGATGCTGGCCATAGGTATACCAACTATCAAGTTTTGACCAGTCAATGCCCGCCGCGTGGACAATCACCGTCGGCGTTGGGGTAGCGCTGCCGATTTGCCCGGGTGTGATGATAGAAACGATTGAAAAATCTTTGTCGCCAAAAAACTTACGATTGAGTGTAGCGCACTGGCTTTGGAGCTCTTCGAGTTCCAGTGCGGCTGGCCAAGCAATTCCGATGGCTTGGCAGTTGCTTCGCAGTCGAGCCACGTGAGCTGGACTATCCGATGGCCCGCCGTGGACCGTCCGCAGGCGATCGACCATTACGACACCTTGCAGCACGCCCACATCATCCAGAGCTAGTTTGGTTTCCGTCAGCGGCTGCCATGCGCCTCGCGTCCAAGCCAACGATTCGTGCATGAAGCTACTTTCACAAACCCACTGCATTTTTAAGGGAGCGGATCACCGCTGGACATGTCATGTAGTCTAATTCCGCGTGGGTACGGCCAATACAGCAACAATCATATTGTTCGATTTTAAAGTGCGACTGAAGCGGACTATCAACTCGCGGCTGTAAGATCCCCGCGAATCCTGCCGCCGTAGGCGAAGTGTCTCTATCGAAAAAGCGGAATCGCTTGAGGACTGGATCCACCGAATTGTAAGTGTTCACCAGCTTGTCGATTCGACTGAGCGCAAGACTATAGCGACCGCCCGCCGCCAGCGAGGTACGATCGAAGGCAGGTGCAATGAGACTTACCCGCACCGGCTGTAGATCGCATTGGACCGCGCTGGTACCTCGCTCCAACGGCGGACCACCACCGAGCAGATGTAGTGCCCCACAGACAACGGGACTACCAAAACTGTAACCAATGAGACCCAGCGGGCACTGGCTGGGCAAGCTAGACACGAGTTTGGCCAAGTAAAAGGAGTCCGTATCGAGCCGCGACTTCTTACCAACAATATCTCGAGCAAAACCTTCGCTCCGCTCGCTGGGCCACGTGTAAGCGACAAAGCAGATCGGTTCGCAGTCAACCGACTGGACCAGTTTACGATAGACAATCCAGGCTCGCTGCTGGGCAACTTCGGGCGACATCCAATTTCCATGGACATATATTACGATGCGCGGTGCATTGGCCGTGTACAGGAGTGCCAGCAATTCTTCCTGACTGCGCTGTGTCCACTGGCAACCGTCGGAGCCGAGCTGATGCACTGTGAAGTTAGGCAGGCCACTGGTTGCTGGGCAATCTGGTAACGCCCGCGAGCTGAACCGCCAGAATGCGTCGCCGGTTCGCAGCGTGGCTTGGGCGCGGAGTGTGCTCGACGCCATGGCTAGGTAGCAAGCCAGCAGGCACTCTAGCAATCTGCCGGATCGAATCGCTATTTTCCAGATGTGGACGGCGTACACGGAAAGCACTCGTCAATGGTCGTGAATCGTTTGTCTCTAATTGTGGCGCGACTAGCGTTCTAGAACGAGCGATACGTATTGGCCACATCGGCACGAGCGGGTGGCAACTTCAATCGTCTTTGCGCTTGCCGCAACCCTGTGATAACTTCGCCCGTCGCTACAACTACTCATTCTGCGGACCTTAACCACGACGATGAACCTATCTTTGACGGTTCTATGAATGCGAACGACGGTGCAATGGTTGCAACCCTAAATGTCGCTAGTCGAGTTGCGCGATTGCAATGCGATGTTGAAGAAAATCATCATGTTTCGTTTGCACATCGTTGGCCGTGAGTTAAGTTTCTGCGGGTTAAATTGGAATCTGCCGATTAGTGAGAATTTGTGTTAGGGGAAAGAAAATGAGAAAGATTGCATTGCTTGGACTAGTGGTATTGGCCAGCGGTTGTGGCCATGGGTGGTTGCCTCTGTTTCGTGGCGCGCCATGCCGAAGCAGTTGTGGAACGGGTGCGCCCGCGATGCCAGCTTCGTATGATAGTGGCTGCACCAACTGCGGCACGTCCGCCGGATATAGTTCGGACATCGGCGGCGTCATGAGCAGCGATCAATACAGTGGTGAAATCATCGGCGACACCGGCTACTACGGTGCCGTCGACCAAGGTGGAATCATCAACAATGGGTATTCCGGACAGGGAATCATTAACAGCCCAACGATGCGAACTCTGCCAGCCAACCCGTAAACAGCCGATCGGCCTTGATTCAAAACCCAACGCGTGGCGGTATCTTCGGGGGGAGAGACCGCCATTCGTTTTTTGCATTGTGGCTAGGTATCAGCGATAATAGCAATTCTGCTCCTACGGCTCGCATGTCACACCTTTGCAGCTCTACGCTGCGCGACTGGACTTAAGGCTATGCTCTCACGATTTTTCGTGTACCGCTCAACGATGATCGCCGCTCTAGCGGTTTATAGTCTCGTTACAGGTCAACTTGGCCAAGCCCACGCTCAGCCACCAACGCAGGACGGAGCTAGCGCCGCATTGTCAGTTGAGCCTGAGCAAGTGGCCGAAGCGGCTGTCGAACCGCTGCAATTCATCGCGCCCAAGACAATCGAAATGATGATCGGCGTGCGTGTGACTGCGCCCGACGGAAATATGCTCGGTACATTGGCGACGACGGTGTTTCCAACGCCTTGGCCCGAACAAAAGGTGGAGATTGTCGAGGCCAACGTGCCAGCGCCTTTGAAAAGCGAATTTCGCGAACTGCCGGGTGGTAATCGTCAATTGCTGTTGTTTGCTCAGATGATCCCCGCCAACTCGGTTGTCGAGGCTACTTTCAAAGTACGCATCGAGAAGAGCCACATTATCGGCCCGGAAGATACGCTCCAATTCAGAATCCCCAAGCGCTTACCGCGCGATGTGTCGGCTTTTATGTCGAACAGTCCCTACATCGAGGCGAATAGTTCTGAAATCAAAAAGATCGTCCGCGAAATCGAGGCGACAGAACCGCTGACGGATTGGAAAAAAGTAGAGCTACTCTACGATTGGGTTCGCGAAAACATCACCTACACTCGCGGTGATTTGAAGACGGTTCGCGAAGCCGTTCGCGACAAAACGGGCGACTGTGAAGAAATGACCAGCACGTTTGTCGCGCTGTGCCGCGCGGCGCGGGTGCCGGCTCGCTGTGTTTGGATTCCCAACCATTGCTACCCAGAATTCTATCTGGAGGATCAAGCTGGCGTTGGGCATTGGTTTCCATGTCAAGTTGCCGGCACGCGGAACTTCGGCTCGATGCCCGAGTACCTGCCCATTCTTCAAAAAGGCGATCGCTTCAAAGTCCCCGAACACACCGAGCAGCAACGCTACTTGGCTGATTTCCTATCGACCAAGAAAGTACTGTCCCGCAACGATCCGCAGGTTGATTTCATTCGGCAACTGCTCGGGGATGCCGCCAACCTACGCTCGCCAGATTTGGAAGGTTCTGCACAGGCAGATCCCGCGCAGTAAGTACCCGCCTGTTTGGACAGCGTCCAGCTACACTCTGTCCAGTTAGGATCGCCCCTTCCAACGGATCGCGGCGAGACCAAGCTTTTCGCGCAGGAATGCAGTCCACTGTAAAGCTACGAAAATCGCCACGGCGACAGGATGCAAAAGCACACCCAACCAAGATTGCGAAAGTTGCCGAGCGATCAACGCCCTAGGCACAAAGCTCAATAGGCTTGCCAGAGTTAGCACTAGCGTCGCACTCTGCGGCCAACCATAAAAGATCGCATGCGCTAACGATAACACGGGCAACACGGATGCCCCCAGCAGCAACACGGAAAAGAGCACGATCAACTTAGAATTGGCAATGCCTTCGGTCGCATTTTTTTGCACGCCATTGAGCACGCTGCCCCAATCCGAGTACATCCGCACACTAGCCAGATCGCTGGCATCAATCACATCGGTCGTAAGGCCATGGCGACGGTACTCGCGTGGCAATTGCAATCCATCGTGCCGCGAGGCCTGAATGGCCGCATGTCCGCCCGCTTGCAGATAGGCCTGTCGCTGCGTGAAGAAGAGCTGTCCACAGCCCGCGCCAAACGCTGGCTTGAGGCTGGATCGCATTTGGTCGAGCGGCAGGTAGCCTAACAGTACAAAGTACATCATTGGCACCAATAACTTTTCCGGCAGCGTCACGGTCACTTGCTTTGGAAAGCCACTCAGCAGGGCGACTTGAGTGTTCTGTTGCTCCGCTGCCAGTCGTGCCAGCGCCGAAGCGTTCAGCCTGACGTCTGCGTCCATGAAAATCAGCCAGTCGTGCGTGGCAAGCTGAGCCAGTTGCCAACACGCGTGTTGTTTGCCGTTCCATCCCTGAGGGAGTTTGGGTGCCCGAGCAAGTTTCACGCGCGCATCGCGACTGGCGATGTCCGCGACAATCTCGGCGGTGCGATCGGTCGAGTAGTCGTCCATCACGATGACCTCGATCCCGACATCTGGATTGGCTAGCACTGAGTTGACCGCGTCGGCGATTCCCGTTGCTTCATTGCGTGCTGGAATCAAGATCGAAATAGAACAGGGACCAGTGGGCGGGCCGCTGGCCGCGCGATGGAACCAGGGCAAGTTCCGATAGACCATCCACGCTGGTAGAGCCGCTAGTAGGAGCAGCGCGATCGCAAAAGTGGTGAATAACAAGTTTTAGGACGACTCCCGAGTTCGTTAGCGAGGCCCCGGCGGTTCAGGACTCGCCAATCGTAGGTATCTGTGGCTGTATTCGCAAGTTAGGCGGTGGGGTGCGACCAAATCCTGAAAATCCGCCGCTGCGACGGCTGGTCAGTCCATCGCGGAGGATCCAGATGATCGCAAATACGACTAACAGCAGGATGACCAAGACTACATATTTCAAGAAAGACGACATGCGTGAACCCTTCTGGGCCAGTTTCCGTGGCTTTACCGCCAGCAACGAACTGTGAATTACCGCGTTTGTGACCGTTTTTTACCAACTTCCTTTTTTCATTTACAAAATTTCAACATTTTTGGTTACCAGTGACCGAAGGTGTCTGGGAGCGCTGCAACAACAGGCACCAGTGTTTTATTGGATCGCTGGTCAGCGCCACGAGGAAGCCACGAGGCAGCTCTCCAATAAAGCCGCTAATGATAGCATTTGCTAGAATGGAAGCCCACAAAAGCACCGGGGAAGCTGCCACATGTTGCACCGCAGTCCAAATCAAGTTCGCCTCAGCCAGCGTCCCGCCGCAGGAGATCGATCAACTAGTTCTTTCGGGGGCCTTGCTTCTAGTTCGACTGGAAAGCTCCACGACGCGGGCACCGTGCAACTGGAGGTATTGCAACAGCTCGCTCGAGAAATTCAGCAGCTCGAAGGCGGTGCTCGCTCGCGGGCAACCCTGCAGGTCACCAGCGCGGGTTGCACTGAGCTGGATGCGCTGTTGCCGCACGGCGGGTATGCGCCGGGTAGTGTGGTGGAATACTTGCGAACCGCGCCGGCCTGTGGAGCGTGCACTCTAGTATGGGCGGCTGCATCCGCAGCCATGCAAACGACAAAGGGATTTTTGGTCGTAGTGGACACGCTGCAGCACATCTATCCGCCCGCTCTGGCCAGCCAGGGAATCGATCTGGCAAAAGTTGTTTTTGTCCGCCCGCAATCTCATGCCGATGCGCTATGGGCCGTCGATCAAGCGCTACGCACTCAAGCGGTTGCCGCCGTGGTGTCGGAGCTCGAATTGTTCGACGATCGGGCCGCTCGGCGACTGCAATTGGCCGCCGAGCATGGCCAGGGACGCGCCTTGGTTCTGCGCAGTTCAGCCGCGCTGCGAAAACCCAGTTGGGCTGAAATCCAGTGGCTGGTAAAACCGGAGTTAAGCCAGGCTACGACAGGTCGGCGGAAAATCCAAGTCCAGTTGGCTCGAGCCCGCGGAGGGCAAGCGGGTAGCCGCCTTTGGCTTCAGATCGATCCGTTGACAGGCAAGTTGCAGCAGGCCAGCCCCCAAGTCGTCCCAAGCGAGAAACATGGCGATGAAACCTCCAGCACAACCCTACAGCCCTCCCATAAAATCGCAGCCCGAGTTGCAGCCCCAGCGCAAGTTGCAGTTGCAGTTGCAGTCGCAGCCGAGAGTACTCTGCATCTGGCTTCCCAACTGGCCCATACAGCGCATCGGAGCCGTCGAGCCGAAGCTGGCTAGCGGCCCACTCACTCTCTCGATGCGCGACGCGCGGCGCGGGTTGGTCGTTGCGGCGGTCAATCTGGCGGGTCGTCGCGCGGGCATTCGCCCAGCGATGCGCCTCAGCGAAGCTACCGCGCTGGTCGATACCGAAATCCGCCTGCATGAACCCGACGAAGACATCGAAGGGCTATGCCACCTGGCCGAACAGGCTCAGCAATTCAGCCCGATCGTCGGCCTCGAGCAACTCGATAAAAAAATGTGGGCTGGACGCACTTTGCATCAACCCGAATGCCTACTGCTGGACGTTACCGGTATTTGCAACCTGTTCGGCGGTGAGAACTCAATGCTGGAGCAAGTGAGTCAGTGGTTGCGCGCCCAAAACTACTTTGGCTGCTTGGGATTGGCGGGCAGCATTGGTGCCGCTTGGGCGCTGGCCAACTACCAAACGCGACTTGTACCACCCGCCGACACTCCCGAGCCCACTCCGCACATTCCGAGCTGTCGCTACAGCCGCGCCGAGTTGGCGGGCGACGCAGCGGCCATCGCCTCTCTGACGCTGGCAGGCCTGCGGTTGGAAACGGAGACGATTGGCTCGCTGCGCCGTTTGGGTATTCGCTCGATCGGGCAACTCGACAAACTGCCTCGGGCGGGTATGGCGACGCGATTGGGCGACCACCTCCTGTTGCGCTGGGACCAAGCCGCAGGACGTCAGCGCGAGCCTATCGTCACGCTGCACAGCTCGCCGGACTGGCAGCTCGAACAGACCCTCGAATATCCAACCTTAGATCGTCCAACCATCGAAGAATTGGTGCGGCGGCTGAGTCGACAACTGGCCGAACGACTCAACCGGCGTGGCGAGGGAGCTCTGCGAATCGTGTGTCGGCTGGACATGGTGCAATCGCCACCTCTGGTGATGCAGTTGGGGCTCTATCGCCCCAGTTGCGAAGCCGGACACTTGGAAATGCTGCTCACTAGTCAACTAGAACAGCAGTTGCGAACGGCTCGCGGATCGCAACTCTGGCGCCTGAGTCTCCAAGCCACATTGACCGCTCCACTGCAATGGCGGCAAGCCGATTTGTTTGAGTTGGGCGAAACGGCCAATCGCCAACAACTAGCCCGGCTCGTGGATACGCTCAGCGGTCGCCTCGGACGCAAGCAAGTGTTAAGTGCCCAAGTCCGACGCGAAGCTCAACCGGAATTGGGTTGCACGCTACAACCGCTGACCGGTCGTCGCCAGGACGGTAGCCAGCAGGATACGATCCGCAAACTCAGTTCGCGTTTGGCCCGCAATCGCGCCGAACCCGCCTACGACGATCCGCAGCGCCGCCCCACCCACTTGTTTTCACCGCCACTGGAGATCCAAGTGGCGGGCTCCACCGCCATGGGCACTGCCGCCTGTCCTAAATCCTTCCTGCACTCCGGTGCTTGGCTACAAGTCATCGATTCTGTCGGACCGGAGCGATTGGAAAGCGGGTGGTGGCGCGGCCCCAGCGCCCGCCGCGATTATTATTGCGCCACCACAGCCCAGGGCAGCCGCTGGTGGCTTTATCGCGATTTAAATACCGCCAAGTGGTACCTGCATGGCGCCTTCGATTGAGACACGAACTCTCAGGCGGGTTGGCGTAGCGATTGCAAAGGATTAAATTGATATCTTCCGCTGGCATTCGATCGCGGGACGTTGGCACTTAAATATCAAGCAGTCTTCTCCATGAGTCTGGACACAGTTGAAATTGACGGCGTGCGACTCAAGCTAGCGTCGCCGATGGACAATCGCGCCCAGTGGATTGGCCAACGTGAAGTGCTCAAACAATTGTTGGCGTGTTGGTTGGTTGTCGATGAGATGGACTTGCCACTCACACCGCGCCTGGTCGGCGTGCCAGGTATTGGCAAGACAGCCTTGGCCATGGCCGCTGCAGCGACTCGCAAACAAGATCTCTATGTGTTTCAATGCACGGCCGATACGCGACCCGAAGACTTGCTAGTGACACCCGTGCTGAGCCAACAGGGGACGATTTCCTATCACGCCTCGCCACTGGTTACCGCCATGATTCGCGGTTGCGTCTGTGTGCTGGACGAGGGCAATCGCATGAACGAAAAGTCATGGGCCAGTCTCGCACCGCTCTACGACCAACGGCGATACGTCGAGTCGATTGTGGCTGGGATTGTGATTCCTGCTCACCGAGATTTCCGCAGCGCGGTGACGATGAATCAAGACGATTCGACCTATGAGATTCCCGATTATATTCTCAGCCGTCTACAGCCCACCCTGCCACTTGGATTTCCAAATCGCCAAGACGAATTGGCTATCCTTCAGTACCACCTGCCGTTCGCGGAGGCAGATATGTTGGCCATGACGGTCGAATTCCTACAGCGTTCGCACGACTTGCAGCTCGACTTTTCGGCTCGCGACGGACTCAACTTACTGCGCTACGCGCTCAAGCGATTATCCCAAGACCCCGAGCACCCGATTAGCAAAGACGCCGCGTGGCGCGAGTCGCTCGAGCGCTGCTTGGGGGAAGACGCGGTCAATCTAGAAGCCTTGGCTGAAAGAAAGTCGCTTGACTTGGGCAGTAATATGTTGCCCTTGGGGTTAGGCGATTTTTTCTTCGATCCCGACGATCCACTTCATCCGGATTTCGAAGACGACGACGATTTGTAGGCTGCACATGGACCTGTGCCGCTGGCAACGGCTAAGGAATTCACTTAAACCAGAACTTGAACTGCAACTTAAACTCGTTTTATTAAGTTGAAGTTGAAGTTGAAGTTGAAGTTGAAGTTGAAGTTGAAGTTGAAGTTTAAGTTTAAGTTTAATTGGACTGTCCCATATTGCTCTAGACGCCGCAAGGTGTTTCGCAGCAAGATGTAACGCTCACGGAGCGTCAGTGTACTGTAATCGCTTGTGTTGGATGTATTTGGGCGTGATTCAGTTGTTTAATGGATGTGGGCTC
>JBGSJL010000329.1:0-23579 GCA_041741955.1 Pirellulaceae bacterium | reverse complement strand
TGATCCTCAGTTCCCGCAACAATGGCACTATGACAATCAAGGTCAAACCGGCGGTACTCTAGACGCCGATATCGATCTGCCGGAAGCCTGGGATACATTCACTGGTTCTAATCAAACGGTCATTGCCATCCTGGACAGTGGTGTCGATTACAACCACCCCGATTTGCGGGCCAACATGTGGGTCAACCCCGGCGAGATCGCTTTCGACGGCATCGACAATGACGGCAATGGCTACATTGATGACATTTACGGCATCGATCCCGGTGAACAGGACACCGATCCAATGGACAACGATGGCCACGGGACGCACGTGGCTGGTACTACATCGGCGGTGGGAAACAATGGGCTAGGCGTTACGGGTGTCAATTGGAATTCGAAGATCATGGCCCTCAAGGTGGGCAATGCGTTTGGCGGTATTCCCGATTCGGCGGTGATCCAAGCGCTGAACTATATCGTGACCATGAAGACGGTCTATGGCATTAACATCGTTGTCAGCAATAACAGCTACGGAGGCGCAGGCTTCTCACAAGCGACGATGGATGCGATCGCTGCCAGTATCACAGCCGGTGTCCCCTTTGTAGCAGCTTCTGGTAACGGAGACCCTTTTACGGGACTTGCCCTCGATAATGATGTGCTTCCGCACTATCCATCGTCCTACAACCTGGACGGAATCATTGCGGTGGGAGCCACGGATGACCGGGACCAACAGGCTGGCTTCTCGAATTTCGGAATCACCAGCGTCGACATCGCGGCACCGGGTGTGAATGTTTTGAGCACAACGCTGGGTGGTGGCTATGGGCTCAACACTGGAACATCGATGGCCTCGCCCCATGTGGCTGGCGTAGTAGCGCTCCTGGCTGGCTTCAATCCAGCGGCGAGCGTCGATCAGTTGAAATCGGCGATCCTATTGGGTGCCGACCCACTTCCGAATTTAACTGGCTCCAGCGTCTCGGGTGGTCGCCTCAACGCAGCTCAGGCGCTATCGCTATTGGGAACAGGCGTCAGCGGTCCGTCCGGCTCCGCTATCCTCACCGCGCACTACAACTTCCAAGATAACTACGGCACGCTCCCGTCAGGAGCCACTGCGGTCAATGCCATCACCGAGAATCAAAAACAACGCGCTCGCGAAGTGTTTGAAATGTACTCGCAGCATTTGGGAATTCAATTCATCGAAACCGTCAACGAAGGTCTCACAGTAGTCACCGGTGACTTGCGTGCCATCGATCCGACGGTACCTGGCGGTCCCGGTGGCGTGGCTGGTATTTCCGAAGGGAGTCTGTTTGGGCGAGTCATCATGGACGCTGCCGAGAACTGGGGTAATTCCGAGTACGGTGGTGGCTGGTTCCAAACCGCCATGCACGAAATCGGGCACAGCTTGGGCTTGGGGCATGCGTATGATCTCCCCAATTTGACAATTCAGGGTGGTGGTACTGCCTTTCCGCCAGGCGAGCCCGTTTTCCCAGGTGATGCCGACTTGATCCACGGCAAGTTCTTGCACAAACCCGCTTCGCTCGATCAGGACTTGTACAAATTCAGTTTGAACGAAGATGGCATGTTCACCGCTGAAACTTACGCGGAACGCATTGCTCCCAACGCGAGTCTGCTGGACACGGTCATCGCGATCTATCGCGAAACGGCTCCAGGCAAACGAGTATTGGTTGCAAGCAATGACGACTACTTCAGCAACGACTCTTACCTGCACCTGCAATTGCAGCGAGGCACGTACTACATCGACGTCAGTGCATCCGGCAATAGCAGTCAGGACCCATCCATTTCTGATACCGGTTTTGGTGGTACATCGCAGGGTGACTATGAGCTGAAACTCAGCTTCACTCCCAATATTGTCGATACGATTGTCGACTCGGACAGTGTGGCCTTAGATGGTGACGCAGATGGCAAACCGGGTGGAAAGTTTGATTTCTACTTTGAGAGCGGTCCTACGATATTCGTCGATAAGATGGCCGACACGACCTCTGGCGTCGACGGCAATGGCACGCTGGCAGCGCCGTTGGATAACATTTTCGCGGCAACGGAACTTGCCCGTTCAACGCTGAATATGCCGCGGGATGGTGCCGCTGGACTCAAGGATGGCGAGTCGTTCGAAATCAGCGATGGACTCAATCCTAAGGTCCGCTTTGAATTCGATGACAATGGATTTGTCAGCCCCAGTTCGGTGGCCGTGACCTTTACTGCGAATATGAGTGGTCAGCAGTTGGCCGACGCAGTGGCTGCGGCCATCACCGCGACGGTCGCCGCGACGGGAACGCCCAATGCGCCTGCTTTGAATGTTACCGCTACTTCGGCCAATGGCAGCGTGCGCATCAATGGTACCGCCTTGGTCGACGCCAGCGGCTCCGCCAGTTTGCTACGCTCACCCAGTTTGATTCGCATCTTGGGTAATGGCGGCACCGATGGTAATCCGCAGACGCTGGCAGACAATCGTCCGTATCTACTAGGCATGGACGGCAACATTACTCTCACAGATGGAGCGACATTGCAAGTTCCGCAAGGCGTCACTGTGATGGTCGATGCGGGCGCGCTGTTCAAGCTACGCGCTGCAAACTTCGACGTGGGTACTTCGTTGGCGGGTGTCAATCGCAGTCACGGTGCTTTGCAGATTCTTGGAAAACCGAACAATCAAGTCTCGTTCTACTCGTATCGCAATGACACAGTGGGTGGAGATTCGGATGGTCCCGGTGGAGCACCGAATCAAGGCGATTGGGGTGGTCTGGTCTTCCGCGCCGATTCCGATTCGGAGCGCGAAGGAATTTTCCTGAACTGGGTCAACAA
Source organism: Pirellulaceae bacterium (assembly GCA_041741955.1). Classification (GTDB taxonomy): domain Bacteria; phylum Planctomycetota; class Planctomycetia; order Pirellulales; family Pirellulaceae; genus Aureliella. The sequence continues at coordinate 20,789 of JBGSJL010000329.1, read as the reverse complement.
TGCCACAATTGTAAGTGGTGGTGGCAAGCTGTTGGTGGGCTCGGTGGAAGATACGTTCACCCCGATTCACTTGATCGGTTCACGCCCTTCGATCTCGAACAACACGATTCGACGCAGTGCCGATGCGGCCATTTCAGCTGATCCGGCTAGCTTCAGCGACGCCGATGGTAGGCTTGGGCCAGATGTGCATTCTAACTTGGTCATCGACAATAGTATCAACGGCCTGTTCGTCCGCATTCGCACCCAGCTCGGTGCCACGGTCGATAAGATTTCCATTCCGTCTCGGTGGGATGACACCGACATCGTTCACGTATTGACCGAAAATCTATCCATTGAGGCTACGCCTGGCGGTCCGATCAAGGATCCGATCACAGGAGTTATTAAAGCGCGGCTCGACGGTAGCTTGAAGATCGATCCCGGTGTGATTGTTAAGCTGGCTGGTGCGCGGATCGAGACCTTGCTCGGTGGACAATTAATTGCCGAGGGGACCGCTGCCGATCCGATTGTCTTTACAACGCTGACCAACGATGCTTTCGGCGGTTCGGGATCGTTTGATACTAAGAATGATCGTTCGGCTACCAGCCCCGCGCCAGGGCAATGGGGCGGCTTGGTATTCAACGCCACCGCGCTCGGAAGTTTGGATCATGTGTTGATCAACTATGCCGGTGGTTTGACTCCGATTGAAGGTGGCTTTGATAATTTCAATGCGCTCGAAATCCATCAAGCTGATGTGCGTCTTACAAATAGCATTATTCGCGACAACGCGGCGGGGACCAGCACGACCAATCGCAATGGCCGCGGAACCAACGCGGCCGCGACGGTCTTTGTGCGTGGTGCGCAGCCGACCATCGTCAACAATGTGTTCCGCGACAACGTCGGGACGGTGATTCACATCAATGCCAATTCGCTACAAGCGGTGCGGCATCCCGATCCAGGGCGATCGACCGGCACGCGAGATAGCTTTGACCAATTCGCCGACAACTATGGACCACTCGTGCGTTTGAACCGCCTGCAGAACAATACCTTTAATGGTATGGAAGTGCGGAGCGCCGTGCTTACCACGGAATCGGTGTGGGATGACACCGATATCGCGCACATCTTGCGCGGCGAAATTTCCGTGTTGAATCATCACACCTTCAGCGGCTTGCACTTGCTCAGTAGCGAGAGCGAAAGCTTGGTCGTCAAACTAGCTGGAGCCAATGCGGGCTTCACTGCCAACGGCACGCTGCTGGATATCGACGACCGCATCGGTGGCTCGATCTACATTGGTGCCAGTGGTCGTCCGGTCGTATTGACTTCGTTGGCTGATGACACGGCCACTGCGGGCATTGACGTGGCAGGTCAGCCGCTGGGAGATACGAATAACAATGGCCCCAGCACTGGGACGGCCGGGGATTGGAGCGGCATCCTGCTGGATCGATTGAGCAACGACCGCAATGTGTCGTTGTCGCGCGAGAGTGAACCGGCCTTCAGCGGGTCGGTCGACTCCAATCGCATTCCCGCCGATGCACAGTTTTTAGGTAACTTGGCACCCAACGAGAAGTCTGGCGACGTCAACCGCCGCTTGGGCTTTGAGGTCCACGGCAATATCAGCGTCGATAACAGTCGCGACATGGACATTTACAGCTTCTCAGGTGTTGCCGGGACAGAAGTTTACTTCGATCTCGATCAAACCAGCATGGCGCTGGATAGCATTTTGGAATTGATTGACGCTACGGGAACCGTCTTGGCTCGTTCCAGTGGCGATTCCATTAACGATCTATCCGGTTCAGCCCTGCCGTTGATCAAAGCGTCGTACTTAGGTCACGACTTCTATTCGATTACGCCTCGAGACGCGGGCATGCGTGTCCGTTTGCCGGGTGTAACGGGCCAGACCAATACCTACTTCGTGCGAGTGCGGAGCAATCCGGCGGCGGGCGATTTGGAAAATATCAACGGCGGTTTGACACGCGGCGACTACAAGCTACAGATTCGCTTGCGGCAAGTGGATGAGAAGCCTGGTTCTTTCATTCGTGGCGCGGATATTCGCTTTGCGACCAACGGCATCCAAGTTATTGGTCTGCCGAGCCATTCGCCGCTGATTGGCGAGTCGGTGGAAACGCGGGCAGGTAATGAAAGTCTGGGGGCGGCTCAACCACTGGGCAATCTGCTGACCACCGATCGCAACACGCTCAGCGTGGGGGGCAACTTGTCGAGCTCAACCGACGTCGATTGGTATCGCTTCGAACTCGACTACGATTTGATTCAGTCGATTGGTGGCTTCAATAATGGCGGCAAATCGTTTGCCACGATTTTTGATATCGATTATGCCGATGGTATCGCACGCCCCAATACGGTCCTGTCGGTATTTGACGCGGCCGGAAATCTGATCCTGGTCAGTCGCGATTCAAACATTGAAGACGATCTACCGCGTCCTGGACAAGGTTCCGATACTGCTGATTTGTCGCGCGGTAGCTTTGGTACTCAGGATGCTTTCATCGGCAGTGTGCAATTGCCAGCGGGTGTGCCAGGTAGTACCACGACTTACTACGTGGCTGTATCCTCCAATTCGCAGTTGCCTACAGCGCTCAACGGCACCTTCACCGGTGGCGCTTCGAACACACTGGTGCGCTTGGAACCGATTTCATCGTTACAACGTATCGCCGAAGATCATATTGGTTTTGAAGGCTATACGTCTGGCTCGCTGAACGCGGCTGTCCCCATTCCCCCCACTTCGTCGCTATTTAATATTAGTAGCGCCATCAATCTGTCGACCAATGTGGTCCCATTCACCCTGAATGACGTGGTGCTGTACACGGCCCAAGGTGGGACCAATGGACTCAAGACGGTTAACCCTTTTACAGGCACGCAGTGGACAAACGTAGGTAATTTGCCGGTTAATGGCCCCGCACGGACCCCGGGTGATTTGGTGATGCGTTCTGACGGTCGACTGTTCATGGTCCAAGGGTTAGGGGGCGCACCGGGTCAGAATACTGCCGGACAATTGGTAGAACTCGATCCGGCGACCGGTGCCCAAACAGTCATTGGCACCGATGGAATTCCCGATATCGTTCCTGCCACCGTTCCACCGAACTTTGAAGAATTGACTTCGCCTGGTATCGACGCGTTAGCATGGCGTCGTACGAGTAACGTAGCGGAATACGATTTGTTCTATTCGGTGATAGGCGCACGTCGCGGGCCAGGGGTCGATTCCACCAGTTCGACACTCTATCGGGCCGATCCCAATAGTGGCTCGGCGGCCGTAGTCCAAGGTCAGCCCTGGGGACGAAGCGGAGAGATTACCTCACCAACCTTCGGCCCACTAGGTCGCACCACGGGCATGGCCTTTGTGGGCGGTGTGCTGTTTGGGGTGAGTAACCAGGGCTGGTTCTATCAAATCAACGCAAATACCGGACAGACCAGCAATGAAGTGCAAATCGGCCCACAGTTTTCCGGATTGGCCATTGGTCCCCAGAATTTGCAGAACGGTGCCTTTGCTAACATCCTGTTCGCCACGGCAAGCAATGGACAATTGTTCGCCTTGAATACCAGCGGAGTGTTGCAACCCGTCTTTAGCGGTGGAGCCACGGTCGCCAATCTGGGGACCGCTCCCGTTGGCTTGGCCTTCTCTGTGCTGGACTTTAACTTGTGGCACCCGACCGAACAGCGCAGTACCGATGCGGGACACGGAATCAATCCCACCTTCGACAACACGCGCCCCGCATCGGCAAATTGGCGACAGGATATCGGCAGCAATTCCGATTTGCGCCAGACCAGTGAAACCCAAGGTGGTCTCAGCTTCCGCTTTGGCTTCGAGAACTGGGTGCAGAATCCGGACACCGGTAATGCTTACATCACCTATGGCCCCAATGCACAATACGGCGTCTTGGCCGAGAATACGCATCGCGATCTGTCGGCCAATCCATTGTTGAGTAACAATTACAATTTCCCTGGTGGAGCATTGGGAAGTCTAGCCACGCGTTCGATCAGTCTACAGGGCTACGCGGCTGCGGACAAACCGACGCTATATTTCAATTACTTCTTGGAAACCGAGAATCAAAATACGATCACTACCAACCAGATGCGCGACAGTGCGCGAGTGTTGGTTTCACCCGATGGTGGTAACACATGGCAATTGCTGGCCACCAACAATTCGATATTGTCCAATACAGCTACTGATGGCGAATTGCCACGCTTCATTTCACCCAATGTCGAGGCTTCAACGCATTTTCGCCAGCAAGTTCAGGAACTGTTCGACAACACGGGTGGTTGGCGACAAGCACGCGTAGATCTATCGAACTATGCAGGCGTTGCGCAATTACAATTCCGCTTTGATTTTTCCACGGCGGGTGCCCTGCCTGGCCCCGGAGGAGTCCAAGCTGGGGACGTCAGTTCGTTTGGAAATCTAAATGACAATATGCGTGGCCAGAACAATAGCTTTGAAGGTTTTTACATCGACGACGTCATCGTGGGCTTCTCCGAACGCGGTGAAATGGTAACCAATTCGGGAGTCCAATCGAATTACTTCACCATTCCGCAGAATCCCAATCCAGGTGATCCTAGCCAAATTTTGGTAGGACAATATCAGCTCGAACTGCGGCGTGGCACAGAATATGCGCAGACTATCGACAACCTCAATCCGGACATTGTTCACTATCAATTGTTTGACACCAACGATCGCTTGATCTCAGAACTGTTCCGTTTGGGAGACAGCAACTTGTTCCGTGATCAAGGTCAAATCTTGATCGCGAATAATACTGTTGCCAATTCGTCGCAGTTCGGCATCATCGTTGACGCTGGAACTCGCGACGCGGGAGGAAGTCTTTCGCGGCCTGGTGGCGTGCGCAATCTGCCGACGATTAACAACGATCGCTTGACCGGTGGCGTGAAGATCGAAAACAACATCGTGGCCAACTTTGGCCAAGGTGGTATTCGCTTCAGCGGAGACGCCAATACGGGGACACTCCCGCTGTCGTCGGTTCCCTTCGGTCGCATCATGAACAATACGGTGTACGGTGGTGACACGGCCAGTGGTGCGGGGATTCAAATTACCGAGAATGCCAGCCCAACCGTAATCAATAACATTATCGCCAACACCGTCAGTGGTTTGACCATTGATGCGACATCCGGTACTACCGTCGTGGGTGCCAATTTGTTCAAGGGGAATGGTAGTAACGGCACAATTGGGCAAAACGCCATCGTCCTGCAGCCTGCCGATCCACTCTTCGTGAACGCATTGCTCGGTAACTTCTATCTGGCTCAAGGGAGCCTGGCGATCGACAGTTCCTTGAACTCGTTGGCCGACCGACCTAGCTTGGTGGCAGTCAATTCACCGCTGGGCATTCCGGTTTCGCCAATCTTGGCACCCGAACGCGATCGCTTCAATCAATTGCGATTGGATGATCCAGCTCAAGATCCACCTCCTGGCTTGGGCTCGAACATCTTCAAAGATCGTGGAGCTGTAGAGCGCGCCGATTTCCGTGGACCAACGGCCCGCTTGATCGATCCGCTCGACAACGACGGTTTGGGACTCGACCTGAATCCGCTGGTTAACGAAGTAACGGTCCAGCCTACCACGCTTTCGCAGATCGTGATCCAGTTGGATGATCAAGGCATTGGAATTGACGACAACACAGTGACCTCCGCTACCGTGCAAGTTCGTTTGGACACGGTACTGTTGGTTCCCGGTACCGACTACGAATTTGTGTACAACGCGACTAACAACTTGATCATCCTGCGAGCGCTAAAGAACAACGGACCCGTTAGCAATCGCTATGACATCCGACTGAATAATAATGTCTTGAATGGCATTCGCGATTTGGCTAGCAATGCGCTCTCTGCGAACCTTCCGTCGGGAACCACCGACTTTGTCGTCATTACTGGAGGACAGATCGGAAGCACTGGACTTCCTGACTTTTCGATAGCCGCGCCAACCGTTACCGCCTTGGAGGATAACGAACGCGAACTGGGGATTACCACCACGGAAGTAGCCAACTACGCAGGTAACTTGCCACCGCTGGGAGGCATCGGTGATCCAGTATTGGCCTTCGTCACGGTCTCGAATTCCCGACCAGGGCTGTTCTCTGTTCCACCGTCGATCGATCGTTCAGGCAAATTGTCGTTTGTCACGGCAGCTGATCAAGTCGGCTCGGCCGTGCTGGTCATGCGTCTGACCGAAACGGGCGTCTCCAATCCACGCCAATCGTCCCCTCAAACATTCACGATTACGTTGACGCCGGTGAACGACGCACCATTCCTGTCGGTTCCCACCACGCTCGACGTCAATGAAGACCAAGGGATTGTTCAAATTCCAAACTTTGCAGTGAACTTGGGGCCCGGGCCCGTGACTGCCGTCGACGAAGTTGGACAAACCGTGTCCATCGTGACGACGGCGGTGAATCCTAGCGTGTTTGCCATTCAGCCCACCATCGACGCATCCGGTATGCTTCGATTCCAAACTCGTCCCGACTTCAATTCGTCGATTTCACCTGTGTTGGTGACTGTTCAAGCGACCGACGATGGCTCTAACGTGTCTCCGAACGTCAACAGGTCCGCGCTGAAGACGTTTACCATCGCCGTCGCCCCGATCAACGATCCTCCGAGCTTTTCGCTCACCAATACTACCCTGACAGTCGTTGAGGACGCGGAACAATTCCAAGGGATTCCACAATCAGAGTTTCCCGGTTTCGCGACGAATCTGGCCGTCGGTCCCGCTACGGCCATCGACGAAGTTAGTCAAACGAGTTCCTTTAGCGTCACTACCGATTCGCCAACGCTGTTTTCGCAGCAGCCAGCCATCGACGCTAATGGAAAATTGACGTTCAAGACCGCCGCCAATCGCAATGGTACCGCGATTGTGGTTGTGCAAATGCAGGACTCGGGACCTTCGTCCCCTCCTCCGAATCAGAACACTTCGGCGCGAGCAACGTTCACGATTGCGATCACACCGATCAATGATCCTCCTGAGTTCACCTTGGGAACGCCGGTAACAGTCGACGAAGACGCCGGACTCAGAACGGTGTCAAATTTCGCATCGAGTATTCGACGTGGCCCAGCGGGAGCCGATGACGAGAACAGCCAACAGGTTACGTTTGTAGTCGTTGCGGACGACCCGACAGCCTTCTTGATTCAGCCGGCCATCTCGATCGACGGCACGCTGAGTTTCCAGACGACGCTCAACGCCAATTCGGCCAATGCGAATTTTGGTTTTAACGTGCGTTTACGCGACAGCGGTTTATCTGCGCCCGCTCCGAACAACAATTTGTCGGCCGCGCAAACGTTCGTAATCAGTGTTACGCCGGTTAATGATCCCCCCATCCCTAATGCATTCAACATCGACTCAGTTGAAGACACATCGCTTACGATCTCAGCCGCTTCGGTACTTCTCGGAGATGTCGCTGGCCCAACGCCTGACGAATTCTCTCAGTTGCTGCGGATGACTCAAATCGAATCCACGACTGATAAAGGTGGCAGCGTGGTCGCGACGTTTGATACGGTCGATCCGTCAAAGATTGTTTCACTGCGATATCAACCTTCACTCGATTTTGTCGGGATCGATCTCTTCCGATACGTCGTAACCGACAACGGTTCACCAGAACGTAATGGTACCGGCACGATTACGATTAACGTGCAAGGCATCAACGATCCACCGAGTTTTTCGCGTGGTGCAGATCAAGTGGTTGATGAAGATAGTGGCGTGACGACAGTGACCAACTGGGCGACCGGTATTTTTGCCGGTCCTCCATCTGCCTTGGATGAATTGGCTGGTCAAACAGTCTCGTTCACAGTTACGGCGGACAAGCCTGGCTTGTTTGAAGTCCAACCTACTGTTTCCGGCACTGGTGCTTTGAGCTTTAAACCCGCCAAAGATGCCAACGGAGTAGCGCAAGTCGTACTGATTGCTATTGACAATGGTTCGGGTGTTGTGCCCAACATCAATACTTCGGTAGCTCAAACTTTCACTATCACTATTTCCGCTGTCAATGATCCCCCAGCGTTCACACCTGGCGGGCACCTGACAGTCCTGGAAGATAGTGGTGCGTACTCTCAACCTTGGGCCACAGCGGTAGCCGCAGCCGCAGGCATCAATGCTACGCCACCCACTGCCAGCGACGAAGCGAGCCAGATTGTTAGTTTCGAAGTCGTTGCCGACAAACCCGGATTGTTCGCCGTGCAGCCGAATGTGAATGCGCAAGGCCGATTGGTATTCACGCCACAGGCAAATGCCAACGGTGTTGCGATCGTAACCATTACGGCAATTGACAGTGGTGCCTCTACGGCCCCCAACGTCAATCGCTCTCAGCCCTATCAGTTGACCCTCACCATCACTCCGCAGAATGACGCACCGGTTGCCGTCGGTGATAGTTACGCGACAGATGAAGACACGGTGCTGAATGTGGCCGCACCTGGCATATTAGCCAACGACACCGATGTCGATTTGCCACAAGATACGCTGATGGTGGTGGCTGGAACTTTCACTTCAGATTTGGGAGCAACAGTTATCGTCCGAGCCGATGGTTCGATGACTTACGACCCGAAAACAGTCGCCGCCTTCCAGCAATTGACACGTGGACAATCGATCTCGGATACTTTTGTATACAAGATCAGGGATGCTGCAGGACTTGAAAGCACCAATGCGACCGTGACCATCGCCATCAGCGGCGTCGATGATCCGCCAATCGCGGTCGACGACAGCTATTCGGTCGCCGTGGGACGAGCGCGGGCGCTTGATGTACTGGTCAACGATAGCGATGTCGATTCCACGATTGACGCCAGTTCCATCGTGATCAAAGCCAACCCTAGCTTCGGGACCTTGTTGGTAAGTCCGAGCGGTGTCATCACTTACACTCCCGAAGGCGGCTTCCGCGGTAACGACTCATTCCGTTATACCGTCAAGGACTCAGGTGGCAATGAATCGAACGAGGCTGTTGTGCGTCTGACGGTCAATGGAGCTCCCGTCGCTTCCAACGATGCGGCGTTCACCTTCAAAGGTACACCGGTTGAAATCAATGTCTTGGCCAACGACCAAGATATTGACGGTACGGTCGATGCGGCTACCGTGCAAATTGAAGTTTCACCTTCGCCCAATGGGACAGTGACGGTGCTAGCTGGGGGCGTCATCCGCTTCACGCCAGCCGCCAACTTCGCGGGCGATGCGCAGTTTTCCTACAGCGTCCAAGACAATGTCGGTACACAGTCCAATACGGCTACTGTCAATGTCCGCGTACAAAACAGCAGGTGGCAGAATCCACAAGGCAACCTGGACGTCAATGCCGATGGATTCGTCAGTCCGATCGACGTACTGCTGCTGATCAACTACTTGAATGGCAATGGAGAAAGATTCCTGCCTGCGAGTGGTGTTAGTACTCCTCCCTTCATTGACCCAACCGGTGATGAGTTTGTTTCGCCGCAAGACGTATTGGTAGTTATCAACTTCTTGAACCAGAATTCGCGTGGCGGACAGGGAGGTGAGGGTGAAGGCGCTGAAGGCGAAGGAGAAGATATCAACTACGCCATGCTGTTAACTCCGCAGCAAATGGTAGACGCGGTTAGCGTTAAAGTTGCCGAGGACGTTCGCAGCCTGCTCACGCAGACGCGGGGTGTCGCTTTGAATGAATTGAATCAACCGCTGGCTGCTGCCAGACAAAGTTCGCTTAGTTCGAACTTCAACTTCAACGACTCAAGCGAGGACGAAGACGATTTGCTAGGTTTGCTAAGCGCTTCCCAGGCAGCCAACGAGGCGTCGACGCTTGGCACGACTGTCGACGAATTTTTTGGAGGGTTCGGACGCAGACGCCCACGCTAGGTTTAGGCTGAACTGCGAAAAGTTTGGGGTTGACACGCCCTTTTGGGGATTTCTATTGGTACAAATTTGGTACCGCATGCATTGTCCATTATCCCGATAGGGATTCAAGCAATTAGCTGGGGGTCGCTGCGAAGCAGCATGCGGAAAATTACTGTCTGATTCTGAACGTGGGATAGGCTTCCAGCCTGTCGTTTACTTCATGACAGGCTGGAAGCCTATCCCACTTATTTCCCGCTTGATCCAAGCAGCGCACCCCCAGAAACCGACAAAACGATGCACCGACCCTGAAAGGGTCGCAGAATCTGCGACCCTTTCAGGGTCGGCGTGTTCTCGGCGCAACTGTTTCCGGTGGTGTCGCTGCGCTCAACCACCGGCTAATAGCTCGAATCCCTACCGGGATAAAACCTGCGCAAGCCGCTATTCTTCACAACCCCAAACTTTGAGCATTCCAGGTTTAGGCGCTACTGATCGCAAGATCGTGAGGTTTCCAGTTCTTATTCGCACTCAGCGTTTTCAGACGATTTGCTCTGAAGCGCGATACGAATTTCGACGGAGAATTCCGCTGGGTAAAAATGCGGCGGGCCTACCGTCCCCCCATCCCAACGGATGTCAGCCATTAGCCTGTGGTCGAGCCCAGCGACACCACCGATACACTAATCAATGCAGCGAGTCAAAGTTTTTCATGAAGAATGCATAGTTTTCCCAACTCTTAATTCGCAGAATAATCTTTCTGAGAATCGAGAGGACATGGAAATTGTGCGTATAAACGGCGATACTCACTTGAGCTCCCGTCGGGACATTTAGTGCATCAAGCTCTTCGCCGTACTCGAACAACACGGGTACATTGTCGCTGGCACTGGCCGCGACCGTGGATTGCAACTGGCCAGTGCCGACGAATTGTCCTTGGGCGATGATTCCCATCACGTTTACGACCTTGGCCTTAAATATTTGACCCGGCAGGGCTTCAAAAGCCAATTCGGCTTCCAACCCTGGTTCGATACCTGCAATTGCATTCTGTGGATAGCTGGCGACCAGGAATCGCTTTTCTTTAGGAATGAAAAGCATGGCCGCATTGGTATTAAAAGAGGAGACCATTTGCCCAGGACGAAGCGTGATTTGAGTCACAAACCCGTCGCTGGGTGCACTGACAACGGTTTGTTCAAGTTCCCATCGTTTGTGTTCTAGTTCGGCCATCGTTTGACGTACATCTGGGTTCATACCATCGCTCTCCGCCTCCAGTGCGATGACCGCTTCTCGTTCTTGGGCCTGAGCTTGCTTCAATTCGTTTTGCATCGACTTCAAGCGATTGCCGCCCGATTGCAATTTCTCTTGGGCTGACAGTTGTGCATTGGTCGCCTGAGCCAACTCGGCGGTTAATGCTTCGACCCGCGTGATTTCCGTATCGAGCTCTTGCTTGGAGATGGCACCCGTCGCATCGAGTTGTTTGATTCGGTCCAGATTTGTTTGGGCGAGCTTCAAACGGCTTTGAACGGCGTCAACTTGTGCATCTGCACTTTCGATGGAAATACGGGCTTGTCGATCAAACTCGGATTCAGAAACCAGCAGGTCGGATTCGGCCACTTCCGTAGCCGCTCTGGCAGACGCGCGTCGAGCGTCGAGCTGAGCGACCTTGGCATTCATGCCTGCCAGCATGGCCTCCATCCGGTCGACTTCCAATTGAAAGGGTCGTGGATCGATACGGAACAGTACGTCCCCAGCTTTAAGCGATTTATTGAAGGTGACTGGTACTTCAACCACTCGGCCTCGAACTTGAGGAACGATTTGCACGACCGTCGCGTAGAATCTTCCATCATGACTGCAGGGATGGCAGATGGACAGGATAATCATTAGACCAAAGAGGATCGCGAAGCCACCCAGAAAAGCGGTGCAGACGGAATAAGTATTGATGGGCACAAGTTTAAATTTCTTGAACACCAACCAACACCCTAGTCCATAGGTTGCCAAAATCAGCTCGACCATATTACTTGCTTCCTTTCGAAGGCATTGTGGGCTGCTTTTCGAGCAGTGCCAGCCGACTCTCAAGTGCCGAAAGTCGGTCTGACAGATCTCGATTTTCAGGTTTTGCTCCCGCAGTGCCAGCCCCTGCCGGCTCTTTGTGAGTCAAGGCCCACAGGAAAACTAAGGGCCAGATCGCATGTAGTGTAAAGAGGCTAAGCCAACAGGCTACGTAGATCGCGTCCTGCTGCGGATGGTTCCTATGCTTGGCCGCTTCGTAGGGAAGCTCATGGATATAGATGAAACCGTAGAAGATAGCGAGCAAACCGAACAACGTCATCGCAAGGGCAAGGTAGTTGAGAAACATTTGGTAGTCTCGTATGAAGGTCGTAGTAATTCCCAAGGCGGTTAGACGCGTCGCGAGACCGGTCACTTCCCGAAGAAAGTCGCGATGTGCGTCAGGAGTTTTTCCGATGGATCCATAACCGCACGCTGCGAGAGTACCTCGCGGACCACCTCCGGTCGATTGGTCAATATTCCATCAGCTCCACGATCGATCATCATAGAAACCGACTGGGGATTGTCGACGGTCCAAACGTAAAACTTCTTGCCGACTTTGTGCGATCGATTAATAATTTGCCTCGACGCATACTTGGCGTTTACCGCTAAGAAATCGGCCTGAATACTTTCGATTTTTCCGACCGCGACCGACATCAACACGCCGCATATCCAGTCCGGTCTAAGCGCCTTGAGCTTAGCGATCCCATCGGGCTTGAGCGACATGATCATGACGCTCTCAACCATATCGAAATGTTCTACAATATCAACGACACGTTGTTCTAACTGCTGGTCATGACCGTAGTACTTCAGTTCAATAACCACTCCCACCCTACCTTTACATAGCTCCAAAATATCCGAAAGTTTGGGCACGCGAAGATTCGAAAACCGCGGGTCCATGGAGCTTCCAATATCAATCGTGCGGAGGTCTTCAAGTGTCGCATCCCAAATCTTGAGCGCGTTGCCGGCCAGCTTCATCAAGTCGCTATCGTGAATGACGACTACCTCACCGTCGGCCGTTTCCTGGACGTCAATTTCGACCCAGTCTGCGCCTGCCTGGATGGCTTCTTCGATGGCCAGAGTGCTATTTTCAGGGGCGACCGTTGACGCGCCTCGATGGGCCATGACTTGTACTTTGTCCTCGAGCTCCAGTGCACTGATCGAGCTGTAGCACGCGACGCCCGCAACAAGAAATCCAAGGACGCTGAATACCGCAAGTCTAGTGCGCGTCAGCTCGAGCTTACGACGATTGCCGCCTTCGGCCGGCAGAGAACACTGCTGGAGCACGGCACGCGCGCCAGGGCGAATTTTCAGATAGCCACGGAACAACATATACGCAAAGCCAATTGTGATCAGTGAATTCAAAAGTGTGCTGATTATTAAGCCGCAAAGTAGCAATAGTCCCGTGCGTGCGGCCAACACCGTGAGCGACCCGAGGTTGTCAGGAATCAACCAATGCCCGGCGTAATTGACCAAGAGAGCTGCGAACCAGTTCGCTAGCGAGACAATGGCTATCCACACCACCAGCCAACCCACAACTCGTTTTCTGTATCCACCTACCATCCGACGGCTTTCGACCATCGCACGCGGGGCCGAAATTGTCTCAAACAGGACTAGAGGCAGCGCTAGGAACCAGTTCGAGAAGAGTCGGATGAATATGCTTGCCAAAAGAATGCCTAGAACAATTCCAATCGTTACCGCACAACGAAACTCAAAAGGCTTTTCATTCAGATAAAAATTAATGTCGTACTCGCCCAGCAGAGTCGAGTAAGTCACAAATGCTACCAGTGCAAATGGTACGGCCAAGGCCAACGCTACGATCATGATGCGACTCGACACCTGCAGAATCCTGCTTGTCCGCGACGCCGCGAATCGCAACGATTCGAAGGAACTCAGAGTCTGACTTTGAGAGGCTGCCGCCAGGATTGCCAAAAGCGACGATTGCTCGCCAGCCAGAATTAACAGCCAGACCGAACCCAGCAATACGGCTGACAATAGGCCAGCGGAAGAGATAAAGAAATTGGCAATATCGATATCCGCTAGTACCGACTGGCCACGCAGGGCCAACAATAACCGGAAAAGGATATTGAACGTCGGCATCAAGAGGACGAAGGCCAGCAGCTTGTAGAACAGGTCGGTAACCACGAGCGCTTTGACGCATCCAAGCGACATTGTGCCTCGCGCGTTTGCGTGGGTATTGTTGGTCATTCGATGGCCAAAATAGTTTCTATTCGACGTGAACTCGAGCTCCCGTCTGCTTGAGTTCTTCAAGCTGGGACTTAGTGGCTTCGCCCAGCGGATTCCCACTGAGATGGATATTCCAGAACGGCGCAAAGCGTTTGGCGGTGTCCGCATTGGCCATTTCTACCAACGCAGCCAGGTCTTCGATTTGGTTGCCAGCCACCATGAGCCGCTTTAGCTCTGTCATCGGTTTTAGAAATGACAAATCCTTCAGGCCCGTACGGGACAGGTCCAAAGTATCCACCCGCCGGGTCTGGGCGATCGGTTCAAAACCCTGGATCGGATTGCCAGCCAGATACAGCGACCAAATTTTAGGCAACTGGGCGACGACGTCGATGTCCCTAATTTGATTGTCGGACAAATATAGCGACATCATGTTCTTCATATTCTTCAGCGGCATGATATCCACGACGGCATTGCCCGAGAGCTGCAAATACTGAACTTTCACCAGCCCGCGCAGCGGTTCGACCGAAGTGATGGCATTGTTGGCCAAATTGATCGACTGCAGCAGCTTCAGCGACTCGAGCTGCGAAATATCAGCGATGTCGTTGTCTTCCAGGTCGATCAACTGGACTTCGACGCAATTCTCTAAGCCTTTAAGGCTCTTAATGCCCTTACCCTTACCTTCGACTTTGGAGATATTCTTGACATCCTCGACCGTGATCGCTTCTTCGTTGTAGCGTTTGGCGAAGACTTCATATCGGACCGCCGCTTCGAGGCCCTTGTCTGGAAACACGTCTTCGGCCGAAGCTCGAACCGATGTAAGGCAGACCAAGGTCAAAGCGGCCAGAGTTGGGAAATGTCGGAGTTTCATGGGCTGGATCTCATGGTTGCGATGGGGAGGATGGTCCGGATACTCGGCAGGTTAGGAACTGTATATCGTAATCCCTGACCCTCGACGGTGCCATGTCGCAACCACCCCGTCGCAAACCACCCCGTCGCAAACCAACCAGCCACTAGGTCACCAACTTGGAGGGTAGATGCTCAATAGAATTGAAGCCCTGCATAACCCATAGGTCGCCCTTCCACTGGAAGGTCGAGACGCCTGTATTGAACAGTGGTGCAGCGTCAAAATCGTCCCCAAACCGATTTTTGGGGCGCAGCAGCGCCTCGATCAGCAACCGCTTGAAGTCGGCATGAATCACCAACACGTGTGTTCCTCCCAGCGGCACGATCTCAGACGACAGCCACTTGGCGACTTGTTCTGCCCGCTGCACGCCTTGTTCCCAGGTCTCGTAGGCTCGCCCCCACCAGCCCGCATCGGCGATTCTGTCATCGATTTGCCAGCCGGGATATTCCGCGCCGAGCGTAGTGCGACCACGCCCCAGCTCGCCGCGCTGCTTGCCCGGTTCGTGGCCACTATAGCAGCCGCCTAGTTCAAATAGGTCCGCGCGGACTTGAACGCCGAGCTGCTTGCGGTCTGCTAGTGGACGCGTCGTTTCAAGCGACCTCAGAAAGGGACTGCAGTAGAGGCAGTCGACGGTCTGGGAATCGAGCCACGCCGCCGTCGCAGCTGCCTGACCCTGGCCGATCTCCGTCAAACCGGGATCCGGAACTCGCAAGTTCTCCGCCAAAGCGTTGTTCGCGGATTGGCCATGTCGAATTAGCAAGACTTCTGTCATGGAAATGGATGGCTACTGGTCAATTGCTATATCTGGCTGCGAAAGAGTCGTTGCAGTCGGTCGAGTAGATTCCATTCTACGATAAGAAGCAAGACGGGTGCCACGAAGAAAAACAACTGACCAACTCGTGAAACCAACGCGTCGTTGTCAGGCTTGGGGACAGCACCGTAGATCGTCAAACACAACAGTGCATTGACTAACAACAAAAAAACGCTAACGGCCACGACGAACGCGACGTACAGACAGCCTGACAGAGCGCTCTGCAAAGGGCGATCGGCGACCGAGTCACCGCTA
The DNA here is from genome assembly GCA_041741955.1 of Pirellulaceae bacterium. Taxonomy (GTDB): domain Bacteria; phylum Planctomycetota; class Planctomycetia; order Pirellulales; family Pirellulaceae; genus Aureliella. The sequence goes on along the minus strand of JBGSJL010000329.1, from coordinate 4,835 downwards.
GGGGTAATTCCGTTTGAGTCCACTTTGTGCGTGGTTCTTTCGATCCAGAGTTAGTTGGTGAAGCCCTAGTTTCCGCGCGTCTAAGCTGGCGATTGAAAATTCGTTTCGCACTAAAAATCAACAGCTCTTCAGGAGAATTAGTGGGATAGGCTTCCAGCCTGTCATGCGCGAATCGACAGCCTGTCATGCGCGAATCGACAGGCTGGAAGCCTATCCCACGTTTAGTAATTTTCCGCACGATCCTAAGCGGGGAATGGCACAAGCATGACCCCGATTAAACTGAAAAACAATCCGGCTAGGCTAAGAATGACCAGCAGTACCGTCCAGCTCCTGAGTGTCTCACCCTCAGTCAGTACACCCATCTTAGAAAATACCCAGAAGCCCGAATCGTTCATCCAACTGCCCATTAGGGAACCAGCACCAATGACGGGGACCAAGTAGGCCACATGGAATCCCAGCGTATTGTTCGCCGCCAAGGGCAGGGCAATCGAAGCTACGAGCGAAGAGGAAACAATCATGGCCACCGTGCTGGAGCCCTGTGCGATTTTCAAAATGGCTGCCAACGCATAGGCCAAAAAGATAACGATCAGACCGCCGCTTCTATTGCCTTCGAATAGCGACTCAATCACACGCTGAATTTCGGTCATCGCCAGCAGACTGCCAAAAGCTCCCCCTGCGGCGGTGATCAAGATTATGACGCCGCCGCTAAGCAGGGCATCTTCGATGTGCTCGGCGAGTTGCACGAGCGAGTGCCCTTGCACCTTCCAGCACAAGAAAATCGCGAACAAGGCGGCTAGGACCATCGCTAAATTTGCGTTTCCAAACAATTTCAACCAGCTCTGAATTCTTTTTTGCGACTCGGTGGGTGCGTCGCCTAACATCGCGCTAAAGACCGTATCCAATGTAATCAACAGCACCGGCAACAAAACGGGAACCAGTGCCATCCACAAAGAAGGCAGCACTTCGAATTCCTTTTCTTCGGCGGCACTCGCTTGGGCACCCACCATGGGCCGCATGGCAATGGGCATTACGCGATTGAGCCAGAATGCCGCCCCAAGTCCGACCATCGCCGAGGGCGCGCCGACGGCCAAGCCAATTAACATCACCACCCCGATATCAGCTTTGAGTGTATTGGCAACCAGCAGTGGTCCTGGCGTGGGTGGCACTAAAGTGTGCGTAATTGCGCCACCGGCAGCAATGGCGGCCAAGTACAGCAAGTAATTCTTCCCCGTCCGACGATACAAGCTGCGGGCCAGTGGTACCAGCAAATAAAACACCGTGTCAAAAAAAACGGGGATCGATAACACAAATCCGCTGACCATCATCGCCAGTGCCGCGCGCTTCTCACCGAGCACTGCCAAAGTTGACTTGACGATCCTGTCCGCCGCTCCGCTAACCAACATGCACTTGCCAATGATGGCTGCCATCGCGATCAGAATGCCAATTCCCGCCACTGCTCCGCCCAACGAATCCGTCACACGATTGATGATCTGTACCGGTGCGCCCTTGTCAGCTCGAATTACATGCGGCTCGGGTGATTTAACAAAGCCCGTAATGTCGAGCGGGACAAAACAGCTAATCACCAGCGCACCCAGGATGAGCGCTACGAAAGCATGGGTCTTCAAGCCGATCATTAGCGCCAACACGACAAACACACCCATGGACATTGCCAACAATGGCCGCCACATTGGGAACGGTTCGGCTGCGGCACTCACCGGCGACGCATCAGCAACCGACTCAGACGGACCTGCGGCTGGCTGCGGGCTAGCGTCGGCTGGCATGGCAGCAGTCGCCTCAACGACGATTGCTGGACCCGCCTGAGCCAAGACTTGGGCCGAAGAAAGAAATCCAATCGCCGCACAAAGACAACAGAACTTGGCGGATCGCGACAGCGCAAAATAGCTTGACGTAGCAGCAAACATGGTAGGAGTCGTCCGGTGGAGAGAAGGTCGGTCGGGGAGGGCCGTGGGCTACGAACTTGATGAAGAAACGGTAAATATAGTCGATAATTACCCCTGAATGCTTACCACTCGCTAAAACCTCAACCCCTGTTGGCAAGATAGTCCACATCGGTACGATGAATTCGAAAATAAGCGAACCAGCCGCGCGAGCCGCGAGCGGTGACACGGGCCGAACAACCTTAAGTGGCACCGCGATTCAAACTCTCTAGTCATTTACGGAAACATTGACATGTCTGAATTCCGAATCGAGCATGACTCGATGGGTGATGTCCAAGTCCCCGCGCTGGCCTACTACTCGGCGCAGACCCAGCGGGCCGTAGAAAATTTTCCAATCTCCGGCTGGCAGCTACCACCCGCTTTGCTGCGAGCCATGGGGCTGGTCAAATTCGCTTGCGGCGTAGCCAACCGCGACCTCGGAAAACTTACCGGCTCCGGGAAAAATCCACTCTCCGATGCACAGGTCGACGCCCTGCTGACCGCAGCCAAGGAAATTGCCTCCGGGGCGCTGGCAGATCAGTTTCCGATCGACGTCTTTCAAACTGGCTCGGGTACATCGAGCAACATGAACGTCAACGAAGTTATCTCCAACCGAGCCATCGAACTCACCGGCGGCGACCGTTTTGCAATAGAGAAATCGATCCACCCCAACGATCACGTCAACATGGGGCAGAGCACCAACGATACATTCCCTACCGCCATCCATGTGGCCGTCGCCGTAGAAATCCAGCGCTCGCTGTTGCCTGCACTGGAAGCCTTCCATCAACAGCTCGCGCAGAAGGCGCACCAGTGGGACCAGGTCATTAAGATTGGACGCACCCATTTGATGGACGCCACACCGCTGCGACTGGGGCAAGAGTTTGGTGGCTTCGCGCGACAAATCGAGTCGTCGATCCGACGCGCACAAACCGCGTTGGCAGCGATACTCGAGCTGCCCGTGGGAGGCACGGCGGTCGGCAGCGGCATCAACACCCATCCCGAATTCGGACGCCGAGTGGCTGCCGCTCTCGCCCAGGAAACGCAAATTCCCTTTACGGAAGCCATCAATCACTTCGAAGCCAACGCGCAGCGCGATGGTTTGGTCGAAGCCCACGCCCAACTTAAAACAATCGCGACCACGCTGTTCAACGTCGCGAACAATATCCGCTGGCTGGGCTCCGGTCCACGCTGTGGCTTTTTCGAAATCATCCTGCCCGACCGCGCGCCGGGCAGCTCGATCATGCCCGGAAAGGTCAACCCTGTCATGTGCGAAAGTCTCATGCAAGTGGCGGCACGAGTCATCGGCAACGATCAGACCATCACCACCTGCGGAGCCGCTGGAGGCAACTTCCAATTAAATATTATGATGCCCGTCATGGGACAAACGACGCTCGAAAGTATTCAACTCATGGCCGGCGGCGTGAACGCCTTCATCGAATTCTGTATGCGAGGCCTCACCGCCAACGAAGCCGTTTGCGAAGCGGCCGTCGAACAGAGTTTGTCGATGTCGACCAGCCTCAACCCGCTGATTGGTTACGAGCGAGCCTCGAAGCTCACCAAAGAGGCGTTCGCCACCGGCAAAACAATTCGCCAGCTCGCGCGCGAACAAAAGCTGGTCTCCGACGACGAGCTCGACAGGGCGCTTGACCCTATGAGCATGACAGAGCCCCAAACCTAAACCGCGAGAAACAATGTTGGATCAGCTTCGACTGTGCGACGACGCAGAGTCGCTCGCCGCCTACTGTAGAGATTGGCTGGTGCGCTTGATCGGCGAGCACTGCGCATCGTGCGATGCGCCTTTTACTCTAGTGCTTTCGGGTGGTTCGACCCCCAAGCGACTCTATCAATTGCTGGCAGAGCTATCTCCAGGCACGTTGGATTGGCAACGAGTGCTGCTGATCTGGGGCGACGAACGCAACGTCCCGCCCGACGCTCTGGACAGTAATTTTCGGATGGTTAAAGAAAGCCTGCTGGATCACATCGACATCCCAGCGTCCAACATCTTAGGTGTGCCCGATCCGGGCGGCCCAGCGGAACTTGCAGCGTCCAATTATGAAAAACTTCTCAGGCAGAAACTGACGCAGCGCGCAGGTTCCTTCGCTCCACTGGACTGTGTTCTCTTGGGGATGGGCGAAGACGTGCATACCGCGTCGCTGTTCCCTAGCACATCAGCACTGAGCGAAACTCAGCGCTGGGTGGTTGGCAACCACGTACCGAAACTCGACACATGGCGGATCACGCTCACGGCACCCATGATCAACGCGGCTCGAAAAGTGGTTTTTATTCTCAGTGGTGCTGGTAAGCAAGAGGCACTAAGTAAACTGTGGCACGCCGCCGATGCGCCCGACGCCTACCCGGCTCAGCTCGTGCGGCCCGAATCCGGCGAGTTATGGTTTCTGGTAGACAAGGCGGCTATCGGGAATGTCACTCTGCCCGCGAACCTGCAGGTCTCCAGCGTGTGAGGGACCGGATCAAACTGCATTCCGCCAAGTCAAAGCGCACTGTCCAGCTAGATCTGCCAGCCGTAAAACGTCACTAGAATCTGCTCTACACGGCACGTGACGTCGCGGAGCGTGAAAGGTTTGGCGAGCACCGATGATGTCTTCAGCTCTGCGGCCTGCCGGACAATGTCGTCGTCGAGTTGGGCGCTCATCAAGATGCAGGGCAGCGTGCTGGCAATGACTTGACGAATCTGTGCTAGGGCCTCGATGCCCGATAGACGCGGCATGTGAACATCCAAAATCACTAAGTGCAATCCCGTATTGGCTCGCACGATCTCGACTGCCTCGCGACCATCGGCAGCCAACCGAGTGCTGTAGCCGCGGCGTGTAAAGACTTCCCCCAGGGACTCGCGAAAGTCTCGGTCGTCATCTGCGATCAGTATTTTGGGCTCTGTCC
>JBGSJL010000328.1:0-24012 GCA_041741955.1 Pirellulaceae bacterium | reverse complement strand
AGGGGCGGTGGCGGGTTCGGCGGTGGCGGAGGTTTTAATTAATGCAATCTAGAACTTACAAACGACGGCCAATCCCACGCTCGGCGTTTACGCTGCTGGAGCTCATGCTGTCGCTCAGTTTGATCGTATTGGCAACCGCTTTGATCGGCTCGCTGATGCAATTCTACTCGCGTAACTTTGTCGCTCGCGGGGATAACATACGTCGCGAGCAGCTCGCGCAAGCCATCCTGCACATGATTGCCGACGATATTCGGGCTGTCGTCATGCCTCAAGAATACGATCCCACGGTACTGGAAAAATTGATGGGGGCCAGCGGTAGCGCGTCGGCTACAGCACCCGAGAATTCCGCCGGCGGTGGGCAATTGGCCAGCCAAGCGGCACCCGCGACGGGCGACAGTGCCGCACCGGCAGACGATCTAGCCGGGACAGTCACTACCGCGATCCCGCCGGGCATCTACGGCGATCAGTACTCGTTGATGGTCGACGTGAGTCGTATTCCGCGACCGGACGAATACGTGATGCAGCAAGCCTCCGTCGTGGATGGCTTTCTAAGCGATGTCCCTGGCGATATGAAGACAGTTACCTACTACGTTCAGTCATCCACCAACATGGGCGTCGACGACCTGATGGCCAATTTTGTGGACCCCAGTCAGGCCACAGGATATTCCAGCGGACTCGTCCGCCGGCAACTCGATCGGGCGGTGACCGCTTATGCCGAAGAGAACGGAGATACCACGCGGTTGCAGCGGACTGGCGATTTGCTGGCACCAGAAGTCGTCGCGATCGAATTCATGTACTACGACGGAGTGGACTGGTTGACCGAATGGGACTCGTCGACTCAGTCGCTGCCGTGGTTGATCGAGGTCTCGCTGGCTATGCAATCGGCTACGGCCAGTGAAACCAGTCAGTTGGCCGCCGGTATCTCGATCAGCATGATGTCTTTTGAAGATCGGCAGGCATATGGCGTCGAAGTCTACCAATTGATCGTTGCGATCCCCGGCGCGCAGCTCCGCGCCGCCGATGCAACGTCCGCAGATCAAGCCGCCGGTATGGAATCATTAGGATTGCAATAAACATGCGGAAAAACATGCATACTAGACAGCACAACCATCGCCGCAGCCTGACGCCGCTGCGCAAGTCAGCCTTTATCCTGCTGCTGGTGTTGGTCGTGGTCGCAATGGCATCGCTGGCCGCACTGAATTTCTCGCGTTCGATGCTCGTTACCCACGAAGGCTCGCGCATTTCGGCGGGTCGGCTGCAGGCCAGAATGTGCGCCGAGTCGGGCGCGCAAGCTGTGCGTTTGTTGGCTGCTTACCCGCGCATCGAGCGCACGGCGCTGGGTGGTACTTGGGACAATGCGGCACTCTTTCAAGCCATCAACGTGATCCCCGATGCGGACCCCGCGCGGCGCGGTAACTATTCGATCCTTTCGCCAAGTATCGACGAGTTTGGAAACTACACCGGCTACCGTTACGGCCTACAGAATGAGTCCGCCAAGCTGAATTTGAATACGCTAGCGCAGCTCGACGCGCTGGCCGCGTCGGGAACGCTCGGTGCCGCCGCTACGGGCGGGGCAGCAGCAGGTGGTGGAGACGCAGCCGGTGGAGCAGCGGCCGGCGGAGACGCTGGGGCGGCAGCTCTGACTTCGGCCATGTCGTCCCTGGCGAGCGAAGCGACTGCCAGCCTATCGTCCTCGATGGCAACTGGCATGTTGATGGCCCTGCCCGGTATGACCGAGGACGTGGCAGATGCCATTTTGGACTGGCTGGATGCCGACGAAGAACCGCGAGCCTTGGGGGCTGAGTTTGCGGATACTTATGCGAACATGGTTCCAGCATACAAGCCAGCCAACGGGCCAATCGAGACAATCGAGCAACTCCTGCTGGTCCGCGGTGTGACGCCGCAATTATTGTTTGGCTACGACGAGAACCGCAACGGCGTATTAGACTCCGCTGAATCCACCAAGATGAGCCAGGGCGTGCAGGCTGGCATGGCTCCGGGGCAATTGTCGGCCAGCGCGATGGATCCATCCATCAGTCCGCCGCCCCCACTGGGCTGGGCCCCTTATTTGACTTTGCAAAGCCAAGAGAAAAACATCGCCTCCGATGGTTCGGCACGCGTGAATATCAACGGCAGCGATTCGCAACTGCTGTACGAAGACCTGAACGCAGTGCTACAAAACGACGTCTGGGCCAGCTTTATTGTGGCTTACCGCTACAGTGGTAAACCTGGTGGCAATGGCTCCAGTCCCTTAGTGACGCTCGCCAGTATGGCTGCGGCGGAAGCAGAGCAGACCGATGGTGTGATGGGTACCCAATTGGCGGGGCTCGCTTCGGCTACCCAGGACGCGGGTGGAAATGCTACCGGCGGCACGCCACCCCAAGCCTGGACAGCGGCAGCGATGGCCTCACTCGATCTGACGCAGCCGGGCAGTGTCAGTTTCAACCAGGTTTTGGACTTAATCGACGCGACGGTTACGATCGAGGGTGGGCCTGCAGGTGCAGTCACCTATTCGTCGCCATTTTCTTCGTTGCCCCTGGATATGGCCAATTCGACGCCGCTGCTGATGGACTATTTGACAACGGTCGACGCGACGGCAATTCCCGGTCGCATCAATATCATGGAATGCCCGCAGGAAATTTTGCGTGGTATTCCCGGGCTTTCCGACGAAATTGTCGACCAGATTCTCGAAGCTCGTGTCGACGGTTCCGAAAGCGAAACACGAAATCACGAAACGTGGCTGGCTGTCGAGGGTTACCTAACCATGGATCAGATGCGGGCCCTGTTGCCCCTGGTTACCTGCGGCGGCGATGTCTTCAAAGCTCAGATTATCGGATACTTAGAGGGAGAAGCTGCTTTTTCCCGCATCGAAGCTGTCATCAGCGGGGTTGGAGACGTTCCGTTGATCCTGTTTTTCCGGCGGATGGACCACTTGGGACGCGGATTTGACATCCCCACGCTAGGCCAGCGTTTTGACGCAGGTCTAACTGGAGGGGTTTTTTAAACATTGTTTGGACTAGGTTCCAATTAGAATGTACCGAAGAGGGCCCACGGCCAGCGTCTGAGGTTCAGGCGGAAATGCTCCAGCGGAAAATAAGTGGGATAGGCTTCCAGCCTGTCGTGCGGGAATCGACAGGCTGGAAGCCTATCCCACGTTCTGAATCACACAGTAATTTTCCGCACGATCCTATACACTTTTTCACAACACCAGCTACGAAACTCAGACCCTTGGCAAGACAAACGATAATCGATTGGCAGCGAGACAGCCTCGTCGTTGCCGTATGCAGTGGCCATGGTGCGTCGGTAATGATCGAAAAGATCAGCCACCAAACCATTGGGCGCTCAGCGTCGGACTCTGATACGCTGGCGGCGGACGTACTTAATGGCGACGCAGCTCAAGCCCTCGCGCGTGCGGTCGATGAATTGGGTTTGCGAAAAACCGACGCGATAGTCGTCGCTTCGCGCGAGGTCGTCGAAGTGCGTACAGTTTCGATTCCACGCATAGATGCCAGCGAATTGCCCGACGTGATTCGTTTTCAATCCCAGCGTCAGCTTGCCAATATGGGCGATAACTGGGCCCTGGACTATGTGTTGCTGCCCGACGAGCCGGGCCAGGAGATGCACACGGCGCTGGTAGGTGTGATCGCTCCGTCGGTCCTCAACGAAATAGAAGCCGTTTGTGCCGGAGCTGGCTTGACGCTGCTACACGTGGCGCTGCGCCCGCTGGAGATCGTCCGCTATGCCATTGCTACCGGAAAATTGCCGGCACAGGGCGTGGCTGTGTTGGTGTGCCTTTCCGAGCAGCAAGCCGACTTGATGATCTTAAACAACGGCGGCGTGGTGCAGGTTCGGAGTACCAAGCTGCCGTCCGAAGCCGACTTGATTCCCAACACGCTGGCGGGCGAGTTGCGTCGCAGCTTGATGGCTTCGTCCAGCCAAGTTGGCAACAAAGCGGTGGCCAAAACACTAATTTTTGCTTCCTCGGAGTTGGCCGAAAGGGTCCAAGAGACAGTTCGACCCATCGTCGGTGGCGATCTGACGGTCGTCGACCCTGCGGACTTGTTGCCAGCCCAATTGGCGGACAGGGACCAACTGGCACGGACTTCGGCCAACCGGCTGGCTGGCTTGGCTGGCGCAGTTTACTTTGGCAGTGCGGACCAGAAAACCAAAGTCGACTTTAAGAATCCGAAGCGGCGACCGCCGCCCAAGAGCCGACGCACAATGTATTTGCTGGCAGGTGCGGCTGCGCTCTTGCTGACACTCGGTGGACTTTCCTGGTGGTATAACACGAACCGCGAGCTGGATAACGAATTGGCCATGATCCAGGCAGAGATCGAAGGCATGAAGGAGTCGAAGAAAATCGCATCGCAGAAAATAGCCGACCTAGTAGAGATTGAGAAATTCTTAGAAGCCTCACCCAACTGGCTGGACGAGTTGGCTTATGTTGCCGAAAGACTACCGCCCTCGGACAAAGTCATTTTAGGTGAGCCCACCTTCAGCACGCTGCCCGATGGCACAGGCCGAATCAGCCTGCCTGTTGCAGCCGATACGTCGCCAACACTTAGTTTGCTGGACGAGTCGCTGCGCGATGAAGACCACATCGTAGCTGGCAGGAACCCTGTGCAACTCGATCAACCGCTATTGGGCAAATACAAGTGGCGGGCGGATGGTAGCATTTTGATTAAAAATCGCGGTTGGGATTTAGTAAGTAAACTGGATACCAGCCGCAAGGCTGGCAAGCCCCAAAGCGCGCTCAAGGCTGAAAAAGATCTGTGAGCCGACGGCGCTCGCCGCGGGTTAGGATCGAACCGATAACTAGTGTCGATTCCACGTGGGATAGGCTTCTAGCCTGTCGATTCCGCGTGGGATAGGCTTCCAGCCTGTCGACTCCGCTATGACAGGCTGGAAGCCTATCCCACTTAACTTTGATACAGAAAAACTCTTCGTTTTAGAAACGATCGATTATGGCGATGACGCAGCGAGAACGATTTTTAGCCATGGGTGTGGGGACGGTTATCGGCCTTTTTGGCTTGCAATACGGCATCAACTCGATCCGCGACGACCTGCAACTCAAGCAGGAGCGCGTCGAGGCTGCACGCTTGGAGCGCGATGATATCAATCGCATCGAAACGTCTGGAGTGATCGCGGACCGCAAGCTGGATCAGCTCAAGATAAAGTCCTTGCCGAGCAAGCAAGAGACGCTCATATCCGAGTACAAATCCTGGCTTACCAAGACCGCCTTGGACGCGGGGCTGACCGACATCAAGATCACCACGCCAGAGCGCCCCAGCGGTAAAACGCATGCCTACGCGGCCTACAAGTTCACGCTGACCGGTGGCTGCCGCGTCGACCAGTGGTTGGACCTACTCGGAGCCTTTTACAACACGGACTATCTGCATTCGATCCAAAATCTCAAAGTCTCACTTCCCAAAGATTCCAATCGCGTCAGCATCAGCCTCGATGCGCAAACTTTAGCGTTGAGCAATGCCAGCCCATCTCAAGCCCGCAGCGAGCAGCCGTCGGGTCGGCTTGCAAAAAGTCTCGATGAGTACAAAAAGACGATCCTAGATCGCAATGCTTTTTCGCCCCCGAACCAAGCACCCAGCTTCGCCAAGACCAGCTTCGATGTAACGCGTGGTACACCTTGGGATCAGATTCTGGAAACTAAGGACTTCGAGAATCACGAAGTGAGCTTCGAATTCGTGTCTGCTGAGTTGCCTGAGGGCCTCAAGCTGAAGGGTAAAACGCTCAGTTGGAAACCTGCAGAGAATGGCAAGTACGAAGTGGTCGTCAAGGCGCGCGACAACGGCTGGCCCAGTATGATTACCGAGCAAAAGCTGACGCTAAACGTGATCGACCCACCGCCACCTGAAGCTCCGCCTGTCGAACCCGCCAAATTCGACGCGGCAACGCAAAGTTTTGTGTCGGCGATCGTTAGCGGTCGCTCGGGGCCCGAAGCTTGGATTCGCTCCAAGACCGAAGGCAAGACCCTTAAGCTCTCAGAAGGTGCGGATTTCGAGATCGGTTCCATCAAGGCCAAGATTGTTGGCATCAATCTTATCGAAGACTTTGTCGAGCTAGAAAGCGAAGGCAAGCACTGGACCATTGGCATGGACAGTTCGCTGGCCGACGCATTTGCGAAAAGCCAAATCGACTAACCCAGAGCCTGCTACTTAGAGGAACTCGTCCCAGCGGCGCGACTGCAACTGTTTCACCACTTCGCGAACTTGCTCCTCGGCTTCCTTAGGGGCAACCAGCGTGGCGTTGGGTGTGTGGACGACGATTGTGTCCTGCATGCCAATGGTTACCAAGAGGTGGCCATCATCTCCGTACACAATCATCCGCTGCGACTGAATCGGCAGGTATCTACCGCGCACGCAATTCCCCTGCTCGTCGGGTTCGGTGAGTCGACCGATCGACTGCCAACTACCAACATCATCCCAGCGAAATTGCGCCTCGATGACAGCCACATTGTGATAGCGTTCCATGACCGCATAGTCGATCGAACGGCCAATGATCTGTTCGAATTCACATTGCAGGGTATTTGCAAATGCGGGGCTACCCATGGTTGCAGATATCGCATCGATGTGTCGCATCATGTCGGGTTCGAACTGGCGCAGTGCGCTTAGAATGGTCGATGCTTTCCACATGAAGATACCGCTATTCCAATAGTAGCTACCCGCTTGCAAATACATTTCGGCCGTCTGCCTGTCGGGCTTTTCGCGGAATGCGCCCACACTGAACGCGCCCGGCAAGTTGGACTGATTTAGCGCTTCGCCACGCTGAATATAACCAAAGGATTCCGCTGCATAGCTGGGACGGATGCCGAAGGTTACCAGGCGATCTGGCGATTGATTGATCAATTCTACGCCTTGGCTCATGCAGTCCTGAAATTGCTGCTGGGTGCTGATAACGTGGTCAGCAGGCAGGACCAACATAATTGCTTCCGGGTCCGCCATAGCCATCATCGAGGCGGCGAGCGCGATGCAGGCCGAAGTGTCCCGTTTCATCGGCTCACCAATGATCTGTTCGGGCGGAACTTTGGGCAGTTGCTCGCGTACCGAACCCACCAGATGCTGGTTCGTCATGACCAGCGTGTGCTCCGGGGAGATCAAACCCGCCAAGCGTTCGAAGGTAGCTTGGATCATGGTGTTGTCACCCACTAATTGCAAAAGCTGTTTGGGATATTTTTCGCGACTCGCGGGCCAAAATCGAGTACCCGAACCACCAGCCATAATCACGGCGTGTAACAAAACAGCTCTCCGGCAAAACATTGCGATTGATAACTTCCGCACATTGTACTTTATAGTTGGCTGTATCCACTACGGCTAAATCGATTTGCTTGAGTGAGCGGACGTCGCTAGCCGCGGGTTCCATGCTCTCCTTCTCAGAGCTCCCCTTCCGAAAGGACCGAGCTAAAATAAGTACGGCTACAATGGTTCCTCGATTGCCCTTGGGCGCAGACTGTGCCATACTGCACAGCCTAAGAACCTAGCAAACTTGGAACCTGCGGCTAGCGTCGTCGGCCCGTTAAACTGGCAAGCCTGACGTAGTTGCAAATGAAGTATTTTCCAACAGGAATTCTGCGAGGAAGTTTCGATGACTAGCTATTCAAAGGCTGTGCAGCCGCTTTTCGCATCGATGGCTTTGATGCTAACGATGTTTTTAAAGATCGCTTGCGCGGTTGCGGCAGATCCATCTGCTGACGCGGTCAAACCGAGCTGGCCAGCAACCGGGGTCAATACCCGAGTTACGATATCCCTGTTCGAAGCCTGCGGCAGCCACTCAGAGTTCCCAGCGGCATTGCCCGCTGAATCTTTTCGCTTCACCACACCCATGTTGGCGCTGCACCGTCTGCCGCTCAAATATGTATCGGGCGGGGTTCGCGAAGTGTGGAACGGTCCAGTTCTAATGCAAGCGTTCGTGAAAACAGTGTTGCCCGAGGGTGGCGTTGATTTGCTGATTCGTAGCCCAGGGCGAGCTCGACTATGGATCGATGGCCAAATCGTCGCTACAACTCCGGCGCGACGCCTGTTTCCGGATGCCCATCAGCCGTTTGAAGTGTATCAACCCGATATGCCCTGGCTGCGTGTACCTCATGTAGGCGATCACGAAGTCCGCGTTCGCTTTGAATCCACTGGGCAGCCAGTGGAAGTGGTGCTCGAATCGCTGGTCGGCTCCGCCAGCAGCCGCTGCGAGCTTGGCGAAACCCTGGTTGCCTTTCGTCAAGCGGATCGCATGTTTACGTTGATCCAACCCATCGAGACTCTTCAAGCCGTCAGACCCCCAAGCGTCAGACCCCCAAGCGTCAGCAATCATGACGGCCCGCAGCGTGCGGTGCATCTGGTGGATAGCGAGTTTGAGGGGTACCGCGCCGAGTTGGAAAGTTACTTGCAGAGCATCGATCGACAGTCGTTGATAGACGAGTCCGCGCGAGAGAATGCGTTTTGGGACCGTCGACATGAAATCGCTCGTAACTATCTGGCCGGCCAGCCCGATATCGTCATACCTGAAAAACACTCGGCATTGTCCGAGTCCAATTTGATAGATCGCTTGGTGAACGATCCATTGAAGTCAGTGGATGCTGCGAGCATCGATCACGCGACGAACGATCTCGAATTTCTGCGTAGACTAAGTCTTGATACAGTTGGCATGCCGCCCTCGCCTACAGAGATCGATGATTATTTGGCTGATGTTGAATTGGGTACACATCGCGAGCTGGCGATTGTGCGCTTTGTGTCCGACGAGCGTTGGGCGGATCACTGGGTTAGCTATTGGCAAGATGTGCTGGCCGAAAATCCAAATATTCTCAAACCCAAGCTGAACAATACGGGGCCATTCCGTGGGTGGCTCTACGATTCATTGGTGCTCAATAAGCCGATGGACCGTTTCGCCACGGAGCTAATTCGTATGGAAGGCAGTGCCTTTGCGGGTGCTGCGGGCGGCTTTTCGTGGGCTACGGAAAACGATGTTCCCATGGCTGAGAAAGCCCATATTATTGCTGGCGCTTTTCAGTCGGTGAATATGAAGTGTGCCCGCTGCCACGATGCGCCTTACCACCCCTGGACGCAAAAAGATCTTTTTAGCTTGGCAGCCATGCTTGAGAATCAAACGATCACCGTACCGGACACGAGCAGTGTGCCGCGGGCTTTCTTTGATCGCAAGGAAGGCGATTCGCCGATCGCCATTACACTCCAGCCTGGGGATATCGTGCCGCCTGTTTGGCCAAGCGAGCGACTCGATTGCCAAATGTTTGGACCGCATGAAGTGGATGCAAGTTTACTAGGCCGCGATCCGACATCCCGAGAAACACTGGCAGCCATTATCACTCGGGCGGAAAATAATCGCTTTGCGGCAACTCTCGTCAATCGCTTGTGGACGCGACTGATGGGCTGGGGTTTGATGCCCGATACCGACGATTGGTACGAATCGGAGTCGCGAAACTCAATTTTGCTCGACTACCTGTCGCGCGAATTGATCGGCTCCGGCTATGACTTGAAGCACGTGGCGGGCATGATCATGAAATCCAGCGCGTACCAGCGGGCGGCAATTGATGAAAAACAGGTCGAGCGGGCTTTGACCTTCGCTGCACCCTGGCGTCGCCGATTGTCTGCAGAGCAGGTCGTAGATTCATTGCACCACGTGACAGGTATGGCGATGGACACGGAGCCGATTACTTTTGACCCAGAAGCCTCGCAGAAGATCGAAAACTTCTTGAACCTGGGACAGGCCTCTCGGGCTTGGCAACTAACCTCGCTTTCCAATGAACGCGATCGTCCCAGTCTTTCGCTGCCCAAGGCCGCGACTCTGGTCGAGTGTATGGAGGCCTTTGGGTGGCGACAGTCCCGACAATCACCAATCACGCATCGCGAGTACGAGGCGAATGTGGTGCAACCAGGGGTTGTCGCCAACGGCACGCTGACGGGAACCGTAACGCGTCTGACCGATGCGTCGGCCATCACCTCGCTGGCCCTCGCAAGCCAATCTGTCGAGAGTTTCATCGAGCAATTGTTTCTGCGCGTGCTGACCCGACAACCAAGTGCTTCGGAGCGCGCGGCGTTTTTAGCCCACTTGAGCGAAGGTTTCGAAGATCGTGAGCTGACAGCTTCACCCACTGAAAAGGTGCCGCCGGTGAGTCGCGGTTTTGCAACTTGGTCGAATCATTTTGCCGTCGAGGCCAATGCGTTGATGCGAGATATCGAATTGGAAGTGGCGGCCGGTCCCGAGCCGACACAGCGACTGTCCAGCGACTGGCGAGAACGGGCCGAAGATGCTGTCTGGGCTATAGTGAATTCGCCCGAATTTCAATTCGTGCCGTAACAGGCCTTACCAATACGGTGCTTTACGAAGAATTTGATCTTCAGAAATTGAGCCCATGGACCGACGAAAATTCATAGCATCTTCAACTGCGGTTGGATTATTGGCTGGGTTGCAAAATCCTGCTCAGACGCAGGAACAAATTAAGGCGGTGGTAGACATTCCTGCGCCCGGCAAGGCGGAGCATGTCATCTTCATTTGGCTTGGCGGGGGCATGTCGCAGATCGATACATTCGATCCCAAACGCCGTGGCAGTTCGCTAGAACGCAAACCCGGCAGCGACTACGCTGCGATCGACACGGTTGTCCCCGAGGTACAAGTCTGCCAGCATTTGTCTCGGTTGGCCCGTCGCATGGACCGCATCACTGCCCTCCGAACCATCCATCATGAAATGATTGACGAGCACGCTGCTGCGGTTTACTGGGTACACGTTGGACGTCCGGTCAATGGCACCATCCAGTATCCTGCTCTGGGAGCTGCCATCGCTCATGAGCGTGGTGCCTTAGACGAAAATGCGCCCGCCTATGCCGTGATCGGCTATCCCAATATGTCGCGCAGTCCCGGCTTCTTGGGAGCCAAGTACGGTTATCTGTACTTGACCGATTTGCACAGTGGTCCGCGCGGACTAACGCGCCCGAATTACGTCACCCAAGAACGGCAGCTTCGCCGCCTGGCGATGCTCGATTCTGTGCGCAAAGCAACGTTGGCAGCGACCCCTAGTTCGCCGCTGCTCCGCGCCTACGACGATGCATTGGCGGAAAACCAGCGATTGGCTGGCCCCGACTTCATGCGAGTGTTTGATTTGGAGCGTGAAGCAGCTTCATTACGGCAAACCTATGGTGGCGAATTCGGACAGCGCTGCCTGTTGGCGCGTCGCCTGACGGAACATGGCGTACGGTTTGTCGAAGTTTCGCACAATCTGAACTTCGTCAACGGAACGGGCTGGGATACTCATAAAGAGGGACAGCAAAATCAATGGACGCTCATCGAAGAACTCGACCAAGCAGTCGCCGCGCTCATCGATGACTTGGAAGCTCGCCAGCGACTGGATAAAACTCTAATCGTTATTGGGACCGAATTCGGAAGACCACCAGAATTTGATGGCGCGGGTGGACGCGGACATCAATCCAAGGCGTTCTCGTTAGTGCTTGCCGGTGGAGGATTGAAGCACTGCGGTGCCCTGGGCACTACCGACGAACTTTCAAAAAGCATCGTGGAACGACCCATTTCGATTCCGGATTTTCATGCAACCATTCATCATTCGCTTGGTATCGACTACCGTACAGAACTCTACGACGGCGATCGACCCGTACCTATTACGGATAACGGAATGCCAATTGTTGAGCTGTTCAGTTAGAATGACCAAGAGCTCCTTCCGCGTGTGCCCAACATCGATCGCTGGTTGACCCTGCGGTTATTCCAATGGCCTACCTCACTGTTTCCTAACTCTCCTGGATTGATCATGAAAAAGATTTGCTTGGCAATATGCCTGTCGGTATTGACTGTTTCCGCCACTGCGCAGGATCCCACTAAGGCTCCCAAAGAAACGGGCGAAATGAAGAGTCTTTTTAATGGTCAGGACTTGAGTGGCTGGGATGGCGATATGCGTCTTTGGTCTGTCAAAAACAGTGTGATTCACGGCGAAACTACGGACGACGTTAAGGCCGAAGGCAACACGTTTTTAATTTGGCAGGATGGTACAACCAAGGACTTTGAATTGCGGTTGTCATTCCGTTGCACCAACACCAACAATTCTGGCATCCAGTATCGCTCCAAGCACTTCACTGAAGCTGGAGCCAAAAACAAATGGGTCGTCCGTGGTTACCAACATGAATTGCGCAACGAGATCGAAGCACCGAATATCTCGGGGTTCATCTACGGTGAGGGCCTAGCCGGACGCGGACGGATCTGCTTGGTGGGCGAAAAGGCGAAAATGGTCGATGGTAAAAAAGTAGTCTCTGAAACTTTGCTGACCAACGAAGAATTCAAAAAGCTCTTTAAGTTGGACGACTGGAACGACGTGGTCATCGTCGCTCGGAACAACCGCATTCGCCACTTCCTCAACGACAAACTCATTCTTGACTTCACCGACTCCAAGGAGCTCGCGCTCAAGGAAGGGATTTTGGCGTTGCAGTTGCACGCCGGCAAACCGATGTGGGCGGAATTCAAAGATGTCCGCATCAAAGAACTCGCACCGCGCAAACAGCCATCGAAGTAACCAACCATCGAACTTGATGCATAGTGACGCGGGATCAATACGGTGTGCCGCCGTCCTTCATGGCGGCGAGTCCACTGAAAGCTTTGTGGAGCAGAATTCGGTGCTTCTGGCCTGCCTGTCACAACCAACGCGACACAACCCCAACCACCCCCCACACCCCCCACAAGGGCAGGTGCATCTGGGTTGAGAAGGATTATTCTAGAAGGCTGATGTCTCCTCCGCTCTTTTCGCTGAGCCCAGCCATGAAACGTATCCGAAAATTTAGAGTAACCTCCTCAAGAGACACGGAAGTTTTCAATATCGAAGTCTCGGGCTGGCACAAGGCGTGGGACTTAGCCATAGAAAACATGCGTCAAGGCTGTTCGGAATGCCGCGTCTATGACGCCGAGGCGCGTCACTCAGGCGTGGTGGCAAGTTTCTCCGACCGCGACATGCAAGCCGAGCTGGAAGACATCGCGTCAGACGCCATCAAAACTCGCTGGCGCACCGAACCACTCCTCAAGCAGACGGGTATGGCACTATTCGCCAACCACAACACGACTGAGTTTGGTTGGAGTTGGGTCGAGGGCGCGACACACGATTTGCCCTATCGCTTGGGGTTCTTTGAAAAGGGCGCCGAACGCAATCCCGATGGCCTGTTGGCTTTCGTACTCGGTCTGCGGAACGAGGCGATGGACCTGTTGCGAAAGGTCTAGTATTGGGTTTGCGAGCATTGGTCAACCGAAGGGAAATGGGTTCGGCCTGGGCAGAGCTTTGAGCGCGAGCTCGGCAAATTTCATGTCGGCGGTAGTCGTGACTTTCACGTTTAGGGGGCTACCTTCAACGATGCTGACCGTTTGCCCAGCCGCTTCGACAATCGAAGCATCGTCGGTCGCGGAACTTGGGTTGGGGTGCATGGAGTACGCCTGCAACAATTTTTTCTTGTCGAAAACCTGCGGTGTTTGGGCCAGCCAGAGCCGCTCGCGCGAAACGGTTTCCTGGATCGTCAAGCTGTCGGAGACTCGTTTTAAGGTGGCGTGGCAAGGCGTCGCTAGGATGGCCGCACCAGTGGTTTGGGCGACTGAAAAAACAGCATCGACCCAAGCTGTCGCAAGACATGGGCGAGCCGCATCGTGGATCGCCACAAAATCGATTTCCGGTCGTACCGCGTTCAAGCCTTTGTGCACGCTATCGGCCCGTTGATGGCCGCCCACGACGACTTGGACACCTAGAAAGGCGGCGTTGCCCGCGAATTTTTCTTGAAAGAACTCTTTGTCTTCGGCTGCGATCACCAAGATGACTTGTGCGACGTCTTTGCGACTGGAAAACAATTCGGCAGCGTACATCCACATAGGTTTCCCTGCTAGAGCAGCGTAAACCTTCTTTTTGAAAGGGTCGGCAAACCGGCTGCTCTTACCCGCAGCAGCTAATATCACAGCAAATTGACTCAACGGTGGCATCCCTTCGCATCTACTACCAAGACGAAACGCTACGACCGGCAAAATTGTCACTGTCGGCCTGCAAAGGTCAATCCGACTGAACCTAGGCCGCTATTTTCCGCAAATTGCAACCTAGTCTTCAGTGACCAGGGTAGCCCGGCTGAGGCCCTATCCTCTTTTGTCCGGTTGAGCTCCATCGTGATTCAAGATTTGTCCCTGGCTGAAAGCATACTGCGGAACCGAAGATGCCCACATCTGCGCAGCAAGAATTAACGTGTCCCGCCATTGCTTTGGAAGCAGCGATTGCCGCGCGCATTATCCGCTCTGGCAAACTGCCGCGTTTGCTATTTGATTGGCTCGCTACACCTGAAAAGCACTTGGCTTGCGAAGCGTCCTTGGTTGATCAGCGAGTCCAGCAATCGCTGGACGAGATTTTCCTACCCATGCTCAAGGACGCCAGCACCCGAGAGAAGAAAGCAGCCCTATACGCTGCTTCCTGGCTGGGTGCTACGTGCCGTTGCACGGCGGACAGCTACCGAGCGCTGAGTCTAGAAATTGGACCAAGGCTGCTGGCCGCAAGCCTGTTGCCCATGTATCGCAGTTTGGCTACCGGCAATCTGCACGAAGGCTTCCAGCAAACACGCTTTCGCGTGTCTGAGTTGCTCGCATTGCTAGCACTATGCTACGAAGTTGGCCATGATCTAGTCGAGGTGCTGGACTGCAACAATCGCAAGAATGAAGCACCGAACCTAATCCTCTCTCGCGAATTCGATTTAGACATTGTGCGCGTGGCCGAAATCGTTCGTCAGCACGGAGTGGGCTTCGATGCAGCAGATGGGACTTTTTCGTTGGAAGTTGAAGAAGAACTACAGCGTATCGATGACCGCACGCGTGCCAAGTCGATGTCGGAATGGGCCGCTCCAGAATTGCTGTGGCGGTTGTCCGGCGAACTGATTTCACAAAATTCGGAACTGGTTTTACCACGGGCTTGGATTGGCACTCCCGTGCCTTGGGTTAGCATTGGTGACCATTGGCAAGCCCTATCGCACCTACTGTCGTCGCCCAAGGCCAGCATTAGCGTAGAAATTGCGGACAGCCACTCCGATTTACATTGCACCACTATTCTTGCAGAGGCTGTTTCGAGCGAAACGGCGGATGCACAGACTGCCGCCGATGTGCTGACGGGTGTTACTTGCAGCCCGGCTATTGGGACTTCAAGCTCGGCGACTTCAAGCCCGGCGACTTCAAGCTCGGCGACTTCAAGCCCGGCAACTGTGACTTCAAGCGCGGCTACTACAAACTCGGCTAAAACGGGACCGATCTCGGATGCATCGCTGCCAAAGGTACTGATTGCTGAGGTTCGATCCCACAATGATCCTGTTTTCGTGAACGTAATTCGTCGACAGATCGGAAAGTGTCGGGCAGACGAGCGCAGCATCTCGTTGGCGTCGATCAAAGTGTTGCCCGAAGGCGGCTCCGATCGTCACGACCTGCTCGAAAACGGACTCATGCTTTGGCAGCAAAGGCTGGTCAACTGGCTATTCGACCATCCGCAAGTGGTCGAGCCATGTGCCTTTTTGACTAGCGACGGCGAATTACTGCTGTGTCTGATGGATGTTGAGAAGAATGAAACGACCAGCTTGATCCGACATGGTCTGGTAGAAGTGCTGAGCGGCAAGCCCATGGACGAAGAGTCCAGTGGGGCGCTGGCCAAAGTCAATTTGCCGGCCCGCTACCACGTTGGCATCGGCTCGATTCGCTCGCCGGGCGCGGGTTTCTCGGCGGAACAATTGATTGAACCGACCATGCGCTGCCTATCCGCTGCCAGCCTGCAAGGCAAAGCGTCGATCAAGAGTATCGAAGTGTTTTAACTTGCGTGAACTCGTTTAACCACGTGGGCATCGCCCCGCGTTCACTAGCGGTTTTGAGCGGTCGGCAATCGCGCGTGCAAAGTACGATCGATTTGCCAGAACGCATGGCCGCTGAGGGTCGTCAAGCGCCTCAGTCGATCTCGCTCATCGGCGGCTTTGTTATTGCGCAGCAGGTGCTTGAGATCGTCGATGACGGCTGGATCATCGCCGTAGTAGGAATGCCCAAGTGCCAATCCACTTTGGGCACCAACGTAGATCGAATCAATCCCTGCGAATGCTTGCAGATTGTCGCGGATCAAGCCCAGTCGCGGTGCGCCGTGCAGGCCAGCAGACACCAATAGGGCTCGATCGCTGTCGGAGAAATAGAGCGTCGAGCGGGCGGCTATATTCTGGAGTGGTTTCAAGTAGCGGGACGTGAACTCCGCCAAGTCGACATCTGGCGCCGCCATAACCAGACTATCGATCAACCGCCGGCCAGTGGCGGGCTGAGCCCCAATGTCCGTTGGGCTACCAGACTCTGCGGTGACCGTCTCAGTGGAACCCTGGGGTCGTTGCAGGGCGAGCTTGCGATCGAGCAGTTCGACGGCTTCGAGCAGGGCTCGATTGCCCATGCTGTGGGCGATCACGTTGAGCCGTTGGCAGTCGGTCCGCGCGTGAATGTCGATTAGAAGTTTTTCGAAATGCGGCGCAGACCAACTCACCGAGGCTTCGTCGGTCCTGTAACCCGCCAAGGCACCTTGAGATGGCCAGCTATAACAGATCGCCGGACCGTTCAAATCCAGGTCATTGGCGAGCTGTGCAGTGCGTTTGACCGCGTCGATAAAGTGAACGTTGTAACCATGGATGAAAATGAATGCTTCGCGTCCTTCGCTGTACTGCGAAGCGGAAGAAATATCATTAAACCAAGCCTCGGACGAATCCTGTACCGTCAAGCTATGCAGCACGATGTGCTGCTTGGGCGATTCGACAAACTCGAACTGAAATAGTTTCGGCTGTTCGAAGCGCCCCGGCTTGTGAGTACTAGGCAAACTCACTCGAGCCGTGCCAACATGCAGCGGATATGCTCGAGGTTGATCGTCCCGGAGCGTTGAAAATCGTGTATTCGAATTGCTAGCCAATCGACTAAATTGTTGCCAGCGAATAATCGAGGCGTGTAATACCATCATGCTCAGACAGACGGCCATGCCGCAGCCGACCAGCCAGAACGCCAGGAACCGTTTGGCCAGCGAAAAGCCGATGAACAGCGTCGCGGCGATCATGGCGACTACGCCTGCGGGTGCGAACGTGCGCAAGGCGCTCGGCAGCAGTTGAGCAGTCGGCAGGCGGTCGGTGGCGAAGAAAACTTCGATCGTGTTGCCAAGCTGTGCAGGCTCAGCTTTGACATTCAGATCTTCGACAACTTCGTCGACATTTTCTGAAACGGGCAACTCGGCAGCCAGCGCCGAGTCGGCAGGTGGCTGGGATACCAAAGCTTCGATAGGTGCCGTGGGTGCAAACAGGCTGTCGGACTGGTATTCCTTGGCTGGTTTAGTGGGGCCCGCCGGACGTGCCGAAGGCAGCAGAACAGCCTGCGATGTTTGGAATTCTGGATCGGGAGCTATACCAAGATCTTCCTCAGCGATCGCCGCGGTAGGGCTAGCTCGATCCGGCGAGGCTTCCGACGCGCAACCAGCCGCTAGAGTCAGCCCGAGCAGGCTTAGCCACAGCAGACTGGAGCGACGGCGGATGGCGACGAAAGAGCACCTGTGGCTCGACGCGAATCGACACGATGTTCGAACTTGCATTGGCCGGCCTCCCTGCGCGGTTGTTCCGATGCGGCAACAGTATTTCTACTTACCTACTATCGGTCCGGCAGAGCGGATGGCTGGGCTACATTGTTCAACAAATTTGTCGAAATTTGCATGAAACAACTGGGCTAGCTTCAGCGCAGTGGCTTCGTAAAGCCCACGATCCTTCCAGGCTTGTACAGGTTGTAAGATTTTGGCGTCAACTTGGGGGCAGGTCGTGGGCACTGCGAGACCAAAATGCGGGTCGGTGACCGTCGCCGATTTGGATAACTCGCCGCTGTGGATGGCGTCGATGACCGCTCGTGTAGTCGCCAGCGACATGCGATTACCCGTGCCGTAGCTACCGCCGGTCCAGCCGGTATTGACCAGCCAAACTTGCGCGCCGTGTTGATGGATTTTTTCCTTGAGTAGCTCTGCGTATTTGGACGGATGCCACACCATAAACGCTGCGCCAAAACACGTCGAAAAGGTACCGGTTGGCTCTGTGACGCCCATTTCAGTGCCGGCCACCTTGGCCGTGTAGCCGCTGATGAAGTGATACATGGCCTGATCCGCCGAGAGCTTGCTGACTGGCGGCAGGACGCCGAAGGCATCGCAGGTTAGGAAGATGATATTCTTTGGATGCCCACCCAAGCAGGGGATCTTGGCCCGAGGAATGAATTCGATGGGATAGGCAACGCGTGTATTCTCGGTGATCGACGCATCGTCGTAGTTGACGTGGTGTGTGCCAGGATCGTAAACAACGTTTTCTAGCACTGCACCAAAACGGATCGCCTTGTAGATTTCCGGCTCGCTTTCGGGCGTCAAGTGGATGACTTTTGCGTAGCATCCGCCTTCGATATTGAAGATACCCTGGTCGGACCAACAGTGCTCGTCATCGCCGATCAATCGCCGCGTTGGATCGGCTGAGAGGGTGGTTTTACCAGTACCGCTAAGCCCGAAAAACAGGGTTACATC
Organism: Pirellulaceae bacterium; assembly: GCA_041741955.1. Classification (GTDB taxonomy): domain Bacteria; phylum Planctomycetota; class Planctomycetia; order Pirellulales; family Pirellulaceae; genus Aureliella. The sequence goes on along the minus strand of JBGSJL010000328.1, from coordinate 5,444 downwards.
GCCGGCATCACCCTCGTTGGCCGAACAGTGCATCGACATGACGCCTTGTCGAGGCATCAAGTAGTTCATGATTGTGAAGACACCCTTCTTCATCTCGCCTGCGTACTGTGTCCCAAGTATCACGAACTCGCGCTGTTCGAAACTCAAGTCCACACTGGTACGGCTGGTCATTTGCGCCGTGTACGGATTTGCCGGGAAATGGCCCGCGTTGTAGATCGTATAGTGGGGTTCGCCAAATTCTTCCAGTTCTTCATCGGTGGGCACAATTAACATGTTGCGCATGAACAGTGCATGGTACGCGCTAATACAGATCACGCGAATCTTCAACCGATAGCGGGGATCCCAACCGGCGTAACCATCCGTCACAAACAGCTTGCTGCGGGTATTCAAGTAGTCGCGGGCTCGCTGGCGGTTGATCAAAAAAGACCTCTCGGTCAGCCGAATATTGATGTCCCCCCACCAGATGTCCTCGGACGTCTCTGCCGATTCGACGATGCGTTTGTCCTTGGGGCTGCGACCTGTCTTATCGCCGCTCCGCGTCGCTAAAGCCCCGCTGTATTCGATAACCGCGTCGTGGTCAACAATTGCATATTCGTACAATCTAGCCGTGGAAGCGTTGCGGATGACATCGTTGACCGAAATACCAACGGCGGAAAGATCAAGCGAATTGGGCACGAAATGGGACTCCAAGGTGCTCTGTGCTCTAGGGGTGGCTCGTCAACTGCATGAATTGATCGCGACAATTCTAGGGCATTGCCTCTTGTGTCGCTATTCCCTAGTTCACGGCAGCTGGAGTCGCCAGACTTCAGTGCTTGTGGACTGAAATCTGGCGACTCCGGCTACGGAAAATTCATTGCGGCGGCGCGCCCAATAGAACAAGCCGCAATGGGCCCAAAGCGACCTAGCGGCTTGGATCAGAATATCGGGGTGTTGGAGTACAAATTACCGCAGGGGCAAACGATCGCTGTTTGCGTCGCGTTCCGCTACATGCGTTCCGTCCGCAACGGTTCGCTTGACGAGCTTACCGTCTGGGCTCCAATGCGACCATTCATCAATGCGCTTACCAGCGGCGAACAGCCCAGTGGCTTGTTTCATGCCGTTCTCGTGCCACCACGTCCATTCGCTGGCTTCGACGTCATTTTGATATTCACCTACGGTTTTCTGTTGGCCATTGGAATACCACCATGCGAATGTGCCACTTCGTTTGCCCATGTCGTAGTGACCCTCGGACTCGCGTTGCCCGTTGGGATAGAAAGTGACGGCTAGTCCGTGGCGAATGGAGGCAGTGCCGCCGGCCGCCTGGTATTGGACATGATTGGTCGCCCAGTCGCACGCAACAATGTTCAGCGAGACGAGCTCCAAACGCCAATCCTGCGACTTCATGACCGGCTTCTTGTTGGGTCCGGCCGGATACCATTGGTCGACCTGGATGAGCATTTTACCTTCTGTCAACACGGTATCCTTGGGCTTTTCGCCCTTACCTGCGAGTTTGGCCGGACCGTCGGCGATGTTGGATTTGTAGGTCACAAACTGAAGCACATCTCCCTTGGAATTGAAGGTCGACGAGGCGCCCTCGCGTTTGCCTTGTGAAAAGCTCCAAACCGACAGCAGGTTGCCACGAGCATCGGAGACGGTCCAATCGCCGTCGAGCTGGCCTGCTTTAAATTCAGCTCGCGAGGTGAAAGGCGCCGAAAAGCTCTTGTCCACCGCGCCTGCCAGCCGCTGCGCCTGCTCGACTGAAATCTGTTGGGTCCAAGTTCCATCGCGTTTGCCGAAAACATAGTTGCCGGTTGCCACAGTGGCACCGCTGGCGTCGTATTCGATGTACTTGCCGTGATTGACGATGTTGCCCTTGGCATCCTCGACGACCCAGCGCTCCACCTGCGGCTTGCCATTGGCGAATCGCTGGCGGACTTGCTCGGCGCCCGTGGTAGGTTGAATGTCAACATTGCTTGAACGCTCAAGTCGCACCGCGTCTGTCGGCTGAGTCGACTCGGACACATTGCCTTCGCGCTCCATAACGGAAAACTGCCGCTCCAACGAAAGCTCTTGGGCGCTGGCGAATGTAGAGCAGCCAAGCGCAAGTGAAAAAAATACGCCGAATTGATTCTTTGCGATCATTGCAGCCCCTCGATCGATGGTTTTACAAACGGTCTACCCAGTATGTAAATACATCGACGTGAAGCCTGGCAGAATGTAACGATTATTCCGAATGGTTGCGATTAAATCCTCCGACTTAAAGCCCCGCTTGCTCGTGATGCCCCAGGAGCGACCAAACGCGGAGCACTCCGTTGGAGTTGATACGAACAGTAGGAGGCGTGATATCGACAACTTCAATCACTCCCCATTTTTCGCCCTTTGCCAAGGTGCGTGTCTTGCCGCCCACATGGAGGATTACTAGAGCTGGATCGGTACCGACAAAACCCCGTAGCTTGATTTCCAGCGACTCGTTGTCACGCCGCTGTGGAGCATCGAAATCCACACCTGCGCCAAACTCGAACGGGTTGACTCGGTCTGGGTATGGCTGTCCAGCCTTTGTCAAAGCATCGTCCGATCCGGACTCGGCGGTTGCATTTCCGCTATTCTGTGAAGGCAAATTTGGGTCGGTTAGCGATGTCAGTTGTGGCTGTCCGGTAGACTGCGCCTGCTCGGCAATCGCCACTACGGAACGGATCGGGGAGCTATCTGTGGAGCAACCACTCACCATGCAAATAGCCAGCAGCACGGTAGTCAGCGACCGAAAGCCAAACGATTTTTGAGTCTGAAGTGAGGTCATGTTGGCCAAACGTCTAGGTTGGTGGTAGATGGGTATGCAAGCATAGGACCTAAACAGGACGCCGACACGACTTGTCCGTCGATGTTGGCCACAGGCATCTTTTATGTTCCGATATTACCGATCAAGCTGACTTTGCGGCTTGACCCACTGATCCAACGCCGCCTTTGGTAGTTGGCTCGTGCAACCGCGCCCCCATCGGGCCGTGTTTGTTAGCGACAGTAAGCGCGTGGCGATGCCTGCGCGGTAAAGCGAAAAAAGTCGCGGTAGGCAACGCAATTGCGTCCTAAGCTATCAATGGCTTCGCCCGAAGAACGCCAATAGCCGACAGCTCCCCTAGCAGAATCTACTTTTCTGAACATGACCTTTAAACCCAACTTAAAACCCGACTGCGGCCAGTCGACCGCCGCAAACTGCGTCAATCCGAGCGGTCCAGATGAGGGTGAGTCCGAGCGAAAGGCGGTCTCCGCATCGCGCCTGCCAATCGGGCTGACAACGCTGTCTTGGACTGGAATGGTGGCGATCGTGCTCTGCGGATGGGCCTATTACGTCAACGGCCAGACGGGCATCGAAAAGACGCTAACCGCCATCGCACAGCCCATTCCATTCGCTTGGCTGCTGCTGTCGGGTCTGGTCCTAAGCAAATTGAGCCTGGCCTGTCGAACGGCCCAAAGTGGTGGACTTCGTCAAGCGATGTTGCCGCTGCTGCTCTGGTTTGCTTTCACCATTTGCGGGACCCCGTGGCTGGGAGACTGGTGCATCGACCACCTGGAATCCATTGAGCTGGCCGGCGAGTTTGAGCCGGAGAGCGACCCCCCACTGGATTTGCTAGTAGTCCTGGGTGGTGGTACGCGGCAGGGACCGGCGAGATCCGAAATCGACGATGCCGGGGATCGAGTACTCTACGCAGCCCAGCTGTATTTGCAGGGCAAGGTAAAACGTCTTCTGGCGACTGGCAGCCCGCTTTCTGGCGTGAGTCAAGGCGCAACATCACCTGGGCAGCGCACGCTGGACATCTGGACGGGCTTAGGAATTCCCGCAGCTGCCATCGAGATGCTGCCTGGCGAAAATACCCATGCCGAGATGCAATATTTGAAACAACGGATCGCCGAGCATTCGGGCCTGCGAGTTGGCTTGGCGACCAGCGCGTGGCATTTGCCTAGAGCCATGCGACTGGCCCGCTCCCAGGGCTTAACCAGTTTGATCCCAGTTGCCGCCAATCACATGCTGCCGGTCGAATCACGCGATTTTGCTAGCTATCTTCCTCGAGCCTCCAACTTTCTCCGCTTGGAGCGTTGCCAACACGAGTTTATGGCCCGGCTGGTCAGCCGCTAGTGCGGGAATATTAAAATTCCATGTGGTTTCCGAGGCTACTTTTGCGACTCGACGCCAATTTGGTTGTTTAACCGCGTAGCGTCCCAGACCAATTTTTCGTCTTTGGCTGACCCTAACGGCAGAGCTAATTGCGGTGACTTCAGGTGCTGCGGGAAACTCTGTCTTCTAGAGCTGGATCCAAGTGTGCAAGCGCGCTTTGCGGTTAAACAATCGATCGCTGCGACAATCATATCTCGCTGCCGAAAAGCATTTCCTTGGCGAAATGTAGAGATAACAAACCGAGGGCACTTGCGGTCATCATGTCTAAATCGCACACAGGGTCAAACCGACACGCACGCAAAAATACATACGAAAATTGTAATATGCGACATTTGCGGTGCGATCAGCCACGGCACGTGCCACCCCGCAAGGAACAAAATGAGACAAAACATAGTCATATCGACATCAATGATGTCACGTAAATCGCGATAATTGACGCTGTGATGCTACCGAAACATCCAAGGCGATACACTGCCATCGCAATGCGATATGCATTCCACCCGAAGGAATGGTCTGCGGGGGGGCTGTCTGTATTTTTTCATAAAAATTGCTAGCCATCCAGGTTGGACACTTAGTTTTCGGTCACTTGCCAAATGCCCGATTTTTAGGCATGCGTGGAGCTGACTTTTCTGGTGCAGTCGTGCGCGACAACTAGGCAGCACGCGGTCAATGGCCTTAACTGCTAGCAAAATAAGGACTTACGACTAGGCGTTTGCTTGCCTTAGAAGATTGGGTCAGCCGGACGACGGAGCTTCGGCAATACGGATTTCCCAATATCAACGAAAGAGGACGAAATGAATCCAGGCCCATACCGCCCAACTGGCACATCGCTCGGCAATGCTTACTCCATGTCACCCATTCGGATTCAGGAGGGGCCCGAGACCGTAGAACCGATGCAGGACAAGACTCAGCAAGGGCGGGCGAACAGCCAAGCCACTGGCGGGCCTGACGCAGTGGCAGTGGAGAACCGGCCTGCTGGCGACGAACCCAACTCTAAGCTTGCTCTCGAGTTGGCCGAGTTCACGAAGGTTGCTAGCAAATTACGAGCTTCATTGGTTCCAGCTCAGGACTTTGCTCAACGCTGCCAGCAGGCTTTCGATGTTGCCAATGATCTGTTCACCAACGCGCCGACCTGGGTGTGTTTCTATCGCGAGCTGTTGGGTGGCAGCGGCCTGGTGCATGTACTATTTGGCAACAACAAAGACTTCGGGGCGTTTTTGCGAACCGAGCAGTACAATCAAGTCCAGCACATGCTGACTGCCTTGCGCAGTCGCGACCTGCCGGAAAACGACCCCAA
>JBGSJL010000327.1:0-16157 GCA_041741955.1 Pirellulaceae bacterium | reverse complement strand
ACCAAACGGCGAATACTGGCAGAGATGCGGGAGGTGCTTAACCGCTCCGACATGCATGGTTTCCTCGTCGCAGCCACCGACCGCTTCGGCGACTACGGGCAAGTTGGCTTGGCGATTACCCAGCTCGTAGGTTTCACTTTGGAGTTAGACACATTTCTACTGAGCTGCCGAGCGCTGGGTAAGCGGATCGAGTTGCGGATGCTTGACGAGGTGTGTTCCCAAGCCAAACGGCTAGGTGCCACCTCCATAAAAATAACTTTTGTCCCGTCATCGAAGAACCAGCCCGCGCAGGAATTCTTCGATCAGTTACTTGCTGACCAACCTCCCATGCCAGCAGTCGTGCCCGTTGAAATGCCCGTTGAAATGCCCGTTGAAATAACTGTGGAGCAACTGGCCGGTGCAATCCAGAGGCTACGAGCAAATACAGCAATCGCGTCGATTGTGGATTCCCCTAAACAAACGCTTTCGCTGCAGCGGCCAGCGCCTTCGGAGCTCTATAGCCAAATCGCGTCGCAGCTCCAAGATGTCGATAGTATTTCACAGAAGATCCGTAGTGAAGCCAACCGACGCCCCGAGCTCGATGAGCCCTATGTCGCGCCGGTCAATACGATCGAGCATCGCGTAACCGAAATTTGTCAGGACGTGCTAAACCTCGACAGGGTCGGCGTCTACGATAGCCTGAAAGGCTTAGGTGCCAGTTCCTTGCATCTAGTTCAGATCTACAGCCGACTGAAAAACGAACTCGCTGCCGGAATTACCATCACGGATTTGTTTGCATTGCCAACGATTGCCGCGCTCGTCGCGCGCATCGGTAGCACTCAGGAAAACAAAGTAGACGTAGAGCCCCGCTCATCGCAGGCTAAGCTCCAGATGCAATTGGCTACCTGCGGGATCGCTGTGATTGGTATGGCGGGACGCTTCCCCGGTGCCGCCAATGTTCGCGAGTTCTGGCGCAATCTTACACAGGGCACTTGTAGCATCGTCGATATTCCCGACACCGAATTGAATCTTTCGTCGGATAGTCCTTTGCGGAGCAATCCGAACCTCGTTCGCCGGGCAGCTTCAGTCCGCGACGTGGAGATGTTCGACGCGAAATTCTTTGGCATCTCTCCCAAAGAAGCCACGATCATGGACCCGCAACATCGTTTGCTGCTCGAAGTCAGTTGGCATGCCATCGAAGATGCGGGTTACAACGTCGAAGATATCGAGTTACCCGTCGGTGTGTTTGCTGGGTGTCATCTGGACACATACATCCTGTCGAGTCTAGCAACCAGCCCGCGCTGGATCGAGAGTTTGGCCAACGCGTTCCACGGTGGCGACTTGTTGACGGAATTAGGGAATGACAAAGACTATCTGGCTACGCGAATATCGTTCCTGCTGAACCTGCGCGGACCGAGCATGACCATTCAAACAGCCTGCTCCACCTCGTTAGTAGCCATTTCGCAGGCTTGCCAAAGTCTGGTCAGCGGACAGTGTGACATGGCGCTGGCTGGCGGCTCGACTCTCAAACTCCCGCATAATCGCGGCTATTTGTACACCGACGGAGGTATCGTTGCGCCGGATGGCATGTGCCGCGCCTTTGATGCCCAGGCACGTGGCACCGTCTTTGGCGAGGGCTGTGGTGCGGTCCTGCTCAAACGTGTCGAGGATGCGCTGGCCGATGGCGACGATATCTACGCTGTAATCAGGGGATGGGGAATCAACAACGATGGTCGCGCTAAAATGGGCTACACCGCGCCGAGCGTCGATGGCCAAACGGGCGCAATCGAAATGGCGCATCGCATGGCAGGCATTCAAGCAGACTCGGTTACCTTGGTAGAAGCCCACGGTACGGGCACATCCCTAGGCGACCCTATCGAGATCGACTCATTGACGAAAGCCTTTCGGAAGACCACCGACCAAAAGCAGTACTGCGCAATCGGTTCGCTCAAGACAAACATCGGTCATTTGGATGTTGCTGCCGGCGTCGCAGGCTTGATCAAAACGAGTTTGGCACTCCGCCACCAATTGATCCCAGCGAGTTTAAATTTTGAGCGGCCCAACCCCAATATCGACTTCGAGTCTAGCCCGTTTTTTGTTAATACGAAGCTTCGCACTTGGGACGTACCATCACCCCGACGCGCTGGCCTGAGTTCCTTTGGCGTGGGCGGTACAAACGCGCATGTAGTCCTCGAAGAAGCTCCTGTCCCTTTAGAAACAACTCACGCATGTGGCCCACAACTATTCCCGCTTTCGGCTCGCAGTGCATCCGCTTTGGGACAGGCAACCCTCGAGCTGGTCGCACACTTGAAATCCAATCCTGATCTAAAAATTGCCGACGTGGCTTACACGCTGCAAACGGGCCGCAAGACATTCAACTATACAAAAGTCGTCGTGGCGCACGACTCGACGGAATTGATCAGCAAGTTAGCAGCCAATGATCCAGGACAGGTCTATGAACATCGTCAGGTACGCCGCGGTGTACCCACCGTGTTCATGTTTCCAGGTCAAGGTTCGCAACATCTCAACATGGCTAAGGAACTATTCGAAACGGACGAAGTATTTCGCGCGCATTTCGATCAATGCGCAGAGATACTCGTACCCCACTTGGGATTCGATATTCGACACAAGATATTCCAAATTCCGTTTGGCACCACCGACAGCGCCGCAGACAATACTATTGACGACGGCACACACCAACTCAATCAAACGGCGGTTGCCCAAACGAGTATTTTCTCGGTCGCCTTTGCACTGGCTAAACGCTTAGAGGCTTATGGTATTCGGCCTTCGCAGATGGTGGGTCACAGTGTTGGTGAGTTTGTGGCAGCCTGTCTGGCTGGAGTTTTTTCACTCGAGGACGCATTGCGGTTGGTAGCATTCCGAGCGGCGGCCATGCAGGAATTGCCGCGCGGTAAAATGCTCGCCGTACGGCTGTCTGAGTCGGAATTGCGTTTGCGGCTTGGAAGTCATGTGGCCGTTGCGGCTATCAACAGTCCCAACTTGTGCGTCGTGTCTGGGCCCAACGAACCCATCGACGAGCTGCAAAAAGAACTAGAACTCCAAGACGTAGCCTGCCGTTTGTTGCATACCTCGCATGCGTTCCATTCGGCGATGATGGATCCGGTAGTCGAGCCTTTCGCCGCGCAGATTCGTCAGATAAAGCTTAACGCGCCAGCAATACCCATCGTTTCCTCTGTAACGGGGCAGATTCTTACCGGCAGCCAAGCCCAAGATCCGAGCTACTGGGCTAGACACCTTCGCGAAACGGTGCGCTTTACAGACGCACTAGGAACGCTTTGCCAAGATTCGGAAAAGGTCTTGCTTGAAGTCGGTCCAGGGCAGACACTTGTCACATTGGCCAAGCAGCATCCAGCTCGAATCGCTGGACAAGCCGTATATTCGACACTTCCGCACGCGAAGCAAGCCGCACCATCCACGGATCACTTTTTGTTAACCCTCGGTCGCTTGTGGCAAAGCGGAGTCGATGTAGACTGGAAACACGGTGTTGGAGGCTCGCGGCGGCTGCGGCTCCATCTCCCAGGTTATCCCTTCGAAAGGCAACGCTATTGGCTGCCCGACAATCCGCCCGGGGAAACGCCGCTACGGGAAACGGAAGCTGATCCATCATCCGCCATACCCAAAGATAAGACGACTGAGAAACTTGCCCTCGACAACCCACAGGTAGCTACAAGTGCTCTGGCGGAAACGACTTTAGCAAACGTCGATAGCGACGCGGTCAGACGGCGTGTCATCGAGCAGCAACTTCAGTTGATGAAGCAGCAGTTGGAAGTCTGGCGACAATAGTTTTAACATCTTTGAGTTTCTACATGAGTTCGAATACAAATCAAGCTGCCCAGTCGGCCCTAGCAAAGATTCTCCATGATGCTTCGGGCTTCGATCTCAACGAACTCGACCATCGCGCTTCGTTTTTTGAGATCGGGTTCGACTCTTTGTTCTTGGTTCAATTCACCCAAAAGATCAAAAGCCAACTTAAGGTAAAGATTACATTTCGGCAGTTGATCGAAGAGATCCTAACTCTTTCAGCTTTGATTGAATTCGTGGCTCGGAATGCTCCAGCTTTGGTACTGAGCGGTACGTCGCCCGCTCCGGCTCAGCCAGAGTTGGTCCCCGCGGACGAGCCCGTACGGCCTCCACAACCTAGGCCAGTACCAGCGACTTTCGTTCAACCTCCTGTGCAGGCTGGGCAACAGCCGGTCGCGACAGAGGTTTCACCAGCCGACTTGGATCGGTCTGCGTACTCCAGTGATACTCCAGTCTCATTTGCACCTATCTCCGCCATGCCCCTGGGAGGCAATCTGGCGGGTCTGGAGCAAATTATTGCCCAACAGAACCAGCTCATGTCCCTGCAATTGCAATTGCTCAGCGGGGCCCCGGTAGCCAGCCAACCAATCGCCGTGCAGTCCGCCGTGGCACAAGCGGCACCAACCCTCGCGAATAGTAACCCACCCACGTCCCCTGCTCTGGACTCCAATGCTTTGGACTCCAGAGTACCAGTGCTCCCCACTCTGGCCATTGAAGGCCCACCGCAAAAACAAAAGTTCGAGCGCTTCGGCCCGTACAAACCGGTCCGCAAGTCGCCCAGTGGTGGGCTCACCGAAACACAGCAACAGAGTCTGGACCAGTTGGTTGAACGCTTCACAAAACGCACGATCAAGTCCCGCGAGCACGCACAGAAACATCGCCCTCACTTTGCCGACCCACGCGGTGTGGCCGGTTACCGGCGAATTTGGAAGTCGATCGTCTATCAAATTAGCGTCGAGCGATCGGCTGGCTGCAAGCTATGGGATGTGGATGGAAACGAGTACATTGACATTGCGATGGGCTTTGGTTTGAATTTGTTCGGCCAATCACCGGAGTTTGTGACTACGGCACTCCACAAACAATTGGATTTGGGCGTTGAAGTTGGACCGCAATCGCCCCTGGCTGGCGAGGTCGCACAATTGCTCTGCGATTTTTCGCGAAAAGAACGAGTCACCTTTTGCAATACGGGCTCGGAAGCGGTCATGGCCGCCATGCGGCTCGCGCGAACGGTTACCGGCAAAACAAAAATCGTCTTTTTCAACCGAGACTATCACGGTAACTTTGACGAAGTCTTGCTGCGTTCCAACCAAATCGGCCAGCAGCGAAAAACACAGCCCGCAGCGCCGGGCGTTCCGCAGTCTTTCGCCGAGAACGCGATCGTGCTTGTCTACGGCACACAGGAAGCACTCGACACCATTCGACAGCGGGCCGACGAAATCGCGGCGGTGTTGGTCGAGCCCGTGCAAAGCGCCGATCCATTCACGCAGCCACGTGAGTTTCTGCACGAAGTCCGCAAGATTACCAACGACCACGATATTGCCCTGATCATGGATGAAGTGATCACCGGCTTCCGAGCCGCGCAAGGCGGTGCGCAAGAATGGTTCGATGTATGGGGCGATATGGCCACCTATGGCAAAGTACTAGGTGGCGGCTTGCCCATCGGTGCCCTAGCGGGATCTGCCAAATACATGGATGCACTCGACGGCGGAACTTGGAGATATGAAGATGCCTCCGAACCGACCGCCGACATGACCTTTTTCGCGGGCACTTTCGTGCGGCATCCACTGGCAATGGCGGCCGCGCACCAGATTCTCATGAAGTTGAAAGAAGAAGGTCCTGAACTTCAAGAGAACCTGACTGGCAAAACCACCAAGCTCGTCAAAGAACTTAATCAGTTTTTCGACAAAGAGCTGTTCCCGTTCCGCGTGGCCCAATTTACATCGCTGTTCCGCTTCATGTTTCCATCCGACTTGGAGTATGCGGATCTACTCTATTTCCACCTTCTGGATCGAGGCATTTTTACGCGTGGCTGGGGAGACAATTGCTTCCTGTCGACGGCACATACCGATCAGGATATTCAGCGAATTATCAACGCAGTAAAATCGAGCTGTCTTGAAATCCGCGACGGTGGCTTCATGCCGAAAGCCGAACAGGCGCCAGCCGCTGGCCAGTTGCGGCTAAGTACTGTTCATCAAACCGAAGAGCGAGTTGCCTGCCTGCCGCATCCCAATGGGCTCATCGCTAAACAGGCGGCAAAGATTCGTGTGGATTGTCCCACGCGGGTCTCAACGCTCGAGGAAATTCAGGAAGGTGGTGACTTGCCACCGCTCTTCTGCATGCCCGCCGCCGATGGGCTTACACTGGTCTACCACCACTTGGCAGAACATCTCGGCGACAACCTACCCGTCTACGGTCTCACTTCTCCCGGCGTTTATGGCGAGGCGATTCCACCCACCGTCGAGGAAGTGTCGCAACGATTTATCGAGGATATACGCGAATTCCGTCCGCACGGACCGTACTTGTTGATCGGCTATTGCTCGGGAGGTACCATCGCATTTGAAGTGGCTCAACAGTTGATCGCCGCTGGCGAACAGGTCGCTCTGGTAGCCGGTATAGAAACCTATGATTGGGGAACAGCTCAATCCTCGCGACTCACTCCAGCGATCAAGGGCTACTACTATATCCAGCGTATCGAATTTCACTTTCGCAACTTTTGGCTTCTGGGATCTCGCGACAAGTGGGCATTCCTCAAGTCGAAAATGAATCGGGCGAAAGCCCGATCTCGCAATTGGCGTGGCATGTTGGCCGGGATATTTTCTCGACAAAAAGCCGTCTCTGCCAATGGCACGGTGAATATGCACGAACTCTGGCGACTGCATGATGCGCAAGTAGAACGGTATCGGCCTATAGAGCTTCCCGGAAAGCTGCTGTTGATCCGGCCCCGAAAAGACTATCGTTGCTATGTGGGTAAAGAAGACCTACGAGCCCGTGATGGGGTGCGCATTGTGCGTATCCCGGCCTTTCCAGCGGGTCTTATGACGCCACCCTATGTTGAACAAGTGGCGACCGAAATACGGCAGGCAATTCGTGAGGGGCTGCGCTACGCGGGTTCGACGCCCGCCATCACAAACGCAATACCGCCTCGATCATCTGTCGCTGTAGAATCACCGGACCAACTCGCACCGACGCTGTCCGCGAACCGAATGTAATGATGCCGAGTGTGAAGGACCGAATGTGAAATATCTTGTTGACGCGTAAACAAATCAAGCACCTGCGAGGTCTGCGTAAAAAAGCCTATCGCTACGAGCACCGACAGTTCCTGGTCGAGGGCGAAACGATCGTTCGGGAAGTTCTTAGTGCACAGTGTCCGGCGTTCAGAATGCTAGTCTGTACACAGGCCTACTTCAGCAGCCTAACTTTGGAGACAGCCACGCGATACCGCGAACAAATAATCGTCTGCGACGAAAAAACACTGCAGAGCATCAGCTCGCTCGACCATACCTCCCCAGTGCTTGCGCTACTCGACATGCCAACCGCGGCAGATGAATCCAAGCCAGTGACAGGTCTAGCGCTTTACATGGATGGCATCCGCGACCCAGGAAATCTGGGGGCCATCTTGCGTGTCGCAGATTGGTTCGGCATTTCTGCCGTATATCTGGCCGACGACTGTGTGGATGTTTTTAACCCCAAGACTGTCCAAGCCAGCATGGGTGCCTTTTTGAGAGTCCCCTGTTTGATCCGTTCGCTGCAAAGCATTCGCCACCAACAGTCGAGACTTCCGATCCTTGGGACGTGCGTATCTGGCGGTGCGGACCCATTCCAACATGCCTGGCAATCAGATTCGCTATTGGTGATTGGCAGCGAGAGTCGTGGCATCCGACAGGAAAATATTCCCTTCATTGCCACATGGCTGAGTATCGCCCGAGGGCCTACTCGCTCGGGTGCCGAATCGCTCAATGCTGCCGTTGCCACCGGTATTCTGTGCGCCGCCAGCCGGGCAACATGAACCAGACGATACTACACTACCGTAGAACACGTATTCGAATACGGAGCGTGACGATCAATTCGAGAAGTACTAGTGGTGAGCCGATGGTCGAGTTGCAAGCCGACCGCCAACCCAAAATGCGATTGCTATGGCCTGCGCACTCGTCAAGGGTGCAATGGCGGGCGGCGAATCCAAGTTCACCACTCTCACTGAGGGTTCTTACTTGAAAGCCAAGGCATCGCCGGTTGCTTTGCCGAATTGACTGCTGTCTGACTTTGGCGTCGAATTCAAAATCGCCTCAGGCAGCTGCTGCTACTGGCATTTTATGTACCGCCTGCCACACTTGGTTTATCTATTTTCGGAAGGTTCGGGCAGGATCACGTCTTTTAGATCGGGGGCGTGTTGCGCGGGGCGCGGCGCGAAGAAAGGCTGTGTCGGATCGTCATACACTCGCTTTGGTGCCGTCCAAACCACCTGCTTGGCATGCCTGAGCGTTAGGGGTGCTTCGGAGAACGGAGCGACCGCATATTTCCATTCGCGGACATGATTTGCTTGCTGGGCTTCGATCAACACAAAAATCTCCGCATCGCGGCCGTCAAAGAGTCCAAAAAGCCCTCCGCACAAAATGCCTGCTTGTTCAGAGCGATATTCGTAGAGCGGTTTTGGAAGCAAAATTAGTTGACGATCCTGTTCGCGATGGGTCGTTCCATCAAACTTTTTGGCAACTGTCCGCATCTCAGATTCAAGTTTGTCGGCTTGCTCGCTGGGAGCTTTTGTATCGGGAACTGCCTTAAACTCAATCGTCGAACTGACGGGTTCCCAACTTACAGCGTCTTTCCATGTAGCAGTAATTTTTCCGGGACTGAGCGAATGAAGTTCATGGACAACGGTCCGCTTGCCCCAGGGCTCTAACTGCGACCAAAGGCAACCCACGACATACGGTCGTTGGCCGGAGGACCAGACGTAGAACGCACCATGGCTTTTTCGAAACTGCTGCGCGTATTTGTAAGAGAAGACCGGTTGGTCAGTCACTGTCAACTTGTCTTTTCCCGCTTCTACCGCAACTATTTCATATTGGCTAGCGATTTGCCGGTAGTAGCTCTGCCAACGGGCATAGGCCGCATCATCCCAGCCCTCCTGCTCAGCATCTTGACAAATCCCATCAGCACTTTGCAGAACAAAACTCAGCAAGATTACGATCAACGTGGTCGGCGCGCGCATGATAGCCTCCTAGTAAAAATGTCAGTGTCGCATAATGTCTCAATATTCGCTGAACTCGCCCGTTTCTACGTTGCCACGCTACTGGCGCGGCAGCACTCGGCCGACAGCGACGTGAGGCTCTAAATCAACGGGCTCTACCCTCATCTCCACCATTGGACTGTCAAGCAACTTCGCCAGCGTCCTTGAGTATGACGTATTTCATCCGCTTCATGTCAGCTCGAATTCCGCTGAAGCGAATAGCCGTCGTAGCTTTACGATACATTTCTTATCAGGCGAGAAGCGATCGCTTTGTTCATGAAGTCGCGCCATTCAGCTTCGGTCCAGGACGACGACACTTACCTTCCAGCGCGAAACAGCGTCGTGATCACGTGGATGTCCGAGTAATTGAGTTGATTGTTACAATATGCATTGGTTTCGAGCCGCTGGATCTCGATCTGAAGGAGTTTGTCGACATGCCGATGCACGATTGGACGCGCGTTCGTTCGGGCGTTTTTCACAATTTTCACGTGCTGTGGATGTCGACCATCACGAACCGGCTTAATTCCGGCCTATTGCCACGTGGCTTTTTGGCAATGGCAGAACAGGTCGTGGGAGGAACAGAACCGGATGTCGTCGCACTGAAATTCGAGGATATGACTCGGGTGAGTCCAGACTTGTATGGTAGCGAAGGCGGCCTGGCTGTCGCGGATGCTGTCCAGTTGGCACCACCTCGACCGCAAACATCTTTCGTCATCGCGGCAGAGACCGAGCGGTATGCGCTGAAGACAAATCGAGTCGTCATTCGGCATCACCTTGGTCGAGTGGTGGCGATCGTCGAGATCGTTTCACCGAGCAATAAGGATTCACAGCACGCAATGCGGTCGTTCGTTGAGAAGTCGGTCGATTTGCTATTCGAAGGTATCAACTTGTTAGTCATCGACCCCTTTCCGCCAGGGCCGCGCGATCCCCAGGGCATTCACAAAGCGATCTGGGACCAGGTGACCGATCAACCGTTTGAGTTGCCAGCGGATCGTCCGCTCACGATCGCAGCTTACCAAGCATCGCCCATCAAGACGGCTTACATCGAACCGATTGCACTGGGCTCGCCACTGCCGGAAATGCCACTGTTCTTACATGGCGACTATTACATACCAGCGCCACTGGAAGCAACTTATATGGATACATGGAACGCCCTGCCACAGGCGCTGCGTGACTTGGTTTTATGAACCACCTGACACCCAGCCTTTCGGTACAGCAACCTTTAGAAAATTGCTCGTAGCGCAAAAAGCGGTCGCTGTCGCATTTGCATTCGTCACAGCGGTACAATGGCGGGCAGCAAATCCAAGTTCACCACTCTCACTCAGGTTTCTTACTCATGAAAGTTGCACAGCTAGCGATCGTATTGGCCTTAGCCATAGTTTGTATGTTGGGTCGCTCGAGCGCGCAGGAATCCAAGTCGCTTCCACGCAACACGCCCGAATCACAGGGTGTTGCGTCGAGCGGTGTTCGAGCATTCATCGAAACGGCCAATGAAAAAGTTACCTCGATGCACAGCTTCATGCTGGTGCGGCATGGACACGTGATTGCCGAAGCTTGGTGGTCGCCAGAGTCGGCAGAAAAGCCGCACGTTCTGTGGTCCCTCAGCAAAAGCTTCACATCCACGGCTGTGGGCTTGGCCGTCGAAGAAGGCAAAATCAACATCGACGATCCAGTCCTGAAGTACTTTCCCGATGAGGCCCCGGCGGAAGTCTCTGAGAATCTAAAAAGCATGCGCGTTCGCGATCTGCTGACGATGTCCACAGGCCACCAAGACGAAGCCAATTTGCGCGCAGCCACGAACTGGACGCGGGCCTTCTTAGCACAGCCCGTGCCCCACAAACCCGGCACACATTTTAAATACAACACGCCTGCGACCTACATGCAGTCGGCCATCGTGCAAAAGGTGACTGGACAAACCGTGCGCGACTACCTAATCCCTCGCCTGTTCGAACCGCTGGGGATCGCCGACCCCACGTGGGACGCTAGTCCCGAAGGTGTTTCCTTAGGCGGTTACGGATTGTATCTTTGCACCGAAGATATCGCCAAGTTCGGTCAACTTTACTTGCAGCACGGCCAGTGGCAGGGAAAGCAATTGATTCCCCGCCAATGGATCGAGCAGGCCACCTCCAAACAAGTCTCCAACGGTAGCGATCCCGCCAGCGATTGGGCGCAGGGTTACGGCTTTCAATTCTGGCGCTGCCGCCACAATGCATTCCGCGGTGACGGCAAGGATGGGCAATTCTGTATCGTGATGCCGGAGCTCGATGCCGTCGTCGCAATCACCGCCAATACGGGCAATATGCAAGCCGAGCTCAATGTGGTTTGGGATACATTGCTCCCAGCCTTTACCGATCAGCCATTGCCTGAAAACCCTAGCGAACACAAGAAACTAGAAGCCACCGTCGCGAGCTTGAAAGCATCCAAGTAGTCGAGCTAGCTATAATCGTCTCTTGATTTCGAAAGAACACGTGGGGATTGAAACGCGTGTTTATGGCGAACTGTGCGGAACCGCTGTCACAACCAACATCACTCCCCAAGTGTGCTTTATGCTTCGCTTCGTAGCAGCGTACGTGTCTCCCAAATACTTAGTTTCAGTTCCATTTCTGTCAGTTTTGGTTCTGGGGTTGGCTGTGCAAGCTACCGAGCCGAAGCTGGAGTACAACAGGGACATTCGCCCAATCCTGAGCGAAAATTGCTTTGCATGTCATGGCTTCGACGAAAAGGCACGCCAAGCGGACTTGCGATTGGACACGTCCGAAGCCGCTTTGGCTGATCGTGACGGAAACGCTCCTATCGTCCCTGGCAACATTTCCAAAAGTATTGTTTGGGAACGTATCATCAGCGAAGATGAAGCGACCCTGATGCCACCACCAACATCGAATCACTCATTAACGGCATTGCAAAAGGGGAAGATAAAATCCTGGATCGAACAGGGAGCACCCTATGAAGGACACTGGGCGTTTATTCCTCCTAAGAAGCCTATGTTTACCCAGACAGGTGCTAGCCAGACAGGTGCTAGCCAGACAGGCCAAGACAACAGTGCCTTGCAACCCATCGATGCTCTGGTGCGTGCCAGGTTGAAGGAGGAAGAACTCGAACCTTCGCAACGCGCCGACAGAGCGACACTGATTCGCCGTGTCTCACTCGACTTAACAGGGTTACCTCCAAGCTCAGCGGATGTTGAAGTATTCGTTAACGATCAGAATGCGAATTCTTACGGGAAGCTCGTAGACCGATTGTTACAAAGCGAGCACTTTGGCGAACGGCTTGCACTCGAATGGCTTGATTCTGCAAGGTACGCGGATACGAATGGCTTCTCAATTGATGGCGGTCGCCACATGTGGCTATGGCGAGACTGGGTCATCCAATCGTTCAATGATAACTTGCCCTACGATCGTTTTCTCATTGAACAGCTAGCGGGGGATTTGTTGCCCAACCGTACCGACGCTCAACTCATCGCAACGGGCTTTCAACGGAACAACATGGTGACTCACGAAGGAGGAACCATTCCCGAAGAAAACTTGACCAATTACAACGCGGACCGCATTAAGACCTTGGGGGAATCCGTTTTGGGGCTGACGCTGGCATGTGCCCAATGTCACGATCACAAGTACGATCCAATTTCGCAGCGTGAGTATTATCAGATGTTCGCGTTCTTCAATTCATTGAGCGATAAAGGCCTCGACGGCAACGGCGGCATCAATCCGGGTCCTACAGCTAAGTTAAAAACAGTTTTGAAGACTGGAGATGAAGAGTCGAGACTCCGGGCAGAAATCGCAAAGCTCGAATCGATTCTTGCAGTGGAAGAAAAATCGATACTGTCAGCTTGGTCGGATCGCGAAAGCAAAAAGCTGGCAGAGCGGGGAAGGGACTTTCAAGCCCATTCGCTCAAGCTGTTAAAAGTATCGACCCCAAATCGCGGTGCAGGTTTTGACATAGAGGATGAAACGCGAGTACGGTTGAAGGATCCAGGTGGCATGGGAGCCTTTGATGTTTCGGCTGAGCTTCCGCAACTGGATCATCCTATCACAGGTATTCGAATGGTTGTCTTCCCAGTACCCCAGTTACCAGGCGGAGGATGGGGCAAGGGGCCATCCGAGAAGGCCCAGCCGAAGCCAAAGCCTGGTGACAAGGCGGATACAGAAAAGATAGTCGACTCTTTGAAGGGAAGCTTCATGCTGACCGCGATCGCGGCCACGGTGGATCGAGTCGCAAGTGATCAGATCAATCTATTCAAAATGATTGGTATCGAGTCCGTTACCGCAAACTCGTGGGAACCCGGCAACGAGCCTTCTGGTTGTCTCGACCCAAGAAATGATTCAGGCTGGTCACCCAGTCTGGAAACTGAAGGTCCCGTTCGACTGACTGCCAACTTCCGCCGTCCCGTTCAACCGCAGGAAGCTTCCTTCATTACCGTTCAGGTCAACTTTGGGAATGGACGAGAACTTGTTCCACAGCTTTTTGAGCTTCAAGTCATTACTGGTAAGGATGACGATTCCGATCTTCCTAGAGCAATAATCGATGTACTGCAAATCAGCCAAGCCGATCGCTCCGTCGAACAGTCGAATCAACTGTGGGATTACTGTGCCAAAAAAAGTCGAGAGTACGAAGCCATACGTGTTGAGCTCACAAACCTTCGAGAACGATTGAAGGTCCTGTCCGAGTCGCACAACACGATGGTTATGGACGTGGCAAGCAAACCTCGCGATACTTTCATTCTCAACCGAGGTGATTACGCACAGCCGATGGACAAGGTTTCGCCTGCTGCTCCTGCGGTGCTACCGCCGTTCCCTCCGGATGCAACTGCGGATCGACTGGGACTTGCGATGTGGCTAACGCAAAAGGAACACCCGCTTACGGCACGCGTTGCGGTAAACCGGTTTTGGAAAATGCTTTTTGGGAACGGGCTCGTCAGTTCGCTGGCCGACTTCGGCTCGCAGGGGGATTGGCCTTCGCATCCTGATCTGCTGGACTATCTGGCTGTTGACTTCGTCGAGCACGATTGGGACGTCAAAGATCTAATTCGAAAGATCGTTACGTCAGAGACTTACACGCAGAGTTCGGTGGCAAGCGATAAGTTGATCGAACGTGACCCTCAGAATCGTTTGCTCGCACGTGGGCCTCGATTCCGCTTGTCAGCCGAGCTTATTCGAGATTCGGTGCTGAAGACGAGTGGATTGTTAGTTTCTCGCGTTGGCGGTCCGAGTGTGAATCCGTACATGCCTGGCGATCTTTGGCGTGAAGTAAGTCATTACGGTAGCTCGCCAGCGACGGCGCAGGCGTTTGTTCAAGATCATGGTGAAAAACTCTATCGCAGGAGCATGTATACGTATTGGAAACGAACGGCACCACCACCCAATATGACCGCATTCGATGCACCAAATCGTGAAGTTTGCACGGTTTCTAGAGGCAACACAACGACTCCCTTACAAGCACTCGTTACGCTCAATGACCCGCAGTTTGTGGAGGCTGCTCGCGCTTTCGCCGATCGGATCCTTGGTCAAAGAAATACTACTGACGAAAATCGTATACGCTGGGCGTTCACGGAAACGACGTCGCGTTTGCCAACCGAGAAAGAGCTGAACGTCTTGGCATTGCGACTCCATAAAGAGCGATCGCGATTCAGTGCCAATCCGGATCAAGCCCTCAAATATCTTTCGGTCGGAGAATCCAAAATCAAAACAGACTCAAGTCCAAGCGAGCTTGCCGCTTGGTCCCAGATCGCTTCAATCCTATTGAACTTGAGCGAAACGGTAACCAGGAATTAGCTCATGAAATTCGAATTGTATCAGCAGCAACAGTTGCAACATCAGCTCAGACGAACCTTCCTGGGAGATGCGACCCGTGGACTCGGCGGTATTGCCCTCGGGACACTTTTAAACACAGGTCTTCGATCAACAGCGATCGCTTCGGATTCAATTGAATCGTCCAAGGGGCTACCGGGAATTCCGCATTTCGCTCCGAAGGCAAAACGCGTTGTTTGTTTGTTTCAGAGTGGTGGGCTCTCGCACGTCGATTTGTTTGATGATAAGCCAACGCTTCATGCGCACGCGGGCCAGGAGATTCCCCCGTCGGTTAAGGGGACGCAGCGTCTGACCGGCATGACTTCGGGGCAGTCTGCATATCCCATTCTACCACCACTAAAGTCGGGGAAACGATGCGGTGCCCATGGTACATGGATTAGCAACTTGCTACCAAACATTCAAGGAATTGCCGACGACATCTGCATCATCAAGAGCTTGCATACAGAGGCCATTAATCATGATCCCGCCATCACGTACATAAACACAGGCAATCAGCAACCCGGTTATGCAAGCATGGGTGCTTGGGCAAGCTACGGACTTGGAAGCGTGAACGAAAATCTGCCCGCTTTCATTGCGATGGTGTCGCAAGGAACAGGTAAGAATCCCGGCCAACCCATTTTTTCACGTTTGTGGGGAAGTGGTTTCTTACCGTCGTCTCATCAAGGGGTCGGACTGCGGCCAGGAGCAAATCCAGTGCTCTACCTAGACAACCCGCCTGGGATCGGAGCTGGCCAGCGTCGAGAATTACTTGACGATCTTGCGCAGTTGAATCAGCTTAGGGCAACCGAAACAGGCGATCCTGAAACGCTGACAAGAATACAGGCCTACGAAATGGCCTATCGAATGCAGACCTCGGTTCCTGATCTTATGGACATAACGAACGAATCGGCAGCAACGCTCGCGGCATACGGCCCCGATGTAGCGAAACCTGGAAGCTATGCCGCGAACTGTTTGCTGGCTCGCAGATTGTTAGAACGCGACGTTCGCTTTGTGCAGTTGTTTCATCGCGGCTGGGATCAACACATTGCGATCACCCGTCAGCTTCCAAACCAATGCAGAGACACGGACCAGCCGACGGCTGCGCTGCTGAAGGACCTCAAGCGACTTGGGATACTCGATGATACTCTAGTGCTATTTGCAACCGAGTTTGGACGAACTGTCTTCAGTCAAGGCAAGCTCGGGGATCCTGGAATGGGACGCGACCACCACGGAAGAAGCTTTACCGTTTGGCTAGCTGGCGGCGGCATTCGAGGTGGAATGGAATACGGTGCCACCGATGATTTTTGCTACAACATCACCGAGAAGCCAGTGCACTTACGCGACTTGCA
>JBGSJL010000326.1:0-25041 GCA_041741955.1 Pirellulaceae bacterium | reverse complement strand
CCCAATGGCGGTGTGGCTGCTGGCGGCGCGGCGCGTGGAGTCAATGGTGGTGCAGCGGCGCGCGGCGTGGCTGTTGGAGCCAATGGAGGCTATGCGGCTGGATTCGCAGCGGTTTCGCCCTCAGGTCGCTACACAACTGCGGCAGCCGTCCGAGGCAATTTCAACAACTACGGACTCTATGGTTCAAACTGGAATGTGGATCATCCGGGTGCTTGGATGGCCGCAGGCTGGGCTGCGAACAGCGCTTGGCAAGCCGCCACGTGGGCTGCGGCGGGCGCATGGCTCGGCTATGGATATACCACGCCCATGTACTATGACTATGGCAACAATGTTACCTACCAAGGCGACAATGTTTATGTCAATGGACAGGACGCCGGAACATCGACGGAGTATTACGACCAGGCGATGACATTGGCCAGCACCGGTGCTCAGGCCGAGGCACCCAGCGATGGCGAATGGCTTCCGCTGGGTGTGTTCGCGCTTTCCAAAGACACACAATCCAAGTCAGATGTGACCATTCAAATTGCGGTCAACAAACAAGGTGTGGTTCGTGGTAACTATACCGATAGCACAACCAATAAGGTGCAAACCATCCAAGGTTCTGTGGACAAGGATACGCAAAAACTCGCGTTCACTGTCGGCACGGATACTAAGGACGTCGTCGAAACGGGTATCTACAATCTGACCAAGGACGAAGCTCCTGTGATGATCCACTTCGGCTCCGACCGTACCGAACAATGGTTGTTGGTCCGGCTAAAAGATAACAAAGATAACACAGCTCAATGAGCCAATTCCTGGGCTGGCTTTTTCTTCGATACTTCGAGCAGCCAGAGCCGTAATGGATTTATGTTTCAGAATTTGACTTTGTTTGCGTCTTGTCGTCAGTGAATCAACCAAATCTACTCGTTTAAGAGTCCGTGTAATCATGAAGCAAGTCGCGTTTCCATCACAGCTGTGGAACCTGCCTACAAGGACAAAGGCACGTTTGGTTCACTGGAAAGATCGATAAGGTCATGTTCGAGTTGAAGTAAAATGACCAACCGATAATTTGGTGATGAAACTGACAACCAATACACGTTTCCGTCGGTACGGAACGAATTCAACCACATCTATATTCGCATTCCGACCACTACATAGTTTGTTGGGTTGACGGGGTTCGTCAACATTCTGCGTCGTGCAAGTAATTCAAAGCGCGTAACTTGGCTTGCACGTTACCAGCGATCATTGGGTCTCAATCGCAGGAATCCACTCGCTGGCGCTTCGAGCTTATAATAGACTTGCAATATCAGCCTGCGGCAGCGAGCGCGAATCTTTGCGGCTGACATAGTTCGATGAAAGCAATCGGCAATTAATCTGTGAAGGGCAACGCTACTTATGCAAACCACTGAATTCGCGTACAAGCCGGAAGATGTTGCATTCGCGCGGAGCGTACCAACCAAGACGCAGACGCTGCGATGGTGGCCAGCGGCGATTTTGCTGACTGTGATGTTTGCCTTGCCATGGCTTCCGAAGTTGTTCGAGTCGCCGCCCTTACCGCTGCTGATGGCATCCTTCATGGGGCCCGGTTTGGTGGGAGTGTTGTGCTTGGTTTGGTGGGTTTTCGCAAGTCGAGCCGAGCTGCTAGAAAAGATCATCGGTTTGGTTGGCGTGCTGTTGATCGCTTCGGTCACAATTGCCTTGTTGCACAAATCGATGCAGGGTATGGGGGCCTTGATCAGCGTAATTCCGTCAGGGGCTAAGGCATTCGCCATCCCGCTAATTCTTTTGGCCGCATTGCCTAAGTACCGCTTGCCAGTGGCATTGATTTCCAGCGTGTTGGCTTTTGGGTTTTGGGATTTGATTCAATCCCAAGGCGTGACAGGCAGCTTTGTGAGCGAGTTGGATTGGCGGTGGCGACCTACACCCGAACAGGATTATCTGGAGAGCCTGGCCAACCGTCCACAGTCAACTTCGGACGCGTCACCGGAAAATTCGTCCCCGATCAGCTTGGCGTCTGCACAGTGGCCAAGCTTTCGTGGCCCCCACCGCGACGGTAGTCAACCGGGCATCGTGCTGGAAGAGAATTGGGTCACTTCGCCGCCTAAGTTAATATGGCAAGCCAAGATTGGCCCGGCGTGGTCTTCGTTTGCGGTAGCTGGCGGGCGATTGTTTACGCAGGAGCAGCGGGGAGAGAATGAAGCAGTCGTGTGCCTTGATGCTGAAACGGGCGCGGCGCTTTGGGACTACGAATATCCGAGTCGGTTTTGGGAAGCTGTGGCTGGAGCTGGACCTCGTGCCACGCCCACGATCGCGGACGAGGGGCTGTTCGCGTTGGGTGGCAATGGAATCATGGTTTGTCTAAACCCGCAGAGTGGCGAGGCGATTTGGCAGGTCGATTTAAAAAAAGACGCACAGCGCGAACCGCCGATGTGGGGCTTTTCCGCGTCGCCTCTGGTCGTCAATGGACTGGTCATTGTCCATGCGGGAGGCAAGGAAAATTTGGGTGTCCTGGCTTATGGTGCGATTGGTGGAGAGCTTAAATGGTCGGTCCCATCGGGAGATCACAGTTATTCATCGCCGCAAATGGCAACCTTTGACGACGTGACTGGCATCCTAATGGAAACGAATGTTGGACTTCAATTTCTTGACATCGCCACGGGTCAGACGCTGTGGAATCATGATTGGCCCATTCAGAATTATCGGGCACTCCAGCCGCAGGTCATTGGCAACACGGTCCTACTGGCGGCTAGTCTCGGCGGAGGTACGCGCTCGTTGAACGTTTCCCGGGAGGGGCAAACTTGGAACATCGCAGAAGCCTGGACGTCGCGCGATATGAAGCCAGACTTCAATGATTTTGTGCAGCACAAAGGCTTTGTTTATGGTTTTGATGGGAATATTTTCGCCTGCATCGACCTTAGCACTGGCAAGCGTAAATGGAAACGCGGCCGGTTCGGCAACGGCCAAGTCTTATTGTTGCCCGATGCGGACCAACTGTTGATTACCTCGGAAATGGGTGAGCTGATTCTACTGCGTGCGGACAGTGAAGCATTGGTCGAACTGGCGAGAATTCAAGCCATCGAGGGCAAGACTTGGAATCATCCGGTGCTGATCGCTAATCGCGTCTACGTTCGCAACGCCGAGCAGGCTGCTTGTTACGAATTGGCTATCAAGGAGTAAGGAGAACGGAGTGAGTGAGTGAGGGAGGGAGTACGGAGAAAGTAAGAGGCTTAGTCAATGGGCATCAAGCTCGCGCAATCTCAGTTCGAGTTCCAGGAGCCGCTGGTCGGCTTTACGGAGTCGACGGCTGACCTCACGGCCCAGATTCATCATGATGATCGCGTACTGCTCTAGGCTTTGTTGGTAGAGTGACGCCAAACAGCGAATGCTAATTTCAATCGCTTCGCACTCCTCTACGGCTCGTGCTGAAGCGGAGCGTGGCATGAGGTCCAGCAGCGACATTTCACCGATGCAATCGCCGGAACGAAACTGGCCATAGACGACGACCGCATCGTCGCAGCCTCGTTCGGCGATGGCTAGGCCCGAGCTTAAAACGAACAGCGAATCAGCGCCGTCGCCTTGGCAGAAGAAGTACGCGCCGGCCGGGACTTTTCGTGTCGTCGAGCGATCGAGGAGCAATTCTAGCGTGGCGTCGCTGAGACCTCCGAAGACTGGCATGCTTCGCAATAATTTGAAATAGGCTGCGGACATAGCAGATACCTAAGCTGGACGGACGCTAATGCGTGGCGGGAGATCAAATCAACTAGGCGTAGAGTCGGCGAGAGCCTACCATTAAGATACAATGTTTGCCTCCGTTGAGCGAGCCATCGCACGGGCGATCAATGGCACCGCCAAAGTAACCAGCATGAAACTAATCTCGTGGAACGTCAACGGTATTCGGGCCGCGATGGATAAGGGGTTTCGAAGCTTTGTCGAAAGCGAACGGCCCGACGTGTTGTGCTTGCAGGAAACCAAAGCCGAACCGGCCCAGGTCAACTTGGATTGGGCCGATGCGTTGGGTTACCACCGCATCTGGAACTGCGCGAATAAGCGAGGCTACAGCGGCACGTCCATCTGGACTCGGATTGCGCCGAAGAAGTTTACGCTCGGTATGGGTAGCGAACTCCACGATCACGAAGGGCGGGTGATTACTGCCAGCTTCGATGAATTTCATTTGGTAAACGTCTACACGCCGAACTCGCAGCGCGACTTGGTTCGGCTGGCCTACCGACAGCAGTGGGATGCGGAATTCCTGACGTATGTCCGCAAATTGAATAGGCGCAAGCCGGTCATTTTTTGCGGCGACGTCAACTGTGCTCATCAGGAGATCGATCTGGCAAATCCGAAGGCGAATCGTAACAACGCGGGCTTTACCACTGAAGAACGAGCGGGGTTGGATGCTGTTGCGAGGTCAGACTTTGTCGATGTGTTCCGCGAGTTCGATCCGAGTCCTGGCAAGTACAGTTGGTGGACGTATCGATCGGACGCCAGAGCCCGCAATATCGGCTGGCGGCTCGATTACTTTTGGGTTGCTAAGAAGTTTGTCCAGCGCGTGTCGGCGGCCCGCATCCGCAACGATGTGTTCGGATCGGATCATTGCCCAGTCGAAATCACCCTTGGAAACTAATTGACCCACCTAAAGGATTAGATGGACTTTCCTTTGTGCCCACGCTGCTGAGTAAACCGCAGGTAAGTCACGAATACTTATTCTGGAGTTACGAAACCAAGCGGGCGGTTCGTATGAGCAATTGGAAGGCCGTTCTGCCTGGGAATCGAAAAAATTTGGAGCTGTACGACCTGGCCGTAGACATCGGTGAAACCACTGATTTGTCCAGTCGGCAGCCCGACATAGTAGCAAAGATGCGGGCTATTATCGAAACTGCCTACGTGCCCAAGTGAAATTTGGCCAATCGCTAATTTTCAAAGCTAGTGGACCTTTTTTTGAACCGTAGCTGAGCAGAGTGCGTGTGCGGTAGTTACCATGTAAGACGTTCTACACCCGCATCGATTCCCGCCAGTTCCTTAAATCCTTCGAATTAAAAACTATGAAGCGACTTCCCTTTGTTTTTGCAATTCCGTTTGTGTCTGCTGCGATTCTAATCGTTACACCCTTGACCGGCTTTGGCCAAAGGAAGGAAGCCCCCAAACGAGCAGCCCGATCTGGGGTGGTGGGGCCTGCCATCGGCGAGAACACTGCCACACCCATCGATCGCATTAAAGTTCCCGAAGGCTTCAAAGTCGAATTGCTGTACTCGGTTCCTGGAGAGGAGCAAGGCTCTTGGGTCAACTTGTGCGTGGACAACAAGAATCGCATTTTGGTGAGCGACCAATTTGGCGGTTTGTACCGAATTGCACCGCCACCAGCGGGTCAAGCTGTCGACGCGGCAGACGTGCAAAGAGTTCCTGCAGAGATTCGTGCGGTCAATGGAATGCTGTGGGCCTTTGACGCACTCTACGTGGGCGTAAACGACTACGAACAGAAAATCCCGAGCGGCCTGTACCGAGTGACAGATAGCGACGGCGATGATCAATTAGATAAAGTTGAAATGCTGCGGGAAGCTAAGGCCAAAGGGGATCACGGCGTTCACGCGATTTTACCTACGCCCGATGGTCAGGCGCTGTACCTGGTGACCGGCAACAACACGATTCCACCGCAGATCGCAGATAGTTCGCCGGTGCCACAGATCTGGGGCGAAGACCATTTGCTGCCGAGCATGCCGGATGGTCGCGGCCACAATCGCGGCGTCCTGGCGCCCGGCGGCATCATCTATCGCGTGTCTCCCGACGGGAAAAGATTCGAAGCCTATGCGTCTGGATTTCGAAATATCTTCGATGCCTCGGTCAATCGCGATGGAGAGTTGTTCACGTACGACGCCGACATGGAATACGATGTTAACACAGCCTGGTATCGTCCGACGCGAATCTGCCACGTGACTAGCGGAGCCGAATATGGCTGGCGAAATGGGGCTGGTAAGCGGCCGGCCTTTTATCCCGACAATCTTCCAGCGGCACTTGATATTGGACCCGGTTCGCCCACTGGCACGACGTTTGGCTATGGAGCCAAATTTCCGGCCAAGTATCAAGACGCTCTGTACGCGCTAGACTGGAGCTGGGGTAAGCTGTACGCCGTGCATCTGGAGCCCAGTGGCTCGAGCTACACTGCCACGAAGGAAGAGTTTGTAACCGGTGCTCCGCTGCCGATCACCGACGCGATTATTCACCCGGGCGACGGCGCGATGTATTTTACGATCGGCGGACGCCGCGTGCAGTCGGGACTCTACCGAGTTAGCTATGTGGGTCCTGAATCGACGGCCTTGGTAGAAGCCAAGTCGACGATAAACGAAGCGCGCCAGACGCGGCATCGTTTGGAGGCTTTCCACGGCCGTCAGGACCCTGCGGCAGTGGACGCCGCCTGGCCCTATCTGGCGGACCCCGATCGATTCATTCGCTGGGCGGCACGAGTTGCCATCGAGCATCAACCCGTCGATACCTGGAGCGAGAAAGCCCTGCGTGAATCCAATCCTAACCTGCAGGTCGAAGCCCTAATGGCGCTGGCTCGCGTGGCGGGTGTCTGCCCACTGCATCGAAATCAGGAGTCATTCCAAGTCGACCTGAAAATGCGCGACCAGTTACTCTCCGCGCTCACGTCCATCGATCCGAAGTCATTGGGGCGCGAGCAATTGCTGACTTTGGTACGCACCACGCAGATCGTACTCTCTCGATTCGGGCTGGACCGCAAAAACCAAGCCGATGCCGAGCTTGCGCAAAAACTGCTGAGTCAACAGGACCCGCTTTTTCCGTCTAAATCGTCTGAGCTAAATTGGCTGCTGTGTGAGACGCTCGCTTGGTTGCAATCGACGGAAGTTGCCAGCGAAGCGATTGCCCTGATTCAGGCTGCGCCTACTCAGGAAGAACAAATGCAATACGCACGCTCGATCCGCATGTTGACCGCAGGCTGGACACCCGCGCTACGCCGGAGCTATTTCCAGTGGTTTTTGACGGCGGCAAACTACCAGGGCGGTGCCAGCTTCACGGCTTTCATCGACATGATGCGCGCCGATGCGGTGGCTTCGCTCGATGACGCCTCCAAGGTGGATATGGCAGAGCTACTTGCCAAAGAACCCGAGCGCAAGTCGGTGCTGGAAAACCTAGGGCAGATTTTCGAAGGTCGCACAGCCACCAAGTGGTCGCTGGATGAGCTAGCCAAGGCGGCTAGCGAGCTTAAGCAATGCGACTTCGAAAATGGTCGCCGCATGTTTGCGGCCAGTGGCTGTTTTGCGTGCCATCGCTTCGGGAACGAAGGTGGCATGACGGGGCCCGATCTGACAGCCGCCGGTCGCCGCTATTCGACGCGAGACTTGATCGACCAAGTACTAGAGCCGAGCAAGGTGATCAATGAACAGTTTTCAGCGATGCGCGTACTGACCGACGAAGGACAAATTCATACGGGAGTCGTCGTAAATCTTAGCGGTGATACGCTAACGCTGAATACGGATTTAACCAATCCCAATCAGCGAGTGATCATTGATCGCAAGACGGTTGAACAAATGTCGGTATCAACCGTCTCGCCGATGCCGTCTGGGCTATTCGACAGGATGACTCAAGGCGAAATACTGAATTTAGTTGCTTACGTCATCAGCGGTGGCGATGCGAGCCACGCAGCGTTCCAGAAATGAGCGTCAGCAAGGGATACGACTTAACGCCGGTCGCAGCGGGAGAAAAAGAGGGAAGCTCATCGACAATGCACCTGCCCCCAAGCACACTTCGATGAGCCTTCCCAAAGTTCTTTGCCGACGTCTCTTACTGCTCCAGTAGCGAATGAGTATTGGCTAGTCTGTCGAGCGAATTTATCTGAATTGGCGGCTCTTCTGGTTCATCCGGAGGTGTCGGAGGATGTCCGAATTTGCATGTGTACCAAGCCACGTACATGTCGTCTGCGACTTGTTGGGATGCTTCCAGATCCACGATCGCGGCGGCATAGGCGGCCGATTCTGCAGGACAGGAGTTCGAGTTGGAAGAATCCATCGCAGGTAGCGTAATCTTATGGAATTTTCCCAGCGTCTTTGATGATGTCCGCAATCCACCTGCGTAGCCACCACCTGCGGCAACCAGTACGACGGCCAGCGCCATGCCGATTCCTGCTAAACTAAAGACGCGGCTTCGATACGTGCCTCGCGTGGTCATTTCCTGGCCCCTCTACCTCAATGAGTTCTTCGATGACAGAAATCATTCGGCCTTCCTGAAATCCCACTGCCTGCCGCTTAGCGAGACTCTGTTGCCGAAGTCCGCGGACGATGTTGATTTCACCCTCGGACAAGGCTAAGTCATCGACTGAGGGGGGCAACTCTCTTGAGACAATTTTTGCGGTAACTACGCACGCTAGACCCACCAATCCGCAGGTGGCCAAGAGGACCACAGCACACACTTTCCTCTTTCCTCGGGGAGTCGGCAGCGGCTTGACTTTTAGTAGGTCCTCGACCAGCGGTCGAATAGTATTGGATTCGGGTGCTTCGCCGGTCTCCAGTAAGTAGTGTTTCCAGAGACCAAACATTAGGTAGCTGGTCGGCGACTCGTGAGGTCCGAAGTAGTAGGGTCGCCTGCGATAGTTTAGGCGTGTCGAACCCCGTCCATCTGGGGTAGTGGGGTAGCTGACATCATGAGATTCATCGCTTCTGGTCAAACTAGAGGACATATGAACACCTGTAGTGAACTGTGGTGAACGAAAAATAAGGAAAAACAATGAATGTGGTGAAGCGTGGTGAACGATAAGTAAGTCCGACAAACGATCGTTGAACGAGTTCAAATCTCGCCTGCCGTGAGAGATTTTGGATTTACTGAAGCGTTCGCATAACGGATCGTAATCGATGGGCCCTGCATCGATTCCTTCCCCTAATCTGGCCTGCCCTACTGCGTATTGAAATCGCTCCCTAGACGCCTATGGAGCTGGAACGGAGCTGCCATACCGTCACTGCCCCTGCGGTGTGGCAGCCGATTTTATGACGCTCTGAACCCCAATTATGGTGCGGGCGCATAGTCGCGCTAGAAGTCTGATTTTAGACTTTGTTGAACGATTGCGGTGAAGTCGAAATTTTTTTTAAAATTTCAGTAGGTTGCGTGTTTGCGAAGGGTTCTAGCGTAGCGCCTAAGATTCACGAGAGTACGGAACGAACAAGAACCGAAGTCTGGCGACTGCCGGCTACGGTAATCTGTGATCCTTTTCATTTCTGCGGGTCTGCGTAATATTTGACGCCGTGACTTCAAGGCGCTTGATGCACAAGGATGTCATAGAGACAGCATCCGTGTCCGAGCATTCTACTATTGAGAACTTTACGCAGAGGTGAATCGTTCGTTGACAAATGCTTCGCTTGGAGTATCCAGCTCGGATACTCGGTCAGAATTCGCTGGTTCAGGCCGCCAGCCCATCACTTGGAAGATTGATACCGATATTCGACTGGATGGCTCTTCGGTGCCGCAATGGCTGACCGTCGATCAGGCCGGTTTGGCCGTTGTGGAGTTCCCGCAGCAGGAGCTGGCCTACCATCACCAAAGTCCGCCAGACGAAAGTGTCCTACTAAAAATTTCTTGGGCTCAAATTTCCAAGTTTCGCACAACGGCTGGCAGCGGCTCGGGGCTGCTTCAGGCCAAGTTGCCACAGGGCTGGGTGGATGTGCTGCGATTCACCAATCGTTTGGCAGATCGGTTTCACAAGGTGTCCCGCCGGCTCGAGTCGTTGCGAACCGCCATGCTGATCGAATCGTCCGATCCTTACGAAGTCACTCGTGGTGAGCTTGATGTGCAGTGGCAAGAGGGATTGGATCCCGTTCGTTGCCCAAAGTGTCAATTGCGATTGTCTACGGCCGACGAGTCTTGCCCACGTTGTTTGCAAAAGGGGCAGATACTCCGTCGGGTGAGCGAACTCATTCGACCGCACATGCGAGGTGCAATCTTCTTGTGCATCCTGACGATCGTGGGTGTCGCGGCGGAATTGATTCCACCCAAGTTACAGCAGTATATGGTCGACCATATACTGGGTCCCAATGTGGCCGCGACAGATAATACTAGTTTTACGACGGCGCTGCTGATTGTTGTCCTGGCATTGGCAGCTTCGCGGGTGATTTTGTCGGGTGTGGGCTGGATTAAGGGCCGAGTGGCGACGGTAATTGGAACCGGCTTGACCGGTACGCTCCGCGAGCAAATGGTTCGCAAATTGCAAAATCTAGCTGTCGTCTACTACGATCGACATCAAGTCGGTTCGACGCTCAGCCGCGTGGCCCACGATAGCGAAGTGTTGCACGGGATGATGCACCAGATCACGGGCGGCTTTTTACTACAAACAGTTCAATTGGTGGGCGTGGGTGCCATGCTCGTATGGATCAATCCAAAGCTGGCGCTGTTCACACTGATTCCAGTACCCTTGGTGTTTCTTGGCTCTTGGGTCTTTTGGCAGCGAGTCTATCCACGCTACTATCGATTGTGGGATGCCTCCAGCAAGCAAATGTCGGTACTCAACGGCATGCTCAATGGCATCCGAGTCGTGAAATCGTTCGCTCAGGAGGATCGCGAATTCAAGCGTTTTCAGACTGCCAGCGACCATCTGAGTAATTGGCGACTATGGGTCGACCAGACAAACGCCAGTTACGCGGCGGCCATGCAACTCGTATTCAGCCTCGGCGGCTTGATCGTATGGTACGTGGGCGGCCGCGACGTGATTGGACAGGATATGACTCTTGGCCAATTGATTGCTTTTCTAGCGTATCTAGCCATGTTTTACGCACCGCTAAGCGCGCTTTCAAACTTCACCACTTGGCTGACCAGCTTCCTAAGCGGTAGCCAGCGTGTGCTGGAGTTGCTCGATATGCCGCTAACGATCGCGGAGCCAACGGCGCCCGTTGCGTGGGAAAATCCGCGTGGCTCGATTCGTTTCAATAAGGTGTCGTTCGGATACGACCGTAATCAGCCCGTGCTCAAAGACGTTTCATTGGAAGTGCAGCCTGGCGAAATGATCGGGATCGTTGGTCGTAGCGGCTCTGGAAAAACGACGATGGTCAATTTGCTCAGTCGATTTTACGATGTGCAGGAAGGCAGCATTGAAGTCGACGGTATCGACCTGCGGAATTTGTCGATGCAGCAACTCCGTCAAAATATCGGCATCGTGTTTCAGGAGTCATTCTTGTTTCGCGGTACGATCTGGAAGAATTTGGCCTACGGGTGCCCCGACACCTCGATCGAGGTGGGACTTGAAGCCGCCAGGGCGGCGGGCGCGCATGATTTTATCTGCCGGACCGAGCTCGCTTACGAAACGCTGCTGGGCGAACGGGGTGCAGGATTGTCAGGCGGCGAAAAGCAGCGATTGTCGATCGCGCGGACGCTGTTGTATGCACCACAGATTCTGATTCTCGACGAAGCGACCAGCAATATCGATGCTGAGTCCGAGCGCAGCATCCAGGAAGCGCTCGAAGAACTCATTCGTGGAAGGACAACCGTGGCGATCGCGCATCGACTATCTACGCTGCGCAACGCCGATCGCATTCTGGTATTTGATCGCGGAGAAATTGTCGAACAGGGGTCGCACGCTGAGCTGATTGCCGCCGATGGCGTCTACGCACGGCTGGTGCGCATTCAAACCCAAGTCTCCAAAGATCCGAATGTGGATCGATTATTGATCGCCACGCAGGACCCAAACGCTACCCAAGGCTCATCGGAAAAAGCAATCGGCGATACTGGCCCTGAGCCGAGCGCGGGAGCCAGTCCCAACCGCCAGCGCCTCAAATGGCTCGATCCTGAAATCGATTCTTTTCGCAGAGGGGAGCTTGGTGAACTGGAACTATGGTCGGATGGCCAATGCCAAGCATCCGGTTTGTTCGTCGTACGCACCTTTCCAGCTAGCCAGCCGATCCACTATTTGAGCGTACGCGGCTGGAATGCAGACGGCGATGAGATCGAATATGGAATGTTGCGGGATCTAAATGACTGGCCCAGCGACTCAGCCAAAGTCGTGCTGGAATTGCTCGAACGACGTTATTTGCTCCGCGAAATTCGACGAATTCATAGCTTGAGTCTGCGAGCGGGTTACTTGGACTTCGATGTCGAAACCGATGCAGGTCGCGAAAAATTCGCGGTGCGATGGACGCAGAGCCAGGCGGTTGACTTCGGCGAAGAGGGCAAATTACTCATCGATACTGAAGAAAATCGCTACTTAGTCCGCGACTTGACTCAGCTTCCCAAGGCCCAAGCCGAAAAGTTTCAGCAGTATGTTTATTGGTAATGGCTACTGTACCTGCGAAGCTAGGGTAAATGGGCGTTGTGGTGTTCTGAGTCTTCGCTCGATACGAATCTTTGCGAGACAAAGGGAGTTCGGTACACTTAAGCGGACGATGCGTTTGGGTTCTTTGTTGTCCTGTTTGGAAATCGGAAGCTATGTCAGTTAGCAAATCACGAAGTTTGCCACCGCTTCACGTCATGCCGCCAACTGCTGGTCTGTGTGCTTGGCTACTAGTTTTTTGCATCGCGAACTCCCATAGCTTGATCGCTCAGGACGCGGCCACCCGAGGCGCGGCGCCTATGCAAAAAGCAGATCCGGCAAAGGAGCGATCGGCTTCCAGCCGCAGAGCGATCGGCTACTATTCGGATGCCGCTGCCTACCAGAACAAGAGCGCTTTCAAGCTAGCGATCGACGAATGGAAAAAGCTGCTCGATGAGTATCCAGAGGACCCTTTAGCCAGTAAGGCTTGGCATTATTTGGGCGTCTGTTACACGCAGCTAGAACAGCCCGACTATGGCTTGGCCAGCGCGGCATTTGAGTCCGCGCTCAAAGATAAGGCTCTCGAAGTTCGCGAAGAGTCGCTGATCAACTTGAGTTGGAGTCTGTTCTCACAGGCTCGGGCAGCCGAAGCGGGCTCGAAGGCACAGCGCGATGCAATGGAAAAGGCACGTAGTAGGCTCAAGGAATTTCTGTCGTGGTATTCGGAGGGTGCCTACATGGATCAAGCCTTGTTCTACATGGGCGAAATTGAATACTCGTTGGGCGACTTAAAGACGGCCATTGCTAACTACAAGAAACTCATTGATACCCCTTCGCTGGCGAAGTCTAGTTTGCGACCCGGCGGGTTGTACGCGTTGTCGGTGGCCTACGAAGAAGCGAAACAAGAGAATCAGGCTGCCAGCAATTTCCGATTGTTCTTAGCCGAATTCCCCAAGCATCGGTTGGCTCGCGAAGTGGCTGTTCGGTTGTCCGACCTGTTGATCAAGCAGGGCAAGACGGACGAAGCTGCTCAGCTTTTGAGCGGCTTGCTCGCTGGCGGAACAGATCCTGAGGGCGGCGAGCAAATGGCAGACTATGCGTTGCTCCGCATGGGCTACGCATTAGCCTCTCAAGGCAAGAACGAAGAGGCGGCTAAGTACTATACAAAGTTACTCGATCAGTTTCCTAACTCGAGTCATGCCGGTACCGCCGCGCTGTCGCTGGGGCAGTCGCTGTATCAAAGTGAACAGTACGACCAGGCGATTCAGAAATTCAATCTAGTCTTGAAAGCCAAAGACGCACAAGCGGCCGAAGCGGCGCACTGGATGGCCATCACGTTCCTGCGGCAAAACACGCCGCAAAAAGCAGTGAAGCTTACCGAGGAAGCGCTGGTCTGGGCCAAAGATTTACCCAGCGCCGTCAGCTTGCAAATGGACTATGCCGACGCGCTCTACGCGCAGCCTAGCGAATTGGAACAGGCTAGGAGTGCCTATGAGAAAATTGTCACTGAGTATCCGGAAAGCGAGCTCGCGCCGCGCGCTGCCTATAACGCCGCGTTTGCAGCCCTGCAGGGTGGCAAAGTGGCCGAGGCCCGCAAATGGTCCGAGCTGTTCTTGAATCGCTTTCCGCAGGATCCGCTGCGCAACGATGTGGCGGCGGTTGCGGCCGAGGCGCTGCTACAGCAGGGCGAGCACAAACCGGCAGCGACCGCGTATGACAAACTGCGACAAGTGGACAGCAGCAATCCGGCTTACAACCAGTGGACCCTGCGTCAGGCCATGGCCTATTATCTGTCCGGAGATTATCAAGCCTCCACACGTCTGCTGGAAACGGAAAGCAAAAAATTTACCACCGATGATCAAAAGGCTGAAGCTCTATTCATCCTCGGAACGAGCTACCTCTATCAAGAAAACATCGAGGCAGCCATCGAGCAATTGACGGCCAGTCATCAAACCAGCGACCGCTGGTCTTCGGCCGATGAAGTGCTGCTGATGCTATCCGAAGCCCAGCAACGCAACAAAGACAATGACTCAGCGCGAGCAACCCTCGAAGACCTGCTCAAAAAGTATCCCAAATCACGCTTTAAGGTGCAGGTTGAATACAAGCTTGCTCAGCTCTCTGCAGCCCTGAATCAGTTTGACAAAGCCATCACGCGATACGAAGCCATCGTCGATAGTCCTGATGCAGCCAGCTACCATAACTTTGCTACCTACGGCATTGTCTGGTGTTTGATGCAACAGGAGAAATACGCGCCAGCCCTTGAACGCTTGCAGCCTCTGCTAACGCAGGGCTTGCGGGATTCAATTGGCGCCGAAGCAAAATTGGCTCAAGGCGTGTGCATGCGAAAGACCGGACAGGAGAAAAAAGCCATTATCGCATTGCAAGAATTTATCGCCACAAAACCGAGCGGCACTTCGCTGGCAAACGGACTCTACGAAGTCGCGTTGGCCTACCGGCAACAGAACGACATTCCGCGGGCTACAGCTGCCCTCGACCGAATCGTGCAAGAAGTTCCCAGCTATCCTGGGTTCGATAAAGTCCTGTATGAGCTGGCTTGGAATCATCAAGAAAATTCCGATACGAAATCCGCCTCGAATTACTTCGAGCGATTGGCGAAAGAATTTCCCGAAAGTTCATTTAGTGCGGAGGCCACGTATATGTTGGCTCAATCGCAATACGACGCTAAAGAATTTGGCTCGGCGGCTACGACTTATGCATCGGTGCTGACACGCACCGAAGACCCCGACTTGCGGGAGAAGGCGCAATACAAACTCGGCTGGAGTTACTTTCAGCAAGAACGATATCCCCAGGCGGCAGCTCAATTCTCCGAGCAGGCCCTGAAGGTCGCCACTGGACCACTGGCCGTGGACGCGCTATTCATGAACGCCGAATGCGCATTCAAGCAAAACAGTTTCCAAGAGGCGCTGGCTGGTTACCAACGCGCCCGACAGACACTCGAGACCACCCAAACTTCGGCAGCCTCCGAACAGGTCAAGTCTTTGATCTACTTGCACGGGGCCCAGTGCTACCGTGAACTAGCTCGCTGGAATGAATGCGAGCAATGGCTTCGAGTCATTACCAAAGACTATCCCGAAAGTCCCTACCTGTGGACAGCCGTTTACGAGCTCGGATATTGCAAACAGAAACAAGATGACGCTACCGAAGCGCTAAAGTTTTACGGGCAAGTCGTGGACAACAATCGCAATGAGATTGGTGCCCGAGCTCGCTTCATGATGGGAGAGGTCTACTTTTCCCAACGAGACTTTCAACGCGCCATCGAAGAGTTTACGCGCGTGGCCTACGGATTTGGAGGCGAAAAAGCCCCTGACGAAATCAAAAATTGGCAGGCCAAGAGCGCTTATGAAGCGGCCCGCTGCTACGAAGTCTTGGTACCCGATTTGCGGGGTGATAGCCGCAATAAAGCCGTGGACGGAGCGAAGAAGTTTTACGAAGACATTGTTCGCGATCATGCCCAGCATGAACTTGCCAAGCAGGCCACGTCGCGACTTGGCGAAT
The DNA here is from genome assembly GCA_041741955.1 of Pirellulaceae bacterium. Lineage (GTDB taxonomy): Bacteria > Planctomycetota > Planctomycetia > Pirellulales > Pirellulaceae > Aureliella. The sequence goes on along the minus strand of JBGSJL010000326.1, from coordinate 9,308 downwards.
TGCAGAAAATCCGCTAGGCCAGCTTGTTTCTGCTAAACTCGAGCTGTGTCACTGTGGACAATTTTATCACCGAGCGGTTTTAATTTGCACTCTTACATTCGCCTAATCTCGCTGCTTCTAGCTCTAACCGTTGCCTGCACTTGCTGCGTTCCAACAGCGGTACGTGCTCAGACTGCCGACAGTCCCGACGCTGGACTAGCCCAGAACGACTTGCAGCGCTTGGCGGCTGAGGCTGCGACCAATCGGACGGGACCAGCCGCACCTCAGCCCGATTCGCTCAAGGGCAGCAGTATCAATGTACTCGAGCTCCTGTGGCAGGGCGGTGGCATCATGGCGGTTATCGCCTTGGTAAGCCTGTTGGTTTTGGCCGTGGCCTTCGAGCGATTGTTTGCCCTGCGCCGCGGCAGGCTACTACCGGGCGGCCTGAGACGAGAGCTTCGCCGCGCCAGCGATGACTCGAGTTCCTTTGTGCCGCAGGAACTCTTCAACGCTTCCCAAAGATATCGCTGCGCCGCGTCGCGGATCTTGCAGGACATGCTCCAGAAATTGGGCCGCCCCGTGACTGAAGTCGAGACGGCGATCGCGGAAGGGACGCAGCGCGAAGCCGACTACCTGTATGGCAATGTACGCTGGTTGACCTTGGCCGCTGCCATCACGCCTCTCATCGGATTGCTCGGCACGGTATGGGGAATGATCATTGCATTTCACGATACCACTCAATTGGGGGCCGGATCCAATCGTGCTGAGTTCTTGGCGGAGGGGATTTATGTAGCCTTGGTGACGACGCTGGGCGGTCTGGCAGTGGCCATTCCCGCCGCCGTATTTGCGCACTATTTCGAAGGCCGCATCACCAAAATGTTAGCTCTGATCGATGGAGAACTGCGGAGGCTGATCCCTCGTTTTGAATCGCAGGAAGGTAAGTCGCGCTATGAAATCGGTTCGCGCGGCTTGGTACGCCACGATCCAGCGCTCGCTGAGCAACGGCAACGAGCCGCGCTGGCGACCGCCGCAAGTCCGCTAGCGGCACCTCCCATACGACCGTCCTCGCGACAGAAATAAGTGGGGCACTCGTGGCGATCACAATCAAACGCGGTCAAGTGCTCGGCGTGCTCAGCATGACACCTCTGGTGGATGTGGTGTTCTTGCTACTGATTTTTTTCTTAGTGGCATCGCGACTCAGCCAAGAGGATCGCGAACTGGATATCCCGTTGCCTTCGGCGGCGCAAGCCATGCCCATGACGGTCGAGCCTCAGGAAATGATCGTGAACATCGACCAGCGTGGTTTGATTCTCGTTAATAACCAGACGATGAATGCAGAGCAGTTTGAAGGGCTACTGGTCGAGTCGATTGCCAACAATCCGCTGGGGCAATCGGTCTTGATTCGAGCAGATCGACGTGTGCCGCTACAAACCCCAGTCAGCGTCATGGATATTTGCTTGAAGTGTGGTGCCAGCTATTCGCTGTCCGTAGCCGACGAGGAGTCCTAGCCTCATGTCGCAGCGCCTCCGCATAACAGAGATGGCTGGTATTCGTCCCTCAGAAGATCACTGGCTGGATGAAAGCAGCCAAGCAGTCTGGCCGTTGAACGTCATGCTGTGCGTGCTCGGTGCAGCCATACTGGGGATGGCATTTATCTTCTTGGATTATCGCGATACGCGTGTACTGTATAGCCCATGGACCTATGCCATCGCCACGCCGCTGGTGCTGTTGGGACTGTCGGCTCTGCTAAGTACGGTGGTTAGCCAAGTGGTTGAAAAGTCCATGCAGATGGCTTTTTTGCTGAGCGTCTTGATGCACTTGATCCTGCTCGTGTGCGCATCGAATGTCGTTATTTTTTCTAGGATGTGGCCCGACGTTCTGGATTCGTTGGCCCAGCAACGCGAACAGCTCAAGCGCGAATCACTCCAGGCCAAACAATACCATCGGATTGCTTCGACAACACAAACAGGCCGACGCCCCGACTATTTGAAACCTGTCGAGACCGAGCATCAGCCGACTGAGTTGAAAACCGAATTGTCTCCCTCCCTCGCATTGTCGCGTTCCCAGCGAACCAATCTAGTCAGTCCTGCTCCAAAAGTTGAACTCACGCATTCGCCGCACTTGCTGCAGCGAGACAAACCCGCCACCACTCTGCCAAAACCCAGTCAACAGGCCGCTTCTGTTTCGCGTAGCGATTTACAGACACCGCCCGCACCCGATTTGGCCGTACGCATACCACTCTCCCAGCAGCTTGATCCGCAGACGCTGCCCGAACTTGCTCCCTCCTCTTCATCACTGTCACGCAACTCGGAACGTCAAGCGTCGGAGCTGGCACGCTCACCCGATTTGCTCCAGTCAGCAAGCCTGTCGGGCAACACTTCCAGCCAGGCCTCACTGCAGCGCGCGACCGCGCTAGCAGCATCGCCCACAACCCAGTCGCCCACAACCCAGTCACCCGATCGGTTCTCGCGGGAACGCGCGGAAATAGCGACTCTGTCGCCCAACGCCTCAGTTGCACGGTCCATTCAAACCCCAGAGGCTGGGCTGGCCAACTTGAAAGCGGTGCCTTTGGAATCCAACCCATCCGCCAGTGCCGGCCGCCGCAACAATACGGTGGCTACGCTACCCGCCAACTTATCGGCCAATATCTTATCGGCCAATATCGCTGAAAGAAATCCAGCGATGCGGTCCTCTCGCGAACTTCAGCGCCGTGAAATACAGCCGCCATCTGCGAAACAAGCGGCCGATCCTGCGGCCCGCACTTTGCCTCGCGATAGCTCCGGCGGCAGCTTAGGTGCAGCGGCCCCCAGTTCGATGCCCATTCAGGGGATCGAAGCGGTCGGAGCGCCGTCGCCGTCGCAAGTTATCGAGCTGAAAGTGGCCTCGGCTGCGGAAGCCAAGCGCCAATCCGGGGCGCGGCGTGGAGCCACAAGCCTACCGGAATTGGGACTGCCGCAAGGCCCGTCGTGGAATGGCGATCTGCTGCAGTCCGCTGGCACCAATGGATTGTCGCCCTCCCAACTTGCGAAAAATGCAGCGGATGGACAGGCTGTGCTGCCAGACATGCGTTCGCTCACCGGCGCTAGTTCCGCTCAAGCGACACTTGAGCTGAGCCGCAGTGCGGTGGCCGGAGCACTGTCGACTCCTGCTACAGCGCCGCCTTCTGGCTTATTTGCCGAAGACGCATCGACTGGGGCCGACCCACAAGTGTCTGCGACCGATACGGCCATTGGGCGCACTGGGAACAGCGAGGGAACGTCGAGTCTGCCTTCCCGTGATTTGCTCGCTCGACAGCTACCCAACCAACTGTTGAACTTGCGGATACCAAGTGAATTGGCTCGGTCCGAGAGCTCGTCAACTTCATCGGGCCAAGGTGTGCTGGCAGCAAAACCAACCGAGTCCTCGCTCGGGCGAGCCAACCCTCTGGACGTGGCGGTCCGCAATAACTCAATACGTTCTGTGCCTACAATGGACACGTTAGTCGAAGAGCCAAGTGTCTCGGATTCGGCGAGCTTGGATTCGACTGCTTCGGCCAGTGCCCAATTGGCTCGATCCACCGTTGGAGCCAATTCAGTGCCCGCAACTATGAATCTTTTGGATGTGCAGCAAGTGGAGGGTCCGGGTGGCATCGAAGCCTCGGTTGGACAGGTAGGACCACTGCTAACGCGACGCGATGCGACGAGTTTGCAATGGGCACCACCGCAAATCGAGTCGCAGCGCTTCGCTCGCCAGGACGTGGGAGGCAAGTTGGCGGCTGGACAGGATGTTGCCCTTCCCAAACCTGCCTTTCAACAGAGGCTGGATCGCTTGCAGGACCACAATCCACAGGACGAATCTTCGCTCGAACCTCAAACGGAATTAGCGATCGAGCGCGGACTAGCCTTCCTTGCCAAAAATCAGCGACCCGATGGCTCTTGGCGGTTGCAAGATCTTGATACTCCCGTCCTCATGCGCAGCGACACCGCCGCGACCGCGTTATCGTTGCTCGCGTTTCAAGGAGCGGGCTACACGCACAATCAATTCAAGTACGCCAGCGTGGTTGATAAAGCGGTGCAATTCCTCGTCAAGCACCAAGCCGACAATGGTGACTTATACATTCCGCAGGATCCTGCCTCAGATCAAAATGCTTGGCTTTACTCACACGCTATCGCCACATTAGCACTCAGTGAAGCCTACGGGATGACCCAAGATGTCGAGCTTCGACCGGCCGCCCAGAAGGCTATCGACTTTATGGTGTCGAGCCAAGATCCGCGACGCGGTGGTTGGCGATATCGCCCAGGCGTCGGTTCGGACACCAGTGTCACCGGTTGGTTCATGATGGCCTTCAAGAGTGGCCAGTTGGCGGGCCTGACCGTGCCGCGAAAGTCGTTCGAGTTGCTTGAATCCTTCCTGGAGAACAGTCAGTTGTCCGACGAAGAACCGCACCTCTATCGTTACAATCCCTTCGCAGCCAACACGCCTCAGCAACGACATGGTCTCGAGCCGACTTCGGTGATGACCAGCGTCGGTCTACTGATGCGCTTGTATTTTGGATGGCAGCGCGACCGCGAAGAAATGATGGCAGGTGCGGACCATTTGCTCGAGCATCCGCCGGAAAACGGATCGTTGGTTTCCTCGCGCCGCGATACCTACTACTGGTACTATGCCACACAGGTCATGTTTCACATGCGCGGCGAAAGGTGGAAGAGCTGGCACGATCGCCTGTATCCACTGCTGATCAACAGTCAGATCACTCAGGGCGACATGGAAGGCAGTTGGGATCCCGCTTATCCCACGCCCGACTTGTGGGCCCGCTACGGTGGGCGTCTCTACGTGACGACGTTAAATTTACTTTCGCTCGAAGTCAGCTATCGCCACCTACCACTCTACGAAGCTACTGCCCAATAATACGGCTGGCAATACGTCCAATTCTTTAGCTTGCCGTGTGCAAATCCAGATCAGTACCAAAAGAGAGCGGACTATTCGCGCACTACTGATGCGGACTCAGCGACTAATCTTGTGAACAATTTCGAGTTCGTGCGACATGTCGCCGCTTTGGCATCGCCCAAGATCCGACACCGAAATGGGAATCTTCGTTCGGCTTTTTCTATTGGTCGCACAGTCCGGGCTCAGATCGGCAATTCTCGCGGATCACCATTGAGCTATTTCACGTCTGTTGACAAGTCCAAATGGACGATATTCTTGGCGGTCTCGATGAAAGTGTACTCGAGAACAGAATCTCGATTGTAACGCGATGGAATAGTTTCCTCGGGGGCAACAAACTGTTTGCCATCGACCTCTCGATAGGCGAACGTCGTTTTAGAGATTCTAACCCAGTGCTCGCCCGGCGAGATGGGCGTTTTGCGCCTGCTCCCGTCGATCACAAACACACCATCCGAATCAGTCTGTGCAGCAAAAGGGTGCCCTTCGCCTCGTGGTACGAAAGTCACAGTGGCTTTGGCGAGTGGCTTTCCATCCAATCGCACCACGCCTTCGATGCGGAGACCTGTCGCTGCTAGGGGAGGCTGGGCCGGACTCGTTTTTACGCTAAGGTCGGCTGAGGTGGCGAGCTGGGCGGCTACGAGGCCCGAGCGTAAACGTTGAAGTTCTGTGTCGGAAAACACGCCTGTAATCATGACCTGCGAACCGATTGGTGAATTGATCAAGGGAGCCGTGAGGACTTTGTTGTTCACAATAATGGCCAGCCGCTGACGAGTGCCAGCAGCCGTCAATTCTAGCATTCTTGCGCCCAGATTCTCTGTGAATTTCAAATTCACTTCGTCTGGTTGATGTTCAGACTTACCACTAGCTTTGAGTTCCGAAATGTGGCCCTCAATTTCATCCCAGGCTATGGAAAACTTCGGGACAGTGGAAACAAGTGCGTAGCGCTGGCCGGATTTGTCAATTCTTTCGATTGGCAATTCAGACAGCGTTGGATCATCCACCAGAAGCCAGCGCACATTCCCCTCCAGCGTGGCAGTGATTGGAATTCGGAATAACTTTGCCAATTCTCCTGGTCGAATCGAAGGTTCCACTCCAGACAACTCTTGATGCATAAAAAGTGCGAATTGCAACGGCTGCGGCTGGGAAGCAGGTATTTCAGCCGACGTTTCAGTCTTTCGCACGTCGAAAGTTGAGCGTTGTTGTTCGACCAAGCCCTGCAATTCAGTAATGACTTCGCCAACCTGAGGGTTAGAAAATAGCGTTGGCGATCGCCTCTGGCTAGCAGAATAGATCACCAGTAATGGAACCGATTTGTGATTGAGCTCTTCGAGCTTAGCGGAAATTGCTTCAGATGGCTGTGTCCAATCTGCGAGCACGAAGTCTACATCCTTTGTCAAACCGGAATGCTTCCCGACCTCGTCCTCGATCGAGCGCTTCAGGGTCTGGCCTGTTAAATCCCATTGGGCCGTAAAGAGTACAACCACGGGCCGGTTCAGCTTAAAAAGGCCTTTCAGGTTTGCATCGCTGTAGGGAAGCCATTCAATTTTGGATGTTTCTTTAGAAGATTGAAATGTCGCACTGCCTGCGGGAGTTTCGTTAGACCCTGAGATCGACTCGCGAACTTCGACCTTGCTGCCGGCGGCCAGTTCCATGATCGTTTGCGTGCCATCCGGATTGGTGATCACAATCATGATCCCCAAACACATTCCAACTAGTATCCCGAAAAATCCACTAGCCACTGCGACGACTTTGCTCACAGGTCGCCGCCAAAATGAGTGGCTCGGACCGGCCGCACGACGCGATAACGGCTCGCGAATTATTGGCGGAATCTCAGCCAGACTTGCAGCCCGTCGGGCAAGCTGTTCCAGGTCAGTTCCTTTAGAAAATTCCTTGAGCCGCTCGGCTAGCAATTCTGGTTGCTGGGGACGATCTTCCACCGACTTGGCCAGCATCGACCCGACCAAGCGGACCAATTCGCTGGGGGCATGAGGTAAATCTTTCGACAAGCTCGGTGGCTGTTGGGAAACATGCGCGGTCATCTTGGCGAACACCGTTTCATGCAGGCTGCCTGCAAAGGGAGCATGACCCGTCAACAACTTATATAGCGTGCAGCCCAAGGCGTAGATATCAGCACGGACATCCACCGAGCGACTATCTGTGACTTGCTCGGGTGCGATGTAATCGGCGGTTCCCATGGCTTGCCCAGTGGCGGTGATGTCACTGGGTTCGCCAGATGCGTATTGCAAACGCGCCAAACCGAGGTCCAGCAGCTTCACTTCACCAGTGTGGCTGAGCATGATATTAGAGGGTTTGACGTCGCGATGCACAAAGCCGAGCTGGCTGGTATAGGCCAATGCGACGGCAACTTGGCGAACTAGCTCGCAGGCATTGGCGATCGACAGTGGGCCCGTGCGAGCGACTAGCTGCTCTAAGTCATAGCCATCGATGAACTCGGTAACCAATGCGAGCGTTCCGTCAACTTCTCGCGCGTCGTGGGCAGCCACGATATTGGGGTGGCTGAGTTTACCCACCGCCCGCATTTCCGCTTCGAATCGCTCTCGCATACGTGGGTCGGCCAACCGATGGCTGCTTAATATTTTCAGTGCAACTTGCCGACCCAATTTGGTATGTTGCGCTAAAAAGACACTGCCCATGCCGCCTCGGCCCAGTGGACGAACGATGACATATTCTCCGATGTTCTGCGGAAGAATAAGTTGCTCCGACTCGCCTGTAGATCGGCTGGTATGACTGGTCAATGCATCGAGCGCTTTGACCAGCGCTCTTTGGCAATCGGGTTCGGCTTCCAGTTGCTCAAATTCGTAGGGACTACGCAGGCTGGAGATCAGGGAGTCTTCGCCGTCGCCAACCGTCTCAAGTTCGGATTGGCAGCTTTCACACGTGCTGACATGCATGAAAAGGTCATCGCTTTGGTCTTCGGGCAACTGCCCCAAGGACAACGCCTTCAATTGGTTGGCAGTTGGACAAAAGGTTGCACTCATCATTGTTCTCTCCCGCAGAGCGACATGGGTTCAGTTCAGCATAAGCGATATTGACTTGCTATGAGGATGAACGCAGGAGTCTGACACTATTTCCTGGTAACCTGTGGCGCAGCCGCTTTGTGAGTTAGAATAGGCCCTTATGAGCGATTCATCTCAAAGTGTTCCTGAGCACCCGACGCTGTCGTCGATGTTCCTGTCGCAGGTGCAGCGTATGGATGCGGAAGCCTGGGGTCGCCTGGTCCGAATCTTTGGACCCATCGTCTATCGCTGGTGTCGTACCTCCGGAGTTTCGGAGCATGATGCTGCCGATATCGTGCAGGAAGTATTTGCTTCGGTATCGCGTGGCATCCCAGAGTTTCACCGGCAAAAACCCGTTGGTAGTTTTCGCTCTTGGCTTGCCACACTTACACGCAATCGCGTGCGCGACCACTATCGTTCGCAAAAGCATGTGACGGCAGCGGCCGGTGGCACTGATGCTTTGCACCAATTGCAGCAGCATGCCGATGCGATGGATTCCACCATCTGTGCCAGCAATACGCGATCGTCGATTGTCCGCAGAACTCTAGAAGAAGTCCGTGCCGAGTTCGAACCGAGCACTTGGCAAGCGTTCTGGCTGTGCGCAGTGGAAAACAGGACAGCCGCCGAGGTAGCTCAAGCCACCGCGTTGTCAACAGCCAGCGTCTATCAAGCCAAATCTCGCGTGCTTCGGCGACTGCGTCAGCGTCTTTCCGAGCTTCCCGAGTAAACGCTAACTTTCATCGATCGGATAGCCTGCCTCTTGCCAGCCACGAAATCCTCCGTCCATGGAGATGACTTGGGTGTAGCCCATTTTCTGTAAGTTGTCTGCGGCCAGGGCGGAGCGGTAGCCGCCGCCGCAATATACGACGATAGCCGCGTCGGCCTGGGGGACCTTGGTTTCGATATCGCGTTCGATGATGCCTTTGCCGAGATGCATGGCACCGGGGATTCGGCTCTTCGCAAATTCGCTCTCCTCGCGAACGTCAATTAATGTAAATGGTTCTTTAGCCGCAATTCGCTGCTTTACATCGGCTACCGTACATTCCTGCACACGCTGGCGCACATCGTTGACGATGGCCAAGAATTTTTTATTGTGGTCCATTAGCTTTTGTTTCTTGAAAATCCCAAAGGCAGTCTAAGGCACATCAGAACTGCTAAGATACTGTGGTCCGATAACACCGACTAGAGCTTAGTTCCGCGCGAATCGGGGTATTGTTTATCTTGACCTGTTCGAAAAAAAGGGGCTGCGACTGTGAAAGCTGCAATTGCATGGCTATTCGTTTTGCTGGCTGTCTGGTTAGTGCCCGCAAATGGGGCGGCTGAGCCGAAGCAAATTTTGATTGTGGTTGGGCCCAGTACACATCCCCCCGGTTCCCACGAAGTGGCTGC
>JBGSJL010000325.1:0-18418 GCA_041741955.1 Pirellulaceae bacterium | reverse complement strand
GACCAGCCCTACACTTGCACGCCGCAGCGAGTCCTTTGATACAGCTTGCATTTGAACGGCGTGCCAATCACCTCGGTAGACAGGCAGCCAGACCTCGAACCGGTGTCCGTCCAAAACGACATCAACGGGCTCATTCGAATTGTTATCGCGAATCAATACTGAAAACGATGGGGCCAACGCCGGCTGTCCATCAACATCCAGAATCTCGCCTCGAATTCGCATCTCCAACTTGTCCGACGTACCGCGAATCCAATCGTCTGTTGCTTGGGGCGCTGCACGATCGTCAGAATAAGTGATGCAGCAGCAAAGCAATGAAATGAGAATGCTGCCTAGTGGCTGATGCCGAGCTAGGCAAGAATCTAAAGAAAGCATAAATCAACATTCTTGAACGAGAGAGTTTCGCAAAGCGAAGCAAGCCATTCCTGATAAAGTGCTCAGTTCACTTCCTAGTAGCAAGCGATTATAACCGAAACGCACTTTGCGAGAGAAATCGATCGTTAGGGCGGCATGTCCAATTGATGTCATTGTTGCTTGAATCCTAACTGGATGAAATCCCCGAGTCAGCCGAGCAATGGTGTGAAAACAAGCGTTTCGGCATAGACGATCTAGCCCTTAGTCGGATGCTTCGAATCCCTGCCAAGGGGAGGTAAATACTTCTCAGGTGACTGACAACTTTTACGATGCTCGACGCTTCAGGTTGTCCACCCGAAGCGCTATTCACACTCCGCTTGGCGCGTAACCGTTGAAACCGCCGTCCGCAGCTCGAGCTCGCGAAAAACGCAGCCAATCCGATAACATTCGACGGCATGTGACACAGGTCGAACCGACACGGGTCATGAACTCAAGTTGCTGAGAGGACCGAGGTGACGGCGACCGCTGCGGTTTTGGAGATTTGCTTCGAGCTGGCGGTCTGCATCGACCGACGCGTCGAAGCGGTCGTTTTGGGTAGCCGGTTGCGCGCGTCGGTCTTGTTCACCTCGGGCGCAAACTGCACTGAAATCCGTCTTGCCTGGGCGCGGAGGATGGTCCAGCCTCGGTAGGTACCAGCGAACTTGTTCGCAGCCCCGATCAGGTTTGGCGTCTTGGCGTTAGGGAGCGGATGCAGCCTTTCATGTGAGATTGGAACGATCCACTAATGTCCGCATATACGCCCTAGTATGAGAATGTCACTGCGAGTCCAAACCGCGTCCGTCAGCAGTGTTTCATGCGAAGTGAAAATCTACCTCGGACTTGTAGTTTCATCGGCATCGACTCGAATCTACAACTATAACTCGCTCCGGTCACCTCGGACCGGTGCAAGTGGGCTTCGGAGCTGCTTCGCTGAAATTGGACAAACCGCTGTTCGGACTGATCCGCCAAACGGTCGGCGGTAAGAACGAACTCCGCGGTTGCAGTTTCACGTTAATGGCACCAACCGCACTCCAAACATCGTTCGAAATGCCGGGCCCGAACTGCATAAGGTGGGCGTATCCTGGGCACGCCCTCCGCCTGTAGCTCTGTGAAAATGAAAACCAACTATTCCCCAACCGCCTTCTTCGCCTGCTCCAGCATATGCATCGGGCTATGGCTCAAGTGCTGATAAACTTTGGCAAGCATTGAGGGATCCTGGTGCCCCATCAAGATTGCCACTGTCAACGCATCGACCCCCGCAGTCAACGCGTTCGTTGCCCAGCTGTGCCGTAAGGCGTAAAGCGAATAACTGGGGACAAGCTCCTTGCATTTTGCCCGGACGAGTTTTGCCTTGGCGTAGGTACGAAGTTCCGCCTTGGTACGTTTAACTTCCCTACCCTTCACGAAGTGGGTCGGAGTGATGGTGGTCTCAGTCAGCTTGATCTCTTCTTCCGTGAAGGTAATCTTCTGCTCCTTGATGACCTTTCTTCCCATCGCCTGCCGGATACGTTTGAAGACCGAGTTCGTTGCTGCTGGAGTCCATGGCCTGCTTTTTGAATCGCGAAAAACATGGCCACTCGTTCGCCCAGCAATTAACTCACTGACAATCTGAAAGGCTTTGTCGGTGAGATAGATAACTCGCGGTGCTTTTTTCCCTTTGGCTTCCTTGCGTGGGAGCACGAACCTGCGATTATCTAGCTCAACGTGCCTGATCTCCAGCCGAAGAGATTCTTGCGGCCTACAGCCAGTTTCGTAAGTTACGACCATGAGCTTCTTGAGTTCTTCGTCCGGGGTGTTCGCGAGCAGCTGATCAAATTCCTGCTGAGAGATGTAAACGTCCTTGGCTTGCCCCGTGGGGGCCGAGATGTACTCGATCGGATTTTGATCGATATGGCCAAGCATCTTGGCCCAGTGCAGCGATCGTTTCACCGAGCGAATGTAGTTTCGCTTGGTGGTAACAGCCAAGCCAGGATATGAGTCAACCCATTCCTGAACGTGGTAGGGCTTGAGCTCGGTTAGAGTCAGCTCCGGGTAGACATCGATGAACCGCTGGAGGCGATAGCGATACCACTCATAGGTATGCGGGGAGCGGTTGCTCTTCAGCCACTCCAGGTAGCGGTCAAATAAGTCGGTAAGCTTCTGGCCATCGGCTGGTTGCGTCAAGGCCGATGAACGTACGTCGGACGCATCAAGCCCGGCAGCCATTATCTCGTGATAACGCTTGAAGGCCGCGTCTTTGTCCTTACCAAGGTTGATCTGTCTACCGTGGAGTTGGACGTACCAAGTTTTACGAGCTGGCCGAAAGAACGGCTTGGGGATGTGATACAACATTTTTGTGAGTCTCCGGAACGAAGTAACCGGAGCGGACCGAACGACCCACAAATGGGGCAAACCCCAAGTTTGCCCCCTTCAATCTCTGACAACAATCTCTGACACGCGATTCCAAATCTTCGTAAGTCTAGTACGCCCGACAGGATTCGAACCTGTAACCCTCGGTTCCGAAGACCGATGCGCTATCCAGTTGCGCCACGGGCGCGTACTTAATTCCTAGGTGCCATTGTACGAATATTGAAAGCGAAATCAAGCGGGCCAAGTTGGGAGTTAAGTATTAGGGTTGGGCGCAATTTCACTGCAAAAGCCTTCTGTTATGCTGGGTACTTGGGCAAGTGTTGAGCTCGCGTCAAATGTGGCAGGGTAATCGACGTTGTGGCACCGAAGTCAATTTATAGTTTGGGCGAATTGGAGTGAACTTGGAGATTAAAGAGGCGAACTTTGAGCATGCCGAATCGGAAAAGGAAAGCAGAACCAGGGCCCAAAAGGATATCGCGGGCTACTACGACGATACAGTCTTTGACTATGACGCCTGGAGCCAAGAAGGTTACCTGCATTTTGGCTACTGGCGGCCTTGGCTCAACCCCTTTTCGCGCCGCCCTATGCTGGAAGAAATGAATCGCTTTATCTTCAAGCATGTGGGGATGGATGAGCTGGCTGGGGGCCGGATCGCAGATCTGGGGTGCGGTATCGGATCGGTTTCTAGGTTCGGCAGCAAGCTACATCCGCAACTTGAATTCCATGCGATGACCATTTCCCCTGGACAGATCGCGGAAGCTAAACGAAGGCACGACGAACAAAGCGTGCAATATCATTGCGGCGACTATCACCAGCTACCGCTGGAGGATGGCTCGTTTGCGGGTGCTTTTTATCTAGAGAGTCTGTGCCATAGTACCCAACCAGAAAAGGCTTTGGCGGAAGCGGCACGGATTCTTCAGCCTGGCGGTCGCATCGTGATGACCGATGGCTTTTTGCAGCGACCGCTCGACAAAACTTCGCCGCTATTTCGCTACGTGGTTCGAGCCGTTGCCTACAATTGGGCCGTCCCAATGTTTCATGAAATAAATTTAGCCAGGAAGTGGAATGCACAGGGTCAGCTCAAATTGGTGAAAGATGTCGAGTGTGGCTGGCGGCTGGGCCCATCTGCTTTGCATGCAGCACACCTGTCGCTTGTCCATTTTTTTAAGCTCTTGCTAAATCGGCGGGCAACTGCCTGGCAGTGGCGTCATTTGACCGCGTCAGCGTTCACGATCGCGCTTGGCCTCTACCGCCGCCATTTCCGGTATCATCTTCTGGTTTTCGAAAAACCGAAGTAATGTTCCATTCTCACAGTCAATCTTCAATCGTAAAGGAGCAGCCGTTGGGAAATTCTGCACCAACCGCCATCGTAACTGGTGCTGGGTCGGGCATCGGTCGCGCAGTCGCATTGGCATTGTTGAAGGAAGGCTACAACGTAGGCCTAGCCGGGCGAAGGGAGGAAGCTCTGGCCGAAACAGCCGAGCTGGCCGGTGCGCGCAGCCCCTGTGCGCTCGTTGTGCCTACCGATGTTGCCAATCCTGCTTCAGTCCATGAGCTCTTTGAGCAGACCGTGGTCCAATTCCAGCGTCTTGATTTGCTTTTCAATAATGCAGGCGTCAATGCTCCAGCCATTCCGCTGGAAGAACTCTCGTTTGAACAGTGGAGCAACGTCGTCAATGTTAATCTCACAGGTCCATTCCTTTGCACACAAGCTGCATTTCGGATCATGAAATCCCAGTCGCCCATGGGTGGAAGAATCATCAACAATGGATCGATATCGTCTAAGACGCCGCGCCCCAATTCGGCGCCCTACACTGCGACCAAACATGCCATCACGGGTTTGACCAAGGCCACAGCCCTCGATGGACGCAAGTACCACATTGCCTGCGGTCAGATTGATATCGGCAATGCAGACACCCAAATGGTGGCACGGATGAAACAGGGCGTGCTGCAAGCAGATTTGTCCGTAAAGAGCGAGCCGACTATGGACCTTGAGAATGTGGCGCGCTCGGTGGTTTACATGGCCAGCCTACCTCTGGAAGCCAATGTGCTAAGCCTAACTGTCATGGCCACCCAGATGCCATTCGTTGGTCGCGGCTAGTTTTCGCTAACCCGGCAAACTCGCTGCGAGTCGTTCCAGGTAGCTTCTTCCTGGGTGGCGAAAAGATGGTCACCACCACCCAGTTGGTGCTTTGCGATCGGTCGTCCCACAAGCAGCGGTGCATGCAAGGGGCTCATGATGAATCCTGGTTAAACGAGATTATTTTCCTGAGGTTCACTGGGAGGCATCGGGGGACGGAACGTAAGGGCATCTGAACTAGCTGTGGGCTCGGCAAACCCGAGGTCAGATTGCATTATCTGGAGTTAACTTGAATTAAATAGCCGATGATTGCCGAATTCATGATTTGAATGGTTTAGTTATTTCGTTCATTCAGTTCAGGAACAGGGCCATCGGCATGGAGGACCAGAAATCGCTGACTTTTCGACTCGAATCGTATTTAATGCAACTGTCGGATATCAATCGACGCTGGATGCAATGGCTTACCGAACATGAATCGTCAGCAGTTTCCCGCAATACCATGCAATTACTAGCAATGGAGGGCTCGGCCCAGTCGCTGTTCGGCGAGCTGGCTCAGATTGTCGCCGACCGCGAGCAATTGCTGGCCGACGCTAAACTCATCGGTCTAGACTGTAGCGACCTAAGCTCGCTAGCGCGAAAGTTGCCGGCGTGGGAGAAGCCCACATTGCGAAATAGCTTGGCGACGGCTCGAGCGCAGATCTCCAATCTACAGCGACTGCACGTCGCGACCTGGGTGGTGATCAGCCAAGCCGGCCGTTTCTATGGCGAATCCATGCATCTTCTTTTGATTGGCAACCATCCACATGTTTACACCGATGATCGCGCCGGGGACCTAGGTGGCGGCCGCTTGCTAGATGCCAGTTTGTAGATGTAGTTAATGTACGGTTCTTTCCAAAATTTGCTGAACAAGTAAACAATGTCTCTTTTTGCCACCATCCAACAATCTGCCAACGCGTTGCACGTCAACGAGCTTGGTTTGCATGTCGTGGGCAACAACATTGCGAACGCCAACACGCCTGGCTACATTCGGCAGGAGCTGGTCCAGTCGCCTGCGATTGGGCTGCGATTCGGCGACGTGGTTTTGGGCTTGGGTGTTCGGGCCGATGGTGTGGTCCAGAAGATCGACAATTTCGTGGTCGAGCGATTGCGTCAGACCGAAAGCGCTCTGGCCAGCAGCGAAGCTCAAAGTTCCGTGCTCAAGCAAGTGGAATCGATTTTCGGAGAGCTCACCGACAGCGATCTCAGTTCGCAAATCAGCGAGTTTTCCAGTAGTATTAGCGACGTGCTCAATCAACCGGGAAATGAGTCGCTACGGCGGCTGGTAATCGAACGCGGTAAGTCGCTGACCGGAAGTATTCGCAGTATCAGCAATCAAGTTACCGATATTTCGCAAAACCTCAATCGCGAGATTCAAGGGTCGGTAGGAGACATCAATCGCTTGACGGAGCAATTGGCTAAGCTGAACCGGCGCATCGTTGAAGTCGAAGGCGGCGGCACAGTCGGCAGCGACGCGGTGGGCTTGCGCGACGAACGACTCAGAGTACTTCAGGAGTTAGCTAGGACAGTTGATATCCGTGCCGTCGAGCAGGTCAGCGGGTCCGTGACCGTTTTCGTAGGCGGCGAATACTTGGTCGCCGATGGCATCCAGCGGTCTGTCAAATTCGCATTGCGCTCCGATCCCAATGGTAAAACGTATCCCGAAGTGCGACTGACTGATACCGATTCGCCGCTACAAGTTGCCGGCGGAAAGCTTCAGGGTCTCTACGCCGCGCGGGACAGCGGTGTAGGCAAAATCCAGAGCGACTTGGACAGCTTTGCGCGCGACCTGATCGAGCAGTTCAATCGAATTCACTCGCAGGGGCAGGGGATCGAGGGTTTCAGTGAGGCGGTCGGCAGCGCCGCGACCGATGATCGCACGGCTCCTCTGGATCTAGCCGGCTACCCCATCGACATTCAGAACGGCGACTTCAAAATCCAAGTCCTAGACTTAGAAACTGGGACCACCAAAACAGCGACCGTGCGAATCAAATTGGCCGGTGGCACCGACGACACCACGCTGGCCGGTGTGGCAGACCAGATCAATGCGATATCCGGCGTATCCGCCGAAATTACCAGCGAAGGTAAATTGCGTATCGCTGCCGATTCGCACCTGCTCCGGTTTTCATTTCAAGAGGATACCTCGGGTTTCCTAGCCGCAACGGGCATCAATACATTTTTCGTTGGCAATTCTGCCAGCACCATCGCGATCAATTCGGTGATTACCGACAATCCACGGATGCTCGCGGGCAGCTTGAGCGGCGTTGGCAGTGGAACAGAAAACGCCTTGAAACTCGCTCAGGCATTCGATGAACCGCTGGCACGCCTGAATGGATTGTCGATCAAGCAGAAGTTCGAAGACATCGTCGTGCGCATGACACAGGATATCAATGTCCAGTCGGGACTCTCCGACGGGCTTCGAAATTTCTATAGGACGCTCGAAGGACAACACTTGAGCGTCTCGGGTGTGAACCTCGACGAGGAAGCGGTCAAGTTGCTCTACTACCAACGCGCTTTTCAGGCCAGCAGCCGAGTGATTCAGGCTTCCAGCGAAATGTTGGAAGTCCTCGTAAATCTCTAGTTTTCGCGTCGCATGACGCAGTCACAAAGTCAAAGATATGACGAGTTTCTATCCGGCAGTTAATGGTCGTGCGACCTCGCAGTTGGGGCAGACGCGCCTACTGTTTCAGATCCATCATGACGAACTGGCGATCCAGGATCTTCAGACCCAACTGAGCACGGGTCGTCGCCTGTCGATCCCCAGTCAAGATCCGGCGGCTGCCATCCGCGGGCTGGCCGCGCAGCGGCAATTAGAATACAAATCGCAGGTCGATGAGAATTTGCAGAGTGCGAACACGATCCTGGCCGCAACCGAGTCCACGCTGTCGCAATCGCAATCGATTCTCAACGAAATCCGCGGCATCGCCGTACAAGCCAACGGGACAACTTTTTCGCCCGAAGAGCAGGAAGCGTTCGCGGTCCAAATCGATGCAGCTATTGCAAAGCTGACGGAACTCGGCAACGCCAAGTTTCGCGATCAGTATATCTTTGGCGGCTCGGCCGTCTTGAGTACGCCACTCGAAGCCGTCGGAGACTCCGTGCGATTCAGCGGCAATACCGAAGAGCTGCGTACCATTTCTGACTATGCCTCGACGATTTCAGCCAACGTGACGGCCAACGACGCCTTTGGTGTTCGGGCCAGTAAGGTGATCAGCAGTATTGACCTAGACCCAAGCATTGCCGCCGACACGCCGTTGTCATTGCTCAATCGAGGCGATGGAATTCGCGGTGGCGCCATCTCGTTCCGCGACGGTGTGAACCTCGTACAAGTCGACTTGGCCAGTGTGCACAACCTCTCAGATATCATTGAGAAAGTTAACGCGGTCAGCCTGGGGACAAGGGCACTGCAAGCTACTTTGACCACCAGCGGACTTTCTATCGCCTATCAGGACGGCGGGTCGGGATTGCTGCGTGTGGAAGAAGTTGGCTCGGGTACCACAGCCGCCGACCTGGGCATCAACAATTCTGCATCGTCGGGCCTCAGCCCCGTTTTCGGCTCGGACTTGAATCCCGTCCTTACCAAACAGACGCGTCTATCCCAGTTATTTGCCGGCACGGGCATAACGATTGGCGATACATTTCAAATCAAACAGGGTACCAAGACGTTCAGCGTGTCGACCAATGGATTATCTACTCTGGAAGACTTGATCAATCGAATTCATCGCTCGGGTGTACAAGCCAAAGCCAGTCTCGACCCCACGGGGCGATTCCTGCAAATACAGAGTACCGAGAGCGGTACTGCGCTGTCGATCGGCGAGAACAACGCCCAGTTAGCGTCCAAACTAGGCTTGCGCACTATGGACTTGAACACACCGCTCAGCGAGCTCAATTTCGGACAGGGTGTTTTCGCCAACGACCTAGCTGATGACCTAGTCCTGGTGCGCAGCAATGGAACCGAAATGCGTGTCAATTTAGATGGCGCGCAGAATATTCAAGACGTACTTAACCGCGTCAATAACCATGTTGACAATTTTACGCCCGCGCTGCGTATTACTGCCTCTCTGTCAGCGGTTGGCAATGGCATAGTGCTTTCAGCCCCTACGGGGACAGTCCCAATCCAAGTTCGCAACGAAGGCGGAAGTCAAGCTGCCTGGGGACTCGGGCTCGTGCCCACAACGGCCAGTTCGAGCACTGGAACTGCCGATGGTGGTCTATCGGTCATTCGGGGTAGCGATGTCGGTGGTGTAGAAGTTGAGGGCGTGTTCACCTCGCTCATTCGCTTGCGGCAAGCCGTTGAGCAGGGCAAGTCCGAAGACCTAGTGCGTATCACCCAAGCGCTCGATGCGGATATTCAGCGGCTGTCGCTCTCGCGTAGTATTGTCGGAGCACGTCAGCAGTCGATTGATCGCATCAAGGACTTGTCGGCCGAGCAGCAGCTACAGCTCAAGGGCATCGAGTCCGAGGAGCTCGACGCCGACCTCGCCAGTGTGATCTCCGAATTGTCCGCCCGTCAGGCCGCTCTCCAAGCGTCCCTACAACTCATGGGACAAGCCTCTAGGCTTTCGTTGTTCGACTACATCTGAGCCGCTGGCGCTCTGTTGTTTCTTTGTGATTGTCAGGTACTAGCGGCATGTTGATTTAATCGAGTTCGGCGAAATGGCGATTGTACGATGGCCTTCCAGGGCCGTCGAATGGCGTGGACGACGGCCTTGGAAGACCATCGTAAATTAAATCAACAGCCCGCCCTGAACCCTTAAGTTCCGTCTTTTTGTCCACGGCTGCATTTACGTATCGACGCCCATCTGGATGTTTAACCGCGTAGCGTGCCAGACTAATTTTTCGGCTATCGCTGGCCCTAACGGCGGCGTTAATTGGAGTAACTTCAGACGCTGCGGGGAACTCTGTCTTCTTGGGATCGAGCCAACAGTTCCAGTCCCTTGACGAACATGGTTGCGTACTGGCCAGGTTTGAGTGTGAATTGCAAACGTAATTTTCGAGTGTTGGGAGCACCATATTCATCATCGCCGACCAGGGCTTTCAAAGCCTGGGGCACGAGCAACATGTCGCGCTCGCCGCGCGAGAAAAATACGTCGCGGGGGTGCGAGAAACGCAGCTTGTGGCGCTGCAGTCCAAATTCTGCGAGCACATCTATAAGAATGTCGCGTACGTCGTCAGGCCAATGGGTCTGCCTTCCCGATGGGAGCGGGATGGTTCGTGCGGCATATTGCGCCAGCAACTCGGCGGGCATTTGCAGGGGCAGAATCCATTGACCGGCCACGGATTGGAAGCGCAAGCAGTCACCATCTGCTAAGCCAACTGACAATCGCCGCGAAACAATTTCGTTCCAAATTTTTGCTTGGAAGGCCGCCACAAACAAGCCGCGCAAGTCCTGGCGAATTAGGGCCACCGCTTTTTTGAATCCTGTCGGATGATCGACTAAGTAGGTGACTATGCTGCGACGGTGACTGCGCTCGAGTCGATCCTTGCAGGCTTGCCAATCGCCCCAATGGTCGCGGAGAATCGATTTTTGTTCGCGATCGTCGGGGCGATCATGGCGGTTGGCTTCGGCAATCGCCAGGAATAACGCTTGCTCATAATCTGCCAAACACCAGGGGAGCGCGACCCAGCGTCCACTTTCACCCAGCGATCCGAAGCGCTGTTCATCAAAGTAGTTCGGGATCGCGAATTGTCCGGACCCGAGCAACCGCTGCAAGCGGTCAGCGGCGTCGGGTGCAAGTTCGCGGAGCGTCACATCGAATTCATTGGCGACGATATCACGGGCTGTGAATTCGCGGCCTGCCTGCCCCAAGTACGTCAACGTAAAGCCGGGCTGGACGATGTTCTTTGTGGGGCCCTGAAAAATCGTGAGGGTCTGAGCGGTGACCGCGTGTCGATCCTTCAGCCCGCCGTAGCTCAGGTCGCCACGCGACAAATTCCAGATCGAAAGGATCTCGCTGGCAACTTCTGGTGTTCCCAGACCAGCCTTCTCCAAACGGTAGACGGAGAAACGTCCACCGGGCATCGGAAAGTTACTGATCTCGTGGACTACGAAATCTTCGCGTTGGCGTTTGACCTGCATGTGGACGATCCAATTCGAGCAATACGGTGGAGACTCGAATCATTCGAGCATCGAATCAGACGCCCGCTGCCCGTAGCGAACTGGCCGCGTTTTCCGGTGAGACTGGATTGATATAGCAGTCGCTACCCCACTCAAAACCGGCCACTTTGGTAATTCTTGGGAATAGCTCCAGCCGCCAATGGAAGCTCGATGAATGCCGCTGGCAACTGGGTGCGGTGTGAATGATGAAGTTATAAGCAGTTTCCGGATAGCAGCGTTCCAATCGCCGCACCAGTCGATGGGTGAGCCAGGAAAGTTGCTCCAACTGCGAGTCGGGAAGCATTTGAAATGCGCTCTGATGCTGCTTGGGAATAATGGTCAACATCGACGGCAATCGGCTTGCGAACGGGCAAAAGGCTAGAAAGTCCGGCGTTTGCTCGACGACTCGGACGCCCTGTTCCAGTTCGTCTTCGGCCATGCGGCAAAACAAACATGCCGATTCTTTATCGGCGAAATGCTGCATGCGGTCGACGGACCGCTGAATATCGGTTGGCAGTATGTCGGTCGCGATCAACTGCGAATGTGTATGGGACAGAGACGCGCCTGCATCCAAACCGACGTTTTTGAAAACGACTGCATAAGCGAGCTTGCGTTCGTCCAACCAATAATGCAAACGATCGCGGTAGGCCATGAAGACCAATTGAGTGGTTTCGCGATCGAGTTGCGAGATGCTTTGCAGATGCTTGGGACTCTCCACAATTACTTCATGACCACCGGTCAACTCGCGGCGACGGAATAAATCGATTGAGTTGTCGTGGTGTCCATGGCCGCGGTCAGAGGAAATGTCATCCAACAAGACACTTCCTGCTCCTTCCGCCAGCACCCCCGCGCATCGCAGCGCTGCGTTGACGGCCGGAAACTTGTTGGGAACAACGCGGACTTTCCATTGCGAAGGACCGGACGATCGTTTGGAATGGTAGCACGCGACTGCTTCGGGCGTGTGCATTTCATGCCCAAAGCAAAAGGGGCAATCTTGGTCATCGAGGGCCAGCGGTGGGCGAAACACAAAATCGCTTGGCCGCTGGGTACGTTGCGGTGCGATGATGACCCAGCGATCCGCCAGCCAATCGTGCCGCATCTCGCTGCTTGTTGCATCTTCACGTTGATAAACCATCGCGGACTTTCGGGATTCAGGGATCAAACTCGTTGCTGAGGGTTCGTTCAAAGATCTCCATGTAGTGCTTTGCACTTTGTGCCCAGGACCAGTCATCGCGCATCCCTGTTTCAACTATTTGAACCCATTCTGACTTATTATGCAAATAGAAATCAACCGCCCTGTTGACGGCTCGTTCCAATCCGACCAGCGAGTAGTTATCAAATCGGAAGCCAGTCGCCGTCTGATTGCGCAGGCTGGCGACGTTTACATCGCGGACCGTATCCGCCAATCCACCGGTTGAGTGTACCACCGGTACCGAGCCATACTTCAGACTGTAGAGTTGATTCAGTCCGCAGGGTTCGTAAAGACTGGGCATTAGGAACATGTCCGAGGCTGCTTCAATACGGTGAGCCACTTGCTCGGAAAACTCCAGCTTTAATCCTAAACGGCGCGGATTGCGCTCAAACAGCTCACGCAACTGCGTTTCGTAGCGCACATCACCGGTTCCCAAAATTGCCCACTGCACATCGCGGCTCTCAACCCAATGCTGGAGCAACGGGATCATTAAATCCCAGCCTTTCTGGTCTGCCAGCCGGCTGACAATTCCAATCAGTGGCACACCGGCATCGACGTCCAGCCCCAAATCCTGCTGCAGTTGCCGCTTACATTGCGCTTTGCCAAACTGCCAAGTTTCCAACGAATAGTTGGTCGGCAGCAGACTATCCGTCCGAGGATCCCAGTGCGCGTAGTCGACTCCGTTGACAATGCCAACTAAGTTTTCTCCACGAGCCCGCAACGTCGACTCGAGTCCACATCCAAACTCAGGGCGGGTAATTTCTTTAGCATACGTCGGGCTGACCGTGGTCACGGTGTCGGCAAACGCAATGCCGGTTTTCATGAGATTGAGTTCTCCATGGAACTCCATCTGCTGCCAATTGAAGTATTGCCAATCCATGCCCGTCATGGGCATATCCAGATGCCAGAAGCGGCCCTGGTAAGCGAGATTATGAATGGTCATCACCGAGCGTACATGCTCCATCCAGCGAAATCCGCCTAGCTTCGTCTCAACGTACGCGGGCACCAACCCAGCTTGCCAATCATGGCAATGGACAATATCGATATCAAGATTCAGCTGCTCGATAGCTTGAATCACCGCTCGGCTGAAAAAACTATAGCGCTCGCAATTGTCGCGGAACTCACCATGGCGGTCGTGATATAGGCCGTCGCGATCGTAGTACTGAGGTTGATCGATCAAGTAAACGTCGACATTGCTGTGTGGCAACTGCGTGTGCAAAATGCGGCAGGCCACGTGGCGACCGGCAATTTGAATCGTGAACGTATGTGGCGTTGGCTCAATCCTCAGTCCACTCCGCAATACACTGCGGTAGGCAGGCAAAAAGGCGCTACATCGGCAACCGCATTGTTCCAGCGCTACTGGCAAAGCTCCGCACACATCACCTAGACCGCCGGTCTTTGCCAGCGGGATCATCTCGCTCGAAATGGTTGCAATGTGCAATGGATTCACAGTGATCGGCGTTCGGCTAATTAGAGCTAAGTAGAATTCGGGAACACTCAGATTCGGGTTCAACGGACTTGGTAGTGGTTTTTCAAGGCAGCCTTGCCAGCGCGGCTTGCGTCTGCTCTTCTACCACCGGATCAGCAATTTAGCCGAGATTGGCCTAGAACGCAGCAACAAACGCAGTGGAAAGGCTAAAAACATGCATGAACCGTCCCGCTTAAGGGTGCGACCGACAACCTTTCGCTGATCGCTATTCTTGTTGGTCTTGGTCCTTGATTCCCTCGCCGACTATAATCAGGGCACGATCCCAGCGCCGTACGAGGCCTGTAGGAGACGAGCAATGAAAAAGATGGCAGTGGACACATACACCATGAAAAATTATCGGAACATTCGTTAGGACACGCGGCTATGGATATCTCGACCGTCCGCCCGAAAGTGGCCCAGTTGACCTTTCAACTGTTGGGTAGGTCCATGCATCCCGAGCTGTTCCAGTCCTTCAAAGTGAAGCGTATCCAGCGGGAGCACTACCAGTGCAGGATCGATATCACCACTGACGGCCACGTGATTAGCTGGACCGCCAATGGGAGTACGTTGACAGAGGTTGCTTCTTCGATACATCAGCCCGTACCTGCCGAACGTCGTATTTTTGCAGTTCCTTTACGCGACTCAGGTAGCGACGTGATTCGGTACTATGCAAATAGCTCGTACAAATACGAGTACCAGCTCGAACGCGTGCCGTCGGAAATGTTTTGGATGATTCAGCAACAACTGGGCGATGCCAGCCAACAACACGAACTGATTCAAGTCTTCGACTCGAGCGGTCGAATCGCCATCGGTGGAATGAGTTTTATCCATGTGGACACGCGACAGAAGAGCCTGCACGTTCAGGCCATCCATACCTTTCCAGATGATCTGGCGCTGGTGAAAACAGAGTCCACTTTCGCGTTAATTAAATAAGATCCTGCTGTTGGACGTATTGCTGAAGGCGTGGGTGTTACCACAAAGGGCCGCCTGCGGCTTACGATTGCTTGCGAACGCCAATAATTCATGCTGCCAGCGTACCGCCACGGAATATCTTGGCTACAATGCCAGAGCCGTCGGTGCCTTAAAATTTCGACACCGCTCGCAACGTTTTAAAGCTCGAACACCCAGTTGTGCTCGAACATGTAGCTGGGTGCGAGCCAAACCATTTTTAAACCGGAGATTCCCTATGCGTATTTCTACCACCGCCAGCCGTTATGCCTTGGCGACTTTCTTGACACTTTGTGGTCTTGGTGCGGTGCGCGTCGACGCAGCCGAGACTCTCAAACCTGACATGGAAAAATGTAAGATTACGTTTATCGGCGGCAAGCCCGACGGTACGACTCACGAAGGTGGTTTTAAGAAATTCAAAATTGATGCCAAGGCTGACTTTGAAGATTCAGCCAACTCCTCGCTGCGAATCGAGATCGATACCGAAAGCCTATTTGCCGATGATCCGAAGCTGGAAGGCCACTTGAAGAACCCAGATTTCTTCGATGTCAAGAATTACCCAAAAGCCGTTTTCGAAAGCACCAAGATCGAAATGGGCGAAGAGGGCGGGGTGGTCGTGGGCAAGCTGAAAATGCTCA
This sequence comes from Pirellulaceae bacterium, assembly GCA_041741955.1. Lineage (GTDB taxonomy): Bacteria > Planctomycetota > Planctomycetia > Pirellulales > Pirellulaceae > Aureliella. The sequence goes on along the minus strand of JBGSJL010000325.1, from coordinate 3,220 downwards.
ATAAGACCGAAGAAGTCAAATTGCCGATCAAGATCGAACACACTGACGCGCTCACCAAGCTCACCGGCAAGCTAAAGATCGATCGTACCAAGTGGGGCATGAACTACGGTGTGGAAGGCAACAAAATCAACAAAGAAGTTGAAGTGGCTTTTGCGCTCGAATTCAAGAACTAGTTCGGTCCCGGTTTTTTCTAAAAGATCGAGCGGAGAATAAGTGGGAAAGGCTTCCAGCCTGTCAAAGCGGAATCGACAGGCTAGAAGCCTATGCCACGCGGAATCCACAGGCTAGAAGCCTATCCCACGTTCAGAATCCGACACTGTTTATCCGTTCGATCCTAATCTGTCCGCTCTTATCTCCTGCCCCATTCGTCGCTCGGAACCCATGATGCACACTCCCTGTTTGGCATTCGTCGCGTTGTTTCTCCTTTGGCAGCCAATGTTTGCGCAAGAAAAGCTCGCGCCTCGGCAACTGGCCGCGGCGCAAGACACAGCGGCTGATAGCGAGTTGCAAAAGTATGTTGCTCGACCCGACGAAAATTTTCGCTGGGAGCTTCGCGAGAAACAAACGGTTCAAAACTGCGAGGTGCTGCGATTGCACCTGACTTCCCAGCGATGGCAGGGAATCGATTGGCACCATGTGATGTACCTGATCAAGCCCAGCAACTTGGCGGCCAGTCGCCAAGATGCTTTGCTCGTGGTCTCGGGCGGGGACTGGAAAGCCGAGTGGCCCAACAACGGCCCAGAGACGGTACCGCTTCGAGGCGAAGCCCAGTTGATGGCCAGCGTGGCCAGCCAATTTGGTTGCGTCATTGCCGTACTGAATCAAGTGCCCTTCCAACCGATTATGGATGGCAAACACGAAGACGAGATCATCGCGGCGACGTTCGCGAAATTTATTGAAACACAGGATCCCTCGTGGCCCTTGCTGCTGCCTATGGTGAAATCGGCTGTGCGTGGGATGGATGCCACGGTGGCTGCCGCCAAGCACGAGTGGAATTTGGACCTGAGTACGTTTACGGTCACAGGCGCCTCCAAGCGAGGTTGGACCACTTGGCTGACCGGTGCGACCGACCCGCGTGTTACTGCGATCGCGCCGATGGTCATCGACATGCTCAACATGAGTCAACAAATGCCCCACCAACTTGTTTCATTCGGCGAATATTCCGAGCAAATTGCCGACTATACCGAGCTGAACCTGCCGAAATTCTTGAGCACGCCCGGCGGACAACAACTGCAAAGTATCGTCGACCCGTTTTCGTATCGCAAAAAACTGACTTTGCCTAAGCTACTGATTTTTGGAACCAACGATCGCTACTGGCCTCTAGATGCCTGCAACCTCTACTGGAACGAACTCGAAGGCGAAAAGCATTTGTTGTATTGCCCAAATCAAGGGCACGGTATTACCGACTATGCGCGGGTGATCGGCAGTGCGTCGGCTCTGCACCGCAGTCGCCATGGCGGTCGTCCGCTACCCAAGTTGGATTGGTCGTTTAGCGAACTGCCCAGCCAAGTGCAGCTCGACGTAACGGCCAGCAAGGATGTGGATACTGTTCGCGGCTGGGTGGCCACGGCGCCTACACGTGACTTCCGCGATGCAAAATGGGAAGAGCGAATTTGCAAGACCGATGGTAATGGCACATGGGGCTTGTCCGTAGCCAAGCCCGCAACAGGCTTTGTGGCTTGTTTTGCCGAGAGCGTCTGGATTCCCGAAGGAATGCCTGCATTCTTTTCGACAAACGTGAAAATCTTCGCGGCCGAATAAGCCTCGTTGGCAACCGAATGCGGACCGGCATGTCAGGCGAGGTGTGGGGAGGGCAGGCAGCGATGGCCGCCCTTACCCGATTTCGTCGTCATTTGAGAAGATTTACTGAATTTCAGGGATGGATTTCCCGTCAGCGACAAATTCAACCACGCCACGTCTGACATATATTTCAATGTCCGAAGTTTCGGGCGATATCTCAGCAATAGTTTTTCCGTCGACCAGCAATCTGCTGGGTTCTACGACGATCAACTTACCGGCAGTTTCCATTGTTGCAGTATCACGCGAGAACGTGGCGGTCAACGATAGCGAGTCTGAATGGGCGATTACACTACGCCCAGACCTAAGCGTCCCGCCAGCTGATCCTCCAGCGAGTACCGCGAGTCCGATTGTTGCCGCAATCGCCAGCATGAATATGCCGCAATCACAATCAGCAGGATTGTCGCAAGGCTGTTCGCATTCCGCCGAATCGAAAGATCATTCGTCGCGCACTCCATGCAGATTGATTTGGATTTGAATTCACGGGTAAGATAGCAGAGTCGTCATGTGTCCTACGATCGACGCACATTGGGCATAACCCGGTCGCCGAGTTTAAGTTATTGATAAGTTTGACAGGCTCGGCGACTCGGCGTGCATGCCATGGTTATCCAAGTAGCCTTCTAATTGTAGGTAAGTCTGCCTCGTCTTTTTCTCTACCGGACGAAGATTTGTTCGTAAGCAAATCACTTAGACCAAGAACTGGGACTTCGATGCCATCGACGGCTACCATGAGCTTTGATTTCCAAGCAGCCTCGAAGTGTACGCCCGAAATTGAGGTCAAGATATCGATCCGCTGCGGTGGCACCCCAATTTGAAAAACGATACCGGGTGCAGCGAAATCATCAACCGAAATCCCAGAGGTAGGAGCACCGAAATTCACAAGCGCTCTCCACACTCGCTCTGCATTGTCGGGGGTCGTTCGCACCCAAAAGTCAATATCACCTGTTGCGCGAGGACTACCATGTGCCGCTAAAGCGTACGCACCAACCAGTAAATATTCAGCACCCGCTTCGTTCAACGCGAGCAACATGTCTTTGAAATTCTCGTTTAGCATCGTGCCCTGGCGTAAACGCCCAGCAATCTTGAGCTATACGCCACATCATCATTAAGCGATCGGCAGCGGTCTTGCCTACAACTTCGTCGTAGGTGTCATCCGCTGCGAGAGTCGTCTTTCGAATGACGTGGCGTTCTTTGTGAAGGTCAGTTTCCATCTCCGAATTGTATCAGAAGTCCAAAAAAAGCAAACGTCGAAATGTCAGCAAGCATATGGAGATCCTAAACCGGCGAAAGAATCCATGTAAGTCCTGGGCTTGGGGTGGGAGCCATTCGAATAAAATCTGGCGACTCAAACCCGTGATGATGATTGCCTCGTGAGCAATCACTCACAAAATGCCAACCCCAAGCCCAAAGGACACACGTACTA
>JBGSJL010000324.1:0-1715 GCA_041741955.1 Pirellulaceae bacterium | reverse complement strand
TACAAATATCCAAACCCCATCCAACTTACAAACCTCGCAGCTTAAACTCGTCCATGCTTAACATCCCCCAACCAAAAACTTTTCAATACACATCGGACACTAGCTTCGAAAATGCGACTAAACCTAAGCGCTAGCCGCCGGATCTTCCCGTCGCTTTTCATTCATTTACCGTGCCCTCTCCCCTGCCTCGCGCAGCGAAAATTGCAGGGGAGAGCGACCGCCCTCGAACTACAACCCTTCAACATCCAACAACGAAAAATTAACCCAGGAGCTGAAACATGAACATCAACGTCGCATGGCCAGGTATCGAACAATTTGGCTTGGCGGGACAGACGGCAATCATTACGGGCGGTTCGAAAGGGCTAGGGCTGGCGATGGCCGCCGGCTTGGCCTCGGCCGGCGCCAATGTCTTGCTGGTCAGTCGCAATGCAGAGGTAACGCAGGCCGCTGCCACCGCGATCGCTGCACAGTACAGCGTCGATGCAGTTGGTTTTGCCGCCGACGTATGCGATTTAACTGCGATGGAGCAGGCCGTGCAGTTGGCCGTCGAACGATGGCAAAAAGTCGACATTTTGATCAACAGTGCCGGCATCAACATCCGTGGCCCTATCGATGAAGTGACCGCCGCCCAGTTCGATGAAGTGATCAAAACCAATGTGCATGGTACCTGGAACGCTTGCCGCGCAGCGGTAGCCGCCATGAAGCCCCGCCAATACGGACGGATCATTAACCTGGCCAGTACGCTCGGAGTCGTAGGGCTGGCAAATCGCACTCCCTATGCCAGCAGCAAAGGGGCGGTGGTGCAAATGACCCGCGCCCTGGCGCTTGAATTGGCTCCTTTCAAAATCACCTGCAATGCCATCTGCCCTGGTCCGTTCTTGACCGAGATGAACACCCCCATCGCAGGCACCGAAGAAGCCAACAAGTTTATCGTGGGTGCCGTCGCGCTGGAGCGTTGGGGAGAGTTAGAGGAGATCCAAGGCTCAGCCATCTACCTGGCCAGCCGTGCCAGCAGCTACACCACGGGCAGCCTCTTGACCGTCGATGGCGGCTGGACCGCGCGCTGAACGGGCCGCCCAGTATTCCCAGGGTGCGCTCCGCGACCCTGGGCTGCGATGTTGAACCCGGCTGGGGTTCCGGTGTGCAATTCGTACTTCCACGAAATCGCCGAATGGACCGTCCAATCGTGGGCTTGGGGAACCAAGGCATACCTCTTCTTCTTCATCGTCCCAATTGTCGCATACTGCATTTACCAACTGAAATACCAGGAGGACGCGATTCGACTAGACGGTAATAGACTCTGTTTTGCGACCATGACGCCATGGGGGCGAAGCCAAATCGATCTATCGGATCTCGAATCGTGTGAATTTGAATATCGCGCCGACGAATTCGACCGCTTGATCCTGACTGTTTCCGATGCTTGCTATCAGCGAGAGAAATGCGCTTGGACTTGGGTTGAAACGGGCGACGACAAATTGAGATTTGATATGATCTACGCTTCACCAAACTCAAAGTCGGTGTCGGAAACGATCGATCGTCTTGTTCAACAGAACTTTCGGTAGTTGTCGAACGATGATATGCACGTGAGTTACCGAGTTGGTCTAACTAGTGTCTGTCCGGAAATCTAAAACGCTTGTAATTTTGGGTTAAAATTGAAAAATAGCTCCTCGAAGACCGAACCCGCAAGCGGGTTCAAGCGTTGAATTTGTTGACAA
>JBGSJL010000323.1:0-3192 GCA_041741955.1 Pirellulaceae bacterium | reverse complement strand
TGAAGGCACACGCACAATTCGTGTTCTGGACGGAACGGAAATCCGAATTTCCAAAACAAGTGACGTTGCAACTCAGACACGAATTACTTGGGTGGGCACCAGAGACAATTCTGGCGAGGACGCGAAGGAAGCTTACAGTATTTCCAATGTTACAACACATGCCGGCGTGCCGATTCGCGACGAGATGAAATCCAAAGCTGGGCTGTTCGTTCGAGGTGGAAACGGTACGGGTTATGATCAATCGCCCTGGTGCGAAATCGACGCTGACGGCAAACCCAGGTTTGATTCCGTTTTCTATGGTCACATCTGCGTGAATGAACAAGGCACGCTAGTCAAGCAAAAGTTTCGAACCGAGCCCGATCCGGAGCGTGTTGGTCAAAGTCGGATCATGTATGTTCATGACGCTGGAGGAAAGAAACGGCCCAAAATCGACAATACGTTTCAATTGTTTACTTCCGGACATTCTGAACAACGGTTTTCCCATGGTGGAATCGTCTATCGCGATGGTGAGGGCGATGTGCAATGGATCGAGACGCCGACAGGCGAGGTGTTTCGAATTGAGTATATCAAAGACGAGACAGAAGACTCTACGAAACAAATCGCTCGTGTTGAAACGGGTGGTCGCATCTGGACTTACGCAGACGACAAAGGCAGGTTCCATTCAGACGGCTACACTGCGCTCCATCCAGGGGTACGGGGCTCGTTCACAAATATCGATGTCAATAGTCTATCCGCCATTGTAAAACTCACCAATATCGCCCCGTGGGATGACCCAGAATGGGATGTTACCTTCCAAGATGTCGATGGCAGCATACGTCTGGATAAGGCGGACGGGACAAAGTTTCACACGCGTGGCGACGGTCGATTGACGCGCTTGGTTGACGACTGGAAGATCGAGTTGATTCTGGAATATGCGTCCGACGGCCGACTCGTTCGAGTGGATTTTGCTGATGTTCCTTATGATCGGAAATTGAGTTATACCGACAAGGACTACATTGCGCCTTCGGATCGACCGCTTTATTCAAAAGTCGTCGTTGGCACCGAATTGGAATTACGCGGCTGGGGGCTGGAAAAATATGTTTCGTACGTAAACTCGCACGGTCTGTTGGTTCGCCATTGGCCGGACGGCGTGATCGAACAGCGCGATCGATCCACCGACGTGATTGTCAGCATCCAGTCGTACGACGGCTTCAAAGTCCAGCGAGCAGACAGTACGTTAGTGCCGCAAGTCGATCAGGAAGAACTGCCACCGGATCAACTTGAACTTGCCCAATCCGTCGACCCCGTCAGTGGGAATCGCTTTGATCGGCTCATTAGTTTTACGGATGCTGCGGGTCGCCGGGTAGAGCGTTCCGTCATTGGCGAGATAAGGCGATACGATGAACAGGGTCGCCTGGCTTCATCCAACGACCGATCAAACCGTTTCAAAACATTCGAGTACGCCAGTATCGACGAAAACCAACCGATCCGTATTCTAGGTCACAACTTTCAATTGAATCGCGACGGTGAAACCGGCCAAGCCACCAAAACTTCATTTACCGGCGATGGCAAGCAGATGACGGTCGTTGCGATCCGAGACTTCTGGCTGGAGCCAAACGGTGACATCCTCGTTGAACATACCATGAAACCACAGGCTCACGTCCGTTATGAGGTCCTTCAAGCGCGTGGCGGCGGGCGTGTGGAGATTAGTTCCGATGCGACACGTACAGCGTTTGACAAACTGGACCGTGTGACATCCCGAGAAGACGCGACTCGAAAAATTTCCTGGTATGGATACGAGCGAGAGAGCAGCGAACCGGTCACGCAGCATACGATTGAAGCCTTTGAGAAGTACCCGCCACAACCCTCGTCCGTCGAGTTTCAGGTCAAAGATGAAACTCCCCAAGGTCTGACACGAACCACGAAAGATGCCAGCGGAACGGACGTGATATTTACCGTTACGCAACGCACTGACGACATGTGGATCGACACGCTGGGTGGCGAATTCGATTCGTTGTGGTTCGCTTCGGATAAATCGGCCGCCTATATGTCCGCTGATCGCGGTCGAGTTTGGTCCGTTATGTATGCCGACGGGACGGAAATTGGATTCCTTTTGTCTGCTGATTACCAGGTACAGGCGCGAGTGTTTCGCAATGTCCTTGGCGCAACGACAAATGTGATCGACTCGGACCTGCGTTCAACGTTTTTTGGCCGCAACCAAGACGGTGAAATCACAGTGCTGTCGCAGGAAAACGGCAAGTACGAGATGTTCAAAGTCAAGGATCCGCTCGACACGTGGGAACTCAATTGCGATCCTGGCATATCATTGCTTGCATCGATAACCGTTGATCGGGACGGAACGCAACACTGGACCAGTCCAAATGATGCCAAGCGAGTCGTGTACGCCGATGGCACTGTTGATGCTACCGCTCCCAATCAATCGCGTCAAATTCTCCCACTGGACCAGTCCTACATTCGGTATATTTATGCGTCTGGCAACGATGTCAGTGAGGCAACACGATATAAGAATGGTGATGTGGAGGTTGTGTTTGATAGCGGTGATATTTGGCGGCGTGACTCTTACAGCAATCTAATCGAGACTTCTGCAGGACAGTACGGATCATTGCGACACGAAAGTGAACGTGCAAAACCCATTCGCGGATCGCTCAGCATATCGCCAAATGGCTTGACTACTTTATATAACGACGAAACCCGTGCAGTTGATATATTTTATCCCAATGGCCGCACGACGCAGTTGGTATGGTCACAGGACTACGGTTGGCAAGACGTGGACACTCAGCGGGTTTACGAGGCCCCTCGACAACTTGGTTGGTATCTGACTAGCATCAATGCCATGCCGATTAAAACGGCGGACAACGCCTTCGCGATGAGCAATGCTTTTGAATATCGCCCTTCCTTGTTTCTCGCCATGCATATTTTGTATGACGAGAACGCGTCATCAACCCCGCGGCAGGCTGCGTCTCAAGTACCGCAACAATCGCCTGCAAGTTCTTCGCCGGCAGAAGTTGACTTGCGATCGGAGACACCATTGGCGACTGCGGACGAAAATAAGCCGATGGAGCAAGCGACTCCGCCGGACGATCTTGCGAGCTTACCGACGGCGGTAGTTATTCTGGTACAGCCAGCCATGGATGGTGATCCAGTTGCTCAGTTCGAGCTGGGTAAGTGGTACTATCAGGAGGGGAAACTGGC
>JBGSJL010000322.1:0-28387 GCA_041741955.1 Pirellulaceae bacterium | reverse complement strand
TTCGATGAGCGGCCGTTATTATGCGTGTCAGGGCAATACGCTCACCGGACGCGAAGTTGTCGTTGCCATGTCCAAGGCCTACGAAGAGACGAAAGGCAGCCTGACCGATCGTCTGATGGCCGCACTGGTCGCGGCAGATTGCACCGGCGGTGATCACCGCGGGAGGCTAGCCGCCGGAATTCGCGTTGCAAAGACTGGAGTGGACGGCTACTGGTTCGAACTCTACATCGACGAGAGCGATAATGCTGTTATCGACCTATCGAAGCGATACGTCGAAATCGATCACCCGGCGAAAGGTGCTTGGGGAGCCTCGCAAAAGCCGTTCCGGCATCCTTGTGAAGACCGGCTGGAATCTACGAAACCTGAACATTAGTCTGCATTAGATTTCTATAAAGAACCCAGGTATGCGAGTAAATTCGCGACTTATTGTTGCGTTAGTTGATTGGGCAAGCCTGTTGGCATCATAGACTGCGTCGAGTATTTCGATCTTACGATTTCGTCCGCATTGACGCGTACAGTTCTGGCGTCCGCAGTCATCAAGGTGATACCGTCCACGCTTTCGTAGAGCTTCATGCCAGTCACAAGCTGGCCCGCTTCGGTCAAGATTTGGTTGGCTCGATACCGATCTGAGATACTGCGACTGGGATCGACGGTGGCTATAAGTCACCTCCCGGGAAGGATCGGATAGCTTACGATAGTCGTAGTGATCCAACTTTAGAATGATCGCCATTCAAATTCAGCCAAAGTCGATATGAAGAAAGCAGACGAATGAGCGCGCGCCGGTACAACTGCGTCGAGGGCAGTGTCACATCCGCGCAGTAAATCGCTGCGTTGTCGCCCGCTCCACAACCAAGATATTTCCAAGTGAACTGAAGGGCTCTCGCGTGAAACACGATGTTCAAACACGAAATGTGGATGTACTTGTTGTTGGAGCTGGGGTGGCGGGATTGAGTGCAGCGACCGCCGCAGCCTGGGCTGGCAAGTCTGTCATATTGATTGAGAAGTCCAACACAATTGGTGGCACCGCAAGTGTTGCGAATGGCAGCATCTGGATTCCGAACAATGAACTTGCGGTCGCAAACGGTATTATATGCGCCAACGATAACGAGGTGCGATTCATTCTGAGCGAGTGCTGGGATTGCTTTGAAAAAGATAGAGAATGGTGTGGCGTGAGCAAGGAGACCTACCAACGTGCTGATCGATTCGTTACAGCTGGTCGCCGTGTCGTCCGCGACCTGATGCATGAGCGTGTTCAAGCTTTTACGCAATTGGACGCGATTTTCCAACGCTACTTCTTTTCGGCGAGAGACTCGATCGATTGTGCACGACAAGCACTCAATGCGAAGAAGTTACCAACGGATGATGAACTAATGCAAGCAGCCAGTTCTTCATGGGACTATCACTGGGAAAACGAATTCAACACGATTCCATATGGGAAGCATATCTGGGCAACGATTGATTTGTTCGCGACGAGCAAGTTTTTCTATCGAGGGCTTAGAAACCACTTGTGGCATGTCGTTCAAAACATCGCGTCGATTCGCAGTGTCTCTTCACTCGTGGATCAAGTTCCCAAGCTACCTGCCAAGTTTTGGGGGTTTGGGAGCGGACTCATTTTAGTCGAGCGTTTTCGAAGACATTTGAAACGACAGAAAGTGCCGGTATTGAAATGTCACGAACTCGTGTCAGTTACGATCAAAGGCAACCAAGTTGAATCCGTCGATGTGAAAACCGACATAGGGCAAACGGTCAATTGGCAAGTTAATGACGCGCTGATTCTGGCCAGCGGCTGCTTTTCCCACCAACTCAGCAACAGTTATGACCAAGATTCTTATCCCATTAAGTCGGCCTGTGTTGCGCCTGCAAACAACGGAGATGCGATGCGGATATTCAAAGACGTCGATGTTCAGATCGATCGAAACCCACGTCCGGTGCTGGCTCAAACAGTATTGCAGTTAGCAAAGGACAAGCATGGGATTTCGCACGAGCCCGTCTTCTACCTCTATGGCGACAGCTTCTTTTTGGTCGATCGGTATGGTCGTCGTGTGATGAATGAAAAACTGAATTACCACGATCGCGCTCAGTACCATGTGGGTAACGCGGAGCGAGAGTTTCTGTTTCTCATTTGCGACAGACGATTCAAGGAGCGGAATTGGGGGCTAGGAATTTCGTTGCCGTTCAACCAGAAGTACTTAATTCATGGCGAGAATGAGTCAATATTACAGGAAGGGATTGATCGAGAATTACAAGCCCACGATTGCGAGTTTCGGCTGGCTCACGACTTTTCAACCAACTTGCGTCATACAAAAAAAATATTCAACGAATTTGCACGCGACGGCGATGACCTCGAATTTGGCCGTGGTAAAAATGCTTTCGATGTCCTTGGATTCATGAAACCGGATCGTGACAACAACTTTCCATCCCGGACGATGTGTCCGCTTGCGGGGAACGATCTCTACGCGTGCATTTATGGGCTCTCAACATTCGGTACTCATGGCGGGCTGATTTGCGATGAGAACTCGCGAGTCCTGAATTCAGCAGGTAAACCGTGGAGCAATTTGTACGCGGTTGGCTCGTGCGCCGCGAGTTTCTTGAACGGACGCTATCCCTCGCATGGTATGTCCATCGGAACAGGCCTTGTCTTTGGTTACTTAGCAGGCCTTCACGCGACGTCGAACCTGGAACGCCTACCTAGTTAAATGCCGCCCGATCGAAGTAGCCGCCGAGCTTTTTCTTCGTCGGATCTCGTTTGAGCAGCGTACGGGAGCATTTTTACTCCTTTGTCATTGCAATGTTCGTCTTAGCGATTGGCAGTTTGTCGCTAGAGAGCTCAGTGAATACCGTAAAGTAACGTCCGCTGGTAACGACCCACGGAATTCCGTTGCCAAATGTTGGTCGCATTCCGGTCGTGCGATGTTTCATACCAGCCTGATCGTCGGCCAAGGCTTGGCGTTCTTTTGGCAAAGTGAATTCGTTCCAAGGCAACGATTCGCGATGATGATGATAGGATTGATTGCGGCGACTGGGCTGGGCTACATCATCCTACTGCCAGCGCTGCTGCTCAGCCGATTTGGAAAGATCTTCCTGCGAGTTGAAAAAAAGCTGACTTTGACAACTCATGCTTCTTTTTCTGAGGTGGAGCGCCAAGCTTCTCGAAGTGAGGCCTAACCAAAAACTGCCGACAACGGCCTATCGCTTCGAAACAACAGCGGCGGGGGCCAATCAATTCCGTAACATAAGTTGGCGTATTACGCTAAGGAAACGTTGGTTTCTGAGTTTTCCGAATCATCAAAGAGACCCTAGTCATTCCCGCATGCCGTTTGCGTGGCCACGTTTCTTCGTCCAAATTACACAACACGACAGCAATTAATCGATTGTCTGGGCAGCCTGCGCTGACTAGGCTGCACTAGGCTTCAATGTTTTAAAGACAAACATATTATGATCCTCGACTTACAAAACAGCAGAACATTTCAACGCTCACCGTTGGCAGTTGTGGGCATCGGCTGCCGATTTCCTGGCGGTGTTACCGACGCAACATCATTTTGGGAGCTACTCATCCAAGGGCGTTCTGGGATCATCGAGGTGCCCGATGATCGCTGGAATCGTGATCGTTTCTACCATGCTGATCGCGCGATTCCAGGCAGAATGATCACCAAGTGGGGTGGCTTTCTCGACCGCTTAGATCAGTTCGATCCGCAGTTCTGGTGCATCTCACCACGTGAGGCAGTTCGCATGGACCCGCAACACCGCTGGCTCTTGGAAGTCGCTTGGGAGGCGATCGAAGACGCCGGGATTGCACCCAACGAATTACGGGGTGATGCGGTCGGTGTCTTTGTTGGTATCGCGGGCAACGACTATGCCGGGCTACAAATGCCCAACCATGCTGGAACCGACGTGCATACCAACAGCGGCTGCACGCATAGCATTGCCTCCAATCGAATCTCTTACTTGTTGGACTTGAAGGGACCGAGCGTTTCGGTCGACACCGCGTGCTCGTCGGCCCTGGTTGCGATGTCTCAAGCTTGTCACAGCATTTGGGATGGCCAGTGCAGTGCAGCGCTGACGGGCGGGGTCAACGCAATCCTTACACCTCACGCGACGATTGGCTTCAGCAAAGCGTCGATGTTGTCACCGAGCGGGCAGTGCTTTGCGTTTGACGCGCGCGCCAACGGTTATGTGCGTGGCGAGGGGGCGGCGATGGTCTTGATCAAACCGCTTAGCGACGCCATCGAGAGTCGTGATCCAATCTACGCGGTCATTCGATCTGCGGTCGTCAATCAAGATGGACACACCTCGTCCATGACGGTCCCTGGTGTCGAAGGTCAAACAGCGATGCTGCGCAAAGCCTACCGCGAGGCTGGCATCGATCCGTCTCATGTGACCTACATGGAAGCACACGGTACGGGGACGCCAGTTGGGGACCCGATCGAAGCGACCGCTCTGGGGAACGTACTTTGCCAAGGTCGCGAGAACAAGAACAAATGCTTGGTTGGATCCGTTAAAACGAATATCGGCCATCTTGAATCCGGATCGGGAATTGCCGGATTTCTGAAAGCCGCGCTTGTGCTTCACCATGACACGGTTCCACCGAATCTTAATTTCGAGACCCCTAACCCGAACATCCCTTTCGAGCGTCTTGGTCTTGAAGTCGCTAGAGAACTTCAGCCGCTGCCTCACCTCGACGGGGTGACGCCGGTAACCGCAGTGAATTCATTTGGATTCGGAGGCACGAATGCACACGTCGTCTTGGAAGCGGCACCACCCGTGGAATGCCGCTCCATGGACATTCCAACAATCGTCCGAGGCTTCAATGGGTCGCGAGGCTTCACTGATTCCGTCCACGGCGACGCAGACAAAAACGGCGATGCAGTTAAAAGCGGCGACGCATGTAAAAATGGTTTCCATCCTGCCAAGAGAGCTAATCGCCCGCTATTGCTCCCGATCTCAGCACGCGACGAAACATCGCTGAACCGTTATGCAATGCTGTTCAAGGATGCACTTGACTCGGAAGACAACGACCAAAGACTTGCCGATATTTGTTACTCAGCCGGAGCCCGAAAGGAACACCATCAAAATCGCCTAGTTGTTCTTGGACGTAGCGGAGCCCAGTTGCGATCGCGACTCACTCGACGGCTGGCAGACGAAAACGCGAGTGATGGAATCGTCCAAGGCAAATCGACTTCCAACGTTGGCGACATCACATTTGTATTCACAGGACAAGGTGCCCAGTGGTGGCAGATGGGGCGCCAGCTCTATGCGGACGAACCCATCCTTCGCGACGTCATCGACTGCATTGACGCTTTGCTGACACCACTCGCATCATGGTCCCTCGCTGACGAGATGATGAATCCGCAATCCGAAGCAAGCTCACGGATCCACCTAACCAGTATTGCGCAACCCGCAATTTTTGCCCTCCAGGTCGCCTTGGCCGAACTTTGGAAATCTTGGGGCATCGTACCTACGAAAGTCATCGGCCACAGTGTTGGTGAAGTTGCAGCGGCCTATGTTGCAGGGGTCTATTCACTCGACGACGCGGTGAAAATCATCTTTCATCGCAGCCGATTGCAAGACTCCGCAGGGGGCGACGGCAGAATGGCTGCGGTTGGAATTTCAGCGTCCGAGGCCAGCGAACTGATCGGAGGAAACAGCGACCGGCTCCAGATCGCAGTAATAAACAGCCCCAGCATGGTAACGATTGCCGGTGATCGACAACCACTCGAAGAACTTATCGAACGGCTCAAGAAGGACGAAAAATTCGTCCGTATGTTGCGAATCAACTACGCATTCCACACTCACCACATGGACCCGATTCGCGAAGAACTATTGACCGTTCTTGCTGACATTCAACCACGTCCAACCCGCATCCCGTTTATCTCCACGGTTTCCGGTTGCGTTCTTCCAGGCGAAAAGTTGGACGCGATGTATTGGTGGCGCAATGTTCGCCAGCCAGTCCTTTTCGCTCCTGCGATTTCGAACCTCGTGCGCGCCGGCAGCCGTCTCTTCTTAGAACTGGGCCCCCACCCAGCGCTTGAAAGTTCGATCATCGATTTGATGAGCGAACAAAGCAAGCAAGGTTCGGTCTTTCATTCGTTAAAGCGAGAGACCAGCGAGTCGGAGCAGATACTCGCGAACCTTGCAGGCCTACATGTGTTAGGAATGCCGATCGATTGGGCTGCAGTCAATCAGTCGTCGGAACAACTGATACGCCTGCCCAAATATCCGTGGAACCATGCATCCTATTGGCTCGAATCCGAGCGATCCGCTAGCGAGCGACTCGATCCAATCCCACATCCATTGTTGGGGCAGCGTGTCGTTGCGGAAAAACCGACTTGGCAGTTGCAACTGGATCCGCGTCTTCTCGACTATCTGCACGACCATCAAATATGGGACAGCATCGTTTTTCCTGGCGCGGGATATGGTGAAATCGGTCTTGCGATTGCTTCGCAACTATTTCCCGAACAGCCGTACGTTGTCGAAGAATTGGAAATTAAGAAAGCACTGTTTGTCTCTGAGGACAACGTGCCAACCGTCCGCGTGGGGTTTGATCCTGAGACGAAAACATTCACGATCCACAGCACGATTGGCAAAGATGTTTGGGATTTGAATAGCCGTGGACGCCTGATCGCAATGCCGGCCGCTACGCCGAACACCGTCGACGTTGCCGCGATACAAAATTCGCTGACGGAGCACTCGGATCACGAGTCTTACTATGCCGATTTTGACGCGGCGGGGTATCAATTCGGTCCTCGATTTCGACACATCACAAACCTTTGGCGTGTTCACGGAGAAGTGCTCGCCGAAATCACAGTCCCCGAAGCAATCCGGGAAACTGTCGACCAATATCGAATCCATCCAGCTGTCCTTGATGCGTGTTTCCACGTTTTCAAGGGCATGAAAAAGAGCGAGAAAACGGCAGAAGATCCCGCCGATCATTTTTACTTGCCAGCTCACGTTCGTCGCATCCGCCTTTACAGCGAACGACCTAGCGGGCGACTTTGGGCGCATGCCAAGATGGTCCGTGATGAGGAACACTCGGTGATCTCGGATATCTGGGTTTATGACGCGGAAGGCAATCGCGTCGCGGACATACTCGGTTTTCGTGTCGATCGCATGAAACAGGGTGGGAACGAAAGCGAGTTGAATGACTTGTACTTCCAACACGCATGGGAAAAATCGAAACTTCGGGGTGGTCGAGTTGATGGCACGTGCAATTTTGCAACGTCGCAAGAGATCGTTCAACAAACAAGCCGACAAACTGGTGATGCCTACGCCAGTCGCAACCTCGCAACCCACTATCACGAATTCGCGCCAAGACTAGAAGCCGTCGTTCACCAACTAATCCAGAACGCGTACTTGCAACTTGGATGGTACCCCAGTGTCGGCGATCATTTCACCTTAGAGCAGATCACAAGTCAGCTCCAAATTGTTCCTCAGCATCATCGACTGGTGCGCGCACAACTGGGTTGGTTAGTTGAGGCAGGCCTGCTTTGTGTTATCGAAGACGGCCAATGGCAGGTTGCTCGTATTCCGCTGGCCGTTGACGTCACGCGAGAACTCGATGCGTTGCAAGCGGAATATCCGCAAGCTACCTGCGAAGTCGATTTGCAGCGAACGACTGGCAGCTCTCTCGCTGGCGTACTTTGTGGCGATGTTGACCCAGTCCATCTGCTTTTCCCAGGTGGTTCGTCCGAACTACTGGAAAAGTTCTACATCGATGCATTTGATTTTCCTGCTTACAACGATTTGATACCTGCAGCCGTAGAGCAGGCAATTGAAGCTTTGCCGAAGCGTCGGTCGCTGCGAGTCTTGGAAGTCGGTGCAGGTACTGGTTCGCTGACGAAAGCGGTTTTACCGGTGCTGCCAAACGACCAGACCGAATATTTGTTTACGGATGTTGGCCCGGCGTTTCTCTCCAAAGCTAAACAGCGTTTCTGCGATTCGCCTTTCATCCAATACACGACACTTGACATTGAGCGCGACCCCGCCGAGCAGGGAATTTCAAACGGTAGCGTCGATTTCATCCTGGCTACGAACGTTTTACACGCCACAGCCGATCTCAAGAACACCTTGGGACATCTAAAGTCGTGTCTCGCGCCGGGCGGCATGCTGATGTTCCAAGAAGTCGTTCGCCGTCGGGCCGCTTGGGACAACATATTTGGTCTACTGGAAGGCTGGTGGAAATACACTGACACCGACCTACGTCCCCATTCGGCGTTGCTCGAAAGAGAGCAATGGAAATCACTGCTGAATGAGTGTGGGTTCACTGACGTTGGTAGTTTCCACTGTTCCCCCAATGTTGACGAAGTCGAACAATCGGTCTTTATCTCTTTCGCTCCGCAGTCCGTCGGACAAACGGAACGCCCCAGCGAAACGCAATCGGACCTTGGCAGTTATCTGCTATTCGCCGACCAATCCGGAGTGGCGGAAAACGTTGCCAAGGGGTTGCGTAAGCGTGGTTACAAAGCCATTTTGCTGAGCAAAGGGCATGAATATTCAAAACAGGGTGAAGATCAGTTCACGATCTCCGCTACGTCCAGAGCCGACATTGCGAGTGTGCTACGCGAAACGCTCACACCAGGCCAGCCGTTGCATGGGATCCTTCATTGCTGGAGTCTCGATCATCCATCAGCGCAGCAACTGTCGACTGAACTTCTCACAGAGTGCCAGCAGACAGGAGTGCTAAGCATTCTTAAGTTGGCCCAAGTTTTGGCAGAAGACCGTATTATTGCAGAAGACACTGGCGTGAGGCCACCTCGCGTGCACATCGTGACCCGCGGCGCGCAACATGTTATTCATGGTGACATGGTTGAAGGCATTGCCTCCTCACCGCTAGTCGGTATCGCTCGCGTTGCCAACAACGAGCATCCGCAATTCCGCTGGACTACGATCGACTTGGCGAATGACGCGGCGCCGCACGAAGTGGATGACATAGTCGACGAAGTATTGCGCAGGGACGGCGAACTCGAGGTGGCCTATCGCGATGGGCTTCGCTACGGCAATCGGCTTCGTGCGCGAAAACTCGAAGACATTACCAAACGCACCGTCAATGCAGGTCGCGGCGATGGTTCGATCATTGCTTACCGCGTCGAAACCGACCGGCCTGGAATCTTGACGAACCTCTCGCTTCACGAAACCGTGCGACGTGCACCTCAAGCCGGTGAAGTCGAAGTTCAGATTCGGGCGGGGGGCATCAACTTTCGCGATGTCATGAAAGCTTTGGCGATGTACCCGGGCAGCCCCATTGACCTGCTGTGGTTCGGCGATGATTTCGCCGGAACCGTTTTGCGTGTGGGAGACGGCGTAACGGATTTGCAGCCGGGTGACGAAGTCGCTGGAATGGCGCCTTACTCGTTTCGGGCGTACAGCACTGTCGACCGTCGAATGATGTTCAAGAAGCCAAAGCACATGAGCTTTGAAAAGGCGGCAACTCTGTCGACCGTATTCTTAACAACCCACTATGCGATCAATCATCTTGCACGCCTGCAAGCCGGTGAAAAAATCTTGATTCACGCTGGAACCGGCGGCGTAGGCCAAGCGGCGATTCAAATTTCGCAGCATCTCGGGTTGGAGATTTTTTCAACAGCGGGCACTCCGGAAAAGCGCCAGATGCTTGTCGATGCAGGCGTCCAGCACGTGATGGATTCGCGGAGTCTCGACTTTGCCGACCAAATCCTGGAGATCACCCAAGGCAAGGGTGTTGATGCGGTGTTGAACTCACTCGCAGGAGAATTCATTCCAAAAAGTTTCTCGGTGCTCGCCCCGTTTGGACGATTCCTCGAAATTGGTAAGATCGACATCTACAACAATACACGGATCGGTTTGGAGCCTCTTCGCAACAACATCTCTTATTTCGTCATTGACCTGGCACAACATCTAGAACACAAGCCAGACTTTGTTGGATCGATGTTCGCCGATCTGTCGGAAAGATTCGAAAGTGGTGACTATCAGCCGCTCACACACAAAACGTTCCCGATTACAGAGATCGTCGAAGCGTTCCGCTTCATGGCTCAAGGAAAGCACGTCGGCAAAAATGTGCTCTCCTTCGATGTCGACGAGATTCCAATCGGCCCCTGCAGCGAAGACCACCATCTGCTGCGTGCCGATGCTACTTACCTGATCGTTGGCGGTGCCAGTGGCTTTGGACTGGAGCTGGCCAAGTGGATGACTGAGCATGGTGCTCGGAATATCGTTCTATTGAGTCGGAGTGGCCCGCGCGGTGAAGCGTCGGCGAGCACAATCTGTACTCTACAGAAAGCAGGGTTCAACATCGTCGATGCGCGGGGTGATGTGACACGACAAGCCGACGTTCAACGCGTTATCGATGACATCCAAACCGACATGCCGCCGCTACGGGGCGTCGTTCATGGAGCGATGGTGCTTGACGACGAGTTCATGGCAAAGCTGGATGATGAGCGATTCAACAACGTTCTCCATCCCAAAATTTTGGGTGCTTGGAATCTACACGAAGCAACAAAAGCTCTTCCGCTCGAACACTTCATTTGCTTCTCATCATTCTCGTCTCTGGTCGGCGGCGCGAAACAGTCGAACTACAACGCCGGAAACTACTTCCTGGATTCACTGGCCCACCATCGACATTCGGTCGGTCTACCTGCTTTGACGATCAACTGGAGTGCGCTCAGCGGTGCTGGTTTTGTCCAACGAAACGAAAAGACGGCTCAGTACCTCGACAAACTGGGGATGAAGTCACTATCGATGGACGAAGCGTTTGCGGTGTTTCAAGGCATGATTGCCCGGGATCCTGTACAGATTGCTGCGTGCCGCGCCGATTGGCAGTCGCTCGCTCGCTTGAGTCCGCTGGTTGTTAACTCAAATACCTTTGCATCGCTCATAGAAACACAACATGGCGCCGACACGGGCGGTTCGATCAAGCCAAAACTGTTGGCCGCTGCACCAGCACTACGTCTAGCGTTGCTGCAAAACTTTGTCGCAGATCAGGTCGGAGGCGTCTTTGGCGTCGAACCAGGGCAAATTGATCGCGCGACCTCGCTAACAAGTCTTGGACTCGATTCGTTGATGGCGATCGACTTGATTAATCGCATGGAGAGTGAACTCGGGGTCAGTGTCCCAATGGGGAGTGTCCTGCGTGGCCCGAGCCTCGACGAGTTATCCGAAATATTGCTGGGACTGATCGGAGATACTTCTGCAGACGAAGCGATGGAGGCGAAGGTATCCCACTCCACATCGACGACCCTGGCGCCGCTCCAGAAAACAAATCTTTATGGTGATTCTTTCCCATTAACCGAAGGCCAGCAAGCGCTTTGGTTCTTGTACCGTCTTGCCCCGCAAAGCTCAGCCTACAACTTAACCTTCAGCGCGAAGTTCACCCCGCAAATCGACATTCCGGCGATGGAGATGGCGTTTAAACTATTGTTCAAGCGCCACCCTCTGCTCGATGTAACCTTCTCTGACACTGACGGGCAACCGAAACAGAGATACCGACGCGATGGCAGTGTAGACTTCCGCGAACACGACACGATCGCTCTTACAAAGGAACAGCTAGATACGCTGCTCGTCGAACATGCGAATCGACCTTTCGACTTAGAGAACGGTCCTGTGATTCGTTTGGAACTCTTTCGGATCGCTGATGGACATGTTGGCCTATTGACGATGCATCACATCATTTCGGATGCTTGGTCGGTTACCGTACTCGTACGAGATTTGATTGAATCCTATTTCTCCATTCGCTCCGGACGCGATCCACAGTTTGCCCCGATCTCGATGGGATTTGAAGATTTTGTCGCATGGGAGCAAGAGCACTTGGCCAGCGATGTAGGCGAGCAAATGGGAACCTACTGGCTGGAGCAGATTGACGGAGCACCGCACATTATTGAGCTGCCGACAGACCATCCGCGTCCCGCGATTCAATCTTTCCGCGGTGGAACGCTTGGTTTCAAACTAGACGAAGACCTAACGCATCAAGTTTTGCAAACGGCTGCCCAGCAGAATGTGACGCTATTCACGTTGTTGCTTTCGACCTATAACGTACTTTTGCATCGTTACACAGCTCAAAACGATTTCCTTGTCGGGTCTCCGATGGCCGGGCGGCAGCATCCTGAACTTCGTCAGTCGGTCGGCTACTTCGTCAATCCGGTTCCGTTGCGCAGTCGCATCGACAACGATCCAACCTTTGCTAACTACCTTCGCCAGATCAAAGAAACGGTCTCGGGCGGCCTTGAGAATCAACAGTACCCATTCAAACGATTGGTGCAGGAAACTGGGGGGGCGCGTGACACGTCTCGCTCGCCACTGTTTCAAGTCGCGTTTTCGATGGAACGCATCCCTGGATTTGACGCTCAAGGAATCGCCGTCTTCTTGATTGGCGAAGGCGGATACAAGTTCCATCTTGGCGACATGCAATTGGAGTCGATTGATTTAATCACACGCCAAGCTCAATTCGAAATCATGTTGGTGGTTGAAGAAGCTGGCGGAAACATCTACGGATGTTGGCAATACAACCGTGACTTGTTTGACTCAGAAACAATCGAACGATTGAACGAAATGTACTGCGACCTACTTGCGCAGTTGACTCGCAATTTTTCAAAACGCATTTCGCAGTACTCCATCGGTACCGCCCCAGAATGGTGCCAGAACGACGAGAAGCCGATAGACGCTCGCGTGAAGCAATGGAATCAAACCGAGACTACGTTGCTGGACGATCGTCTCGTTCATCATCAAATCGAACAGCAGGCCGCGAAAACGCCCGACAAGCTCGCCGTTGTCTGCGGCAACGAATCTCAGACCTACCGAGAACTCAATGCAAAGGCGAACCAACTTGCCTGGCACTTGCGATCGCTCGGCGTCGGGCCAGATGTTCGAGTGGGGCTTTCGCTTCAGCGAGAATTGCAGTTGATCGTCGCGATCCAGGCGGTTCTTAAGGCGGGTGGCGTCTACGTCCCGCTCGATCAGAGCTATCCACAAAAGCGTCTTCAACAAATCACCAGTACTGCAGAACTTGCAATCGTTGTAACCGATGAGGCGCATCGCGAAAAGTTCTCTGGCGTTTGCGAACAGATTGTTTGTTTTGATGCGGAGCAAGCTGTGATTGCCAAACAACGCGATGACAATCCACCGTCATTGGCGGGGCCTGACAACTTGATGTATGTGATCTACACATCTGGCTCAACAGGCGAACCCAAGGGCGCAGGAGTCTATCATCGCGGATTTGTGAACTTAGTCGATTGGTTTAGCCGTGAATTTGAAATCGGTCCAATCGACCGCGCGCTGATCGTTACGTCACACGGATTTGACCTCACTCAGAAGAATCTTTTTGCAGCACTCACGCGCGGTGGCCAAGTCCACCTGACTGCCTGCCAGACCTATGATCCCGATACGATTCTTGATGAAATCGCGCGCAATCAAATTACACTACTGAACTGCACACCGAGCAACTTTTATCTGTTGCTTAGCGTCCCAGAGAAGATCTCCCAGTTGGACTCGCTGCGTACGGTTTTCCTCGGTGGAGAGCCCATAGACATGACAAAGCTGGCTTCCTGGCGTAATCAGTCCGGCTTTGACACAGAAATCGTCAACACCTACGGGCCAACCGAATGCACCGACATATGTTCGTTCTATCGAGTGGGCCCGAATAGCACCGAGCAAAGGATCCCTGTCGGATTTCCGATCTCAAATGTCCAAACGTATGTCCTCGAGGATAAACTTCAGCAGTTGCCAGTTGGTGTGACCGGCGAACTATGCATCGGCGGCGCAGGTGTAGGAGCTGGGTATCTGGATGATCCGCAACTGACTGCAATCAAGTTTGTTGCGAATCCGTTCTCGAGGATCGCGGGCGATCGCCTCTACCGAACAGGTGATCTTTGTCGCTACCGTGAAGATGGAGCGATTGAGTTTGTTGGACGCATGGACGATCAGGTCAAGATTCGCGGCAACCGCGTCGAGCTGGGCGAGATCGAGAACGTCCTGCGAACGCATTCGCGAACCAAGGACTGTGCCGTGATCGCGGTCGACGACATTCTTGGAAGCAAACGACTTGTGTCCTTCATCGTTCCCAAAAAAGACCACGGGGAAACAAATGGGCATGAGTCCATTGCGTCAATTACATCGCCTGATGAAATGAGACGTTTTCTTAGCGATCAACTCCCTTCGTATATGGTGCCGTCAGTCTTTAATACGTTGGAGCACATGCCGCTTACTTCACACGGTAAAGTTGATCGTCAGGCATTGATGTCGATTGGCAGCCGAACTACGCGCAGCGACTATATCGCACCTCGAAGTGACCGCGAAACCACGCTGGCTCAACTCTGGGAGACGGTTTTGGGAGTGACCAAGATCGGTGTCAAGGAAAGTTTCTTTGATCTCGGTGGCGACTCCATGATGAGCATTGAACTCGTGGTCAAAATCCGTCAGGCAACAGGCATCGACGTACCTCTGGCCACACTACTGCAACGTGACACGGTTGCTGAGATGGCCAGTTACCTAGAACAGAAACAAGATGCAGTCTGGTCTCCGATCGTAACAATTCAATCGAACGGTCGGCGCCCCCCTTTGTTTTGCATTCACCCTGTCGGTGGCAACGTGCTGTGCTACGCCCCTCTTGCAGCAGCGTTGGGCGACGATCATCCGGTCTACGGTGTCCAAGCACATGGGGTTGATGGGACCGACGAACCTTTGGCAACCGTGGAATCGATGGCGGATGAGTACTTGGTTGCAATTCGTGAGATTCAGCCGTCGGGCCCCTACCATTTTGCCGCCTGGTCGTCTGGTGGAATCATGGCCTACGAAATCGCGAGGCGGCTGATCGACGATGGCGAACAAGTGGAGACGGTTGCGTTGTTTGACTCGTTTGCTCCTGCATTGATGCGAATTGACGTCGAGGACGACGCGATGATTCTGTCCGAATTCGTCAAGTTCTTAAATCGGTTTTATTACTTAAATATCGACTTGAGCTATGACACGCTGGCTTCGATTGGTCCGGACGAGCGGATCGACATGACACTCGCCTGTGCGAAACAGACCGGTTTTGTTCCCGAAGAATTTGACGAGACCTACATGCGCGGATTCCTGTCAGTTTGCCAAGCCAACCTTCGGGCCATCAGCCAATACGTCGAAGTTCAGCAGCCGGAGGTTCCAGTAGTTCTTTACCGAGCATTGGATCCAAATGGACGCAGCTACACGCTGGATACCGATTCCTCGTCTGATTTGGGCTGGGGAAAGCTCGTTGGTCGCACCATTGAAGTGATCGATATAGACGCCGACCACGTCTCCATGATCTCCGGCGATGAAGTCATTCAAATTGCACGGGACCTTTGTGGACGCATCAGCCACGAGAACGTTTCTATCGAGGCCACGGATTGAAGCAACAAATTCTACAGCTCGCCGCATTTGAGAAACCAATCCGAACAATTCGTCTTATGGCAACCGCGCAGTTTGCTTGTGCGTCAACATCGCGAGTTGATCGGCCAACTCAAACGCACGTAACTTCTTCTGATCACGCATTTCCCAGTACCTCAGAAACACTTATGACAACCTTAACACTCAAGCCCACTGTCTACAGCCTATTCTGGTGCTGAATCGTAACTGGCAACCGATCAACTTGGCGCTGGTTGCGCGTGCACTGATCATGCTGTGGACCGAGCCAAGATCGTCGATCCGGTTGATTACCATTTGTGTGACAGGAGCCGACTGGTACCTGCCCGTCACTGCCGCGGAAGCAGATTCAGCCAAGCGAGTAACGCAGAGTGCCAGGATCGGAAATACTCACGGCCTGACGTAACACATTTCCCAAGCCGCTTTGGTTGCTAGTGAGCCAATTCGGTTCTCCTTAGTCTGCCAGTTAAACGCATACTGAGCAGCCAACGCGATGTCTTCGTATGGGTTGGCAGTGAGACATTTCCCGGTGTCAATGAGTGCGGTACACCATTCGCGGTTGACACGTTTGATTAGGCTGACGTGTTGCCCTCCAGTATTCACGAAGTCGCCGCGATTCTGTACCGCGACTATAAAACCAAATTTCTGACCATATTCTATTCTGCACACTCGCGCTGCGATGTTGTCCTGAGTATCGGTTTTGGGATCGAGTCGGACGGTCCGTCCTTATTCTCGAACACTACGCGAACTAGTACAGGTGCTGACGATACTCCATCACCACCCGATATATATCTAGCTAGCTCGCTTGGTGATCGCGATGATGTGAATTGTATGTCGCCTGCGAGCCAGCGGGTACTCATCGTCTAGGGACTGTGCGGCTAGTCTTTCGTTTGCACCAGGCGCGCCGCGGATTTTACCATTCCGTGTTGAGCGTGAACAAGTGAGACCACCTCAGCGGCATCATTGCGAATGAACGAAAGCTGGGCACCTGCCTCTAAGCAACAGAGTTTGTCGGCTGATAGCGCGCGGAGAGTCATCTTCGGTTGGCCAGGTAACTGTGCCACAAGTTGCTGCTCTTCGATCCACAAGCTGAGTGCACCAAGGTGCCCGTAGTCGAACTGCCCCACTAGCGCCCGCAGCTCCTCGCGGCTCAACGAAACAATTTTGGGCAGCTGTCGATCCAGTTTCTTTGCAATGCGTTTCGCGCCGACGAAACGAATGACTTCTCCGCTGTCGTCCTTTTGAAATGTGATGTCCGGTATGTGGCTGGTCTCAGAGAAGAACTCTCCCTCCGATTTGGCCCATAGATTGAAATCGCCTCGCCCCGCCAGGGTTAAAATCAGCCGATTGTCAGCGTCTCGCACTGTGACAATTCTCCCATCTGTAAACCGGTAGCTGCCTGCATAGATTTTGAGTTGATCACCGCTTAGTAGCACGGCATTGGGATGGAGCGGCACCTTCAGGCCATCGGGAATTGTGAAGCGAATGGGTCCTGTTTCGATAATCGCTGACGTCAAAATCCCTTCCTTAAGAAAGTCACTCCAGACTCGTTTGACTTCAGATAGTCCTAGTGGAACATCGTTATGCCCCGTGCTTCCAACGACCACTATGCCGCAGTTCGAAAGTGTCTGGCTAATTTCGTGCGCATTAGAGACAGGTGTACGAGCATCCAATTCGCCAACGATGATCTGCACAGGAATATCGCTTTGAAGTGGCTCCCGAAAGGAAGCGTTCAGCATCGGCACAGGCCATTCGAGCGCGAGGTCTCGCAATGGGAAGTTGGCGGCATCCCCTAACAGCGCCAGGGGAATCTGCTGCTCGATACGTTCTGCCCGCTCCTGGGAACTTCCAGATGCAATATCCATCGTGTAAGTCATTGCAGACCCGATACCATCTTTGCGTCGTTCTTCGATCAGTCTTTCGGCCAGACTGTGCCAGTTTTCACGGGACCATCGCCAAACGTTTTCTGGGATCGCATCGGCGCCGTCTCGCACAGTCCCAATGTCCTGCGCCAGGACTCGTTGCACATCAAACTCGCTTATCACAATCTCGCGTCTATCGACGACAACCCGCGCGGGCTTCAGCTTAAGGCGATCGAGCAGGTCTCGCAACGTTCCTACCATATCTGGCAGATGCTCTGCCCATACCGCATTCTTGGCGACATGTTTGGCAAGCTGCGTCAGTGCCGCCTCAGTCTCCAGAGGCATCTTCCAAGTATGATCCGGACCCTCTGGCCCCGTGAGCAGAGCTTGGTGAATAACATGTGGGTGTCTGCGCATCATGCACATAGCCAAGTGTGATCCATAGCTTGCACCCCAAAGCGTGATTTTGGAATAGCCGAGTTGGGCCCGCAATGCATCAATGTCATCCGCACTCTCACGCGTGTTGTAGGCTGCAAGCTCGACGCCACGGGATTCCCAAATCTCCACTTCTCTACCAATTATTAGTCGCATCGCTTCCAACATGTCTGCGCGATCACCGGCCTGCGTTTCATCAAACTCGAAAAGTGTATCCGACTTCAAGCAGGGTTCGGACATTCCGGCGCCACGCTGATCGATGCCGACGATGTCACTACCGATCAAGTCGAAGAACCGATCACCACCGTTTTCAACTAAGCGCTTGACGACCTCAATCCCGGAGCCGCCTGGCCCGCCGGCAAGATAGAAGAGCGGAGGTGCCTTCGACAATTGGTTGCAACGTAGGCGCACATAGGCAACCTGGATCGATTCGGAATCACCGCGCGAACGATTCTCAGGAACCACAACAGATCCATATTCCAGCTCGTGCTGAGATCCGTCCTCGGCTATTAAGACTTCCGCTATTGAGGCCATTGAGGACTCCGTCGGGGGCTTCTGTTGCCCAAGCACGGATAGCACGGAATTCGCCAGAACCACTAAGCCAGCGAGAATCACAGCGATTTTGGTTTTACGAGATTTCATCGACTGATTCCGCGTGCTTCTAATGGTTCGTACGTTGACAGGGGCTGCCAAGTATGCATACTCAGTATGCATACGGCAGACTGGCTTGGCAATAGGTTCAAACAAAATCTTTCACTCTGGAGTGCAGTTAGATTGAGCGTTCCACATACCTTGCTAGCTTTACTATCAGACAAGCCCGCTCATGGCTATGCGTTGAAGACTCGCTTCGAAAGCGGCACTGCCGATGCATGGCCGCTAAATGTTGGTCAAGTCTATTCCACTCTCTCTCGTTTGGAACGAGACGGTTTGGTTGAAGCCACAACGACCCCAGACGAAGAGCAGATTTGGAAGATTACAACTCAAGGCCGACGGGTTCTCGACGAATGGTTTCAGACGCCGGTACTGGGCAGTCCTCCATCTCGCAACGAATTGGCGATCAAAATCTTGATCGCGGTAACAGCCCAACGACATGACGTCACAGATATCATCCGCACTCAGCGAACAGCAACGATGGAACAACTGCAAAAGTTCACGAAGCACAAACAGCAAGCGAGCAAGACGGACGACTTACCGAGACAACTCGCGATAGACGCCTTGATTCTGAAAGCTGAAGCTGAATTGCGTTGGCTGGAACTCTGCGAGCTCCGCGTCAAGAAGAGCAAAAGGAAACAAGTATGATTATGAAGCAATTTCCGACGCGCGAAGTTTCTGCAGACCTCGCAATTCTGAAGTTCATCGATGTTTCGAAATCTTATGGATCCGGCCATACTTTGGTCGCGGCACTCAAGCCCACTAGCTTCACGGTAGCCGTAGGCGAGCTCGTGGCAGTGATGGGGCCGTCGGGATCCGGCAAATCAACGATGTTGTCCATAGCTGGCGCGATGGACTCACCGACTCAGGGACAAGTTTTTGTATCGGGCAGAGATCTGTCCAAACTCTCCCGTAGCGAGATCGCCAAGTTGCGACGCCGAACGTTGGGCTACGTTTTTCAAGATCACAACTTGATGCAGGGGCTAACGGCGCTCGAAAACGTGGCCCTGCCAATGGAACTTGATGGAACGCCCATTCGCATATCGCGAGACAAAGCGCGTCATGGACTTGAAAAGGTTGGCATCGCACACCTTGCCGATCGCTTCCCCGAACAGCTATCCGGTGGCGAGCAACAGCGTGTAGCAATTGCGCGCGCGTTCGTTGGCAATCGTGAATTGGTGTTGGCTGACGAACCGACGGGTGCGTTGGATACGACCAATGGTGAAATCGTGATGGAGCTGTTGAGAGACCAATGCGATGCGGGGAAGTCCGCTCTCGTCGTCACGCACAATCCGACGCATGCCGCGTGGGCGGATCGTGTGATCTTCATTAAAGACGGCGCGATCGTTGATGAATCGCTGTCTCCAGGTGTCGGCGTGGAGGGTGCATCGCTGTGATCACTTCGTTTCTTGCGATCGCACGAATTGAACTGCGCAATCTGACCCGAAACGGCTGGAGGTCTATATTGATCGGTTGCCTCATTGGGATTCCGGTGTCCGCAATGGTCGCGGGCGGAATCTTGGTTGCAATCACAGAGGCGACTGCAGAGGAGCGAACCGTCGCTCAACTCGGTGTAGCTGATTTAAAGGTCTCGTCACCGCTCGATGTTTCGCAGCTTATCAAGAAGCTGCCCCGCGGTAGCATGGTCGAGCCGTTTTCGACCGGACAGGACGTTGCCACCGCCCACGGTATCCGATTGAACATTGGGACACGCAGGCAAAGTGTCGATGGACTGGCGACTGGTATCTTAACAATGGAAGCAGGCACAGCACCCAAAGAACTTGGCGAGATCGCCATCTCAAGAGCGTTGGCAAATGCCACGGGAGCTTCGGTTGGATCGACGCTGGAATTGTCGGTAGGTGGGAATGGGCAAGTCGTGGGGATGTTCGTCGTCAACGAGCAGTTGGATGCACTTGAGGTGTTATTCCCTTTTGTGCCCAAAGCGTTTTGGGGTCGGAATCAAGCGCTCATTTCTCTGCCCGAATCCGTCACGGAAGACGAGTTAATTGGTATTCAAAGTGCTCTGTCGAAGGAAGAAACCGTCTCGTCCCGCAAGTCCGCTGCCGAGTCTCAGTCACCTCTGACGAGAGTTGTTACTTTAGTCGGCATCCTCGGTTTAGCCGAAGCCGCATTGATCGTGTCGGCCGCATTCATCGTATCATTGCGACGCCGTCAGCGAGAAATTGGACTACTCTCCTCTGTCGGCGCCTCGCGTATCCAAACGCTCATGGCGGTATTGCTGAATGCAATCTTCATTTCCGCGCTTGCGGGTTTGGTAGCAGTGGTCGTTGGAGTTCTCGCAGCTTGGGTCGTCTATCCCAAACTCGATAATTGGAATCAGCGTCTCAATGGTCCTTTTGAAGTGGATCCATTTAGCTGTCTTCAGGCGATCTTTTTTGGCGTCATTACCGCAACGCTTGCTGCTGCTTTGCCGGCTTGGTCCGCAGCAAATATGTCGGTGAAATCGGCGCTGTCATCACGCAGTCCGACGCCGAGAAGCTCTGGTCGATGGGGTATTCTTGGTGTCGCCATGGTATTTGTCGGTGGATCGCTCGTAGGCTACGCGCCTAAGTTGGTGGACACGAGCTTAGGAAACAACGCGGACAATCGAGCCACCTTGATGATCATGTTTGGCTCTATTTGTGCGATGATCGGTTTTGCCGCCGCAAGTCCTTGGATCTTGAAACAGGCCGCACGACCCTCTGCTTGGCTGCCACTGCCCGCGCGCTTGTCTGTTAGGGAGATTGGGAGATTCCGCACACGTAATGGCCCCATCGTTGCCGCGATTCTAGCTGGTATGTCGTTGAGCGTTCTGATCGCAGCCATTTTTACTAGCGTGCGACAGCTTGATGATTCAATAACAAGAGTCTACGAGCCGGAATACCTGCTGGTGTCTGGCACAGCCGCCGAAAATGCAGCGAAGCGCCTCATCAGCGTTCTGCCCACAAAAGGTTTGGCGCAAATTCGGCTTGTAGTTAATATGAATGGCGACTTACTGAAGGCTGGCCGCGAAGCAATGCAAATCCGTCCACGGCACATTGCAGTAGCAACCCAAGAGCTACTGGAAACGCTCGCAATCGATCCAAAAGCAAATTCCATTCTTAATGATGGAGGAATACTTAGATTGAAGGAGCCAGTGGCCAAGTCAGAATCCGATGTGTTATCCGGCGATCTCCCAACGGAGCCCATATTTGCGGTGGGTTCAGCCGAGCTGCTAGCTGAGCTGCTTGCGAAAACAAATGACTCCAATATTCATTTGGGCAGTGTTGGCTACCTCATCTCGCAGGATGTCGTTGACCGATATGAGTGGCAGTCCCAATCTGGAATGTGGGACAGTAAGCAGGATACTTGGCTCACTGTTCTTGATACATCTGTTGATGCGAAGCTGTTCGCGCAGGCTTCTCAATTGGTCAGCGATATTCCGCAGACCAACATTGACTCGCAATTGAATTACGGTGTCGATCGCCGGCAAATTGCGGGGGTCTTTGTGTTATCACTGCTGACGGGCTTGGTTATTGTTGCCATTGCTACAGCCCTCGCGTCAGAGGAGGCAGCGGCAGACCAGAAGATTCTAATGACGGTTGGCGCTTCACCGAGCGTGGCATACCACCAAGCAGCGGCCCGAGCCGGGTTCTTGACGCTACTTGGGAGCTTCCTAGCCGCGCCCGCGGGCTTGCTGCCCGCCTATGGAATGCTCTCGATCATACCTCAGCTCGATTTTGTTGTACCTTGGTTTGAGACGACTCTTGCCATCGTCGGGCTTCCATGTTTGTCCTACGCGTCAACTTGGCTCTGGCACGTTTTAGCCGCAAGATTCAGGGGAACACCATCGACTTACCTAAAGCGAGTATAGATCTCAGCCGAGACACAGTTAAATTTGGCGTCGCGCCCTCTGCTTTCTTCTCTAGGAAGTTCTTCGCTATTCCACCTAGTGCAAATCACGTTTACGGTTGTTTTCACGTCCTTCAATTCTGCGGCAGACGATTTGACTGAGGTCTGTGCGACCGACCGCAAATCCAGTGATGGCCAACATGAATCGGAGACCTGGTGGAGAGCATGTCGGAGCAAAAAAAGATGGGTCTCCCAAGCATCCACTGGCATGTGCCGTTGTATTGCATAAGTTGAAGCTGTGACACGAAACCCGTGTTAGAGTTTAGCGGTTCCACAAAGGGTATCGCCAGATGTCAACACGTAAGTTTTTAACGCCAGAGCAGAAGATAGCGATTTTACGGGAGCACCTAATTGAAAAGGTGCCAGTCTCGAAGCTGTGCGACCAGCACGGCAAGAGCGTGGTCACACCGCCCTCGATCCGGTTGAAGGAAATGCAGTTATCGTCTTTCCGAAGCTGCCGCGATTCATAAAAACCATGTTGTTGAGTGAGTTCATCATCGAATCATAAGCCGCGTGGAACCGTGAGAAGAAAGGCGTCAGTCCCAGGCTGACGCCTTTTGGAACGGCGTAGGCTAGTTCAATTCCCTTAGACAGTGACCTCTATCGAGTGACAGCCGGTGAAAGTTCTCCGGAGCGTGACGCGCGGAACGCAATTGCTCGACGTACTGCTGGCGGTAGAGGCGCATTCTCACCCATCACTGCTCGCCAGAGGATTTCATTGAGCTCGAAATCGTCGATTTGATCGTATTCGGAAAAATCCATGTTCATCGATCGATTCGCACCATAGGCGGTCGCCTCGTTTTTGGCCTGCAAGTCAATTTGCGGCTTTTCGAGCGTATATGGACGCACGTCGGCCGTATCCGTGAAGGAATTGAACATCGGTCGAGCCGCCGCGTCGTACTGCGACAAAGGCTGCAATCCCAGAATCAACTCCATCGTGCGAATCATGCTGACCGTGCTGTACTGCGTACTGTCGACAAAATTGCGCTTGGTATAGGGACTAATCACAAGGCTAACCGTGCGGTGAGCGTCAACATGATCCGGGCCATTTTGAGCGTCATCCTCGATAATAAAAATGGCTGTTTCCTTCCAAAGCGGGCCATGGCTGACAGCTTCGACTAACTTGCCGATCGCTTGATCGTTGCTGCCAACGCAAGCTTCAGGAGTAAAAGCACCGGGACGCGTGCCGTCCGTGTGGTCTTCGCCCAAACTCATGATGATAAATTGGGGCATCGCTTTGTTCTCGACAAACTGGTTGTATTCGGCCAACATGATGTCAACCAGCTCCATATCGCGTTCGCGACTCTGACCGCGTCGCAATCCGAAATCGGGACACATATGTCCCACCAATCCCGGCACGCGACCTTCCATCTTCTCAACGCCCGAATCGTCTGAAACGCGACTGCCATACTCTTTGTAGCTACGATAAGAAACTCCAGCTCGCAAGCACGCATCCCAAATATAACCCGATGGGGCCACGGACAAATTTCCTGCGTCGTCATCATCGACACCCATTCGCCGCGAATAGGTCAAATGCCAGTCACGGGCAATGTAGTCCGTGTTATAAGCCATGGTGCTCCATGGATGACCATCTCGGCTTACCTGTCCGTTGCAGTAGATATTGTCCAGGAGAACAAACTCCTCAGCCAGTTTGTGGTGATTCGGGGTCACCTTTCGCGGAAACATGCACAGCGAAGGATCGCCGTTGCCGATTGGTTTCTCGCCGGCGGCTAAGTCACCAAACACTTGGTCGTACGTCCGATTCTCTTTGATCACATAGATCACGTACTTGATTGGACTTGGGTCGCCGACCTGTTGAGGAATCGCAGTTTTGACTGGAGGCGCTTCAACACTCAGCAATTCACCGCTATAGGGGCAGTTTTGATAAACCTGTTGTGTATAGACTTTTAGTTCTTCTTCGCTGGGCACTGAAACGATCGACAGCGCGCCCGAAAGAGTCGTGCCGATGTAGGGATAAGGCTGAATGCGTCTGACTATCTCCTCTGTCTCCGTAAGTTCCGATTCGGACTTCGGCACTTTCGGGATCGGATTCGCTTTCGTTTGATTTCCCTTGCCGACACCCACTAACAAATGCTTGTTGTCCGGAGTGACGGATACTGCCGTGGGATACCAACCGGTAGGAATGAATCCCTTGACCGCACTCTCGTTTGCTTCTTCAATATCGATCACCGCGACGCAGTTGTTGTCGGCGTTGGCCACATATAGTGTCTCACCGTCTGGCGCAACAGCCAAAGCGTCCGGCGTACTTCCTTCCGGAGAATTGGGAAAGAGACTTGTGTAGATAGCTTCAGTCACAACGCCGCGCTTCCCATCCACGACCCAAACACCGTTCGAAGACGAACAAGCCACGAAGACTCGACCGTCTGTAGGATGAATTGCGATCTGATTTGGATGAATGCCAACGGCGATCTTAGATACTACGTGGAACGCTTCAGCATCAATGACGAAGACGCGACTTTCCGCCCAGTCACTGACATACAGAAAGCGACCATCACGATCTAGCTTCACGTCATAGGGACGGCCGCCCAGTTCGATCGCACGATCTTCACCACCGGCGAGCGGAGTTGCAATGAGTTTGCCTGAATTGATGTTGAGCGAATACAACAAGCCACGTTTTTCGTCCACACATAAGCCGCTTTTGAAAGACTTTTCCTCGCGCAACTTGTCGCGAAGTGCCAACAGCTCTTCACTCGATAATTTGGATGGATCCAGTTCCTTTTCCCCAGTGCTAGTAAATCCAGCTTCGCTCAAGTCGTACGCGTGGACGATTCCTGCTCCGCCGCCTGACCACCAAACCTGCTTCTCATCCGCCGTCGTAGCCAAACCAAACCAGCTCTGATAACAAGATTCTTTAGCAATGATTTTTCGCTCCATCAAATCGATAAGCAACATTTGATGCTCATTGAAGCCGTTGCAAGTCGCGATGGCGTGTTTGCCGTCACTCAGCGGCTGAATATTGAGCAACAAGTCTGTCGTCTCAATCTGTTCGCCCGCCGGAGTCAAATGCCATCCGTTGGGGAGCAAAAAGCCGGTTTCGGTTGGGCCCGCAAACTGTGGCTTTTCGGGAATGGCCTCCTGTGCGGTCAGAAGTGAAGTTTGTAGACAGCATAGTGCGAGGCTAAAAAGCCCATACAAATAAACTCTGACTCGCATTTTGAATTTGCCTCGAAGAATGGTTTTGATTTAATAGGGGGTCGAAGTGAAGTTAGTAGGGTCCGACCACTTCGCCGCCCGCTCGGCTACCTAAAGCCTGCCACGTGCTGCGATCGATCGAATCGCTGATGAAATGTACTGAACCATCCATCAGCAAGATGTTGACGCCACCAGCATGGTAGCTGCGACTAGTGACTACTGCGTAGGTTGGGACGCTACTGGAGCGTCCTTCGCGCATCGAATTGAAGTCGATGTCGTAAACTTTTCCTGCGTACTCGTAGGGCACTCTTGTGTTCGGAGCAAAAGTCGTTGTGAATCCCGTTTGATGTACTCTGGCGTCCACCCACTCGGTATGCCCCGAGTCGACTTTGAACTCACCGCCGTACATCGCAACATCACTTGGGTAGGCGGGAGCCGGTTCGGCTAGAGACGTAGGGCTACCGACGTCTCGAAGATATGGGGTAAAAGCCTTGACTTCCGCGATACCCAATGTGTTGCTGGTCCCGTCAATGATTTCCCCTAGCTTGGTTGCACGGTTCAGTAAGAAGACACCCGTACCGCGATCGCGAGGCGGAGCGAACAATAGCCACAAACCTGCGTTCGCGCCATAATTCAGCGGATAGTGCGTGAACGCCGGACCGTCCGGGCGCTCGCGATCATTGGGCTCACTAGGGCACAGCAAATAGGGCACACGCACTTTCGCAACGACAGGCTGTGCATTGATCGGACGTCTAAAGTCGATCAAATTCTGCAAGTTGGCTTGTTCCATGAACGGCAACAGTCGCGTTTGGGCACTCCAGTAAACAGAGCTCCCCGCCGACACGTAGTCGCCCAACGGAGGTAGGTTCTTCATGGCTGATTCATGGTTATGCAATGCCAAACCAATTTGTTTCAGATTGTTGCTGCACTGCATTCTTCGCGCAGCCTCCCGAGCCGACTGAACAGCGGGAAGCAACAGACTTACAAGTATTGCGATGATCGTAATCACGACCAGCAACTCGACCAATGTAAACGCGGTGTGTGCTCTTCGCATCTGACGGCAACTCTCACTCCAAGATGTAGATAAACTCAGTGTTTGAGAATAGCGAATTGAGCGACTGTGTGAAACTCTCGCCTACACTAAAATTCGATGAAGAATTTGATGTCTGAAACTGAGGCAGCTGTAACAGGCACCCACGTCGGGCGCTCGCATATTTTTCCTTTCTTGCCTCGTCAGAAGAAAAGTACCGGAATCTCTCTTCAACCTGGCGACGGCCCCAATTCTCTAGAACGAACTTTGCGGCAGCAATTCCTGTTTACGTTCAGTAGACTAGCTTTGCGAGAAAATCATTGTCGCTGAACTCGCGGCTTGGGCTGTCTCCCATGCGGATGACAATCGTCTCGAGCGAAGGTCTGCAGGCACATAGACACGGATTGGAATCTCACGTGAACGCTTCGCGTCTTTGATCGCCAAGTCAACGTGCTCAATTTGTGCATCGGCTGTGAGCGGCATGAAGCCCATGATAGGAATATCAAACGAAACCGACTGCGTCTTTGTCTCCACATGAGCTGCAGCATGAGCTGGAATCGAAATTCCCATGCGGGCGACGGCGACAGTACGAACTTCATACTGTGGGTTGTCTGTGGCAAAGACCAATCCCATGCTCAGTTGCTCTTGCTCCGCAATTCCGCTGGGCGTGTAGTGAATCTGAAAGCTAACCTTGGAGCCCGCAGGCAACTTTCTCGCAAACCCCTGCGAATATTTTTGGGCTCCGTTACCAGGGACGTAACTGGTTCATACACAATGGAACAACGACAGTGCATCGACGAACAAGATCGGAGAATTGGTACAGTACCTTTCAACTCCCTGCGTTTTGGGGATTGATCTTATTTCTGTCGTCTTTGATCATGCACTTGATCGTATCCATTCGAGTATCCTACCGCCATTATGCACATCGCGCTCCTCTGGCATATCGGACGATATTGAGCCTACCTTAACAATGACTCGGCATCCCGCTGAGGAGAAGGGTCCTGCACGACCCGACCACGAACGCCGGTCAAACGAAAATTGAGACCAGCGCATTTGCATTTCGGTCGCTTATGATCCATGCCGACCCTTGGCCGCCTTTACTTCAGCATGAATCGGTCCAGGGGAAGTCGACGGGGAGCGTAACCGGCGGGTGGAAAACGGGACGATCGTTGGCCAGGGTGAGGAGGCTCATCTCCTGCTGAGTCTAAACATATTGCAATTTTCCCTCTGCGATGTTTCCGCTCTCCTCGGCAATGAAATCCGACAGTTGCTGGCGGATGAGCAGGAAGTCCGACTCCACGCGGCAGAAAGCATCGACCACTTGCGGATCAAAGTGCGTTCCCTTTTCTGCGACAATGATGTCCCGCGCAACTTCGTGGGTGAACGCGTCTTTGTAGACACGGCGGGAAGTGAGTGCGTCATACACGTCGGCCAGAGCGACAATGCGAGCGGAGAGTGGGATTTGGTTCCCTGCGATTCCTTTGGGATAGCCCTTTCCATCCCAGCGTTCGTGATGGGCGGCGGCAATATCGCGGGCGACTTGCAAAAAACGGGCTTGAGGATAGTTGATTAATGCAGCATCCAGAGTCGCGGCGCCGATGGAAGCATGGGTCTTCATGATCACATATTCTTCCACGGTCAACTTGCCCGGCTTGAGCAAGATTCCGTCTGGAATGCCCACCTTACCAATATCGTGCAAGGGGCTGGTTTGATAAACCAGACGGATGAAGTCGGCATCGATACGCTCGGCTCCGTGATAACTTTCGGCTAGTGTTTCAGCCAGTCGGCGTGAGTAACGCTGAACGCGTTCCAAGTGATGACCTGTTTCGGGATCTCGCGATTCAGCCAATTTAGCGAGCGCGAAAATGATCATTTCACGGCTTTCAAGCGCCAACACACGCTCTCCTGCCTGCACACGGGCCATTAGTTCTGCAGGATGGAACGGCTTCACGATGAAATCATCCGCCCCGGCCGACAACCCCTCGACAATTTCCTCGGAGCTATCGTGGCTGGTCAGAAGAAT
>JBGSJL010000321.1:0-36203 GCA_041741955.1 Pirellulaceae bacterium | reverse complement strand
TTCAACTAGCTTCCTAGTCGTCGCTAAATACCCCAATCACATGAAAAGTCCCTTCCGAAATTCACAAAAGCAAAAAATGTTTCACAGAGTCGAAGCTTGACACTTCAGTAGCCGAATCAAAAAAATGTGGGTAAACCTAAGCCCTAGCCCTCTCCACTGATTACAGGGGAGAGGGAACTGAACACAAGCCTTCAGTCCACGCCATTCCGCCCTGACCCAGCGATCCCTGGGCAGGTTGCTCCTCAGCCGCCGCAGGCCACAAGCGACCGAATGATTCAAAGGAACTATGACAAAACCACTCTTGAGCGGGTAGCTCTTCTGAAGAGCCTACTTTTGTGTCAGGCTCCAAACGGTGTCAAACTCTCGCTCGGATTGAGAAAGAATCTCGGCGGTGCGATTGAGCAAGATGATGGTTGGGCGGTCTGCAGGGTAGTCTTGCAACACGGAAGCCAGCAGGCGGGCAGCCAAGTTGAGATCCCGCTGCTCAAACGCCATCAGCGCCTTTTCGTACTCAACGCACAACTCGCGATGCTGGTGGTTTTCGCAAAGCTGGAATAGGTCGATGGGGCCTTCGATGCCCACCACGCGTACCTTGGCCAGACGGCGTATCTGAAAATCTTCGCGCCCGATTGCATTTGCCGTCTCACCCGTGATCAGACCTGGCACGCCGATTTGTTTGGTGATTCCTTGAACGCGACTGGCTAAGTTTACCGTGTTACCTAACGGACCATACTTAAATTTTTTCTGCGAGCCTGTGTTGCCAACGCTGGCAGTTCCGCTGTTGATACCGATGCCAAAACCAAAACGGTTGGGCACAGTGTCTTTCCACTTTTTACCCAATGGAACAATTTGCGACAACATTTCCATGGCAGCTCTGCACGCTCTTTGGGCGTGGTCGGGCTGGTGGGCGGGGGCTCCAAACATCGCCATCAACTCGTCGCCTACATAGTCGACGAGCACACCATCGTGATTGAGCACGCATTCGCTGAGCGCCGTGAGTACATCGTTGATCCAGCCGATAGCCATGGTGGGACCGATTTTTTCCGTGACAGAACTAAAGCCACGGATATCGCAGAACAACACCGACACATCGGCTTCGCGACTCTCCAGCAATTGCTGGTTGGTGTTCAACTGGGCCAACACGACAGGCGAGAAAAATGGAGACATGGAACTTCGCAGACGCTGTTCGTTTTGAATCGCCAAGTTGGACGATATCCCGCTGGCCAGTACGTCTAACATGGCGGCTTCTAACTCACCGATCGGACGATCGGCATTGGAGCCGCTGCCGACGCGATCTCCGTAAAGCGCCCCAACAATGGCCTGCTTTTCATCGAATATCGGCGAGGCAACGGCACGGTCGATATTTACCATGGAGGCTGCCAAGTGGTGCCCTGAGAAATTGGGCTCCATGACGGTTGTCCGAGCAACGGACTCCATGTTGCTCAACAGACTTTGACTGAAGGGTCGCTTGGATGACTCGGATGGATTGGTCATGTCGCGAAAGGATTGCGTACGGCAGCGCCAATTTTTGCCTTCCTTAATCAGTACCGCCACGCGGTCTAAATCAATCATCTTGATGGCGGCTGCCCCTGCGGCACTAAAGCACTCGTCGCTACCAGGCGGAGCCTTGAACGCTTCCAAGACGGTCCGAACTAGTCGAATTGCCAACTCCCCACGACTCGACGGCAAGTCTTGCTGAATCATAGTCAACAAATTTGTGGGATTTTGATCTGCAAATTGATCGCCAGCGCTGAGAACGGTAAAATTTAGGTTCGAGTCCCTGCGCACTGGAGAAACGGACAGCGTGGCCGTGGATCGGGACAAGGCCAATCGCAATTGGTATTTCTCACAGAAAATGACACTTCCTCGCTTGCCCAGTGAGACTTGTTTGCCCGGAGGTACGACAACGCTATTGGCCAACTGGACATCGAAATTTCGATGCGTATTGTGAACCACCAATTTTCCGTTGGCGTCGAGTTCAATCCGCAGAAATAGACGGGGTACGGTCCGATCGCTCAACGAAACGACGACCAATTTGCGCAGCCCGCTGCGATCTACTTGCATAGTGCCGCTGCCGGCCAACGAGGGATCGAAGACGGAAACAGGCGACGGTTCGCCTCCTTCGCTCTGCCGACCGACGACGAATGGTGCCTCGACGGTGCCCTCTGAAATTAGCTGATCACTTTGGAAAAATTGATAGTGGACCTGTGATTCCATGAGCGAGGCTTACGTGCAGATTGCGTTAGAGCGATTTCTAGAGTGCGTAGGGGAATAGCAGATGGCTACTTTCCTGCACAGGCGAATCAAATGCAAGCCCCCAGTTGATTAGCCTACAGTTGATGGCGACGTGCGATTGACTGCCGGCTCGTCGTTGCTGGAGTCGCCGGACTTCGGGCGCCAAGAACCGAAGTCACGCGCGATTTCGGCTACGGCAAATTTACTTGCTCTGCGGCCTAACGACGGGTGCTAACGGCGGGGCCAAGTTGCACGATCGATGTTGTAGACTCGCGGATCAAAAATATTGTCGCTGGTCCACCATAATCCACCGTCGGGGCGGCGGAACATGCGGTCGACTTCCTCGCGATTCAGGGGGCGAGCACCGACGCGTCCAAAGACTGAGATTTGATGGCCGCTTTCGTCCACGGCTCGATCTCGGTCCATTCCGCGACTGATGGCCAGGGCATGTCCCTCGTTGGGAAGAGCATAACTGGCCACTAAGCAGGGGATGGGTCGAGGACTAAAGCCGTCATTGCCTGGCGTTTCCGAACCCGTTAACTGGACAACCCTAAGGCCATTTTTTCCGTCGGCCACGTAAGCGAATTGACTGACATTGGTGATCCCCAATTGAACATCGTGCGCGTCATTAATCGCTCCATGGCCGTTATAGACTTGGTCGATAAACGCAGCCTGTGGGTTGGTGATATCCAGTATGACCAACCCGTGCTTGCCCGCCGCCACGTAGGCGTAGGTCCTGGCCAAGTAAATGGCATGGGCGTCGTCCAGGGGAACGTGATGCACCACGTGCGGTAGGGCAGGCTCGGTGATGTCCAGCACAATCACACCCGTTTCGTCGGTAACGAATGCGTAGCGAAACTGAGCATCCACGGAGTGGGCGTGATGGATTTCACTGCCACCCACGATCGACGTAATTTGCGGGTGTAAAGGATCCGCCAGGTCCACCACGACCAACCCTTGGTCGCAGCACACGTATGCAAACGTACCCACAAAGCGGATCGCTCTCGCTCCACAGAGCAAGCCATTCGGATTAAAAGTGGCCGCCCGCTCTAAGAAATTATTGAGTGGGTTGCCATCCAATAAAGTTCCCGCGCCTACAATCACCAGCCCTTCATATTTGTCGGCTACGTAAATGTAGGCATACAGGGGATGCACGGAGGCTTCCTCGTTTTTTGGATCCTGATCGCGCGTGGGATCGGGGGCGATCGTGGTGGGCGCCGCGACGGCTTGGGCGTACTGTGTGCGAACGTACAAACGTTGGCCCAGCGGAGAGACCGGCGCTGATGTAATCCGTTCGCTAAATGCCTTGTGATCAATGAAGGCAATGTCGAATACTCGCAGACCGCCTTCGCCACAGGCCGCGTACAAGTATTCTCCGCGATGCTGCAAGTCGAGTATCTCGGGTTTGTGATATTTGAGCGATAGAGTTTCAATGATATCGCGGCCAGGATGTTCGTGGGCATGTTCGAGCTTCAAGCCATGCTCGACGTGTTGGCGGTATCGATCGGGAAAAGCGATGGCGTGCAGCGAGCTGCCAATCACCGCTTGAGGTTCTTCGCTTTCGGTGACGACCACTGCTTCAAAGCCATGTTCGCCAGCGGCCACATAACAGTATTTTCCAATAAAGTTGGTGAAGCCCGTGCCCTGCATGGTGAGCTGAGCCATGAGTGCGTTGTTGTCACCCGCGGCTGACAGATGGCAGTCGGTGCAACTCTTTGTTTCAAAAGTGCCAGGCAGCGCACCATGGGCCTCGCTTGCGACCCCTGGACCGCCTCGGACGGTGTGCGGCACATTTGTCGAGAAAGCAATGCCGCTCAATCCATCGCCGCTGATTGTTTGTTGTTGCCCGTAGATGGACTCGCGGTTAGCGTTGTAGCTGGAAACGTGGATGGCGCAACTGCTTCGGGCCGGACCAATGCGATTGCCTGTAACATTTCCATCCCGAGCGAGCATGAATACATCGTCGCGCAGGGTTTGAAAGTTATAGGCGGTGCGATTCCGTGTGACTTCGCCCAGATTGTGCAAGTCGGGGCTCTTGATGTTTGCTTTTTGCGGAAGATGGCAACCAAAGCAACTTGGGTTCCAACTACTATGGCAACTGATACAGGACATATTCGAGTCGTTGTGTGGGCAATTTTCGAAATCTCCATCGCTGGTGCCTCCCCAGACCACTCTGCCATCGCTGCCCAATCGCGCACTCTTTGCAGCATGGCTGCGAGGATTGTATTTCTGACTTCCTGGCCGAACCGTATCGGCCGTCTGGGTGATTTCCCACCAAAGATCTTCGACCACGGAACTGCGCTGAATCAATTTAGCCTTTTGTCCTAGCTCGCGCACAATTTCAAACTGGGGTTTACCGAACGAGGTGCGCAGGGCCAATAGGTTGGTACCGTCCGGCTCGGAGGCAGGCCCTGACGTATCGAGCCGAGCGGGCTGGCCAGCTACGATGAGTTGCTCGACGCGCTCGACTAAACTCTCCGTAGGTTTCCCGTGGCAATCGATACATTGGATCTCGATCGCTGCCCGCACTTCACCGTAGAGTTTCGTATTGCCATGACTGTCCTGATAAAAATGACAGTCCGCGCAGTGCATACCGCGCTCCATGTGGATATCCATCATGTGCACTGGTTGGCCGTCTCTTTGCTTGCCGTTGAGTTTTTCATCGTTGGTCGGCGGCACCATGGCCTGTCTGAGCTTTTCGTTCGTCACTTGGCCGATATTCGCACCTCGCCAATCCAATAAATTGCCTTGGCGATCTTTTTTGTATACCGCGCGATAGACCCAGCCATGGCCATGAAAGTCGGCAAACTGAGTGTGTTGCAAATGGGGATTCAGGTCGCGCACGTTGGCTAGAAACTCAGGGTCGCCCCACAGTCCTCGAACAGCAGCCTCTTCGGGGTTGCTACTGGTGCGCTCGATATATTCCTGTGCGGTAATTTCTTGTTCGTGAGCAGGGTACATATGCTGGCCATCGGTTTCATTGTCCCACCACATGTAACCAAGGTAGGAATTTAAAACATTGGTGCCCGG
The DNA here is from genome assembly GCA_041741955.1 of Pirellulaceae bacterium. Lineage (GTDB taxonomy): Bacteria > Planctomycetota > Planctomycetia > Pirellulales > Pirellulaceae > Aureliella. Next base: position 30,938 of record JBGSJL010000321.1, on the reverse strand, counting down.
ATGCACATGGCAGACCATGCACTGGCTGGTGGGCAGACGGAGCTCGAACTTATGCTGAATCGGGTGGCCGGGTTGATTTTTCGGAATCATGGGATCGACATATTGAACCCAGTCGTCTGTCTCGGATGCAGCTAGGCCGCCATTGCCATATTTTGCCAGAAAGTCACTTGCGATCGGATCGCGATCATTGGCGTACAAGACATGGCAGGCCGAACATCCACTGCTTCGATAGTCGCCGGGATGGTCGTTGGTGCCCAGGAAGTTGAGTGTGGGATCGAGCAGTCGCGTTTTTTGAAGTCCGACAAAAACCGGATCGGTGCGGTTCTCCGTTCCCAGCCCGCGGTTGCTGAGCCGCTCGCGCGGCCGCCCAGGTTCCTCCAATCGCTCGGGGATACCCGTTTCAGCTCGAAAACGCCCGCCGCGTTCAAAGATGCGCAGGACGTTGCCGGGCTGCGAAATTTGAAACATCGGCAGTGGTTCTAGAAACGGTAGCACGCCTTTTTCACGTGTCTGGCTCGGCGTGGGCTGCGGGTCGCTTACCAGGCGTTGCGGCACACCGTTCATACTGTAGCTTTCACCGTATCGCGGATACTTTTCCGAAGTTGATCCGTTGTTGTACAAAGCGGCGCCCCACAACATGCAACCGTGAGTCATCATGCTGGTGCGCAACTGCAAAACCTCCTTGGCGTGGCACTGCCCGCAGGCAATGTGGGCGACACGCGAATCGCCCGGATTCACGAAGCGTACGAATTCCGGTGATTCATGGTTCAAAATGGTGTAGCTGCGAACTGGATTGCCTCCGCCTTTCCACGCCGACGGGTAATTGGGTCGTACATGGGCCTGGCTGAGGTCTAACATGTCTGCATTGCCGCCGTGGCAATCGGTGCAACCAATCTCGATCGAGTTGATCGGATGCATGTGACCCACATTCGTGTGGCAATGAATACAACTGGTGCTCTTAGCGGACGCGGCTGCGGCGGATTGGTGCATCATATCGACCTGCCGCAGGTCTTCGGGTATCGGATAGGAGCCGTTGTCAGCAACTCCCAGTCTTCGTGCCAGAGCCCATGGATCCCCGCCGCGAACGGGAATATTCGGAACGTTTTGGTCGTCGGCAAAACGAGTGTGGTAGCCCTGTAGTGTCGGTAACGGAGTATCGGTCGCGCGCGCACGCTCGGCAGATGCTGGGATTTGGGCAGCTAGTGGTAGGGCCCATCCGCAGACGAGTATCCAGCAAAGAGCTAGCATGTAGCTCCATTTAGCATTCCGAAGTGTTTGCGATCCGAAGTGACGAATCATCGTAGCAACTTCCTTGTCGCAAATTATTGTCGCAAATTATTGTCGCAATGTGGATGAATCGGCTTCAGCCGCACGCAACCGCTCGGTCAGAACTCGAACACTGTCTCCCAAAACGCGGCCACGTGATTTCGCGTATTGCCATTTAAGTCTTGAAAAAGATCTTTGAAGCCATCGCCTGCGATCAACGTCGAGAAACCACCCAGCATCGATATGTTGTTATTGAGTAGCGGCCGATACTCGACTCCCAAACTGATATCCGCTCCGATAAAGTTGCGCACGTCGCCAGCAAACAGGTAGGTTTCGAGCACTTCAGTTTGGTTGAACCACAGGAAGTTGGTATTGTGGATTAATTTCAACTTTGGTGTCAAGTCCGCATCGGCCCCCACGTTTACCAAGTGGAGTCCTGGGTTTACAAAGTTGGTTTGGCCCTGGAATTTGCCATTCCGCAAACTGGGCGTAAGGCTGAGTCGGTTGGTGAGCTCGACGCCAAACAAACGTATACCCTGTCGCCCCCAATAACTGAACTCATTGCCAGCAAAGTTTGGATTGGCGAATATCGCGTCAAAACCAGTTGCATGCTCGTTATTGGGATCCGCATCGCCGGAGCTGAAGAAGTAGGACGTTCTAAATCGGACCCAGTCGCGATCGTAGGAAAGCTCCAATGCGGCCATCCAAGCGCTAATTTCCTGCCGACGACCCGCTATCGGATTCAATTCGTCCCTTCCGAAGACGTAATAAAGTGCGTTCGAAATATTGAATCTTTCCATGTGCCCATTGCCAGTCACGCCGAAATAATAGCTCCGCACATCGTGCTGAGCGAATACTCCGACGGGATCGGGTCGCACCAAGAAGTCGTTGCGATCAAACTCTCGGCTGGGTTTGTCGCGGTTGTAATGGAACGATGCGCTGGCGGTGTAACCGGGGAATAGAAAATCTTGGCGATAGAAATTCGCAATCCAAGTGTTTTGGTGACGGTCCTTATCGATGCGGTTGAGAAGGCTGTTGGTGTCCTTCTCCGTTTGGTCGAACCAAACAACATTGTACTGATCTCGATTTGCGTTTCTGGTACCAAACAGCCGCACCGCGCGATTGACATCGGAGAAAATGAACCCGCGAAAATCGCTGGTGAAAAATTGGCTTCCGGCCCGTACCGACGCGAAATCGTAATAGGGACTGGTATCCATCAACTTGGTTTCGAAAAACCACTCTTCAAGTGCCAAGTCCTGCCGGAAACGACTCTGACCATCGCGAACATCGGGACTCACGACAGCCAGTTCGTCTGCAACGAGATGGTTCAGGTTGTAAATCAAGTTGGCTTTGACACGCCAGTCCACCGGTTTGAAAGTGCTGTTGCCGTGAAAAAAATCAATCGCTATCGAATTGTTCTGAGCGAAAAAGTACTGATCTGGGTCCCCGAAGAATTCTGCCGAACCGGGGTCTCGAGTGGCTTCGAACGGAGTGGTGGGCGTTGGCAATTGCCGCCCCTCGAACAAAGTTTGATTCCGGCCGGTGAGTTTCAAGAAGGTGTTTTGGCCGATCACTGGGTAATCGCCCTTGAGCACATTTTCGTTGTAGGGGTCCCACAGGCGCCCCTCGACACCTGGGTAGTCATCCTGAGCTGGATGCCCCTTGTCGTAGCGGTCGTCGTCGGCAACGCCAATTCGCCAGCGGTCTTCTACGGGCACAAATCGTGTTGTCGTCTGCACCTCCGACGGCCTTATGCCGCTGGGACCAGTAAACCCGTAGGGTGCGTCCCGAGTCATAAATGGGCTGATTTGTTCGAGCGGTCCTAACAACTCAGCCGCCGGCAGTGCCAGAGCCTCCAGATCAGGTTCCCGCAGCACCTTGGGCTCTTCGCGAAGCGTGCCGCTAGGCAGGTCTTCTCCTGCTTGGCTGGCTACCTCCACTTTGTCGGTCAGCCTACGGGTCTCTTGGCCCCAAATCGCCTCTATTCCTATCAAGTGGGCGCACGCAAGCACGATTCCCATCAAATGCTTGCTGTTGAGCCTCACGGGACAAACCCCAGTTGGGAATTTTTTAAGAAGATATTGACTTTATCGGTTAGCTTGACTCGGCAGCTAAACCATAATATTCCGATAGCGTTGACCTTTCTTCTTTGTAGGCTGTTTGCTGCTATGAATAAATCCAGGGGTCGGCGGCATGTCCGCCTGATCGAGCAACTCGAGCCTCGAATGACGATGAACGCAGACTGCACCGTCTTGACTCATAATTCCTCCATGCCGGAGGATGTCACTGGGGACCAACTGGTTTCTGCGATCGATGCGTTGACGCTGGTCAATGCTATTAATTCGAAAATTCCCGCTAGGTCTCAATGCCCGCAATCTGCCAGCGGGGAATCGTCTGTCATGCTGGACGTTTCCGCCGACGGCCTCCTCTCTCCCATCGACGTCCTGTTAGTCATCAATCGCTTGAACGCCGAAGCCGAGGCGAGCCGCGATCCGGCAATTCGCGAACGCCTAAGATCCGAACTGAGCGGCATTGAACAGCTCGGCGCGGCTAGCCTAATCACCGAGTTGGAAGTTGAGACTTTGCTCAAGCGAGCTTCCCAAGCCAGCGCCAGCCACGATGCGATCATAGCGGTGGTGGATCGAACGGGTCGGATACTCGGAGTTCGCGTCGAAGCCGATGTGGACAGTACCTTGAAAGCGGACAGCGCGAAGTTGGCCTTTGCGATTGATGGCGCCGTTGCCAAAGCCCGAACAGCGGCTTTTTTCAGTAGCAACGCGGCTCCGCTGACCAGTCGTACGATTCGGTTTATCAGCCAGTCAACGATTACGCAGCGCGAAGTCGAATCATCGCCTGGCAATACAAACCCGCTGTTTCGAGGGCCGGGCTTTGTGGCTCCCATCGGCGTGGGAGGCCATTTTCCACCTGAAATTGCCTTTGCCCCGCAGGTCGACTTGTTTGCCATCGAGCACCAAAGCCGCGATCGCCAATTGCTCAGCACCGGACCAGACGAGGTCGCCGGTACCGCGGATGATGTTCAATTGCAAAATCGATTTAACATCCGTCCCTACGATGTGGCTATAGGTGCTGAAGCCTACTTTGATGAATGGCCAGCATCGATCGGTGTGCAGTCAGGTAGCGACCTGTCGGCTCAATCGCGAGGCATTGCCACGCTGCCTGGCGGAGAGCCGCTTTATAAATTGGTGGCTGGCGCTCAAGGTGCCAGCACTCCTAATCTAGTTGGAGGCATCGGTGTTTTCTTTCCTGGACCCCATGGCTTCGCAAGTTATGAACAGGGGTTCGTGCCAAGCTCTCAGCGTGGTGGCGTGCCACAAAGCGAATCCTCACGCACCAATGCGCCGCGCGTGTTGGAAGCAGAATTCATTGCCTTCGCCGCAGCCGCTGGCGGCGGCGTGGCGAGTCCGATTGCAGCCTTCCGACGCGATGTCAATGAATTCAATCAGTATTTGGCCCCGCTCAACAACTTCGTAGTGCTCAATGGACGCATCGATTTGGTCGGTATTACATTGGAAATTTACGGCCCCACACCGACACGCAACCTGCCCCTGCCGGGCGTTGACCAAGTCATCCAACTCGGACGCCGGCTGGGACCACTCGGCAATGCCAGCGGTGAAGATCAAATCGTCAAGGGTGGTAACAAGTATCTGGCCGGCCAAGCGGTACCCGAAAAATGGCTGGTTGTTCCACACGCCGCCCAAGACGGATCACTAACGGCTGCCCAGGTGGAGCAGATTATTACCCAAGGAATCGCGGAAGCAGAGCAGACTCGGGCGGCGATACGATTGACGAAGGACTTCCGGCCCGGCGCGAGAACACGAATGGTTTTCGCAGTTGCCGATAAGAACGGCGAGTTGTTGGGAGTTTATCGTATGCCCGACGCCACCATCTTTTCCATCGATGTGGCGATCGCCAAAGCCCGTAATACGGCCTACTACGCCGATGCGTCCGCGCTGCTCCCGCAGGATCGTGTTGACTTCAATCTCGATGGAGTCTTTGGACCGATCTCGACGAGCTTAACGACTCAGGGAGATACGTTACCCCTTGGAACGGCCTTGACCAATCGCACGTTTCGTTTTCTGGTCGAGCCGCGGTACCCAACCGGCGCAGAATCGTCGGCCAGTCCCGCACCGCAGAGCATCCTAAATCTGCCTGGCATTAATCCGCTGACGGCCGAGAATCTGTTTTCAGCACCACTGCCGTTTTCCGTGTATGCCGACCCGCTTTCCAAGAGCACCACGGCCTTTGATGCGTTTGTCCCCGGACGCAATTTTCGTGATCCCGGCGATGTGGGCGTAACGATCGGCGATACGGGCGTGCATTTTCCAACGGCCAATCAGAACGGCGTAGTTTTCTTCCCGGGCAGTTCGCCGCTCTACGCACAGGGCAAGCTTGCCGGTGGGCTGGGGATCAGTGGTGATGGAGTCGACCAAGACGACGTCGTTACCGCAGCCAGTCAAGTTGGGTTCGCCGCGCCCGACCACCTCCGAGTCGATCAGTACGTTGTGGGCGGAGTTCGTTTGCCCTTCCAAAAATACAATCGCAATCCACAGGGCGCATGATGCGGCGAGAGCCTGCGGTCATGTTTTCCCTGCGGTTGAATCGGGGGCTTTCCTTTCTAGCCAACGATTCCAACTGTCTGGCAAACTGCGGATATGAAGATCGCGTTGTGGAAAGGCAATTTCGATACCGCCGTCGCGAAACGCCTCGTATATTCCTTGATGCAATTCGTGAATCGTTATCAGCCGATGCTCCAGGGAATTCAAAAATATACGCACAACCAAGTTCAGTGTGTTGTCGCCAAAACCATCAAACGTCACCGAGGGCAGAGGATCCACCAGTACGTTAGGATGTGCTTTGCAGACTTGGGAAATAAGTGCGCAGGCTTTTCGGGTGTCGCTTCCATACGCGACACCCACATCGATACGCAGGCGGTTGGTGGAGTCGCTGAGTGTCCAGTTGAGTAGCTTGCCCGTGATAAGATCTTTGTTCGGAACGATCAATTCTTGACGGTCCCAGTTCACAATCGTAGTGGCGCGCATGCGGATCTTCGAGACGTTGCCGGTCATGCCATCGATCGAGACCACATCGCCGACGCGAATCGGTTGCTCGAACAGCAGGATAATGCCAGATACAAAGTTGGCAAAAATTTCCTGCAAACCAAATCCAAGCCCGACGCCCAGCGCGGCCACCAGCCACTGGATGCTGGTCCATCGCAAGCCGATCGTCGAGCCAACGATGATGATTCCAATTGCAAAAATGGCATAGCGGCTCAGCGTCGTGATGGCATAGCGAGCGGCATTGGTCAGCGGTAGATGTTGTAAAAAAGCGATCTCCAGCAATCCAGGTACGTTCCGTCCTGCGATGATAAATAAAACGATAATAGGTATGACCATTAGAAGGTTGGCCAAGCTGATGACCGTGTCTTGTACCTCCCACAACTGAACGCCTTCGAGCATCGAAACGGCCGGAAGGACATCGGACCAAATCACGAAAGCCAAGACAAAGCTAGCGGCGACCACCAGGCTATTGACGAGACGTTTGGTCTGTTCATTGATCGCGACCAGGTCGACTCTTGGTTCCTCGCTCAACGATGCCATTTCGTCGGCTGGATCGCGGCGGGCGGCCTCTTCCAAGCGAGTTCTGGCTTGAGCCAGCATGAGACGGCGACGATTGAGAACCAGTAGTCGCATAAGCAAGCAATAAGCCAACGTCACCAAAACGATCGTCCACAGCGTTGTCACCAAATGGAAAGCAATTCGCTGGGCCGTGTAATGGTAGCCAATGAAACTGACAACAGCCAAAGCCATCGGCAGGATGATCAACGCCGGATACCAGACGACGCTCAGTCGGTCCAGCCAACCGCCAGGATCGTTCGATAGAAAATCTTTCAAGATGCCGCTGCGGGGGGCGAATACCCGCGCCAAAAAGATACTCAGCAGTGGCATCAGGACGATGAAGGCCATTCGTCCCAGCGAAGACTCCCAGCGTTGGTCGCTCTGCGCCAAAAATATCCCAATAATGACGGTCAGGGGTATGGTGAAATCGATTAGCCATCGTAGGTTTTTACCCAATCGCCGCGCGCTGGCTTCTCGCCAACCGAAGTGCTTGATGCCCAGGCCACCCAGTCGACACAATTGCCTTAGCAATTCCATTGGAAAAAAAACGGAACTTACCAATAACAATCCACGCGACAACGCGCTGGCAAATTTCGTATCCAGTGCAGGCGCTGGAATCGAACTGGCAATGACTTGCAATCGCCAGTAGAAAAACAGCAGTCCAATAGTCATCGGTAGGGTCAACAGAAAGGTTACCAATAAACTGCGGGCCGTCAGACGAAAATCGACACAGTTATTTTTTTCCGCCTTGGCGGATAGCTCGCTCAATCGTCTGCGCAAGCGAGCCTGATTGAAAAAGGCGATTAACAGCCACAGTCCGAAAACGAGGTACCATCCCACCTGTTGCCAGGCGTCCTGAACCATGAGTTGCCCGACCGCGTTCCAATTTTGATAGCTGACGAGCCATCGAAACGCTTCCACGCCCGGTAGCCAATCTGCTCGGGTGAGCTGGGCTGTACTCCGAATCCATAGTACATGCTTGTCGATGAAGTCGCGGTAGTCCTCGGTCAGCTTGATTGTGCTTTCGCGCTTGTCTGCTACCACATACAAATCGTTCAGGTAGGAATTGACGTCGACGGTGATGGCCTGAATGACTTCGACGCCAAATTTCAAAAGCTCCGTCGACTTGTCCTGTCCATTGGAGTTGCCGCTGAAGGCATCGCTGGGATCGTTCAGCTCACGCAATGTCTCCGCTCGGCTTTTTAGATCCTGCTGCGCATCCTCCATATCGAACAGTAGCGATTGGGCAATCTGCATTTCACTCTGATATTCGCGAATATTGCCAGCCAGTTTATTTGGGTCGGGCAACTCACCACGCTGCTTGCGGAGCATCAACCCCACCCAACTGTTGAACCCGGAGATCACATTGGAAACGCCCGTGGTACTGGGTTGAGGATCGACGCGACTGTCCATTTGCGTTCGTCGTTCGGTCCACAAATCCAGCAACTTCTGGGCGCTGGTCGTCTCGTCTTTGATGCGCGCATGTTTGCGCGCCAAATCCATCCAGGTTTCAATGCGTCCAATCAATTGCTCGCCAACCGACTTAAGTTCCAGGGGAGCCCCAGCAACCATTTCTTTGGCTTGGCGGTACTTCGCTTGAATTTGATCCGAGCGGATTTTTTCAAGTTGCTCATTGACAACTCGCACACGGTCTTGCAGTCTCTTTTCTGCCGTTTGTGCTAGTTCGAGTTTCATTGGTAGCAATAACGATTCAGCATCGTAGTATCGCTGCTCGGCCTCATAGCGTTGCAATTGCTCCGTCAAAAGGGCTTTGGAAGTTTCGAGCGACCATTGCGACGCTTCGTCCAGTAGCGGTGCGTCGGGAGCTTTCGTCGGTGACTGGATTGCAAGCTGATCCAGTTTGGCTTTTGCGTCGGACGCTAATTGAGGCAGTTCCTTGCGTCGTTTCTCTCGCTTGGTCACGCTCTCGGAAAGTTTGGTACGCTCAGCGGCGACGGTTGCCAGTTCCGCTTCGAGCGACAGACGCAGTTGGTCCATCTCTTCGAAGTCCAAATAAGCCAATCCCTCGCGAGGATCGAAACTCTTCTTAGACTCATCCTGGCTCTTTTGACCGCGTGCAGCCTCGAGGGCTGCAGGTGCGACCTTGGTCGATTCGGTAAAGCCAAGCCGAGTTTGACGCGACTTTTGCGCGCTCTCCAGATCCAGTCGTACCTGTTCGTAAGCCTTAGACAACTGCTCTTTGATTTCTGGGGCCAGCTCCATGTCAGCGAGCAATTGCTGCTGTCGAGCCAAGACTTGTTGGTATCGAGCTTCCAGCGAGTTCGGATTGACGTCACCAAGTGCCGCTGCCGCTGCATCGATCGCGGGAGGCTGCGTGGGTGCAACTTGAGCTGGAATGTTGCTGCCTGCCGCTGCATTGCCCAAGTCGGGATTGTCCGCTGACGGAACCCCCGTGGAGGGAGAAACTTGAGCTGCGGGAGAAACCTGAATCGGTCTGGGTTGCGCATGGACCCGCGCTGCGCAGCCGGCCAGCGCAAGGATAACAGCCCAAGTACAGAAAATTCCACTCCGTCGATACCGACAAACGTCCATAGGTAATGTTTTAACTCTGAGAATCCCTGAAGCCCCAAGCTCACAATCCATTGCTCGAAGACTCCATTATCTACCATTTGTTCGCCGCGTGTAGGTGAGGCAATCTCTCAGGCAGTAGTTGCTTAGCTCCAAGCGGGAAATAATTGTCGCTCGGTTCTCCGAACCGACTGCGGAAGGTCGGACGCAATCGGCTCGGAGAGCCAAGCGACGTTGGAAAAGCCGACACTTATTTCCCGCTTGATCTCTAGCTCCAGGTCAAGTTGGTTTGACGCAGCGGCTTGGGAAAGTGATTCTTGAGAATACCCTGACTCATCTTGCCCCATGAAAGCGATTTGCCTCGCCACTGTACTGCGCACCAGTCGGAGAAGGTCGATTCGCAGCGGATGGCCGCCCCAGCCACGTATTGCAGGGCTTGTGCATCGGACAACTCGATAGCATTGCATGCATGAAATGCTTGCTTCAGCGTGACTGCGGCCAATTGCGGCGACCATCTCGAGTTCCTGCACTCCGCGATGCAGCTCCCCGAAACGCAGTGTGGAATCCATTCTCTGGGAATTTCATGGGTGAAGTGATGCAATTGATATTTATGCTGCCACCATTGACCAGCGCGGGTTTGTTCCAACCAATCCGCTATTTCCTCGGGTGTTTCATCTTCAGAGGTTGCTCTCATCTGCCAAGTCCGGCGGCCGTGCAGCTCGGGGGCTGTTTTTTCCCCCTGTTCACTATTCGAGAAAACAGTTGGGGCGACCAGCAGCGCGGCAAAAGCACCCGCACAGCCGTCGCGGTGCGGCCATACTCGGTAACAGCCCTCGGCAACAGGGCTGCGCCAAGCCTCCAGCCCTGGCATGGTCTTCAATTGCCAATCCGGCGACTGCGCCAGGAAGTCCAAAATCACCTGTTCGTTCTCAGCAAACGAGTAAGCACACGTCGAGTAAACCAGGCTACCGCTAGGTCTAACTAGTCCAGCGGCCGCTCGCAAAATTCGTTGCTGACGCAAACGGCTATGCTCTATCTGTACTGGACCGAACGCAGATATCGACTGCTTCCCGCGCGCCACCAGTGTCTGGCCAGTGCAGGGCGCGTCCACCAAGACTTTGTCGAAGGTCCGGCCACACAACTGTTGCAACAATTCGATTTCCAAGTTGGTCACGAGGTGGTTGTTATAACCCGCCCGCGCCAAAGCTAGCTGGAGATTCGCCAGCCGCGATCCAATCGCTTCGTTGGAAATCAAAACACCGCGGCCAGCCAGCTCCTCCAGAATGGCGGTAGATTTGCCACCTGGCGCAGCACAGGTATCGCACACCCACTCGCCGGGCTCGATATCGCACAGGGCCAAGGCCAACATCGAGCCAGCATCCTGGATGTAATAGTCTCCGGCTGCGTACTGAAGAAATCCACCGGGCCGCACTAGGGAATTGGAAGGCTGGTCGGTAGCGTCCCCTACGAATCGACCTCTTGGAAACCACGCAACCGGCGATACGGGAAATGGTAGCTCGTCGTCGCTGACACCGGGCCGAGGTCGCACAGCTCTGCGCACATGTGCAAACGTAGCGGATTCTAACTCACCGAGCTCGCGTTCGCTGAGTCCCCCGTGTGATATGATGGGCCCCAATACGGATGGCCAGTCGATGCGGGCACTCATCGGGAAACAGCTTGTTGTAGCCAGAACTCGATAGCCAAGCGGTTGGAATGAAAGGCCATGTTCTGCAAATGCTGGCGCGTAGGACGCGTCCATTCGAAGTGCTCGAGCTCGTCCGTTGCCAGTGCAATGGCCGAGTCGTCGAGGATACGGCATTGGTAAAACAGGTCGACCACCGGAGCAACCACGCCATGGTATTCGTAGCTGTTTGGTCCGCTCATTAGGTACGCCGTGGTGGTTACCACTAACTGGGTTTCCTCTCGGATTTCGCGGACTAGGGCAGCCTCGATGCTCTCGCCGCGGTCTACAAATCCGCCAGGCAGACCCCACTTTCCCTTGCCAGGATCGCGCGCTCGGCGAACCAGTAACAACTCGCCCATATCGTTGACTACCAACCCCCCGACGGCGGCGACTGGACCAAAGAAATTCGCAAATCCGCAGCCGGAACACTTAAACGGAACGCTGCCAATCGCGATACTTGGAGCCGCACATTTCGGGCAATACTTATAATGGTGTTCGACAAAGGTGCTGTGCATGGTCGCTTTGGTGTTGTGGCGGGCGGTAATCTAGGTACAATCCCAGATTCCTGGGCGGGCCGTCGGTGCGCACTGGGTATCGGTGCGTACTGGGTAAATGTACAGTAAAGTGGTTGGGCTCCCTTCGAGTGTGGCCACGAGTCGATATTTAAACAGTTTTCTGAATTTAGAACAATCTTGGGGAGCCAAGTATGGCCCGTGAATGTGCCGTTTGTGGCAAACGAGCGTCGGTTGGAAATAGCGTAGAAATTCGCGGTAAGGCCAAGTACTTGGGTGGTGTTGGTACCAAAATTACCGGCATCACACGGCGTAAGTTCAAGCCCAACTTGCAAAACATCAAAATCGAGCTGCCTAGCGGCGAGCACAAACGCCTGATGGTTTGCACGCAGTGCATTCGTAGCGGCGTGATTCGCAAAGTCGTCAAGCAGAAACCGTTTGCCTTGCCCACCGGCAAGTCGTAGAGCCCGAGATGCTGACGCGTGACGATGTTCAAAAAGTTGCCAAATTAGCTCGACTCGAATTCTCCGCAGTCGAGCTCGATCAGCTTACGCAACAGCTTGGCAAGATCGTTAGTTTCGTCGAGCAGTTGAGCGAAGTCTCCACAGATGGCGTCGAGCCACTGGCTCACCCGCTAGAAGTTCATTCGGTGCTTCGTCGGGATCAACAGCAGGCCGGAATCTCCCGCGAGGCCGCTTTGGCCAATTCTCCCAATCATGACCACGAGTGCTTTCTCGTGCCGCCCGTCATGGCTCGCAAATCGTAGCCTGCAGACTTGGTCTGGACTGTACGACCAATAGCAGCTTTATTTTAACCGCCCTTTGAAGAGCTGTGCCCCCATCCGCACTGGCCGACGCGACTGTCTACTTTAATGCATCACGGAACTGATGGACCAGCGCGGTCTCGCCTTGCGATAGACGTTTGGTCAGGAGTAATTCGGCCAGCTTCACTGGGAAGCCTGGGAGTGCGACGCTAGCGTCGACTAGTCGGTAGTCAGCATCTTGTAAGTGGAAAAGTTCTAAACTTCGCCCGTTGTGCCGCCAAACTTCGGGAATGCCCATCGAAGCGAAGAGAGTCATCTTGGGGAGCGCTGACGAAGTGATCTCGATCTCAAGTACTAGGTCGGGAGGAGGATCGATGGACAAGTCGATTTCTTCCTTGCTAAATACCGCCTCGGCATGCTCGACATAGTAGGACTCGTCTGCTTCAAATCCACGATCGAGGTCTTCCCTACGAAACGTAGTGGAAGCGACACTCAGGATTTCAATTTCGTGGAGGTCGCAAAAGGCATGGATCATGCGTCCCAACAGAGTCTTGGCCGTTTCATGTTCCTTCTTTGGACTCATCAATTCGAGATTCCCGTTGATGTAGGTCATGCGGGGTATGCTCCCCTGGCGATCATCGGCCAGAGCCACAAACGTCTCCCAACGCACATTGCGAATTAGTGTCCGCGTCTCGGCTGGTAAGGTATTAGGCATCGGCTGGGCAATGTTTGAGAAATCGTTGGGAGCGTGAGCGCATTGGATCGTGGAGCGGCCCATGTCACTAGAGCCAAGCACCTCATTATAAACTGCCATGCAACAGGATAAATGAACTGTTGACCAAAAAAGCGATCACGTTCATCAGTCAACAGCTCGCGGGCTTCGCGACGCATGTGATGTCGATGCTGACGACGACCCGTTCGCATACTGTCGATCGTCTGTGGCCTACCAGCCACCGTGTGGCAAATCGAGTTTGTTTCAGCCTTAAACGCACCCCTTGAAAACTTGAGTGTCCCCGCGTCTCCCCCCGCGTCCACACGTCCAAAGAGAAATCCGGTGACACTCACTGCACTCCTTTCCTGGTTTGTAGTTCCGCCTTTAGGCGGTTAGGGTTTTCGGTCATTGGATTTGCCGCCTGAAGGCGGAACTACGAACAGGAAGAAATCCAGCGACATTCAACTTCAATGCGACGGTAAAGCGCAGTTGGCGACAAAAAAAGTTGCCGGTGTCACAGCATCCCAGCCAGCTTTCATAGATGCAAATGGGGAAGTCCTGGCGGTCAGAAGTCAAATGCTGAGGAATTTGGCCGACGAAATCCAAGATGGCCACATTAAAGCACTGTTGGAGACTACGGAGGGCCCTTTAAATGTTCGCTGAGAAACTGAGTCATTAGGCAATGCAAGTGGTAGCGTTGCTCGGCGTCGACAATCCCATGTCGATTTTTGGGATACAGCATTAAATCAAATTGCTTGCCGGCCTTCTGCAAGGCATAAGCCAGTTGCAGTGTGTTACTAACGTGAACATTGTCATCCTGCTCGCCATGAATCAGCATCAATTGGCCATGCAGGTTGGCTGCTGCTGTCACGACGGAACTGGAGTCATAGCCAGCCTGATTGTTCTGCGGCAAATCCATGTAACGTTCCGTGTAAATTGCGTCGTAGTTGCGCCAGTCGGTTACTGGCGCACCGGCAATACCTGCCTTAAATAACTGGCTGTGCGTCATGGCATACGCGGTGAAATAGCCTCCATAGCTCCAGCCCCACAATCCCACTCGGTCGGCATCCGCCCAAGCCTGCTGACGGACCCATCCCACGGCGTCTTCTAAATCCTGTAGTTCCACTCGGCCCATATCGCCGCGTATGGCCCACGTATCTTTAACGCCATTCCCAAGTGCGGCTCGGTTGTCGCACAACACCACTGCAAAGCCCTGCTGGCAAAGCATCTGGTGCCACCAAGCGTTTCGTCCGCCCCACGAATTGCTGACCGTAGGTGACCGCGGACCACCATAAACGTAAAACAAAACCGGCAATTTCTGAGTAGGATTCTCTAAGTCCAAACCTGCTGGTAACATCACCGATGCTTGCAGCTCGACACCGTCTCGAGCCGTGATGGTCGTTAGAGTTGGCGGGTTGGCCTTCACATAGCGGTGCCGGTCGGAGGTCGCTGCGTCGAGCACTCGAACAAGCTGACCATCAATCGAATGCACCGCCAAAACTGGCGGCGAGTCCGTGCTGCTAAACGTGTCCAAGTAGTAACTGCTCGACGCATCGACTTGAACGCGGTGTGTTCCCGCTTGGTTTGTGATTTGCCGCATGGCCCCGCTGGCGAGGTCAACGGCGACTAGTTGTGATTCGGTGGGGTGCGATATATTGCCGCTGACGAAGGCTGTCTGCTGATCGGCTGAAACGGAGTGCAGTTCAGTTACATCCCAGTCGCCGCTGGTGAGTGGACGGCGCTGACCGCTGGAGGCGTCTACATGAAACAATTGGGTTCGACCGGTTGGTAAGTCGCTGAGCCACAGGAAATTCCCATCCTTGAGGAAGTGAGGCATACCATGGATCGAGATCCAACCGGGAGTTGTTTCCGAGAGTATAGTTCCTGCCAGGCGCGAAGCCGGATTGACTCGCAGCAGATCCTGCCGATTCTGCACGCGGTTGAGAACTTGCAACCACAGATCGCCTTGAGGCGACCAAGCGACGCGGCCAATGAGTCGATCGGTCGCATCATAACTTGTCAAGTCAATTTCATTCAGTTGGCCTGTGGCGATATCTGCGATCCACACGTTGACCGTTGGTAGCGGTGCGCCGGCTTTCGGATAGCGTGTTGCTTCCGAGGTTTGAAGGTAGCTGGTGCTGTCCGATACGCGGTAGGTATCCACGGGAGTTTGGTTGAGTTTCAAGAAGGCCAGTTGCCGGCCATCTGGGCTCCACCAGAACGCCTTAAATTTACCGCGTCCGTACAGCTCCTCCTGGTAAACCCAATCGAGAATTCCGTTCAGTCGTTGCTCGGATCCATCGCTGGTTAGCTGCTTCAATTCCGATGATTGGCAGTCGACGATGCATAGGTTGTTGGCGCGCACGAAAGCCACCATCGAGCCCTGTGGATTCAATTCGGCCAAGGATTCGTCTTCATCGGCTGAATGCGTTAGCTGTTTTACTGTCTGATCGGCGGAATCAAAATAGAACAGATCGCGCTCGTGCTCCACTAACGCATGCGCCCCGTCGTCGGCAAAAGCTCTGAGGGTGGCAGCCGATTTGGCTTGGATGCCACTGAATGCATCGAGCTGCTGGAGTTTGGCGGCCAGAGTCGTAAGCTCATGCAGATTGCGTACGGCGCCTGTCGCAGCTTGCACTGCTGACGTGCTTCCGTCACCCGACACGACATACTCAGCGCTGCCCTTGAGCCAGCTTGCACTGTGGACGGAATCGGCAGAAAAAGTGATGTTTTGACTCGGCTTCATCAGCAGCTCGACCGTCAGCAACTCAGCCGGCTCGACGTCGACGACGGCTTCAGTCTGTGATGCCTGCGGGCGTTCTTTGAGCCGGAGGATCGGATAGTCTTTGCCTACAGCCACGTAGGGATCTAGGAAATTCCATTTTGCCAGACTGTCATCCGACTCCGGTTCGAGCAAGTAGGCTGCTAAGATGCCCAGACCACCCGACGTGTCAACGATATAGGTGCCTGCCTGCAGAGTAAGCAACTCGTCGCGACTCTCCACGTCCAAAGACAACATGCGATGTCCCTGAAAGCTTGGGCTGCGATTGAGCTTGGTTACACGATAAGCTTCGCATTGAATCTGAACTGCCGAAGTCAATCGCTTGAGTGGAACACCGTGTTTCTGCAATCGGCTGACCGCCCACGCATGCTGCGCGGGAATTGCATAAGCGGGTGGCAATGCGACTTGCTTGGTAGGTGCTGCACGATTGAAGAATTCAACAATGTAGGGTTTGGGTGTATGGTTGGCCGCTGATGTAGGGCCGTAGGGGCCGCGAGGTGGAGAGCCGTCAGCGCTCGCGTAACCGCGCACCAAGACGCTGTCGGCGGTCTTCGCCAGCTCGGCTCGCAACGGTACCTGCAGAGCAACTTGAGAGCTGGCGGATCGGGCGGTCGTGGCACTCGCTTCATCGATTAGCTGTCGGACCAACTGCTGGCTCGACGCCAAATGTGCGAGGACCTCGCGGACGAAGGCATACGACGCATTGACTCGCGTCTGGTAGCTCGCGTAAGAATAGGATTCCGCCAAAATGCCGATGCGTCCGCGTAAGCCCATGTACTCGGTGCTGTACCGAGGCTCATGTCCATAGGTACTCCAGCGACGATGATCCGCATCAAAGTTGCCGTAGTAAAACGTCGAGAGACCAGCTTCGGCAACACGCTCCGTTACCGCTGGAATCAAATCGGTCCTTAGCCAATTGTCAATGGCCGCAGGCGTGGCTGGATTGTGAGGAATGTCATAAGTTAATTCGTATTGATGCAGCGAGCCGTTGGTTGTGTGTGTGTCGATCAACACATCCACATCGTATTTATTAAAAGCGGCCACAAGCGCCTGCACTTCCGGCGTTTCAAGTTTTACGAAGTCGCGGTTGAGGTCCAGTCCTTGAGCGTTCTCGCGGAGCCCCATGCCCGCGCTTGGGCCGGCCTGTCCGGGCCGGTGATCGACCGAACGTCGTTCGTTTGCGTCCGCATTAAAATTTGGAACTATGACCAGCCGAAGCGCATGCCACCAGTCGCCCTGTTGGCCCTGCGCTATATCCCTTGCAAGAGCCATTATGGCTTCTTTGCCATCGCACTCTCCGGAATGAATGCCGCCCAAGATCAGTACCGTAATGGGACGCACATCCGACTTAACTTGAGGTTCGACAACCAGAGCCCAGATCGGTCGTCCTTCAATAGTTTGACCGATGTCGGTAAGCTGCGCAGCCGGCCATGTTTCGCTGAGTCGCCGCAAGTAGGTTTCGACTTGGAAACCGGTCGCCGTTTGTGTAAAGCCACTTTGCTCGGCCACCGTGGCCAATTGCAATTGCTTCGTCTCCAATGGCTGCGGTGCACGCGATTGTTCTTGACCAGCGAAGGCTACTTCTGCTGGCCTATTAGCCGCCGGAGCCAGCGGTGGTAGTGAGGTCTGGGCGCGACCGGTCGAAACAAGCAAAAGCAGAATATTAAGACCAATTATTTCCGTCAGCATACGGAGATAGTAACGCAACGGGAAACTAGGTTCAAACTTCATATAATCGGTGGCCCTACGGAACAGTCGGTTGATGGTTTAATTGCTCGGGAGCTTGCCTCCCCTCAATCATGTACGGGCGTCTTGGGGTTCGATCGCTTGGCACGCAAAATGCTCGCACGACGGCCTGCGGTCACAGCATTGTAGCTAATGAAAGTGCATTTTTCACTTAGCCGCTCGCAGGGCGACCAGCCGTTTCGGCAGACAGACGGTAGGCCGCTATCGATTCGACGTAGCTCTACCACGGATACTGTATTTTTCTTTAAAGGGAACAAAGATGTCAGCAGTTGTAATGCCTTCACGTGAAGTTGTCGGCTTAGGCGCAACAAGTTCAGAATCCGGTGTGACGTTCGGCGTTTGGGCACCCAACGCAGATTCTGTCGCAGTCGTAGGCAGTTTTAACAACTGGGATGTCAATGCAAACCCCTGCCAACGGGACGCAAGTGGCAATTGGGTCGCGCATGTCGCCGAAGCCAAAGCTGGTGATCACTATAAGTTCGCGATCGCCAACGGCAGTCAGAAATTCACGCGGATCGACCCTAGGGCGCGCGAAGTTACAAACTCGGTTGGCGATGGCGTGATTGTAGCCAACGATTTCGACTGGCAAGGCGACAGCTTCACTATGCCAGGGTGGAACGAGTTGGTGGTCTACGAGATGCATATCGGCACATTCAACAAGCAAGGGGAGGGTGTTGGAACTTTTGAAAGTGCGATCCAGCGCTTGCCGTATCTGCGAGACTTAGGAATCAATGCAGTCGAGTTAATGCCGCTGGCGGAATTCGCGGGCGATTACTCCTGGGGCTACAACCCGGCGCATCCGTTCGCAATCGAGACGGCCTATGGTGGACCAGCCGGATTGAAGCATTTCGTACGTGAAGCCCACCGCCTGGGTATCGCCGTGATTGTCGATGTGGTCTACAACCATTTTGGCCCGTCCGATCTCAATCTCTGGCAATTCGACGGCTGGAGCGAGAGCGGTAAAGGCGGAATCTATTTCTACAATGACTGGCGTTCGCCAACACCGTGGGGTGATACACGCCCAGATTACGGGCGTGGCGAAGTGCGGCAGTATATCTTCGACAATGCCATGATGTGGTTGGAGGACTATCACGCCGATGGCCTGCGCTACGATATGACCCTCTACATGCGCAGTGTCGACGGCGACGAAAGCAATCAAATCCCCGAAGGTTTTTCATTGGCCCAATGGATCAACCGCGAAATCAATCAGCGGTTTCCGGGCAAGATCACGATCGCGGAGGACTTGCGCAACAACAGCCACATGACACTCGACGAACAGCATGGAGGAGCCCATTTCAGTGCGCAGTGGGATGCTCAATTCGTCCATCCTATCCGCAAAGCGATCATCGAAATCGAAGATGCCAATCGCTCGCTGGCTGAAGTTACGAATTCAATTCTTCACAAGTACAATGTGGATGCGTTCGAACGGGTGATTTATACGGAATCACACGACGAAGTAGCCAATGGAAAGCAACGCGTCGTATCGGAAATCGATCAACGCGAGGAACCGGGCCGTTATGCGATCAAGCGTTCTACCCTGGGTGCGGCGGTAATGTTCACCGCTCCTGGAATACCGATGTTGCTCCAGGGTCAAGAGTTCCTCCGCGACAAATGGTTTGACGATGGCCGCCCGATCGATTGGCAGCGAGCCGAGCGATACGCGGGAATTGTACAGCTCTACCGCGATTTGATTGCAATTCGCTTAAACCACAGCGGCCAATCCAAAGGACTCAGCGGCCAACACGTCCATGTATTCCATGTCAACGACACGGACAAGTTGCTCGCCATGCGTCGTTGGGAGGACGGAGGGGTTGGTGATGACGTCGTGGCTGTCTTTAACTTTGCGGAAGGTCGCAAAGAGGATTACCGTATCGGGCTGCCGTCTGGCGGAACTTGGAAGCTGCGCTTTAACAGCGATTCGACGGTTTACGATAGCCAATTGGATAGTACGGATTCTCGCGATATCGTCGCCCAAGAGGAATCCCGTGACGGCCTATCGCATTCTGCTGCGTTAACCATTGGCGCGTATAGTTGCTTGATCTATTCGCAAGATGTGTAGTAAGAAACGCTAGGTGTGCCAGCGGCCTGTAGGCAGTACGAGTCTGGTACCTCTACTGTTTCGCACCGACAGTAATTGTGCGGTCGAGTTGAATATCAAACGCGGCGATTCGATCGCGAACTTTGCCGCGAGTTATGCCGAGGATCTCTGCGGCCTTGGATTGGTTGCCGCCCGTGGACTCGAGGACGCGGGCGATCAACCTCCGCTCGACCTGCTCCAGTGTTTCATCGTAAAGGTTCAGCGTGCCGGTAGCCAAACGCTGATCCACAAATTCGAGCAACGAAAATTCTTGGAGACCAGAAACAAGATCGGCCTCCGTGTCCGTAGCAGCGGACTTTTCGGTTTGAGCCTCCGCAAGAGGACTCGACAGGGCAGGGGCAGGGGTATGGACGTCCTCGATCGTAGTGGGTGGGGCGACGGACCGTGCATCGCTTGCACCCACCGGCCTTGAACCCTGGTGCACGAAGTCTGGAAGATTGTCGGGGCCAATGACTGTGCCCGTCGTGCTGAGCAAAGATTGACGCACGACCGATTGCAGTTGCCGAACATTACCAGGCCAATCGTAGTCGACGAGCAGCTGGAGCGCCTCGGGTGAGATGCCGCTCAGCTCGGGTCGGTTCATCTCCGACTTAGCCCGCCGCAGGAAATACTCGAGCAACTGGGGCACGTCGTTGCGGCGCTCGCGAAGTGGTGGAAGTTGAACCGTAAAGCCGTTCAAACGATATAGCAAGTCCTCGCGAAAGTCGTGGCTCTTCACCATGTCTTCCAAGGGGCGATTGGTGGCCGCCACGATCCGGACATTGGTCGTCACTAACTCATTCCCGCCCACGCGCTCAAATTTCTGTTCCTGGAGCAGACGCAGTACTTTTCCCTGCACCACCGTCGACATGTCGCCGATTTCATCTAAGAATATGGTCCCTCCGTGGCACTGTTCAAAACGACCGATGCGGCGCTTCTCCGCTCCCGTGAACGCACCCTTTTCATGCCCGAACAATTCGCTTTCGAGCAACTGGTCAGGAATCGCTGCACAGTTCACAGCCACAAAGGGCTTGTCGCGCCGATCGCTGTGATTAACTAACGCTCTGGCCACCAACTCCTTGCCGCTGCCGCTCTCGCCGCGTATCAGTACCGTGACGTTTTGGGCCGCCACGCGCCCGATGTCTTTGAAGACTTCGATCATCGCCTTCGAAGCTCCGATGAACCGCTCGCCGCTTGCATCGCCGTCGCCCACCGGCAGCGCCACCGGTTCGTCCATCAATTTGCGTGCGCGGCTGGCACTATGTGTCAGGTTGCGCAACTGTTCGACGTTCAGTGGTTTGGAAAGATAATCAAACGCACCGGCCCGCATGGCTTCAATAGCCGTCTCGCTGGATGTATCACCCGTGATGAAGATGACCGGTAATTTATTGTCGATGGCCTTAATTTTTCGGAACAGTTCGAGACCGTTGTGCTCCGGCAAATACACGTCCAGTAGGACGACCTCTGGCCGCTCGGTGGCCAGTAGTTCGAGTCCCGTATCGCCGTCAGCAGCCGTAATTACACGGAATCCATGGTGACCATTAAGACCACTTTGGACTACGTGGCGGACACTGCGGTCATCATCAATTACGAGAACGGTAGTCAACAGCCAGCACTCCGAACCTAGGGTTGTATCTAAACTACAGGTGGCAAGTGGCCACGGACTCAAACGCCAATCTGTTTTATGGAGACGCAATTTCCGCGCCAGTTGTTGCCGCGGCGACCAAATTGCTCGAAAAGCGACCAGCATTCACGGCAGAAGTTCTGATAAGAAATACTAACCAAAACTAGAAAGCACGAATTCATCTCCGATTATCATACTCCAGAGGCACGTAATTTGCTGGCCCCCCTACTATACCTGTTATTGTTGGTCTCATTCTAGGTAATTCACGTGCAGCAGAATCCCAACGCGCCGGAAAATAACCCAGCTCAGCCAAATCGCCGGGAGGGTCCGGCGCATATCGACGAAGTGGCCGCGTTGGCTGCTCTAGACGGTGATCGAGCCTTGCTTTGCGACCTTGCGAGTATGTTTGTAGAAGACGCACCTCAAGTCGTGGCAGAACTGCGAGCTGCCGTGCAGGCAGACCATCCGCTCGAAGCGCGACGAGCTGTCCACTCGCTTAAAGGTCTCGTCTCGACCTTCTACGCTGCCGAAGCCCGCGACCTTGCAGATCGTCTCGAGCATGAAGCAGCTGGTTTGAAGCTCGATACGTTCAAGTCTGGCGGTTGTGACGCCCTGGAACTCGCTGTCGTAACAGTCATCGATGCACTCAAGGCACGTAGCTTAGTGCATTAATCTGTCGAAGAAATCGATTCGCAATAAGAGCTCGAAGCGGCAAAATGTGGTTCATACCAGTTCGGCGCGGTAGTGCGTGGATGGTTCGCGCCTCGACCCCAAAGTCTCAGCGAGCAGACAACCCACTCGCTGGCGCGTCGAGCTAGTCATTTTTTGGCTGGTTATAGCCTTGCCTACGACATCGATTTTCCGCGAACTGCACCGGAGATGAGGCTGATTACGAACAGCACCAGAAATAGCACAAATAAAATTTGAGCGATCTGCGATGCTCCCGCCGCAACCCCTGTAAAACCAAGCAAGCCAGCGATTAAAGCCAGTACAAAAAAGGTCAGTGCCCAAGACAACATAGTTGATTTCCTTTACTTCGAACTTCTGGAGACTGTCAACACCCAGCGTGTTTGACTAGCGTATTCGAGCACTCCGTTTAAGTGCCTGCGAACTGAGGTTTAAGCAAGATGTGTGCCAATCCGCAAGCGGGTTTGCAAGCTCGCAATTTGCTAGGTGACGCCTGGAAGTTCTTCACTCAGTGTGCTGGGTCGTACGTCAGAGCTTGCTCGCTGACCGATCAATCTTCTCTCAACCCAATACCTCCCCGATCCAATACCAGCTCGAAGCGCCAGCGAGTGAGTTGCCAGCGAAAGATTGGCCAGCGAGTGAGTCGATGGCCGAGCGCATTAAGTCGGTTGCATTGATATTACATTGATGGATGCCGCGTTCTAGGAAATGACACGACCCACTCGCGGGCGCTTCGAGCTGGCAATAAGCGTCGCAACCTGATTTATGGCACACGCTTTGCGATGAAGTCCATCAGTCCGCGACACACAATGTGCCGCTCAGCCGAAGAGACCAAATCAACTGTAGGGAGTCGACCGATGATTTCAAAAGAGCGTTTGCAGGGCAATTGGAGCAGTATCGTGGGTGCCGTCAAACAGAAGTTTGGCGAAATCTCAGGAGATGAACTCAAGCGAGTGGAAGGCAATATCGAGCAGCTCGTGGGGCTGATTCAACGCAAGTCGGGTCAGAGTCGCGAACAGATCGAAGCGTTTGTGGGCGATTGCTGCAAGACAACTGCATCGACAGTTAATCGGGTGTCCGACACGGCAGCCGAATATGCAGGAGTCGCTGGCGAGGCAATCCGAGACGGTTACGACCGCGTAGCCTCGGAAGCACAACGTGGATATGAGTACACCGTCAGCTCCATGAAGCGCAAGCCCGTAGAATCGCTGGCGATGGCTCTCGGCGTCGGGCTACTGGCCGGACTGGCGGTGGGTCTTTCCCTTGGTTCGTCAAGCAGGCGCTAAGCCATGATGCCGGACAAACCAGTGGAGACAGACGCGGGTGATCTAATTGCCCGCATGAATTCCATTCGCAACTTGAGTGAATTTCACGTTGCCGAATTGCACGACGAAGCCCAACGGTTGGTGGACTGGCGCGAACATGTGAGAGCCCAGCCGCTGCTGGCCGTCGGTGCTGCGACCGTGGCTGGCTTCGTGTTGGCCCAGCGTAGCACTTCGTTCGCCAAGCCACCGCGGGCGACGAGTTCCGCTGACACTGCACCCTCAGCCACAACAGCGGCGGCCGGTGCAGCCATGGGGCTCACGGCACTGCTTGGCTCTGTGGCCGCATCCGCCGTCCGGGCTTACGCTACCAAAATTGTGAACAATATGATTGAAGGAACACGACATGAGCACCGCGACAGCACACAAGAACCATACAAACGGTAAGCACGCTCGCGAGGACCAAGTCAAGTACTCGGTAGCGGAACGAACCGACCGTGCGCTGACAGAATCTGACGAGTCTGACATCCTGCGCGCGGCGAAGAATTTAATTGTAGAGCGGCCCGGCACATGTTTGCTCCTAGGCGTCGTAGTTGGAGGTGTCTTAGGATGGTTGACTTCGAAGCTCAGGTGAACGGTAGCCACAAGCGACAGAGCCCTGTCTCCGCCTTTGCGGGACAGGCAGCGAATATTGTGGGCGATGCACTGGAGTTGGCTGAGCTGCAGGCAAAGCTCGTCAAGGCGGACGCTACCAAAACGATGCAGCGAGCCCTGCCAGCTCTCGTTTTGGTTGCCGTAGCTAGCTGCGCTGTGATCGCTTGCCTGCCAGTACTAGTGTTTGGTTTGGCCTCGCTCCTGGATTCGCAGACAGAATTAAATAGTTGGCAATCGCAGCTCATCGTGGCTGGAATTGGCACACTTGCTGCAATGGTAAGTGCTGTCCTGGCTGCATGGCGACTTCGCCATAGTTTTAGCGAGTTCAAGCGTTCGACCGATGAATTGGCCAACAACTTCGCGTGGGCCAAGTGTGTGGTGAGTTCCGGTAGAACGCCAAGCGAAAGATCGTAATCGATTTACAGTTTCAACCAATTTTCGAAGGAGAAAATAATGTCACAAGGTTCAACAACGACTCGATCCTCTTCTAGCCCAAAAGTCTCGAGTAAGCCTGGCGAGCAAGACGCAAGTAAGGATTGCGAGCTGGGTGAGTGCGAAGATTTTCAGGCGCTCGTGGACGACGTTACCGCATCGGTAACTCGCTACTGCCGACAAAGACCAACCGCTGCTGCCCTGGGCCTTTTTGCGCTAGGCTTCTTTGTCGGTTGGAAGATCAAGCCTTGGTAACGCGGATCGCTTCAGGCAGAAAGTAATTTTTGGACAAGCACGGCTAAAAAAAGGAGGAGGGATCGCCATGAAAACTGCAGCAGAAGAAGAGGGTCGGGCGACAGTAGAAGAGTCGATACCCGAAACGATCGTTCACGCTGTCAAAGGCGAAGACGCGCCGATGGAGGAGTCGCATCCCAACGCCAGTATAGGCTTGGTCGCACTCAGCTACCCATTCGCGCTCCTTATAGTATTGCTAGGTGCGTTCGTCGCTTACTGGTTCCTGTAGCATTGCCGGCAACAACAACTTTTTTCAGAGGAACGTCAAAATGGCAATTGAAACAAAGCATAATTTGGATGAGACCACCGTAGCCAAGCTGCAGCAATTGATCCAAGTGAACATTGACTCGGAAGAAGGATTCACCGAGGCGTGCAAGCAGATCGAAGACATGAGCATCGGTGCTTTGTTCACTGAACTGTCCGCGCAGCGCGGACAGAATGCACTTGCGCTGCAAGAGTTCGTGAGTTGGAATGGCAAGCGGCCCACCGACGAAGGCTCCTATGCAGCGATGTTCCATCGGACTTGGATCGATCTTCGCGCCATGCTCAACGGTGGAGATACGCATGCGATTCTTTGCGAAGCCGAGCGTGGCGAAGATCATATAAAGCATGCATACGAAGATGCCTTAAAATCGACTGCAGGCAGCGCGATGAACGATGTGTTGACGCGGCAATACGCCAATGTCAAGGCAGGACACGATCGTATCCGCGACTTGCGCGATCAATATCAAGACTGAACGGCAGAAAAAGATCGAGCCGCATGGTGCGGTTCGAGTGTTTTATTTCCACCTGTAGGGGATCGAATGATGAGAAAGTTCTTCACACTGTTAAGTTTGTCGGCTGTGTTAGCCTTTGTTGGCTGCGACGAAAACTTTAATGACAAGGTTGCCGATGACGTTCGCGATGCGAGCCAGGGAACTGCCGAAAATATTCGTGAGGGCCACGACGCCGCAGCGGACATGGTGCGCACCGCGGACGGTAAGACCTGGGACGGATCGGCTGAGACGAAAGTGGGCGAAGCCAAAGCAGATGCGTTGGAAAACGTAGGCGAGGCGAAGGCCGACGCAGTTGAAGCTGCGGGCGAAAGGAAAGCCGACGCAATCGAAGACCGATAAGCGTCTGCCTGGGCGATGCGGTGACACGTCGCCGCTTCGCGTGGTTGTCTCGGGGTTAATAGTTTAAGTGGTTAAGTCTGCCAAAATGCCAACGATACTCATCGCCGATGACAATCAAGATCTTCGACAGTCGATGGTTCTGCGACTTCAAAATCGCGGGTTCGAGGTTGTCGAAGCTCAAAACGGGCGCGAGGCAGTGGATTTAGCGCGTACGGTGGTGCCCGCCGTCATCCTGATGGACCTAAACATGCCCGAATTGGACGGCTGGGAAGCAACCTGTCAGATTAGGCTCGACCCCGAGCTGGACAAGATTCCAGTCATCGCGCTAACAGCGTATTCATTACCTGGCGATCGCACACGAGCAATCAATGCCGGTTGCAGCGGCTTTCACACGAAGCCCGTCGATTTGGACGGCCTGCTTGCCGAAGTTGAGCAGCTGGTAAAAGGCGACTGCCCCTAACGGGCTTCAGAGTGAATCCGAGGGATGCTATGCCGGAACATTTTCCACGCTTGCCTGCTCTGAAGCGATCAGGAAATTGTCGAGGCGGTTTATCAGTTCTTCGCCGCAGCGGCGGATGACGATGGCGTGATCTCTGATAGTCGCGTTGTCGCTTTCGTCATTGATGATGTCTGCATATCCCATGATCACGGCTATCGGCGTGCGTAGCTCGTGGCTCAACTGCAATAAAAGTTCGCGGTGTGTTGTGCTCGGCTTGGCTACTGCCTGAGCCTGTTCCTCGGGATCCAACTGGGATAGGTCTTCCATGGTCAATTTTGCGTCCCGTACATCTGCTGCGTAACCGATCAGCTTGGTCGAAAAGCGACCAAGCCTCTTCCCGTCATCTCTAAATGATCTCGATTCGTACCTGGGTAGCAATCAATATGCCACTCTCGGGACCAGATCGAGTGTGGCACCGAATTTGCCTTAAGTTATCCCTATCACCGCAAAGCGATAAGATCGCCCCGCGAACACCGAAGCTATTTCTGACAGCAGGGCATCGATATGAACGACACGCCATTTGACCCATACACCACAATCGTTGTCCCTTGCGAGTCTGAGCCAGAGGCATTCGACCCTTACGCAACCATCGTGGAAGCTCGCCTAGCCCCTGTTTTTTCCGAAGACGAAATAAAGAATCATGCCGATGACCGGCAAAAGCAGGATCAGCAGTATCCACAGCAGTTTGTGTCCGATCGACCCGCCGCCCATGACCACGCCCGCGATGGCTACGATATCGAGTACGAAGATCAAAATTCCTAGCAGGTAGGATAAATCGATCAGTCCGATCAGCATTAAGTTTTCCATCTGAGCGCCTTGTCAGTTGAGTGCATTGAACGTGTTCACTGGCCTATCCTAGTCATCATACCGCATCTGAGAACAACATGGCCCGAAGTACCGAAGTAGAAACGCTCGCTGGCGTGGCCAAGCTCTTGGCTTTGGTATTAGTGGTCACGGCTCTCTATTTCGCCCGCGATGTCTTTATACCCATGACACTCGCGCTGCTGCTCGCGTTTCTACTGAGTCCGCTGGTGAATCGGCTGCAGCGCTGGCGTGTTTCAAACATCATGGCTGTAGTGACTATTGCAGGCCTTACCTTTCTTCTACTGGCGGTGGGTGTAACGCTCATCGGACGCGAGCTTGGTACGCTGGTTGGCGATTTGCCCAAATATAAAGGGGAGCTCGTCGCCAAGGCGCGGACCGTCGCGGGTATGAAATCTGGGATGGGCGAGTCGCTCGATGAGCTGGCGGAGGAAGTGACTTCAGCCATCGAGAGCGCTGGTCCAGAAACAGCCAAGGCTGCGGAGAATGCTAAAACCGAAGAGAGTGTTGTCGAACAAGATGTAGTCGAAGAATCGCTGACGTCCCAGTGGGAACCCGCAGCAGGCCGTTCCCGATTCGGACAGTGGGCAAACAAGTGGTTAGGCTCCGGCGCGCTAACGGCTGGGGCCAAGGTACGCGACGGAGCCTCCGTCAAGTCTCCGTTGTATGTGACTCAAGTCCAGGAAGGAATGCCGCTGGGTACATGGGCCACCACCGCCGGCAGCGTGATGGGTCCGCTGGGGACCGCGGGGCTGGTAACCGTTTTTGCGCTATTTATGCTCGTTTATCGAGACGACCTGCGCGATCGAATCATAGTGGCTGTTAGCCATGGAAATTACGTGACAACCACGGAAGCACTCCATGAGGTTGGCAAGCGAATTAGCCGCTACCTAGTTGCCCAAACCATCGTCAACACAACGTATGGATTTATTTTGGCTGCGGGATTGTTCTGTATCGGTCGCACAATGGCGCCCGCAGGATACTTCCCGAACTTCATGCTCTGGGGAGTGCTCGCGACCTGCATGCGTTTTGTCCCCTACCTGGGTCCCATTGTGAGCGCCGTCTTCCCACTGATAATTTCGCTCGCAGTGTTTCCGGGCTATGGCATATTCTTGACTGTACTGGCACTAATCGTAACGCTCGAACTACTTAGTAACAACTTACTGGAGCCCTGGCTTTATGGAACCAGCACTGGGATATCTTCGGTTGCGATCATCATCTCGGCCGTTTTCTGGGGCTGGCTGTGGGGGCCCGTTGGCCTGCTGCTGTCGACGCCGTTGACCGTGTGTTTGGTGGTGCTGGGCTACCACGTGCCGCAATTCAAAATATTCTCAACATTGCTAGGAGAGGACGTTAAAATTGACCCTGCTCTACGATTCTACCAACGCCTGTTGGCCGATGACGACTTCAAAGCACAACAAATGATCGACGTCTATCGCAAGGACAAATCCTTTGCAGCCACTTGCGACGAAGTGTTAATACCGACCCTGAAGCGAGTGAAGAATGATCAGCACGAAGACGTATTGACAGGTGATGAAGCGACCGAGTTGTTCAATTCAATTTCGACCATTATCGACAAGACAGAGTGGTCAGAAGAAGGGAACGAGCCCGATGACGCGTCCTCGAACGACAGTGAACAATTGGACACACAAGAAGAACTTCCGATTGTCATTGGATGTCCGGCCCACCACCCACACGAGGAACTGGTGTTGGAACTACTAGAGCGGGCCGGTCTTCAGTCTTACCAGTTGGAGATCATTGATGACCAGGCAGTTCCAACCGCTATGGCGAAAGCAATTGCGCAGCGCAATCCAGCCGCAGCGGTCATCGCATTGATCCCGCCAGGAGGATTCGCGCAGGCGCGTTTCCTGTGCCGCACGATCCGTGCCGAAGGGTACCAAGGTCCGCTCATCGTCGCCTGTCTCGGGAAATTCAAGCACTACGATCGCTTGTTCGTCAAATTCCGCAAGGCGGGTGCGACGAGTATGACGACGACTTTTGCGCAGACTTTCGCCAAGTTGACTGGTGTGGTGCAGCGCGCGTCCAGCAAATCTCCACTGCGCCATCCTCGCTTCCTTCGATCTAGCAATGCCTCAGCACCAGCTAACACAGTTGGCGAATTGAAAACAGACAAAGCGATTACGGCGTTGAAAGGCGAGTGAGCACTGGGTGTCCTATTGAGAGACCATTGTGACTGAAGGACTATTAGAAAGTCTGCACCGCATCTTTCTGGGCGACAAGTCGTTGATGTTCCTGGTGGAAGTCGCCTTTCGTACCATCGTCATTTTCTCGTACACGCTCGTACTTCTACGCTGGATGGGGAAGCGCGGGATGGGGCAACTTTCCCCGTTCGAATTTGCCATCATCGTGGCGCTGGGATCGGCGGTCGGAGATCCCATGTTCTACGATGATGTACCCTTAGTACATACCATGTTGGTGATCGCAATTGTCATCGGCTTGCAACGGCTGTTACACAGAATTACTCAAACCAGCGAGGCCGTTGACAATTTCATTGCCGGTGAGACGAAAATGCTCGTTCAGTGCGGGCGTATCGATATCGAACAATTGAAAAAGGAACGGCTATTGCAGGGTGAACTGTTCGAGCTTTTGAGAACAGAAGGCATTTCGCACCTTGGTCAAGTTCGCCAGGCCTTCCTAGAGCCGTCGGGCAGGATTAGTGTAATCCGTTGGGAGCCAACTCGCTCAGGTCTTTCGATCCTGCCAACCAAAGAGGACGCACAGCGCTTCGACGTCGATGAAGATCCAACGCAGGATTGCTGTTCAGTCTGTGGTGCGTGCAATCCAGCGAGTGAGCCGACTACCTCGTGCGTGCATCCGGAATGCAAGCACGCGAGGCGACTCACATCGATCTGCGACGCAAGTTAGTGAGCCGACGGCACGGGCTTTAGAATGTGGAGTTGTTCTACGCAGCCGTTGTATCGAAGCGGGTGCAACGACTATCTCATATCTCAGTAAGTCAATCGACTTCAGTAAGCCAATCGACCTCAGTAAGCCAATCGACAAAGCGCAGATGCTCCAGATGGTTCAACGCTACGTTGGAGTCTAGCTATCCGGCACTGAGGGCTGCACGCCCTCGCGATATCGGAGTCGACATTTAAAACGACTGATTGGCAATCTGGTCATATCTAGAAGTCGCCAATCATGCGAATCGCACCTGCAATCACGTCAAATTGGATGGGCTCTTCGTCGATCACTTCGCCGTCAATCGTGAACCTCATTCCCGGTATCGATCCGAGTGTCAATTGTTTCACTTGGCGAAAGATAACTTGTTCGCATTCCAAGAAACTACCCAGAAGCGTTCTCGACACGATTTCGACCATGTCCAATGCGTTCCCCTCGCGGATGATGATCACATCGATCAATCCGTCCGTGATCGATGCCTTCGGAGCAACTTCGATCCGGCCCGCATTGGTCCTACCGTTGGCAACTAACACTGCCCAGGAGTCTAGTTCAAATTTCTCCTGGTCACAATTCGCCACAATTTTGTAGGTGATCATGTCCGTCAGCACACCTGCCGCACCGCGCATGTAGCAGAACGGACCCCAAGTTTTCTTGATTTCATCCGTTAACTGCTCGCTGACCCGAACACAATTTCCGCCTGCGGCCATGTTCGCGTAAAAACGTTCGAACTGATGCGAGCTGATCCGCACCACGTCGCACGACTGGACGAATCCACTGTCGATCAATTCCACCGCTGAGGGAAGATCGTTGGGAATCTTTAGTGTTCCAGCAAAGTCGTTTGCCGTCCCGAGGGGAACAATGCCGAATGTAGGACGTTGTTCTTCATCGATTCGCATGAGTGCGTTTACAACCGCGTTGAC
>JBGSJL010000320.1:0-1717 GCA_041741955.1 Pirellulaceae bacterium | reverse complement strand
CTCGGTCGACGCGGGCTGTTATGGGTCGGACGATTTGATCACGCCAACGATCGACCGATTGGCGGCCACCGGTGTCCGCTTCACGCAGATGTACTCGCCGTCGGCAATTTGTTCTGCATCGCGAGCCGGTTTGATGACCGGTCGTTTCCCAGCGCGAGCCGGTGTGCCCAGCAATGTAGGCGGCGACGAGGGTACGGTGGGCATGCCACAGCGGGAAGTGACAATTGCCGACATGCTACACACGTCCGGCTATCGCACTGGGCACATTGGGAAGTGGCATTTAGGTCACTTGCCGGAAACGAAACCCAACGGTCAGGGTTTTGATTTTTCTTTCGGGCACATGCAGGGCTGTATCGACAACTACTCTCACTTTTTCTACTGGGCTGGGCCTAACCGTCACGATTTGTGGCTCAACGGTCAGGAGATCTATCGCGACGGTGAGTACTTTGGGGATATGGTTCGCGATCAGTGTCAGCAGTTCATCACGGACAACAAGTCCGAACCCTTCTTCGTTTATATGGCGATCAACTGGCCGCATTACCCGATGCAGGGCACTAAGAAATGGCGAGACGCCTACCAGGGTCGCATTGCCGATCCGCAGCGTCGTCGCTATGCAGAACTATTGAGCACGGCTGATGAATTGATCGGAGATGTGGTAGCCCATCTGGAAGCTCTTGGTCTGCGGGACAACACGCTGATTATTTTTCAGTCCGACCATGGCCATAGCGTGGAAGAGCGGGCGTTTTTTGGCGGAGGCGATGCGGGGCCCTACCGCGGCTGCAAAGGGTCGCTCTTCGAAGGTGGCTTGCGTGTGCCTTCAGTCGTCTCGTGGCCCAGCAAGATTCCCCAAGGTGAAGTGCGCGATCAAGCGGTCTTTGGCTGCGATTGGCTACCAACTATCGCCGACTATGTAGGCTGTCCAGCCGGAGCACAAACACTCGACGGGCGCAGTCTGCGAGCCGTGATCGACTCGGCCAGTGCCGCCAGCCCGCACGAGCATTTGTATTGGTTGCTCGGCACGGGTGTTGAAGCCCAATGGGCGGTCCACAGCGGCGATTGGAAGCTGCTCGGCAATCCAAAGGATCCTCGCCAGCCAGACAAATTGACTGCGGCAGACAAGTTGTTTTTAGTCGATCTTAAGCGGGATATCGGAGAGACCAAGAACCTTGCCAGCCAGCATCCAGAAAAAGTAGCCGAGTTGCAGGCGATTCACGACCAGTACCGCATTGAGTTTTAGTCCGCGTTGTAACTATGGGAGCCTAAGACACCTTGCACGTTCCAGGTCGCGACTCGCCCCGTGCGTGATGAGTCGCTCGCTGGAAGGTGTTGACTGAGAGAGGGCTCGTTAAAAAGTGCCCTTATAGCCAAAGATGCGGCTGCCGAGGTCTACGAATATGTGATCCTTGACCCAGCCTGCGGCACCTTTGACGGCATCCCACAGTCCACTCCAGCTCAGCCCGCCCTCGACAGCTTGCATTTCAGCGTCTGTCAATGGCTGGAAACCCGAGACTCGCTGTCCAAATTTGTCTTGCATCATTCAACCCTTTTTTGTTGGTTGCCTCTTACTTGAATAAAGTGTCTGGACCGCGAAAAGAGGCTAGCCGTGGTCCAAACAACAGATCCGTTGCGAAGCAGCGTTTGGCAGAGCTAGGAGTCGTCCTAAAATAGTGTCCTGATTTCCGATTCTGCCACTTCTTGAAGTGGCAGACGCTTTCGG
>JBGSJL010000319.1:0-13199 GCA_041741955.1 Pirellulaceae bacterium | reverse complement strand
GCTTCCCTTAAAATCTTCTGCGGTCAGAAGTCCAGCCGCGATCAATTTGTCCAGTGAACGTTTCATCGTACCGATGTCTGTGTTGTTCAGGCACAGCATTCTCCCAGGCGTCATCAGATATTTTCGGAATACTGCCAGGATGTTGGCTTCTCCCACGCTCAACTGCATTTGGCTACCTTCAACAGACACTGTGGCCGGAACGGGTGTTGTCGAATCGGTAGTTTGGTCAGCGGGGACAGAGATTGGCTTTTTGACACTTCTGTTCTTTTGAACCGAAGTCTTTTTTTCTTTGGCCATATTTCTCCCTCCGGCGCCATTTGAGACTACCAATGGGTAACTACGAGCGCGACGAGTCGTTTTGTGGGACAGCTTTGAACCATGTCGAGCGAACGCAGCGCTGAAGTGCTGATTTCCGATGAGGGATGCCGACCATGTCAACTTTTAGTTCGAGTGTCTATTCTCGGTCGGCACCAAGAACTGTAACTTCTTCCGCGCGAGGTCCCTTAGGTCCACGACCTTCGTTGAATTCAACTTCCTGACCTTCTCGCAGAGATTCGAACTGAGTTCCCTGTACTGCTGAGTGGTGGAAAAATAGCTCGCCACGGTCGGTCTTGATGAAACCAAAACCCTTGTCGGAAACTAATTTCTTGATCGTACCTTGCGCCATAAAGCTTCTCCTCTGAGTGGAACGCACCTAAGCGTTATCGTGTCGTGAAATCAACTCCTGCGGAGCCGCGGCTAGTCGCGGTAGCGAAAAGGAGAGGCGCATCAGATCCTGAATTGATTGGAATCGTCGCTAAGCATACCAGAACCGCCGCGACAAAGCTAGTCCTGGATAATTGTCAAGAGGCGATTTGGATTGATTTCAAGCCGCCGAGCGCAGGTGCTGAGCCCAGTTATTTCGGCTTTTTGCGGTCTAAAACTCGTTGGAGAATCGACATCCAAGTTGGATTGAGCCGCAGGGTGATCTGCTGGACACTTTTCTCATCATTGGGCTGGAAGTCGATCTCAAAACCGGCTGAAGTCAGCGCATCGTTGGGCGACTTGCCAGCCTGACAGGCTTTCCAGAAGCGAACACTGTGCAGGGTGCTAACAGCCTTCGTGGTAGCCGTCTCGTCTGCGATCGAATCGACCGTACGCGTCACTTCGGGCTCCAATCCCGTCATCATTTCCTGACGCAATCGGTCGGCCCAATTCTTCCATCGTACTTTCTCTTGAACTGACATCCGCAAACTTTCAATTTGAAGGTCGCCAACGAACGACCCAACTTTTAGGGCAACATCCAGCGGCGCATATGCTCTTGCTCAACGACGAGCCTAATCACCGTCTGTCGCGATTCCCACTTGTTCGTCATGCAAGGAAAACCACGCATGATCGATCAAACCGACGACGAGCTGGGTGCTGAGCTGCATTTGGTCGGCAAGCTGCTCGACCGACTGCGGCCCCGTCTTATAAATATGGTCCCAAATATCACTGCGAAGTTTTTCGTGTTCGTCGACGTTCATTATGTGATCTGGCTAGAGCTAAAAAGTAGGTGCCGCCCGTCACGTTGATTCGCGAAACACAGGAACTCTACTGGTTATCGAAACGACTGAATTTTGGAACGACACAAGAACTCAAAGCACGCTGCGAATTGTGCAAAACGTCTTGCTAGGCCGCTCGATTGTCCGGCCCATCGAGCCGCTCGCGTGCTGGCTCCCACGCCCGGAAACCGGCTCGCCAAACAGCTCACAGCAACCGATAGACTACCTTGAATACCCGCCTTAGGTCAACTCGAAATCGCGGTCTGGGCAGCATTCGGGGCAATAAACGCCTCTATTTCCAACAATTCGGTAGCTGTGACTCAAGCCAACTCGTCAATGCTGTAGAGAATGCGATCGATAATACGTTCGTCGGTGGCCGGATTGAAAACGACCGCTTTCCAGGCTGGAATCGCCACGCCATGCGGCCTAAACCCGTAGTCCGTCGTGAATCCCAGCCGCGCGTCGATGGCGGGATCGATCGTCTTCTCGCGTTTTTCCATCAGCCGGCGCACTTCGGAAAAATACCGCTGCGACTGTTCCAAGGTCAACGCGCCAGCCAATAGCTTCTGGAAAATTTCTTCCGCATTCCTGCCTTTGGGTAACACCCACCAATTAACGCTGGGGCCCGGCGTATTGCGATTCAGCACACGACAGTACTCCAGTTGCTCCAAGCCGCATTTGAGTCGCTCTGCGAGTTCCAGGCTGCGAGCAACCAGCATTCGCCAGCCGTTGAGTCCAATTCCGTTGAGCGAAGCCATGACGCTGTAGGGCCCCAGGGCGGGCCGGGAACATTCGAGCGTGAATAAGGCGGGGTCGCGTCTGGCGTCGGCTTCCGAAAAGTAAGGCGTGTCATTGACGTCCCGCGCCAAGTATCTCAGGTCGTCGCGTCGATTCACAATAAACGCACTCGAAGGGTAATGCCCGCGACCCATTTTGTGAAAGTCAATCGTTACGCTGTCCGCATCCTTGAGCCCCGCACAGTGTTTCTGGGCGCGGGCCACAATCGCGCGAACCGGTTCTTCGAAAGCCAATGAATTGGCGGTAAGGTCATAGTCGGTCAAAAACGTCAACGCCCAGCCCACGGCTGCATCGACGTGCAATTGAGGCACAATTTGACCGTGGCGCTTCGCAACCGACTCGATCACAGCCCGGATACCCGACACGTCATCGACGCCAAATCCATCGGTCGTGCCAAACGTCGCTACTACAAATGCAACCTTAGCCGACTCCCGATACAGATCCTCAAGCTTCTGCTCGAGCAGGTCCAAACGCATGGCCAAGTCTTCATCGGTTGCAACTTCGATCAACTGCTTTGTCCCAATACCTAGCCAACCCGCCAGTGTCTTATTGGAATAATGGCCAGCCTGCGAGCAGAGTCCCACGACGCGCTGCGTGCCCAAGCCGTTTTGCATCGCACCGGCAACTACTTTCTCGATGCCGATTTTGGCTCCGTACAAGTTGGAAATTGTTCCTCCGATGGTAAACACACCCCACGGGTCTTGCGTGTGATAGAAAATCAAATTCGCCAGCGCCGTGATCGCTTTGACCTCCAGTTCATTGGAACGCTGGCTGTACCGGTCGGTACACAAGTTGGGGTTTTTCAGTAGACATGCAAACGCGCCGACTAGCGACGCCTGGTTGGCCGGACCCCTGACGTTTTCCAAATGAAGAGGATTGTTCCAACTGTCCGTACCCCAGAAATATGGAAAGATCGCGTCGCGAGCGTCTTTCAGGTTGCCCGGCAGAACATGGATCTCGGGATTGGCCTGCGCCGTTTCATAGTTCTGAGACATCGTTTGTCGCGCTGGCTGGGCATCGCCCGCCGCAGCCGCGCTGAGCAACTCTTCCAAGATGGCTAATATGGCGGGCTGGTCCCATGTGAAAAAAGTTTCGACCAGCGCTTGGTACTTTTCACGATCCATGGCAGATTGCCCAATTGTTAATAGCCGAAGATAGGAACTAAGAAACCGTGCCGCCTGTGTTTTTTAGAAGTAGCCGGTTTTTTAAAGTAGCAGGCAAGCTCCGTGTGCCGTAGCCCACTGATGGCAACGATTTCGTAATCATGCGGAGTGCACGGCGATTTATACAGAGACCCATGGTGTACGCTGCTTCACAATTGCCTGCAATCGACCTCAATTAAATTGTTAAATTGTTGCGAATTGGGCGGCTTAATGACTTCCCCGACCCCATGAACCGCCTACGATGGTAGGCACTTGAATTGGTGAATCCAGTTCGCCGAAGATTGTCGAATGTCCCCTCCGGCTCGATCCATGCAGATCGGGTCCATTGTTCCCCCTAAGGAGAGTTGTATGAAACTGTTTGTATGTTTTGCGATGGCTGTAGCTGCGCTAAGTTCGAGCTTTGCGTCCGCTGAAGAACTCAAGAGTGGCCTAGCTGTTGGAAAGGATATCAATCCTTTCTACGTTACCAAGACCGCTGGTGCCGAAGATGATGGCGTCGAGCAAGGCAAGAACCTTTGCTACCGTTGCAAGAACGGCTCGCGCCCACAGGTGATGGTGTTCACGCGTAGCACCGATGACAAGGTAGTCGCCCTGGTTCAGAAGCTCGATGAGCAGCTCAAGAAAAGCGAAGAAGCACAGTTGCGTGCGTTCGTGAACATGCTCGGTGAGAGCAAAGATGCCGCTGCGGCCAGCGTCAAGAAGCTTGCCGTCGCGTCCAAGGCCAAGAATGTTCCGTTTGTTGTTCCCAACGAATTTGAGAACGGACCTGAAGACTATGGAATCAACGCTAAAGCCGAATTGACGATCATCATCGCCAACGACAGCAAGGTAGTTGCCAATTACGCAGTTGCTTCTGCTAAGGATCTAAATGTAGATTCGGTAATCGGTGCTGTCACGAAAATGTTGAACTAGATAGCTTCGGCTCTTCAAAATCGACTATAAATTGTCCGTAGCCTCCTGCGTTTGGGGGCTACGGATTTTTTTATCGATACTCGTTGGAACTCAGGCTGCCGTGGCGAGGCAGCGGGAGCCAGCTACGCCCGTTTTCGCAAGAGTAACAAATCGTGAGTCGCGACTTTTTCCTGTTGAATCGCTCTTTCCAATTGAAGAAACTCTGCGGTTCCCAGCAGCCTCCCAATTTTAGAATTCCGCTCGATAAGGCTCGCGCCAAGTTGCCGGCCAAGCTGAAAGAGTTTTATGCGCTGCTGGATAGGATTGTTGCGGCGGAACAGGACAGTCCCGAAGCGTCCGCAGGCGAATCGCAATTGGACGATGGTCAGCGTAGGGACTTGGAGCATTTCGAAAGAGCGGTTGTTGCCAATCGTTTTTCCTCGGATGAAGCGCTCAAACAACCTGCGGTGGCCATGATTCGCGCAATTTTCGCAGACGCTGATTATTTCTCGGGACTAAAGCCACTACCGCAGTATACGGATGCATTTGCGTACGAATTGCTATTTCCAAGTTGGCTTAATTTGCTGAAGGCCACGATGTTGCCGAAAGCTGTGGACGGCAAACCCCGCTTGGAGGGCAAGAGACAGGGTGAATTGTTCGAGTTTCTGGGCAAGCTATCGGCGCTTGGCAGCCGCGACGAATTCTCGCTGACAGGCTTTCTGGCGTTTATCGCGAGTCGCTTCGATGCGCCCGATTGCGAAGACCTGATTCAGCGCGCGGTCGATCTGTACGGAAAAATTGGCAGTAGCCTAGTCACCGCGCTGGACCGTATCGACCAAGAGAGCCGGGACGCGCGCGAATTGGCACAGCGACTGCGCGACTACTTGTGTGTCAAGTACTCGCTGACTAGCTGGACGGCTGACAGCGAATACAAAATCGCATATGTTCGTCCGCGTCGGCGAGTGATCCCAGAATCGATCGCGGCCCAATTGACTCAGTCTGAGGCTGCTGAGGATTGGAAAGTTTTTTTTGGGCTCGCTGCACCGCTGCGTCTACTGATCGATTCCGAAGAGCCGCTGTCCTCGGATATCATCGACGTTTTATCGAGTTATCCGCGGCAAGCTGGGCCGCTGCTGTCGTTGCTCGTTCAGCCGGACGCAAAGGGCAACATGCGAATCTTAGCGCCGGAGGGACAGGAGTGCTTGGCCCAGTTCATCAGTCGCGAAGTCAACTTAGTGTCCAACCATTTCACTAAACTAGAAAACTTTGCGAAAACAATTGCCGCCCGCATTGTTGGCTTTAGCGAGGGAAGTGTCCAGTATTTCCGGCGCACGCTGATCGAGGATGAAAGCGGTCGCCAGTTGCTACTGCAAGCGTGTGGCTCGGCAGTTCGCCGCCAAGAACTGGCCGATCAACTGCTGGCTCGCGCCGGCAAGACTCAGGACGATTCCAGATTCCTACAACTGCTGATCTGCACTGCGCTGATCACACCCAGCGAAGAAGCTGCCGAAGCCAAGCACGCGCTCAGAGCTTTAGAAAGCGTGGTCAGCAACCGATCTATCGGGACTAAAGAGCTGAGCGATCTCGTCGAAGACTTGCAAGCGAATTATACTTTAGCCATGACCTACTTAGCGTCGCCATTGATGGCGGCGGCTGGGAAAAGTCCGCGACTGGCTTCGCTCTATTTGACCCTGAACGAAGTAAGTCAAAGGTACGCAGAGCTCGGAACGGTCGACAATTTCAGCGTGCTCCGCGCCAAGTTTTCGAAGTTAACCAATATGGAATTCGATTAGCCGATGAATGCCAGTCAGACTGACTTCGAGTACTTGATTTTGGGTGCAGGGCCCGCCGGACTTCAGCTTGGGTACTACTTCGAGCGCGCAGGCCGAGACTACCAAATCATTGAAGCGGGAGATGCGCCGGGTCAGTTCTTCAATACTTACCCGCGACATCGCACGCTGATTTCGATCAATAAAGTGTACACGGGCACCCAAGATCCCGAGCTGCGGCTGCGGCACGACTGGAATTCGCTGCTGACCGACGACCATTCGTTGCTGTTTAAAGAATTTTCGAAGGAATACTTTCCGCCCGCCGCTGCCCTACTCGACTATTTGTCGGAGTTCGCATCGCGATTTCGACTCAATGTCCGCTATGCGACTCGCGTCACCTCGGTCGAGCGAATCGACGCCAATGGGCAGACTGGGTTTCGACTGCGCGACACCCAGGGGAATGTACTGACATGCCGTCGCCTGATCGTAGCTAGCGGAGTCAGTAAGCCCTACCTACCGGACATTCCCG
The DNA here is from genome assembly GCA_041741955.1 of Pirellulaceae bacterium. Taxonomy (GTDB): domain Bacteria; phylum Planctomycetota; class Planctomycetia; order Pirellulales; family Pirellulaceae; genus Aureliella. Next base: position 6,526 of record JBGSJL010000319.1, on the reverse strand, counting down.
GTATCGAATTGAGCGAGAACTACCAAGATGTTTCCGTAGACCCACTGGACTTTGTCGATCAACGCGTTTTGATCATCGGCAAAGGAAACTCTGCGTTTGAGACGGCTGACAATTTGATCCCTACGGCTGCAGTCCTTCATTTGGTCAGTCCCTACCCGATCGACTTTGCTTGGAAGACGCATTTCGTAGGCGATCTGCGAGCGGTCAACAACAATATCTTGGACACGTATCAACTCAAAAGTCAAAATGCAATCTTAGACGCTGAGACCCTCGGAATCCGCAAACGGAGCGATGGAACGTTTGATGTGATGTTTAAGTATCAACATGCCGAAGGCGAAATTGAGGAACTGCATTACGACCGCGTATTGTGCTGCACGGGCTTTCGATTCGACCAGTCGATCTTCGCGGAATCTGCCAAACCCGAGCTGACGATTTACGACAAGTTCCCCAATCTGACTTGCGAGTGGGAGTCCACCAACCAGCCTGGAATGTTCTTTGTTGGTACTCTGATGCAGATGCGCGACTATAAGAAGACCACATCGGGCTTTATCCATGGCTTTCGCTACAACGTGCAAGCGTTCAGCCGATTGTTGGCAGAGAAGTTTCACCAGTCGCCTTGGCCAAGCAGCGACCATGCGTTTGATTCCGAAGAATTGGCCAGCAAGCTTCTGTCGCGCGTCAATGGTTCATCGGCGTTATGGCAGCAGCAATCTTTTCTGGGAGATGTGATCGTTGTGCAAGCGGACCGGACGGTGCGGTACTTCGAGGGTATGCCCGTCGCTTATCTCCAGAAGCATGTCGTTGACAACGACCAACGTTGTTTTGTACTGACGCTCGAATTCGGTTCCTCGGTAGGCGACGAAGACCCCTTCAAAGTCAATCGCATCCGTCGCGACAACGTGGCCAAGGCCGCATCGAGCACCTTCCTGCATCCGGCCATACGAGAGTATGAGTTCGGAGCCAAAGTTTCCGAACACCATATCATCGAGGACTTAGAGGCAGTCTGGAAAGAACCCGAGCACATTCAACCGCTCGTCCGCTACTTGGAGCAGCGCATCCACTCGACCGATAATCGCGTTGCCTGGGAATGACGTACGCCCGCTGGGATCCCTGTCTGCAAAGGCATGCTGTCTAATTTGCCCACGGGACGATGGCTCCAATCATGCAAGCCCGCGAGTTTTGAAGGGTACTGGTATGAGCACCAATGGCTGGAATGGGTTAGAATCTAGGTGGTGAGTTGGACAGCACGAAACTTGGCTCCGGTTGGCCAATCGTTTGACGACAAGCCGTAGGCGACGACAAGCCGTAGGCGACCGTGTTCGGTAGAACCTACGCCTGCGGCTAAGCGTCAAACGAACCTACGCCTGCGGCTAGACGTCAAACGATTGTGATAAGACTACGCCTGCGGCTAGGCGTCAAACGATTAAATTGATGTCTGCAACGGCACAAAATGCGATGGTCGAACGAATTAAATCTAAATCCTACGACTCGGCAAAAAACAAGCTCCCGAAAACTATTGCTGGCAGTAGTCAATCGGCGCGGCGAGAATCGGCGCGGGGTAAATCGACTCAGGGTAGGACAGTTTGGCTATTGCTGTTCGGTGTTTTAGGCGCGATTTTGGTCGTAGTCATCAGCGTGCTTATGACACCGCTCGACGATCTTGAAGACCCAAGTCTATTGGTTGCGCCGACCCCAGAACCCAGTGTGGTGGAAGTTACGCCTACCTCCATTCCAATTCCACCTTCCGACCTGCAGTTCCCGCAGACTGCGCCGGCATTGGACATTGAGCAGACGCAAGCCGAGCTCAAAGCGCTAGCGACGACCATGCAGAGCCACTACCCCAGGGATCCGGCTGCATACCATTTTTCAGCTCAGATTTACGCCGAGCTCAAGCAATCCGCAGCAGCCGAAGACTTGTGGAGGCAGTGCATTTCATTGAATCCGAAACATGTCGGTCCCTATGTTGGGCTAGCAGAAGTGCTGACGTCGCAGGGTCGCGCTGAAGAAGCGCTTAGATGCCTGGAAACGGCGCAAGAGCAATTTGAAGCGACTCCCGAATTGCTGTTGGCGCTCGGCAAAGCTTACGAAGATTTGGGGAAACTAGACGAGGCGCTGCAGGCGTTCGCGGAATGTACGCAGCAATTTCCAGACTTAGGAACTGCCTGGTTGGCACTGGGCCGTGTCCAGAATCAACTGGAAGATTTCCCAGCGGCTGAAGCGAGTATTGGCGTCGCGTTAGAGATCGACGGTCCCAGCGAGCCTGCCTTGTTTGCATTGATCACATCGTTAGTGCGCCAAAAGAGATCTGCCGACGCCGAAGTAGTGCAAGGGCAGATGACGGCGCTTCGCGCAACTCCCGCCGACCTAGATAGTAGTTTTCAGCAGCAGTACGACGAATCGCTCCGACGAATTGCCGCCAGTATGTATATTGCTGCCGCCTCCCTAGAAGAGGAGCATGGCGAAATGGATTTGGCCGCCGAATTCGCACAGAAGTCGATTGCTTTGGATCCGTTGTATCTCCAAGGTTACATGTCGCTGTCGGCCGTTTATCGCAAATTGGGAAGGATGCCTGACGTCATTGCGATCCAGCAGCGCTTGGTCGAATTGCAGCCCAATAACCTGCTCAATTATTTAAATTTAGCCAGTGTTAGTGTTCAAGCAGGTAGTTCGCAGATGGCAGAATTGGCATTGAAGGAAGCGATCCTGCGAGATCCCAATGGCACGGTCGCCCAGTCAGCGCTAGCGCAACTTTACCTAGCTGTCGGACGCGCGGCGGACGCAGAGCTCCTTGCAGAGCAAGTAGCCCAGCGCGACCCATCGATTGACTCCCTGGAATTGTTAGCCAATGTGTACACGGCGTTGGGGAAAAGTGCGCAAGCCCAACTCGTCTCCGAAAAGGCAGAACGCCTGCGGTTGGATGCAACGTTTCGGCCGCGTTAGAGTTTTTTTTGTTTGAGGAAAGTAATTGGTCAATATGCAGCGGGCTTCAAATAACAACTTGCTGGTACTGTTGGCCCTAGCGTCGGTGGGGATGTCGTCCGTCGCAATTTGGAACAGTTTTAGAAATGGGCAGCGATCTGAAACTGCTCTAGAGTCGGCTGCTCAGCCAGTGCCCAAATTGCCAGTCGACACAGTAGAAACAACACAGAAGGCTCGAGTTGCTACTCCTGCGTTGCCCGCTTCAGCCAGCGACCAACCTAGGCCCACAGTAATACTCCCTGTCCAGGATGCGGCCGCTTCGAAGAGCGAATTGGAATTGGAAGCCGAGTATACCGCCAATCGCTTATTGGAACGGATGCCGAATTCAGCCCGTGCGATGCATGTATCCGCCATGCGCCAAGCCCAGCTTCACAATACCGAAGAAGCCGTCAAGCTATGGACAAAATGTATCGAGCTCGATCCAAAAACCGAGCAGTACTATGTCAATCTGGCGGCGGCAGCCATCGACCGCGGCCAAAGCAATTTGGCTTTGAGCACGCTGGAGCAGGCTGTGGCCAATGGCCTGCGCTCTTCGGACGTATTACACCATCTTAGCATTTCATTGTTAAATACGGGCCGAGTTGAAGAGGCCGCGAAGATTGCGACGGAAACTTTGCAGAACCAACCTAGGTCTGCCGCACACTGGTTGATCTTGGGTCAAGCCCAACTGAAGCTGGGGCAATTGTCGGAGGCTGAGGCAAGTTTACTCAAAGCAATCGAACTAGGTGTCCATTCGAAAGCAGCCTATTTTTCGTTGTTTAATGTCTGCGTCCGTCTGGGTAAACAGGATGATGCGAGCAAATACAGAGAAATATATGCGAGCTTTTCCGAGAAGAAACTCGATGTCACGGAACGATTTAACATTTTGTCGGAGGCCGAAGCGCGTCGCCTGGATATCTCCGTCCTGTTGGAAGCCTGTGCACTGTACATCGCAGCAGGTCAACACCGAGATGCCGAGCACCAATTGTTGCGAGTTCTAGCGATTGAAAGTGACAATCGTGCCGCATGTCAGGAGTTGGCGTCCTTGTACGTTCGCGAAGGACGGATGGCCGATGAACGTGTAGTCCGGGAGAGATTGATCAAGCTCGATCCGAACAATCTGATGAACTACTTGTTCGCTGCCAAGGCATGTGCAGCCAGCGGCGATATGGCTCAGGCCGAGGCCTACATCAAGTTGGCGATCTCGTTGGCACCGCGCACCATCAGTGGCTACGCAGCCATGGCAGAATTTTTGATAGAAAAAAAACAGCCGAGTAGGGCAGTTTGGTATTTGCAGCAAGCCCTAGAAATAGAACCCAGCGCTGAGGGCTTTAAGTTGTTGGCACAAACGCAGCGTGCCTTGGGTAACATCAGCGAAGCGGAGGCTGCAGAAGCTGCCTTAAGGCAACTCGCAGACGAGCCTTTCGTTCCGAAGAGCAACCAGAAGTAAAATCTCGTGCAGGAAATTAATGGGATGCCAAACCAATCACGGTCCAGTAACTTGATTGCTCCCGCAGAACTGCGACAAACGTTGCTGAAAAGTACTGTACTTGTTGGCAGTCTTTTATCGGGCTGGCTGTTCGCACAGGATGCGAAAACGCTTGATTTCCAATTCGCAAATGTTGACGCGACAACAGCAGGTATTGCTTTTCAACACAATCATGGTGGCAATGACCAAGGCTATATCGTCGAGGGAATGTCGGCTGGGCTGGCGACGTTTGATTATGACAATGATGGTCTCATAGATATCTTCTTTCTCAATGGAACACCACTCAAAGGCACACCGGGCGACTTAAAGCTGAGGAGCGCACTCTATCGGAACAACGGCGACTGGACATTCACCGATGTTACGGTTGAGGCGGGACTGGCGGGAAGCGGCTACGGATTGGGTGTTGCCGTGGCTGACTACGATGGGGACGGTGATCCCGATCTGTATGTGAATAACTTCGGTCCAAATTTCCTTTACCGGAATAATGGTGATAGGACGTTTACCAACGTGGCCAGCGAAGCGGGCGTGGCTAACGGTGATAAAGTTGGCGCGGGAGTCGGCTTTCTTGATATCGAAGGCGACGGTGACCTCGATCTGTTTGTCGCCAACTATGTGGATTTCAATTACGACAATCACGTACCCATCGTTATCAAGGGACAGAATTACCAAGCGGGACCGCAATTCTACAAGCCAGTAGCGGACTCACTCTTTCGTAACAATGGCAACGGCACATTCACGGACTTTACCACGGAATCTGGCGTTGGCAGCGTCGCCGGACCAGGAATGGGGCTCATCTGCGCCGATTTTGACAATGACCGCGATACGGATATCTATGTCTGCAATGACGGACAGCCCAACTTCCTGTTCAAGAATGATGGTACGGGCCATTTTGAAGAGATGGGTCTGCTGGACGGAGTAGCCTGCGATTTTGATGGCCGAGCTAATTCCAGCATGGGTGTCGATGTGGGTGACTTCAATCGCGATGGCTGGCTCGATTTGTTTACCACCACCTACCAAGCGGAAATGCCTGTCCTGTACCGAAACTTAGGCGATGGACTGTTTGAAGATGCTACGACGGCTTCGGGAGTCACCTATGATTTGTTTCCACATGTGAACTGGGGCTGTTCTTTCAGCGATTTTGATAACGATGCGGACCTAGACCTGTTCATCGCCTGTGGGCATTTTGATCGGATTGAGCAGATCGACGATCGCACGTCGCAGAAATTTCGCAACTTCGCATTGATGAACGTCGAAGATCGTTTCGTCGATGTTAGCGCACGCAGCGGTGAGGGACTGGCTGTCGTCGAGAGTAGTCGCGGCGCGGCCTTCGAGGACTTTGATAACGATGGCGACATCGACGTTGTAATCCAGAATTCGATGGGCCAGCCAACGGTGCTCCGCAATGACACACCTTCTAACAATCATTGGTTGCAAATCGAGCTGAGCCAGCCTGGACTGAATCGCGAAGCAGTTGGCGCTCGCGTATCCCTCACCACCTCAGGTCGGACTCAACAACTCGAAGTGATCCGCGGCAGAGGCTATCAAAGCCATTGGGGTTCGCGGCTGCACTTCGGATTAGGCCAATGGATAGAGCCCATAAATGTGACCGTTGTCTGGCCGGATGGAACGACGAAAGCAATTGTTCTAGCTGTGGATCAATTGCATAAAATCGAGCGTGAATAATAAGGCAATGAATGACCAACCCCCTCATCCCCAACCCTTCTCCCCCCGAGTACCGGTGGAGAAGGGAGCAAGAATTTCAGTGTGATGGCGTGCCTAAGAGAAAGATACATTGCTTCTAAAGATGTAGGGTGGGTCGAGCGTGCCGATAGGCCGCGATGACCCACCATTTTTAAGTGATTGCAGTATCGGTGGGTCTTCATCGCTATCGCGATTTGACCCACCCTACAAAAAATTACAACCGTTCACGGCCTTTGGCCGCGAACGGTTACGATAAATTTTAAGTGATCCGGAGGTGGCGCTGCGCTTACCACAGGCTAACGGCTTGGACCCCTTGGGACGTGCGATAAACAAGATGCGGAAGTTCTGACGGGCCGAAGGTCCAGCCGATTGTCGAGC
>JBGSJL010000318.1:0-4179 GCA_041741955.1 Pirellulaceae bacterium | reverse complement strand
TGTGAATGACAACTTGGCAGAAAATAAAGTTGTCAACGGACATGCGCGAAAAGCGTGCCAAAGCCAATGCTTTTTGCAGAAAATGCAAAGAGAATTCTGCTGCAGGCGATGGCAAGTTTTGCGCCGAACACTATTGCCCCCGGGGTCTTTTCGAGCGCCCAAACCAGAGAACCTCGGTGCGAAAGTGCTTCGTAATGAAGCGGACGTAGTTGCTTTGAAGCAAATCCTTCCTGAAGCTTAGCACTCTCGCACTATAAACGCACCAGATCATAACGACGCATTGGCATTTGACCCTGCGTCTGTTCGGCAATGGAGAAGCGGTTAGGTTCTTTAGGTGGACAGTGCAACAAGCTAAATCAAGGTCTCGTGAGGCGGAGCGCAGCCAGTTTAACCGCATTCGAGTGTTAGAATCGAAGGCCAAACCTTGATTGCTTAGTGTTCTGGATGTTAGCTTACATGATGCAATTCGCTCGAGTTGCTGCGTTGCGTGGCTACATCTCGTTCTCTTGGCTCTTAGTGCGTGCGGTCAATGTCGAGTTTGACGGCAACCAGAAACGTCCCGAGACGACGATGGACCCAGGTCAAGTGTCCGACAATATTGAAGTGACTAAGGAGACGACATGCTCAAATCTGCTTTGTTCGCAATGTTAGTTGTTGGAGCAATCACGCCATATGCCAGCGGTGCTGATGAGCCAGTTCAATTATCAGCAGTTCCATTATCAGATCGTGTGCGGGCTGCGATCACGAGAGCGCTACCGACCCTTGAGGCTGGCTCCAAGGGTTCCGCCGACAAGCGAGAATGCTTTACTTGCCATAGCCAAGCGATGCCCGTGTTCGCACTCTGTGAAGCCAAACGCCATGGTTTCAACATCGACAACGATAACCTGAATCGGCAATTGAAACATACTCATGATCACCTCCAGCGAGGTTTAGCAAATTACCGGCAAGGCAAAGGGCAGGGAGGCGACGTCCTGACGGCCGGCTACGCGCTTTGGACACTGGACGAAGGCAACTGGCCTGCCGACGAAGTGTCCGAAGCGGTGAGCAACTACTTGCTCAATACGCAAGCCAGCCAGCAACATTGGCGTCATCGTGGTAGCCGACCGCCATCCTCCGGTAGCGACTTCACGGCAACCTACGTCGCGCTGCGAGCGCTGCATCATTTTGGTGCGGACGACCAACAGGCACCAATCGCGAATCGAATCGAGCAGGTCGCGAAGTGGTTGAGCTCCACTCCCGCTGTTGAAACAGAGGATTTCGTTTTTAAGCTCAGCTCGCTTCAGTATGTTAACAGCGAGCCCCAATCGATCGTTGATGCTGCAGCCGCTTTGCTCGAGCTCCAACAAGCCGACGGTGGATGGGCACAGAACAAGGAGCTCGCGAGCGATGCGTATTCAACCGGTGCTGCTCTTTCGGCGCTCATGCGTGATGGACACACACCACCCAATGATGCGTCGATCTTCAAAGGGATTGAATACCTGCTTACGACCCAACTCGACGATGGAACTTGGCATGTCGTGACCCGTGCAAAGCCAGTTCAAGTGTACTTTGAATCGGACTTCCCTCACGGCAAGGACCAATTCATATCGATCGCGGCCACCGCTTGGGCAACTTTTGCACTGTTACAAACCCTAGATTAGGTTAGTTCGCATTGATGATTTGGAGTGTCCTTTAGGTCCTGCCGAGGCTGTGCCTCAGGCGAGTTTCTGGCCCGATTGGTCGACGACTTCTCCGAGTGTTTGGCCTCGAACCGATCAAAACGATTCGTCGATTAGAACGAAATCAGGGAACGGGACGTCACTGCGTTTACCGTGTGGTGTTAGCAGAGCCTGATAGACGCGGTAGTCGATCGAGTCCGCTATAAATTGAGTCCTCCCGTCCGCCATTCCTACGTTTACTCCATCAACGTGCGCCGAAGAGGGTCTAGCCACGTCAGCAGCATTGATCGGGTTCACTTCTATCGCAGCTAGTGCATCTTTGTTCTTGGCCCCGGCAGTGCCGTTGATTCGATGTATCGGCTTTACATCGGTTGAACCGTTGAGCTCCTTGGGATCCTCGTAATGCCAAACCATGCCGTTGACATAACGTGCCGCGTACGGATAGCGAATCGGTTGTGACGGATCGTTGACGACAAGCTCCGGCGCTGTCGCAAAGCCGATTCGGTACCATGGCAGCGCTTGCAAGTTCTCCGAAAAAAGAATCGTATTGCCTAGCCCGTCTTTGAAGTCTTTAAGTGACACATTTGGACCAACAGAAACTGGGTTGCCCAATGCGTCGACACACGCTACCTGGTTGTTGAAAGCACCATTCGCTACAGCCATGGATCGCTCCAGGTCCATAGCAACACTCGTTCCATATAGCCGCGTTATCGTCCATTCTTCTTCACCAGCAGGTCCACGGTGGTACATGCCTGAATTACAGACGTAGCTGTTGCTGCCGTATGCTCTATCCGCAATCGTCGGATCACTCGGACATCGGAATATCGCTAGATTGGGGGCTGCGCCGGCCAAGTAACCCTCTGGCGTCGTTTCCTTAAGCGACGCTCCAAATGCGACGATGGCATAGCGATCTTCTGTCCAGACTTCGTAAGTTGGCTGAGCGTCCAGCCACGGTAAAAGCGACACTGTCCAGGAGCCAATCTTGCGATGCATGCGCAGGTTCTCCTGTTTGAGATCGGTGCGGCTGGGTTCCACCGTACTCATGAAGGTTCCGAAGTCATTCAGATAGCCGGGAAGCTGGCCCCTCGACGAATCATATAGGACCGCAGCTAGCGCGAGGTTTTTCAAGTTCGTCGAACACTGACTTCGACCTGTTGGTCCTTTCGACCCGATCGTCGGTATCAACAAGGCCAATACAATCCCCAAACAGAGCACCACGACAACCACTTCAATCAGCTTCATTCCAGCGCGGTAATGCATCAGAATTCCCCTTCTACACTCAAGTGACTGCGACGAGACAAGAGGCGATAGCTAGCGCAATCAACCGGATTCGCTTTATCCATTGTATCCGCTGTTCCACACAAACGCAGCATCGATTTGCAACAGTGACTGGCTGTCCGCTTTATGAAGGGAGTTGCCCCTGTAATCGCACACGACACTTCGGGCTATACTCTGGCGACTTCCGCCTCATCCTCGTCCATTAACTTACTCGTCCAAAGCGACTAACCCATGCGACACCAACGGCTTCTGGTAGGTTGCATTCTCTTCGTTGTCCTGGGCAGTCTCGTCGCGGCTGGCGTTCAGAATTCATGGGGCCGAGTGAAGGTGATCGGGAAAGCGCCGGGATTAACCGGTTTGGAATTGGGAATGCAAGAGTCCTACAGTGAAAACCTAGCCAGTTACGCTGGCCCCGAGTCGTACGCTGGCGGTGGTAACATCGCGGGTGTAGCAACGACAGGGGTACACGCAGGCAAGCTATTGAGCTCCGAAATCATCACTTCCGTGTGCCGACGGCGTCCGGACGTTCGGAAGGCAACACCGCTTGAATCGTCAATGGCGAGATTCAATGGGGCACGGCGGAGTCAGAGAACCTGAGCATGCGTGGAAATTCCAAACGCGAGACCCGGGAGATCCAATCAGTTCCAAGTGCAGAGCCAAACTTGGCTCACTGCTTGGACGGACAGGAAACCATCCAGTGGGAAAGCCTGCCATGAACGCTGATTGGAAGTCAGATGTGTCCATAGTACCGTCAACGCGGGCGAACAAACCGGCGACAGCAGCAGCGGAGTCCGTCGAGGAAAGGGACTCACCGAAGGGAAGTATTTCCGAATTGACGTCGATGCTCCGGGCACTGAACCGGACCAAGTATCAATTGGAACGTCACGGGAAATCACGACTTGTAGCGACAGTTTGTCGTGATCGTTCGACCTGACGGAAGAGCCGTATGAGGTAATCCTTCACGTACGGATCTGTGCGGGGGGCGGCCAGCGATGGCCGTCCCTACCGCGATAGTCTTTGTCTCACTCTGACACCTTTGTCTTGACTGTCTTGACCACAGGTGCGTTCGCCGGAGCATCGAATGGAATCGAAAAATTGATTTGGTTGTGCAGTGGTTGTTGTTCGAGAAACGGCAACAACATCGCGGACCAAGCGAACTGGCGATGCTTGGGTGGCGAATTGAAACCTCGCCACTCGAAACATCCCATCGGCAGCGAACGATGCGTGTTGTGGTAAGCGTGCA
>JBGSJL010000317.1:0-2246 GCA_041741955.1 Pirellulaceae bacterium | reverse complement strand
GACTTGTCGATTGTATGTGGTTCGGAACTACAGCGATTTATTGACCAGCCCCCAGCTCTGATTGTCGAAGTTCTGTCCGAAAGCACAAAGCTCAAAGATCGAACATGGAAATTTGAGCTGTATCAGCAGCAAGGTGTAACGCACTACTTGCTAGCCGATCCAGTTGCGAAGATGTTTGAAGTGTTCGAGCTAGACGGTGGATCCTATCGATCGATTCCCAGCCGCACCGACATGCAGTTCACATTGAGCTTGAGCTGCCGGATCGACGTTCACCTTCCGTTCTAATTTTTCAGAGCACTTGTGGTTTGTCATGCCCTGCACCACAGGCGCTAGTGCCAAAACCCTTAAGTTCCGTCCGGTGTCCGAGGATGCATTTACGGATCAACACCAATCTGGTCTGGTTAACCGCGCAGCGTGCCACACTAATTTTTCGGCCATTGCCTAACGGCGGAGCAAATTGGGGTGACGTCAGACGCTGCGGGGAGCTCTGTCTTCAGGGGCTCGATCCAACCCTGCAAGCGCGCTTTGCGGTTAAACAATCGCAGTGGCAGCGATCAGCGAGCGCTCAGGCTAATTCTTGCTGATGTCGTAGCACAGGATCGAGTCGCCTTCGCGAAGCAATAGCTTTCCGTTGGAGATGACCGGATGTGCCCAACTAGGTTTGTCGCTGTCGCCTGAACCCGGCGCAGTGAAGGAGCTAATCTCTTTGAATCCGTCAGGATCGACTTTAGCCATAGCCATCACCCCGTTTTGATAGCGAAGGTAGAGCTTGCCATCTGCGGAAATTACCGAGGTCGAGTTCGAGCCAGATCCGCGTTCCTCCCATCGGACATTGCCAGTCATCATGTCGGCGCAGTAAATGGCATTTTTATCTTCCTTGCCTGCATAAATTTGGTCGCCGATCAGTATCACTCCGCCATGTTTGTTGCCCAGCTCGGGCTTGAGGCCGTATATTTCCTTGATGCTCACCGAACCACCGGGACCGGGCACTTGCTGCAACAGCGCGCCACCCAGGTTGTATCCAGCAACTGAGAAAACATAATCGCCTTTAATGACCGGCGATGGAATGAAAGCCGTCGGAGCCTTCATGTCATACGACCACAAGAGTTTTCCACTCTCGGCGGCGACTCCCATGGGTCCGCCACCAGTGTTCTGAACATAAACTTTTTGCCCGCCGACGTATGAAATCACAATCGAGGAGTGGCCTGCCCCGACATCCTTCGGTCGCGAGCACTTCCAAATCAATTCGCCAGTGGACTTATCCAGGGCTACGACAGTCGCATCGGGACCACCAGGGGTGCAAACCAGTCGGTTGCCATCGATCAGCGGAGATTCGCTGTAACCCCATCCATCCTTCTTCGTTCCCTGAAATTGGCTCTTCAGATCCCGCCTCCACGCGATCTCGCCATTGTCTGTTTTGGAGCAAATTAGTTCGCCGTGCGGCGTGATGACATATACGTTTTTTCCATCGACGGTCGGCGTGCTGCGCGAACCCTGCCAGGATAACTTGCTGCCTTCGTTCCAAGCTGGGCCGGTTTTGACTTTCCAAAGCTGAGTGCCATCGGAAGCCGAATAGCAAGTCATATACTCATCTTGATCATCGGCGGTCGAAGGACCGTCTCCCAGCGTGTAAATGCGTCCGTCAGCCACCGCAGGACTGGCGTAACCACGACCGGCACCCTTGGCTGTCCAGACAAGCTCCGGTCCGCCCTCGGGCCAGCTGTCGAGCAGATTGGTCTCTTTGGAAACTGCAGTCCGATCGGCACCGCGAAACGTTGGCCAATCGTCTGCCAGGGACAACTGAGAAGCAACCGATATTGCCAACAAGCTCCCAAAACACTGCTTGTAGATTCGTACCAAATTCATAGTTTTCTCGCAAAGGAATAAGTGACGCTAGACCCGAATTGATTTCAAGTCGGCTCCGATTTTATCAGATTCGCTACGGGTTTGTGAGCCGACAGCGCAGTCGCTGTTTTGGAGCCGGCAGGCGGTTAGCGTGTTTTGCAGAAGCATGGCAATGGTCAGGGGCCCGACGCCGCCAGGCACGGGCGTGATCGCGCTGGCTACCTCGCGAACGGAGTCGAAATCAACGTCGCCAACCAGTTGCTCGTCGAGTCGGTTGATTCCGACGTCCACCACCACTGCTCCAATTTTTACCATGTCCGCCGTAATTAGTTTCGGGCGGCCCACGGCCGCCACCAGGACATCGGCGGTGCGGGTGATGGCTGCCAAGTCGCTGCTCTGCG
>JBGSJL010000316.1:0-4064 GCA_041741955.1 Pirellulaceae bacterium | reverse complement strand
GAGATTCGTCTTTCGGAGTTACGCGTTTGAGCAACCGCGCTTCACAAGAGCGCTAAGCTGTAGAAATGGATGAGTTAAAGCCATGTTCGCTATCGTGCGCACAGGCGGCAAGCAGTATCGCGTAGCCGCCGGAGACAAAATTGCAGTTGAAAAACTGTCTGGTGAAACGGGTGACAAGATCTCGCTGGGTGATATCCTGTTGGCCGGAGACGGCGACAAGGCCGCTGACCTTAAGGACCTGACGGTTTCTGCCGAAATCATCGCGCAAGAGCGTGGCGAAAAGGTGATCGTTTTCAAAAAGCGTCGCCGCCATAACTATCGCCGCAAACAGGGTCATCGTCAGTCGCTGACGCTGCTGCGCATTCTTGCTGTCGGCAAGGAAGAGAAGAAGGCCGCCGCGCCTAAGGCTGAGAAGGTTGAAGCTGCACCCGCTGCCGATGCTGCTCCAGCTAAAGAAGCCGCACCAAAGAAAGCCGCTGCGCCCAAGAAGGCCGCAGCCAAGAAAGAAGCCTGAGCTTCGGCTCAGCTAGCTCAAGGAGTTTAGACCATGGCACATAAAAAAGCAGGTGGTTCGTCACGCAACGGTCGCGATTCAGCGGGCCGTCGTCTTGGCGTGAAGAAGTTCGGTGGCGAAAGCGTCATCGGCGGCAACATTATCATCCGTCAGCGCGGCACCAGGGTTTATCCGGGTGCTGGCGTTGGTCTTGGCAAGGATCACACCTTGTTTGCGCTCGTTGAGGGCCGCGTGCGATTCCACGCCGGTAAACTCGGCCGCAAATATGTGTCGGTCGATATGCCGGCGATGGCCGCAGAATAATAACGGACAATCGATGACGGGTTGTCCAGCAGGATGACCCGGAAATCGCTACAGGTGGTTTCCACCTTTGAACAGGGAGACGGGTCAACCCGCCTCCCTTTCTTTTTGCCTCTTTCTCCCTGTTCTACGCCTCTTCGGAGGCGCGCTGTAACAGGACTGTCGCTTTGCTCTGCAAAAGGCAGCCCCAAGAACCGGAGAGACATAATGTTCGCAAGAACCGAAAGATTATTATTGAGGCCAAGCTGGCCCGAAGATGCAGCCGAGCTGCACGCGGCGATTGCTGATGAAGGCATTGTTCGTAATCTGGCAAGCGCACCCTGGCCGTATACGGTTGAAGAGGCCGTGCGATTTGCAACTCTCCAACATGACGAGAAATACCCGGCGTTTCTGTTAATGCTGCGCACCGACAGTGCGCCGCGCTTGATCGGTGCCTGCGGTCTTGGAAAACATAACGGCGAAGCGGAGCTCGGCTATTGGATTGCACGGCCCTATTGGGGTCTAGGCTTCGCCAGCGAAGCGGGACGTGCGGTCATGAAAATCGCACAGGCTGTTGGCCATCGCAAGCTAGTGTCCGGCCATTTCATCGATAACCCTGCTTCGGGACGCGTCCTACAGAAACTCGGGTTCCGTAGCACCGGCAAGAGCGAGCATCGCCGCAGCGAAGGCCGCGGTCAGGTCGTGGCTTGCGCGATGTATGAAAAATTATTTGAGGAGGCAGGCGACAATGCTCAATCAGGGACCCTCATGCCACCACCCAGTATGCGAGAGCATTTTGAGCGCCTGCGAGCGGCCTGAAGTCAGGCCGCTGCCACGCCCATCGATTCACCGCTATTTTCGGGACCATATTCAGGAACGAGTTCGCGAAGCAAGCTAACGGCAGCATTTCGATCTCCCGTGAGCACATGGGCTTCGAGTTTCTCGAGCGCTTTGGACAGAACGTCCCATTCGATGTGCCCTTCCATCGCCTGCATGATGCGCTTGTGTTTCGTAGGCATGGGATTCTCGCCGATCAGCAATTCTTCGAAAAGCTTTTCACCGGGCCGCAGGCCGATCTCTTCGATGGCGATGTCGCCGTCTGGATTGGTTTCATCGCGGACAGTCAAACCTGACAGGTTGATAAGGGTTGTCGCCAGATCGTAGATCCTGACGGGTTTACCCATATCAAGCACAAAGACCTCCCCGCCTTGGGTCATACTTCCTGCTTGAATCACAAGCTGCGCCGCTTCGGGAATCGTCATGAAATAACGGATGATGTCCTTATGAGTGAGCGTTACCGGACCTCCATTGGCGATCTGCTCTTTGAATCGCGGCACCACCGAGCCACTGGAGCCAAGTACATTGCCAAAACGCACCATGCTGAACTTGGTCTTCGATCCTGCCTTCGTCTTCGCTTGCAATATTTGTTCGCACACCCTTTTGCTTGCACCCATAACGTTAGTCGGGCGCACGGCTTTGTCGGTGCTAATCAGGATAAAATGCGAAACGTTGTTTTGCTCGGCTGCGAGCACCAAATTCTTGGTGGATAAGATATTATTTCCGAGCCCCGAAATCGGATTATGCTCCAATAGCGGGACATGTTTGTAAGCCGCGGCGTGAAAAACCGTTTCAGGTCGATATGCCGCCATCAGCGATGCGACGGGACGGGCAGCTGTCGTGTTGACCAGTTCCGCAAAAATTTCGATGTCGGCGCGAAATTGACCATCTGCGATATGCCCAACCAATTCTTGCTCAATCTTGTAAAGCGCATATTCCGACATCTCGACGAGTATGAGCCTGCGTGGTCCGATAGCCATGATCTGGCGACACAGTTCGCTACCAATCGACCCGCCCGCCCCCGTAACCATGGCCGTTTTGCCGACGATATTGCGGCCCATCAGCAAATGGTTTGGAGCTACGGCATCTCGTCCCAGCAAATCATCAAGTTCGACTTCGCGAAGGTCGGCAATAGTGACTTTGCCTGCGACAATGTCCTGAACCTGCGGAAGCGTCTGAACATGGACATTAAACTGCTTCAGTTCATCGACAATGCCTTTGCGCTTGCTGCGGCTCATCGATGGCATAGCCAGTAGGACATCTGTTATCTCTAGTCGCCCCACAAGCTCAGCAAGCCCGCTTGAATGAAAAATCGAAATGGCATCAAGCCTCTGCCCCTTGAGGCGGCGGTCATCATCAACAAACCCGAGCAAAAACATCCCCGGATAATGTCGTGTTGAGAGCGCCAGTTGCTGACCCGCATTGCCTGCGCCATAAATCAACACCCTTTTGGTCTCGCCGCCAAAAGCTCGTTGTCCGAGCAAATCACTGATAATGTACCGAACCATGATGCGGCTCATTAACAGCCCCAGGAAAAATAGGATCGGAACCAGCATCCCCAATGTACGGGGCACTCCAGGGACTGCCATCACTGTAAAGGTCAGGGACATTGCCAGCGCAAAAATTGAAACCGCCCTCGCCAATTCGGTTATCGTCCCTGAACCGGCAAAACGGAAAATCGATCGGTATACGCCGAATATGAGAAACACAGGCGGCCAAAAGATAAAGGACGCTAGCATGACATTTCGGATCGAAGCGTTCCACAATTGCCAGTCGCCAAGCCGCAGAGAAAACGCCAGCCAGATTGCAAATATGCAGATCATGGAGTCAGCCGCGAAGGCAATAAGCTTTTTTGCTCGCCGATCGAGATTGGAAATCCAAGCCAGAGCGGAGATAACCGCGGCTGAAAGTTGAACTAGTGGGGATTTGTTGCTGTCCGGCATTTTTATACGCACTCTGCCACGGCGGATTTATTACGGCTCATTTCCTTGCCATTAAGCTATAACGGGGTGCTACTCAATAGCTTCTGCTTCACTTCGGAGAGACGAAAGCCACGCCGGCAATTGCAAGGTAGCATTTAGTTGAAAGAATTTAGGCCGCGGCCGAGATTCTAATATCGTGTCCCGGATCGTCGGAATCGCGTCGCTGATATCCCGCGCGGCGCGCGGCGATCATCGCGAGGTCGGCTTCGCCCCGTGCAAGCAGCAGCCGGTCATCTTTATCCCATGGATGAAAGCCAAGTCGGAAAAAGTCTGCCCAAGGCAGAAGGACATTGCGGCCAATGCCACCTTTACCAAAACCGGCTTTGATCACGCGCTTTATCGACCAGAAAAAGCCGTAGCCGTCCTGTCGCAGCAATTCGACCTGGCCCAAGGTGCGGTTAATAAAAAAGCTCGTCGTTACAGCGAGCATGAACAGGCCGCGCCATATATAG
>JBGSJL010000315.1:0-3536 GCA_041741955.1 Pirellulaceae bacterium | reverse complement strand
ACCGTCACAAACGGACTGCTTTGATCTCCTGCGGTGAGCGTATTGACTAGGAATTCATCCCCTAAAGCGAAGCCGTCGGCTCCCAACCGCCGAGCATAAACACCGAGACCATCCCCATCTTGCCCCAAACTATGCCAGACTACCACTAGATTTCCAGCCGCATCAACCCCCGCCCTCGGTCGAGCCTGATTGGACTGCGTGTAGGTGTTGAGCTGGAATTCATCGCGAAGTATCGATCCGTTGGCGGCGTATAACTTTCCATAGACACTGTTACCGTCGCCGTCCTGACCGGTGCTTTGCCAGACGTAAAAGTAGCTACCGTCTGGGCGAATGACGATATCATTTGAATTTTGGTTGTTGGTCGTTTCAACGTTAACTTGGAATTCGCTATTAACACCTTTCACCAATTCGACCGAGGTGATGGATGACACGCCGCCAGTGTTGTTTGCAAGTTGAATTGCGGGCTGATCCTGTCGTCCCGAAGCGCCGTTAAAGGCCACGATAAATTCATTGTCGCTCTTGCCACCATCATTGATGGTCGAAATTGCCACGGTCCCTTGATTGAGTTGATTGTCTACCAAAACCAGATTGGGATGATCGATGCCTCCGTCTGTCCCGAGGAAAGTTACGACAAAGCGGAAGGGATCGTTGTTGGCACCATTTGTTAGAGGTACAACCGTCAGCAAGGCGTCCGTATTGGCTAAGGCGCGCAAGGCATCTTGAATTGCAGTCGCTGTCGCAGCGGCGTTAGCGGCTTGATTGCCAGCGAAGACAATAGGTGCTGTGATCACTCCGCGGTGCGCCAGGCGGAACGTACCGATTTGCGGTTGCGGGAAGCTAGCACCCAAGTTCAGGAGTTGCACTTCATTGGATGTTCCAGGAACTGGAGTAACCGTCACCGTC
Organism: Pirellulaceae bacterium; assembly: GCA_041741955.1. GTDB lineage: Bacteria > Planctomycetota > Planctomycetia > Pirellulales > Pirellulaceae > Aureliella. Next base: position 2,633 of record JBGSJL010000315.1, on the reverse strand, counting down.
CCAAGATTGGGGAGTGCCCGCAGGGCAGTTTGAATACGAGCGGCATTTTGCGAACCAGCCCCCGCTCCCACGTAGACGATATTGCCAGTCGTCGGTCCGCCTGTGCCACCCAGCCGCAGTCGATAATTCGAATTGTCATTCGGAGGACCATTGATGACCAGTCGTTGTAATTCGTCAAACTCTTCGGCAACGGCCACGCCATTGGCATCAAAGCGTTTGGCAAAGCTGCCATTCAAATTGCCATCTTGATTGGCACTGGTCCACGCGATGTTAAATTCGCCCGTGGAGAAGACGTCGATCTTGGGACCGGACTGACTACCGGTGACAAAATTATTGACACGGATTTGACCAGTGGAGCCATCCCGCCGCGTGGAGATCTGCAGATGGGTCACGCCATTCTGCGTTAGCCCATGCGTGAGTAACGGTTGATTGGTGCCACCATCGGTCCCTAAGAAAGTTACTTCAAAATCTAATCCGCTGGTCGACCCAGCGGTCGTTTCCACGATAGCCAACGAACCCTGGTTCAAGCTGTTGTTGCGGACAACAATCAGAGGTTGATCGGTACCAGCCAAGGCACCACCGCTAAACGTAACGGTAAACTGTGTATCGCTAGCTCCCACTTGAGCCACGGTCACATTTCCCGCGCCGACCCCCACCAAGGCCGTTAACGCAGTTTGAATATTGGTTGCCGTAGCGGCTCCCATACCCGCACCAAGGAACGTGATCGGGGTCGTGGTCAGTGCATTAAACTCGAGCACTACCGTTCCGGAGGCTGGGCTGCCGGTAAAGTTCAATGTTTGAACTTCGTTCGCGTTTGGCAGTGATGCGACTGTCAGCAGTATGTCGGTATTCGCCAAGGCCCTTAGTTCGTCGCGAATATTGTTCGCCGTAATCGTCGGATTGGCCGCGATCGCAATGGGTGCTGTCTGCACGCCGGAGTGGATCAGCGTGAAGGTCGAACCGACGGCTGGTGCACTCAAGAAGCGAATGCGTTGAATCTCATTGACCAATCCTTGAGGTTGACCGGCGGCATTAAAGCGACGTGCGTAAATGCCGGCGGCGTCATCGACTCCCACGCCACTCCAAGTCACCACGAAGTTGCCAGTCGTGTCGATTCCCACTCCACTGTCTGTCTGTGAACCGGTCAGGTCCGCCGGGACCGCGAATTCGTCGGTGACGGGAGTCCCCGAGGCGTTATAGATACGCGCGAAGACACCTGTGTCGGCATCTCCCACGCCAGCGCCCTGCCAGCTAACAACAAACCGCCCTGAGGCATTCATAGCGACAAACGGATTGTCCTGAGCGCCGACGGTCGTTTGAGATATCTGGAACTCAGCCCCTAACGGATTTCCGGCTGCATTATAACGCCGCCCATAGACGCCATTCGAATCGCCATCCTGAAGGGCGCTTTGCCAAACCACCACGTAATTGCCTGCGGCGTCGGAGGCGATCGCAGTATTCTGCTGCGAGCCCTTGGTGAACGTGCCAACTGGAGTTTCGGGGCCTGCCGCAATGATTTGCGGACCAGCCACGCGGCGATAGTTCAACTGAATCGACCCATCGCGTTCGTATAGCACCGCTTCAAAGTCAAGTGGTCCGACGGCCGCCGCATTGGCATTGTCGACTTGGACACCGCTCCACTGCACCACTAGTCGTTGATCGCTGCCGGTGCCGAAAACTTGCCAAAAGACCGCTTCAACGTCAGCAGCACCAGTCCGCAGGTCTTCCCAAAAGGCGGCGATAATCGGGTCCGCAGGTGCTGTCAACAAATCGGTATTGGCACTGCTCGCGTTGGGGGCAGTAAAGCTGATCAAGCCATTGCTGCTGACGTACAGGTCAGTGTAGTTGATGCCATAGAAATTAAACTGAAAGCCATTCAAGTCGGTAGAGGTGAGTTGCACTGCACCATCGTCCAAACCAATAACGCTTGCAACGCGCGCGAAAAAGGCGTCGCTACCACCATTCGAGGTCAAAGGCTGCGGAGTGGTACCCGCATCAACGGTCACCGCCCCGCGGAAGTTACCGGCGATGAGATAACTGTCGGCGTCTTCGCGTTCGGCTGCCAAAGCGGAGTCATCGAGCGTACCGCCGAAGACATTAACCGACGTGTAATTTCCTTGGCCATTCAAACTCAAAACGAACCCGTCGCTACCGCCAGCCGAGACGCGATTGCCACTACCGAAATTGACTGTCGAGCGGAAGGAACCGGCGACCAGCAGCGTGCCGTCAGCGGCCACGTCGATCGATTCGCCAATATCGGTTGACGTGCCACCGAAAGTCCGCGTCCAAGTCGTCGCGCCGTTCGCTGTTAGACGCCGCACCCACACGTCGCCATTGCTGACACCTGTCACAAATACATTACTGGCGGCATCTGAGGTAACATCATTGCCGCGATCGGAAGTTCCAGCCGCACCAAAAGCTTGAGCCCAGCGGTAATTACCCGTCCCGGTCAATTGCTGAATGAAGCCGTCTGCGTTGCCGGTGCTGATGAAATTGTTCGTGCCGTTGCCAGGATTGAAATCGACCAAACCGGTAAACGAACCAGTCGTGGTGATGTTCCCCGCGGCGGTGACATTCACATCCTCGCCACGATCGGCACCGCTGCCGCCCATCTGCCTGACCCATGTAAAGTT
>JBGSJL010000314.1:0-1624 GCA_041741955.1 Pirellulaceae bacterium | reverse complement strand
GCTGGACGCGGCGCGCCAGCCGGTGCTGCTGTCGGCCAAGATGAAGAACGCCAACAATGCCGATGCGCTGGTGCTGATGGACGGCACGGACGCGCCGGTCGAGGCGCCGTTCAAGCGTTGCATGGTGATCTTCGAAGACGCCGACAAGGACACCCGCGCAAGGGCGCGGGAGCAGTTCAAGGCGGCGAAGGATTCCGGGCTGGTGACGCGGTATTTCCAGCAAACGTCCGCAGGCGGATGGAAAGAGGCGGGGGTTTAGGGCGCTTACGGCTCTGCGTTTACCTTTTGCCATTCGACCATGGTTTCCCACAAGTCGTTGAATGTCAGTGCGTCAGAATCGTACTTCAACAAGCGGCAAATCTTTGGAAGGTCAGTTTCATAACGCTGAAATCGTTCAACAATGTAGTTCGCACCCGGTATACTTTTTCGGCGAGATACGTCCTTCAGCCAATCTCTAACACAACGAATGGCTATCTCGGGGCGTCCTTCGTGAGAACTTATGTCTTGACCTGAAATATCAGAGATGGCCACTTTGTATCGATGTGGATCGCTGTCGAGAATTATTAGGCGCTTGTCCTTTTGATTTTCTTCACCAAAGCGTTTGGCGCCAACGAACAACCCCAATTCAAGCGGCATGTTGAACCGGGGAAGTCTAGCTCTCTCATCAAGATCCATGTTCGATAGGTCATGAATGCCGAATTTGGATTGCTCGATTATGTTCTCGATCTTTTGAAGTCTTATCTGTCCGCCATCATTGGCTTCGAGTGCGCAACGCGTTTGATACCCACAATCGACGACTGCAAATACCATTGCTCTAAACATCGGTGCGAAATCGGGTGAAAATGGGCAGTTGACGAATACAGAACGAGAATAAGTCGTTCTCAACTAACCCGCTTTCGCGCGACGTTCTTGAACAACCGTCGTAACTGCTCGACGGATTTCAGATTTCTTCAATTCCCCACCAGACGGAGGGGCAACAAGTTTTCTTCCATCCTTCAAAGTAACGAATTGACCTGAGGCTGAATCGCGGCCCGTTTTGATGGTTTTGGAAGTGAACTTGCTCATAAGTTGCAAATTAGCACCTCTAAACTAAATTTCAATTGGAAAGTGCAACGGTTCGGCTCCAGGACAGGCCTTGGTTAGGTTAGTATCGCTGATCCTCAAGCCTTCTTCACGAACTCCGACTTCAGCCCCATCGCGCCAATCCCGTCGATCTTGCAATCGATGTCATGGTCGACGTCCACGAGCCGGATGTTTTTCACCTTCGTGCCGCGTTTCACAACGAGGGATGAGCCCTTCACCTTGAGGTCCTTGATCACGGTCACCGTGTCGCCATCCGCGAGCGGGTTACCGACGGAATCCCTGATCACCTTGCCCTCCGCCTTCGGCGCGGCCGCCGCCCACTCATGCCCGCACTCGGGACAGATCAGCAGCGGGCCATCTTCATAGGTGAGATAGGATTCGCATTCGGGGCAGGCGGGCTGGTCGCTCATGTCTTGGGTCTTAGCACCATCTGCGAGCAACGGAACAGGGCCATGCGCTTGCCCTTGTCGCTCGTCACTTCGCAGTCCCAGACCTGCGTCGAGCTGCCGATATGCACCGGCGTCGCGACGGCGAAGACGCG
>JBGSJL010000313.1:0-2467 GCA_041741955.1 Pirellulaceae bacterium | reverse complement strand
CTCGCGCACGGTCAGCCACGGATAGACGCCATCATTGGTAGATACCATGCCGATATTGGCGCGAACCGCTGCTGAGTCGGGACCTGTGCGCACGCCACCAATCTCTGCGTAGCCAGAGTCGGGTTTGAGCAATCCCATAATGATGCGCAGCGTGGTTGTTTTTCCCGCACCGTTGGGTCCCAGTAGACCAAATACTTCCCCGGCCATCACTGAAAACGAAATGCCTCGCAGAGCATGGGTCGTTCTACCCGACCAGTGGAATTTTTTCTGGAGCTCGGTGGCTACGATCAAGATGGAGATCAGCTAACGTGCAAAAGGTATTGGGTAACTCGTCGCGGTAAAGCGTGCAAGCGAGGCATACGATTGAGAATCCCGAGTTAACACAGAACGTACAAAATTGCTCAAGCCTCGGTCACGGAGAGGGATTTCCACGTGGAGTCCAATTGTCATGATGAACGTGAGCCTCGTCCAAAAAGCCGACCGCCTTGGCGACCACATCGGGATGTTCGCCAGCCACATCTTGCTTTTCAGAAACATCCACAGCCAAATTGTAGAGTGTTACATTGCCAGTGAGCATGGGTTGGCGAATGGCGACCCAGTCGCCGAAGCGCACCGACTGTCGCGAGCCCTGCTCGTAGAATTCCCAATACAGGTATTCATGCTGGGGTTGCGTGCCACTATTTAGCAAGGTTGGCACGATGCTAATTCCGTCGGTGGGCGTTTCCAACTTCGCACCAGTCAATTCGGCCAGCGTGGGCAGAATATCGGCGAAGTAGCCGATATGTTCCGACACGCTACCGGCTTGGATCCTGCCTGGGCAGCGAGCCAACATCGGCACGCGCACGCCACCTTCGGTCAACGCGCGCTTGATTCCCCGCAGCGGGCCGCTGGGCTTAAATCGCTCTAGGTTGTGATTGGATTCATCATGCGGACCATTGTCGCTAGTAAAGAATACGATCGTGTGTTCGTCGATACTCAGTTCGCGGAGCAGGTCCAGCAGACGTCCGATATCGCCGTCCATCCGCGAGATCATGGCGGCTTGGCCCTTGTCTTGATCGGGCCAGTCTTCGCTGGCATAGATGCCGTAAGTTGGAACTTCCGCACCGTTGCCGGACATCCGAGCCCCTTCGTTATTGGCATGGGGAATGGTCAGTGCCAAGTACAAAAAGAAATGAGCTGTGGCATTTTCTCGCACAAACTGCAGGGCTTCTCCGGCGATTAAATCGTGCGAATAGTCTACGCGTTTGGTCGCGTAGCCGCTGAGAAAACCAGGCTGCTTGCCCTCGGGCAACTGAACTTCATTCCTCAGCTTGACCTGCGTGTCATTACGATACAAAAATTCTGGATAGTAGTTGTGTGCATGCACCTGGCTGAGATAGCCATAAAAATAGTCGAAACCCTGTCGCAACGGGAATCCAGGCTGGTCCACTTCTCCCAACCCCCATTTGCCAATAAGAGCTGTGCGATACCCGAGCGGCTTGAGGATTTCGGCAACGGTCACGTCCTCGTCGCGCAACGACTGGATCCGCGTGTCTTCACCACCGGCATTTCCGCGCACGTGCGTATGACCCGTGTGCAAACCGGTCATCAAGACACTGCGACTAGGTGCGCAGACTGGGCAGCCCGCATAAAACTGAGTAAATCGCATGCCTTCGTTGGCCATCTGGTCCAAGCGTGGTGTCTTGATGACTTGTTGCCCATAACAGCCCAAGTCGCCGTAACCGAGATCGTCGGCCATGATAAAAATCACGTTGGGTTTGTCAGCCGCGTTGGTCCAACCAACTGGCACAAACTGCAAACCGATCGACAAGATGCTGAAAGCAAAAACACGCATGGAAATCTCCCTTATTCGCAAAAAGTTCCGCGCACATTGTATACTACTCGCTCGGTTCCAGCAGTGGACAATCGCTCGATTGATTTAAAGCACAGTAACTTGACTAGACGACTCTCAACTGGGATCCGCGAACTGGACAATGCGCTGGGAGGCGGACTTTTGCCAGGCACGTTGACGATGATCATTGGTGCTACGGGTGTTGGCAAGACACAATTTGCAATGCATTTCTACCATGCCGACATTGGCATTGATGGGCATGGAGATGGCTGTCCTGGCGCCATCATCGATCTTTCTAGCCGCGGTGATTCGCAAAACCATTTCGGCTATCACGAGCGCATGTTTGCTCAGAAGTTAACGGCGGGCAATATCGAGCTGGACAATTTAGCGTGCCCATTTCAGACGGGCCGTCCCAACGACATCTTGCCCTTCTTAGGATACAGCGGTCAGCGGGTGCTGCGGAGTCAATTGGACACCGATCAATGGCACGCTTGGCAATCCGCAATGAATCGCCGCATGCCACAGTTGTTTCGCTTTGTGTACGGACACTTAATCCATGGAACGCGACGTTTTATCGTCGATGGCATCGAACCCCAACTCTCGTCCAGCGACTCGCTGCAATTGGACTTAGTCGAA
>JBGSJL010000312.1:0-5544 GCA_041741955.1 Pirellulaceae bacterium | reverse complement strand
GCTTTAGGGGCCTCGGCCGTTAGCTTGGACAGTTTGCTCTTACCCTGCATTCCCAAAGTTCAACCGCAGTCGCAAGCGGCTAGCACCAGCGGCGGCATGCTGCGTGGAATTGCGACCCCCGTGAGCCGCAAGCCTGTAGCTTTGCCCGAGGTCCGGCAGCGACTGGATGCCTGCAAACTTACACTGCGTGCCTGTATGCAACGCGTGGGTGCCAGCCAGCTCATGGAATTGAATTTGCATTGTCTGCGTGGTTCGTCCGATCGCAGCCTGAGGCTCGTCAGCGAGCGGCAGCCATAAATTAAGCGTAGCCGGAGTCGCCAGACTTCGGTCGTTGCCGTTGGTTTCGCTTGCGTCCGGCTTATCCCTGCGGTGATCTCGCAAGGCCAGACCCCCTCATCCCCAGCCCTTCTCCCCCGGAGTACCGAAGGAGTAGGGAGCAAGAGTTCCAAAGGTCTGACGCCCCGTTAAAGTCCCGACGATTTCGTAAGTGGACAGCGTGCACGTCCGTCGGAAGTTGTCTCTGACGGAGTCCGCTTTGGCGTACTGAGATACGCTGCATCGCTCTGTCTCCTTGGCCGAATCGCTTCCGGCGATTTGGCCAAGGGAAACGCTATCACTCCAGGCCGACGAGCTTTAAGAGCTTCAAGGCATTGGTCGTGGGAGTGGAACCGGGACGCATTTTGTAATCAAACCGCATAATTTCGCGGCCTTCGACCGTCTCGAAGTATTCATGGAAATGCACAATTTGACTGACCTGCGCGATCGCATCGACTGTCGCTAAATCCAAATCGTGCGTAGAAAGCAGGCCGGCGGCACCGTAACTGATAAGGCGTTCGATGACTGTGGTTACAGCCAATTGACGTTCGCGGCTGTTGGTTCCCTGAAGGATCTCATCCAGCAAAAATAACACTGGGTTTTCGGTGTTGTCGGACTGAGATTGAGCCTGATCCACAACTTCCTTGAGTCGCTTGAGTTCCGCCATGAAAAACGAGACGCCGTCGCGCAAACTGTCGCGGACACGAATGCTAGTTGCCAGATCGAAGAGCGGTGCGGAAAAGTCGGTCGCGCAGACGGGACTGCCCGCCCGGGCCAGCAACAGGTTTAAACCCAGCGCGCGAAGGAACGTGCTCTTGCCGGCCATGTTCGATCCCGTGACCAGCAGCAGCGGTTGGTCTGTGGTCATGATCAAGTCGTTTTCGACCCGGGCCGTGTCGCTGAGCAAGGGGTGCCCCAGCCGAATGGCTTTCAGCCGAATGGCTTTGTCGAGTTGTGGCTGCGGAAAACACCACTGGGGGTTTTCATCGGCCAGGGTCGCGCTACTGATGACAGCTTCGCAAACGCCCAGCGAGTCGAACCAACCTGCAACGCTCGCGCCAAAACGATGCTTCCAACCTTCGAGCAATTTTAGGACTCGAAAATCCCAAAGAAACAAAAGTTGAAGCGCAAGATAGACTAGGTACATCAGCACGTCGCGCTGGAAATTTGCCAGTCGTACAATCCATAGCAGCTTGCCGAAGCCAGCTCGGGCGCAGTCTAGGTCTTCGACGGCTGTCCGTCGTATGTCGTCTAGCAGGCCACCGTCGCTAGGTAGTTTCTCAAAGGAATCGAAAACATTTGCGAATTGGAAAGTGGCTTGATGGGTACCCGTCACCTGTTGAAAAATATCGTGAATCCAACTGCCCCAAAAAACGGTTACGAGAACATTCAGAACAAGTCCTGCGCCCAACAGACCCAGTGCGATGTTAGGTAACGCGGTCTTGTCTTGAGTGAAAATCGCCGTCATGACGGCGATCATGCCAGCTCCGACGCAGGCGGGGCCTAGATAGCTCAGGGCCCAAGCAATACGGTGTTGTGGCAGCCAGTCGGGACTCTGAGCCCATTTGGGCAAGCCATATACATCCTCGGTGCCATCGCTGTTGGCCTGGACCGTTTTGATAATCGACATCCGCAAGTCGCGATGCGGAACAAGCGCGCGCACGGCTTGCTGGCGGCTGCGCACCGCTTCCCAAGTTGCGTTTTCAGAGAGCCAGCGTTGCACGGTTCGCTTTCCCGGCGGGGTACCAGCCAAAGACAGCAGGCTGAGTAAACTTGCGTTGCCGGCCAAGTCGAGGTCGTCTGCTACCGTCAATTCAGAAAGCTCGGGCAGCAGTTTCGTATCGGGTAGTTTGTCCCAATTTCGATCCAGCCGAGCCAACAGTCGCTCCATCAAGTTGGCTTGGGACTCGAATCGCAAGCGGGTAAGCCGCAAGTGCTCGTGGCTGACGATGGCTACAAAAAAAGCCGCCACGGACAACCAGCCCAGCGTCAATAGTGGCAGGCGAAACGCAAGTTGCCCGTAGCCAAAAAACAGGCAGATCGCCGCCAAAAAAAACAGGCATGTCCGCACCCAGACCATTTTGACGTGCCGCGATTGAAGCCGAGCAATCTCGGTGCGCGCATCCTCGAGTTGGCTAACGTAATCCGCTCGGGCCGATGGCTGGGTTGTCAATGCTTTGCTCTTGGAAACAATCGTGGTCAGGAGTAGTGGGGAATCTTAGCAGGCGGCGCCAATTCACGCGACATCTTCATCGGGCAGCGCGAGTTCATCGGGCAGCGCGAGCGGTGGCTGAGATGGGGACGGCAGCGAGCTGCCGACGGTCGGTAATTTCTCCTCCCAGGTTTCTACCTTGGGTTGCTCTTTGGGCAGTTCGCCGTGAAGAATCTCGAGCGGATGACCTTCGCGGGCCAGTCGGCCAGCTAACCGAGCGGGCATCCGCGCATGAATCTCAACGTAATTGTCATGAAACTGCTTGCTGGTAATCTCACCCGACTTAGCCAGCCAGGCCATGGTCTTTCCGTCGCCGACATCCAATCGCACGCTGAGCGTCACGAAGTCGGAGCTCAGTTCGCTACTGACGCGCGCAGCCAGTGCATCGAGGCCAAGGCCGCTGCGTGCGCTAACAGCTACGCTGAAACGGTAACGATTTTGGACGGCGCGCATGCGCTCTTCGGCACCTGGGACATCAATTTTGTTGATGACCAGCAGAGTTTGCTTTTCGTCGATCCCGAGTTCTTTCAGCACACTGAAGACCGCCGAAATTTGATCCAGCACCGCTGGGTTGCTCGCGTCGGCAACGTGCAGCAGCAAGTCCGCTTCGCGAGCCTCCTCCAAAGTCGCACGAAAGCTGGCCACCAATTTGTGCGGCAAATCGCGAATGAAACCGACCGTGTCGCTCAGGAGCACCGGTCCCCAGCTTGGAAGAGTCCACTTCCGCGTGCGCGTATCAAGCGTAGCAAAAAGTTTGTCGACGGCTTTCACATTGGCATCCGTCAGGGTATTCATCAGCGTGCTCTTACCGGCGTTGGTATAACCCACCAGCGAGACGGTCAAATAGTCGCGGCGACCGGCCACCTCCCGCTGCTTTCGCTTTTCGACCTTATGCAAATCGCCCTTCAATTCGTGGATGCGTTTTTCGACGAGCCGACGGTCGACTTCCAACTGCTTTTCGCCCGGGCCACGCATGCCAACACCCATCGATTGCCGCGAGAGGTGAGTCCACAATCGCTTCAGACGCGGCAGCGAGTACTCGAGCTGTGCGAGCTCAACGGCCAATCGTGCTTCGTGGGTCCTGGCGCTCGATGCAAAAATATCGAGAATAAGTTCGGTGCGATCGAGCACCTTTGTTTCGACGGCTTTTTCGAGGTTGCGAGTTTGGCTGGGCGAGAGATCGTTGTCGAATACGACGACGTCAGCGGAATGCATTTCGACCAACTGCCGTAGCTCTGCCACTTTGCCTTTGCCGAGAAAGGTCTTTGGGTCCGGCGATTCACGCCGCTGCACGACGCCAGCCATGACTTGCGTGCCTGCCGACCGGGCAAGTCCGGTCATTTCGTCGAGTGGGTGCTCCGTGAACGCGTCGCTTGGGCCGATAAGTCGAGCTAGAACGCATCGCTCGAGAGCCACACTCTGTGATCGGTAGTGTTCGTGCACTTTGTCTGTTGGTCTCCTACGCGCTTTGGTTGGAAGAATTGGGAATGATCCGGCCCCTTAGTATACCTCGGCTGTCATGACAGCACCGACAAGGGATTTGCAGGAATACATACGATTGGCAACACCAGCGACGCCCAACCGACGATCTGCCGCGGTAGGCCGAGAGCCCGCGAATCATCGCTGCTCGGTGGATGCCTTAGACCCATCAACAGCACCAACACGAGCATCAGCGAAAATATGATGACCTGGGAATAGATCATGAAACCCACCGCAGCCACCAGCGCTGCCACAGCAACCCAAAAAGAGTGTTTACCTAACAAGCCAAACGTCACATGCCCACCGTCCAGTTGTCCCAGCGGCATCATGTTCAGGCCGGTGACCAGGAGGCCCACCCAGCCCGCCATCAGTAAGGGACTGGCCTCCGTATTGGCAATGCTGACGAACTTGTCTACTTGGTCGGGGACCAACCATGCAGCCAGCCACTGAATCAGCAGCGGCTGGCCCATGATCAATGATTCATCGGGCGCATACGGCATCGGCTGGGAATGGGTAATCCCGTAGATCAGTACGGGAATGGCGACCACTAAGCCCGCCAATGGACCGGCCAATCCAATGTCAAAAATCTGTTTTCGGTCCGCTGTGCCGCTTTGCATCATGATCACCGCGCCCATAGTTCCTATGGGGGAGTAGAGGGGGAATGGGATGAACAGAGGCGGCGTGCTCGGCACGCGGTAGATAATGGTCAAAATGTAGTGGCCCAGTTCATGGGCTCCGAGAATTGCCATGAGTCCCAGCGAAAATTCCAGTCCTCCCCGCCAGTTGGCCAGCACGGCTTGGCGCACCGGCATCAAAGAGCCCTGCTGCTCGGACAGGGTGAAAGGTGCCTGAGGTACCCAAGCTCCCACGCCAGCCCAAAATGTCGAAAGAATGGTGGCGATAACCAGCCAAATTGCCAACCAGTGCAAGCGTCTCGGACGTGGCTGCTCCGCAATTTCCTCGGGCGAACTTAGATCGAATACGGGCGATGTTAGGAGAAAGCTCTCGTCTTTCATACGCGGCTGGCTAGCATGTTCCACTCGGAATGTTTCCTCTTGCTGGTTTGGAACCATATCAACTATTACAAAGGATCGGAAAAACTCTACCTAACTACATCATACAACGCTAGACATGACCCAAGTCTCTTATTCCCGCATCGTGCTGTTGACCTTAGTGGTGCTCGGCGTTTTGTTCACGGAACTCGGTTCGGCCCGATTGTGGGATCGCGATGAGCCACGCAACTCCCGAGCGAGCCACGAAATGCTGGCGCGCGGCGATTGGATTGTACCAACCTTCAATGGTAGCCTGCGCGATCACAAGCCGGTCCTGTTGTACTGGGGTCAAATGCTCAGTTATTTGGCTTTGGGAGAGTCGGAATTTACGGCGCGACTGCCGTCCGTGTTGTGCGCGATCTTGACTGTGGTGGGGATTGCCATTCTGGGATCGCGACTTTCCGGAAAGTCGACGGGCTTGAGTCACGAGGGATTTTGGGCGGCGGGCTGTCTGGCAACTTGTCTGCTGTTCGTGATGGCAGGCCG
>JBGSJL010000311.1:0-2055 GCA_041741955.1 Pirellulaceae bacterium | reverse complement strand
GGCCCGCGCGGGATGGCTGTTCAAATCCGTCTGCGGCCGACCTCCCACCGACAAGGAATCCGCGATCCTGGTTCAACTGCTGATCGAGCAGCGGGAATTTTTCAACGCCAACCGGGCCGATTCCACCAAACTGCTGGCGGTCGGTGAGGCGAAACACGATCTGCAACTGGACCCGGTCGAACTGGCCGCCGCCACGGTTCTGGCCACAGCGATCTTCAATCTGGATGAAGCCGTCATGCGCCGCTGACGAATGTTCCCAGAGCTAGAGCGAATAGAGCTTGCATCTTCCGGGTGCCACTCTACGCCGTTAACCCTTTTTCATAGTGGGCCATAACTACTTTGGCTTGTGCGATTTGTTGAGGGGTCGCGTTATTGATGATCGGCTTGCCGGGTGGGGATTCCTGCTTCTTGCGCGGGTAGTTTCGACTCGCTTTGTTTTTCCGTTTATAAGAATCGACGATGGACTCGCGCAGGACGCGGCGCAGTCGCCACCCGTCTTCCGCAGGATGGCGATGGTCTTTCATGGCGCGGCGAAAGGCACGCAACATCTGTGCGACACTCACCCGGGACGGCAGGGTCTGCTGGCGTCGGGCTTCCACCAGAGTATAAAAGCCCATCGCCCATAAGCCCATCAGGGACCACTCCAGCTCCAGCCGTGCATTGTCCGGACTCGTGCTGCGCAGCTTGCGGCGGTTAAATGACTGTTTGAGATGACGATAGAACAATTCGATTCCCCAGCGACGACGATACAGTTCCACAATCTGCGAGTCCGAGAGCCGCTGGGTGGAACGGACACTGGTCACGAGGTACACCGGATGTCGGCCGTTGTCCACAACCACCAACCGCAGAACCAGGGGCGGTTGGTTTTTCTTCGCGGCCGCATGGGGCCAAAGATAAACGGTGTTTCCCGATTCGCGAACACACCCCAAGTGTTTCAACAACCGGATGTTCGATCCCACGCGAATGACAAATTGCCGACCACTGTCGGTGATCTGTCGCGCGAAGTCATAGCCCACGAAGCCGGCATCGGCGAGGAGCATTGCCGCCTGCGGCAGGCTACTCAGCATTTCCAGCAAATGAGCCCGCTCGCTGCTGTCCGCCGGACCGGTGCGCCAGTTCCAAGGCAGTCCCGTGCCGACATGCCACAACGTGGTCAGCCACATCTGCGGTGAAATCGCCTTCCGCGAATGCTTGCGGCTTCGAGATTTCTTGTGCTTCTTTTTCTTGGACTTGCGGCTGGGCGAATACCTCTGCTCATGAGCTTCCGTGCGTGGGAGTTCGACCCGGCTGCCATCGCCCCCGAAGGGAATGAAGCCAAACAACTGCCAGCAGTCGGGAAACTGCAGTGGCAGCCGTTGTCGCAGAGAAACTTGAATCGGCGAGATCAATTCGTCCGTCCAACGCAGTGACATTTTAATGAAAGCCTGATAGCTCTTGGCCACCTGATGTTGCAATGAAAAGAGGAAGATGACTATGCTGCGAGCCGTGTGGAATCGTTCCACCAGCGTCTTGTCATCAGACCAAGCCCATAACATTGCAGTCGCCGCCAAGAGCTTGGGTGTCCACGAGCAATCCTGACGAAACCGAATCGACCAACTGATTCCCGAGAGCAAACTCTGGAGAGCGACCTTGAGACATTCGCCCTTCAAACGAACGTTGCCATCCTTGACGTCTTGATGCGACATCCCGATTCCTTTCGGGTGAGAGAGGGGTTCTATCAACTCGTGTGGTAACGGAAGATATGACCGCAAACCTCAATCGCATCAAGACTTCTTTCAAACAGTCAAAAAAGGGTTAACGGCGTAGGGTGCCCCCCGGGCGACTGGTGGCATCATATGTCACCAGTCGTGTGCGGGCAATCGCTACTTCTTCTCGCTACTTCTTCTCGACGGCCCAGATGTTTCGGAACCGGACCGCGTCGCCGTGATTCTGTAGATACAAGGCACCCGGCATGCTTTCATCATTGAGACCGCCACCCGGCGTGTTGCGGTCGAGTTCCAGTTTGTCATGAATCAGGACGCCGTTGTGCTTGATCGTGACGACGGCCTTGGCGGT